>NZ_CP031933.2:1357486-2036229 GCF_003606365.2 Companilactobacillus zhachilii
GGCTAAATTGGATTAATACTAATTCAGCAAGTGCTCCGATTGTATTAGGAGCTGTCATTGGTGCCATGATTGGTTTTGATTTAGGTGGTCCTGTTAATAAAACAGCTCTGATTTTCGGTACAGCAATTTTTACTGATACGATGACAAAATATGGTATTCAAGGTGCCAACTTTGTTCCCGGTACAGCTGCTCAAGCAGCAATTTCCGTTGCTCCACTTGGTGTTTGGTTAGCTTCAATGATTTGGAAAAACAAGTTTTCCAAAGATGAAAAGACAGCTGCTAGTGCAGCCCTTGGTATGGGGTTAGTTGGTGTTACTGAAGGAGCTATTCCGTTTGTTGCTTCTGATCCATTAAGAATGATTATTGCTAATGTGTCTGGTTCAGCGATGGCTGGTGGTTTAGTAGCAGCAACCGGATGTAAATTCTACGGAGGAATTGGTTCACCATTAGGAACGTTTATTGGTTATATCGAACAGCCAATTCCATTCGTGACATGGATTTTATGTGTTAGTGCCGGTATTTGCGTAACAGCCTTAATCATTGGTCTAACAAGAAGTAATGCTGTTATTGAAGCAGCTAAAAGTGTTGATGAATAAATAAAAATGTAGGTGAAAACATGGATAAAGCAATTTTTACTCAAGAAAATATTTTTTTGACAACGATAGTAAGACCCAAGATGAAGCATTTCAAAATATAGCTAAATTTGTTAGTGAGAAAGGTTATAGTTCATCAGAAACGGATTTCTATGAAGGTTTAAAAAATCGTGAAAAGGAATCGACAACTGGGTTTAAAGACGGTATTGCAATACCTCATAGTAATGACAACAGTATTACCAAGCCGGGATTATTCTTAGCTAAGTTTGCTCATCCTATTGAATGGGATGCCTTAGATAAAAAGCCAATCAATGTCGCATTTGTGCTAAGTATTCCGAAAGACGGTTCAACAGAACATTTAAAACTTTTAAGTAAAATTGCCCGTAAGTTAATGGATGAAAACTTTCGACAAACGATTTTGGAAAATGAAGATAAGGGTATTTTGGCTGATACAGTTGATGAAATTTAGAATTGGCAATAGTCTACTTCTAACTTATCAAACGGTGGTGCTAATTGATTTTTAACTATGGATTTAGAATCCAAATATAACCCCGTATCCTATAAATTTAGTCATCAGTGACGTAATAATACTGAAAATTGTTCACTATTGATTTAGAAACAAAGAATAAACTAGCCGGAAAGAGCAAGAGATTTTGGTCGCTGTGCAGGTGGCGTTAACACTTTAGTGTTTACACCACGGGACGACTTTTGAAACTCGCGATTTGTGCGAGGTTCAAAAGCGAACCGAAAGACCTTGGCTTTCGGTGGTCCCCATAGCGACCAAAATTTCTTGCTCTTGGAGGCGGAACATTTAACTAGCACCGCGCGTTATCTACTAATTTGTACAATGCGTTATTTGAAAGGAATTGATATGAAAAAAGTACATGTGATTCAACATACCCACTGGGATTTCGAATGGTACTTTACTAGAAATGAAGCTATTGTTCAGTTTGTTTATCATATGGATGAGGTTTTCGCAGCTTTAGAGAAACAACAAGTCGATTACTATCTGTTAGACGGTCAGATGAGTATCTTAGACGATTACTTGGATGCTTATCCAGAAAAACGAGCAGAATTACGTAAGTGGATCAAGGCCGGCCGTTTATTTATTGGACCATGGTATACCCAAACTGATGAGTTGATTATTACAGGTGAATCAATTATTCGTAATTTATGTTTAGGTATGCAAATGGCTCAAGATTTAGGTGGTGGTCAAAAGATAGGTTACTTACCAGATTCTTTTGGTCAAGGTGCCGATATGCCTAAAATTTATAATGGCATGGATATTCATGATGCGGTTTTCTGGAGAGGTCTATCAGCTGATAAGACTAAAGCACGCGAATTTAACTGGAAGTCTGAAGACGGTTCTGATGTTTCAGTTGTTAATATTAAAGATGGGTATTTTGTAGGTGTTGGTTTAATTTATGATGACAACGTCAAGGAAGTTATGAAGACCATTGTCGATGGAACTACTTTGGATGACATTGCCTTTCCAGTTGGTGGTGATCAACGATATGTTGATTATAATTTAAAAGATCGAATTGATTTTTATAATCAACAGCTGATAGATCAGGATACACAACTGGTCGAAAGCAATTATCCACAATTATTTACTGAAATTCATAAGAGCAAGCAACAGTTGGATGACGTTTCAGGTGAGTTTATAAGCAGTTCAGTTTCAAAAATTCACCGTTCGATTTATTCTTCAAGATATGATCAAAAGTATTTGAATGACAAACTTGAACGTCGGATGATTTATCAATTGGAACCGCTGATGGCTATGGCTGATCGTGTGGGCATTCCTTACAAAAAGTCGTTGCTAGATAAGATATGGAAATTAATTGTCCGCAATCAGGCACATGATAGCGCTGGCGGATGTAACAGTGATAAAACTAATCAAATTATTTTGGAAAGATTACGAGAAGCTGACCAGTTATCCTATTCAACAGTCGATTATTTGACTCGAAAAATTGCGGAGTCAGAGGTTCATAAACAAGCCAACCAATTGACGTTTTTCAATACGTTACCGTTCGCGGTTCAAAAGAATGTTAAATTCCAAATTTCATTAAAGAGTAAGAATTTTGAAATTTTTAACGGCGATGAGAAACTTTCATTTGATGTATGGAAAACGACTAAAAAATACCACGGTCAAATTAAGCGGGATGAATCACAATACGCTGAAGAAGATTATTATTACGTTTATGATTGTTCCGCTAAGGTCACTATTCCAGCACTTCAATGGATTAATTTACAAGTTAAACCATTGTCTGCAAGTGAAATTGCTGTAGTTAAAGCAGATGATTCCAAATTAATTAAGAATCATCATTATCAGGTTTCTTATCATGATGGTCAGTTAGATTTATTGAATTTGCAAACTAGTGAAAAAATAGCTGATTTCATTAAATTTATTGACGATGGTGATGAAGGTGATACGTATGATTATTCGCCAGCATATCAAGATCGAATTATAGATTTAGATTTTTCTAACGCCGAGATTATGTGTAAATCTGGTCAAAATCAACAAAACATGGTAATTCAAGGCGATTGGTTATTACCACAGAATCTAAAGAGTCGTGCGGAAGATGGACAAGATAAAGTAATAAAGTATGAATTAAATATTTCTTTAGATGATAGTAATTTAATTAACGTTCATTTGTTAATTGATAATCAGGTTGAAGATCACCGGATGCGTGCGATTATTAAAACAAATACAAGTACAAATAAATATTCATATGCTGATACTGGATTTGGGTATATTGCACGTCCAACAACAGATCCACATTTACATGATTGGAAAAAGATTGGCTGGCATGAGGAACCAACTTCTATTTATCCAATGCTGCATTATGTTAATTTGCATGACAATCACAGCAATGTAACGGTTTATGCTAAAGGAATTAAGGAATATCAAATTGTTGGGAATGATTTTAATCAAGTTGCATTGACATTATTCAGGTCAGTTGGCTTTTTAGGACGCCCAGATTTACAGCGGCGACCTGGGGTTGCATCTGGAAATCAATTTACATATATTCCAACACCTGATAGTCAATTGAAAGAGCAATTGCATTTTAAGTTTGCAATCGAACTTAACCAAGAATTTGATCCAGCTCAGATTATGAAACAATTTCAGAAGTATGCTATCAGCAATCCGTACTATCAAATACAAGATTTGAATCAATTTACAAATACTTTGAAATACTTTGTCATGCACGATTTGGATAAAAAGGTTCAATCCGTTCCATTTTTGGAGATTAATAGTGATAATTTAGTGTTTAGTAGTTTGACTGAGAGTAAAGATGAGTCAGGTTGGTTGCTACGGATTTATAATCCCAATAAATTTATTTGTGACGGTGATAACGATTTAGTGCTAAAAGAGGCTCGTGTTATGAGTTTCACTGACTTTACTGGTAAAATCGTTAAGTGTCTAGGTAAAAAGCAAATGGTTTCGTTAGGCTTGTTTAAACCTGGAGAAATTAAGACGATAAAAGTCAACAAATAAAGAGGGAAATTATGGCCAATGAAGTTAATGACCTATTTTTATTAATAGAATCAAAAAGAAATGATTTTACTTCAGTGGAACAAGTGATTGCAGATTATTTTATAGCTAAACGAAAGATTTTAAGTATTAGTGACCTGGCAAAAGAAATTATTGTATCGGCACCTTCGATAACAAGGTTTTGTAAAAAGCTTGGTTTGAACAATTATAAGGAGTTAATTTTTCTTTATAGCTTGTCCTTGAGGGATCAAACTGTAGATGCAAGCATGATTTCTACTCCTGTGACAGCTAGTTATCATGCTTTGGCAACTAGAAGTGACGCTTCATATCGCAGTCAGGCAGTTACTAACTTCTGTGATTTAATTTATACAACCAAAATAATTTTATTTTGGGGTTTAGGTTTCAATTCCTTCGCAGGCCAGGATTTTACGTTCAAGTTTTCACGCTTCGGAAAATTTATTCAAGTCTATGGTGATCAGCATTCAATTCTTTTATCAGCGGCTTCGGCAAGTGCGGATAATTTGATTTTAATTTCATCACTTAGTGCTAAAGACCCAAATATTTTGAAAGCTATTAAGCTAGGCAAGGAAAACGGAGCACACTTTTTATTAATAACTGCAAATGAAGATTCACCATTTATTGATTACTGTGAGGAAACAATTTATGCGGCTAGTTTTTCACCGGATGAAGCGTTAGGAAGTGTATCGCCTCAAGTACCAATTTTGATTCAATTGGATATTATTTATTCGAAATATGTCAGTTTACACAAAGATAATGTTGATAAATGGCTACTCTCAGAAAATATTTTGAAAAATTGAGGATAGATAAATGATAAAATTCCCAAAGGACTTTCTCTGGGGGGCTGCTACTTCGGCTCCACAAACAGAAGGTCACAGCTTATTGGATGGTAAGTCAGCAACAACGTGGGATAAATGGTTTGAAATGAATCCTGAAAAATTTAATGATAATCAAGGTCCTGAGAATACTTCAAACACATACGAGCTGTTTGCAGAAGATGTTCAAAATATGAAAAAGATTGGTATGAATTCATTTCGAACCTCTATTTCATGGGCAAGATTATTACCAGATGGTAAGACGGTTAATGAAGAGGCAGTAAAGTTTTATCGCACCTACTTTCAAATGATGCTTGATAATGGAATTGAACCAATCATGAATCTCTTCCATTTTGATATGCCTTGGTGGTTAATGGAACGTGGTGGTTGGGAGAATCGAGAGTCAGTAGATGATTTTGCTAATTATGCCCAAGTAGCGTTTTAACAATTTGGTGATTTAGTAAAAAATTGGTCGACGTTTAACGAACCGACTGTCCATATTGAATGTGGTTATTTATATGGTTATCATTATCCAGCAGTAGTTGATTTAAAACGAGCTATCCAGGTAGGTTACAATACTTTGATGGCACACGTTAAAGCGGTTCAGAAATACCGCGAGATGAAGCAGACAGGTAAAATTGGTATTATTTTGAATGTTCTGCCTGCATATAGCCGTAGTGATGATCCTGAAGATTTAGAGGCTAAGCGAATTTCTGATTTGATTAGTAGCAGAAGTTTTTTGGATCCAGTCGTTTTAGGACATATTCCGAACGAATTAGTTAAATTACTGGCAGATAATGAGTTACTACCTGAGATTGATGAAAATGATAAGCAATTGATTATTGATAATACGGTAGATTTCGTTGGTATTAATTATTATCAACCACGGAGGGTACAGGCACCTAGTAATCCCCATAAACCTGCAAAAATGCCGGAAGATTGGTTTGAAGCATATGATTGGCCTGATAAAAGAATCAATCCTTATCGCGGTTGGGAAATTTATCCACCGGCACTATATGATATCTCGATAATGATGCGTGACGAGTATGGTAATATTCCTTGGTATGTTAGTGAAAACGGTATGGGTGTTGCTGACGAGGAACGTTTTAAAGACGATACGGGGATGATTGATGATCAGTATCGAATTGATTTTATGAAGGAACATTTAGAACAATTAGCAAAGGGTATAGCCGCCGGTAGTAATTGTTTTGGCTATCATATGTGGACTTTTGTTGACTGTTGGTCTTGGTTAAATGGTTACCGAAATCGCTATGGCTTTTTCCGAGTTGATTTGAATGATAATTATCGAAGAACGGTTAAAAAAAGTGGATTATGGTTTAAACAGTTAACGGAAAATAATGGTTTTTGAGAATAATGTTATAAAAAATGCTTGTTGGATGATTTCTTCTGACAAGCATTTTTATCTTTTAACACAAATCTTTAAATATAGACTAGAGCCTAGGAATGCACTAGTAAAACACGATATTTTATGTTTTTGGTTAATATAGTTTTATGATTTAAATTATCTTTTTTTGTTAAGAATAAAAGTAGCTGAGCTAAAACCCACCTATAATCGACTTTTAATAGTATTATAAAAATAAACTAATACTTTGCATAATTAAATTCATATGCTATTATATTAAAAAGAAATGAGGTGGAGGATTTATGACAGCACAATCAAATAAATATCGTATATTAGAAACTAACGTTCTCTTAGAAAGATTTGTAACTTATAACGAGGTTTTTACAGAATATTTTAAGACGATGAAAATTATCGAACGAGGGGAAGCGTTGAGATATGAAACATATTCACGCTTAGCCGATAATTATATTTCAAATATCCATCGTTTTATGAAGTTGTGTATTTCTTACCTTGATAAATATCATCTTCAAAACAGTGTGATGGCTGAAAAATTAAACAATTACTTTGTTGATTTAATTGACGCCCTTAACTGTATGGATACTGATAATAATCTAATCAATCACTTGAGTTTAGAAGAAGCTCGTTCAAAATAAAAGCAAGTCAAGGCGAATTCCTCAATTCGATTAATTTTTTCATTAAATAAAAAGGGCTAGGTATTTCTTCTGGGATAAATCCAGAAAAATATCTAGCCTTTTGCTTATGTTCAATTTCGAATAAGATAGCACTTTTTTATCAAATTAGTTAGTTACATCGTATAAAGAATAACGAATATATTAGTCTCTGGGTGCAAGAAATGTTGGCAGCAGTGAAGGTGGCGTTATGGCTTTAGCCATTACACCACGGGACGAGTTTTGAAATTCGCGTACTTTGCGAAGTTCAAAATCGAGATTGGAGACCGCACTCTGGCTCCAATCGGTCCCCACAGCACCAACATTTCTTGCACCCAGAGACGGTAGATAACCAAAGTTAAGAAAGAACCTCTTTTTTTTATTGGCTTTTTCTAGTAATCTAATTAATAACTATAAGTTGTTGTCTTCAGTCGCAAACAGGGAAACTTGTGACTTGAGACTAATATAATGGTGGAAAGACAAAAGCCACGTTTTAAATCAGATACAACTGGAGGAACTACATAAATGCTTTGGAAAAAAATAACGGTCGCCATTCCTAATGATTTTGATCCTGAAATTATTTCGGATGTCTTTATGCGTGTTGGCGCTAATGGGACAGAAATGGTTGACGATGAAAATAATGAGGTTAAAACAAAAATTAACTCTTATTTTGATGAGAACAGTTATGATGATAAAATTGTAAATAACTTACAAGCTGAAATCGATAAATTACCTGAATTTGGCTTTGATACTACTGGAGTTAAGATTTCTATCAGTGAACTAGATGATAGTAGCTGGGAAAATGAATGGAAACAGTATTATCATCCGGTAAAAATCAGTCGCTATTTGACGGTTGTACCTAATTGGGTCGATTACCAACCAAAGTACGCTGATGAACATACTATTGTTATGGATCCTGGTAAGTCATTTGGTACCGGAACCCATCCAACTACTTATTCATGTATGCAAGCATTAGAGCTAATTCTAGGCGATGCTGACTCACTTTATGATGTCGGAACTGGTTCAGGCATTTTATCGATTCAAGCTCGTTTGTTGGGTGTGAAGGATATCAAGGCTTACGATCTTGACCCTGAAGCTGTCCGCGCTGCCAAGGAAAATATTCAACTGAATCCTGGCTGTGAAGATATTGAAGTATTTGAAAATTCTTTACTTGATGGTGTTGATGGCAAAGTTGATGTGATTGTCGCTAATATGTTAGCCGATGTCATTCAACAATTTATTCCTGACATCGATAATCATTTGAATGCTAATGGTTTTGTAGTATTATCGGGTATTATTAATGAAAAAGAGCAATTGATAACTGACCAAATGGCTGAACAAGGCTTTATCGTCTTGGAAGCTTTCCATTTAAAGGGATGGTCAACATTAATTTGTAGAAGAAAAGAAGAGTTCGAGGCGGAAGATGGAGCAATACTTCGTTAAAGAAATTATTAATAGTGATAAATTTACAATCGATGAAGCAGAGACTTTTAAGCATATTGCTAAAGTAATGCGTCATAAGACTGGTGATATTGTTTATTTGGTGGATCCAAGTGAGAAACTATATGCAGCTACAATTGATGAAATTGATAGTGAGAATAACAATATTTTGACTTCGATTGAGTTGGTAAATCGCCCTAGTACAGAAATGCCGGTTGATGTGACGGTGGCCTGTTCCTTATCTAAAAAGGATAAGATTGAGTGGATTACCCAGAAGTCGACTGAATTAGGAGCTAAGACGATTATTTTCTTCGATTCTAAGTATTCGATAATGAAGTGGAAGACTAATGTCGTTGAAAAGAAACTAGCTCGTTTACAAGAAATCGCCAAAAATGCGGCTCAGCAGTCTAAACGCCGGATTATTCCTGAAGTTATTTATGTTAACAAGTTGGCTGATTTATTGAAATATCAAGCAGAGGCCAATTTAGTTGCTTATGAAGAATCGGCCAAGCAGGGTGAAATCAGTCGTCTCGGTCAAACTTTAAATCAGTCACCAAAATCGGTATTATGTGCTTTTGGACCGGAAGGTGGATTTGCTCCAGACGAGATCGACTTTTTGAATCAAAATGATTTTGTATCAGTGGGCTTAGGTCCTCGAATCATGCGAGCTGAAACTGCTCCCATGTATTTCTTATCAGTGCTATCATATAAGTACGAACTAACAGTAAAATGAGGAACAAATCGTGAAAAATATTTGGAAAAAGTTGAAAAATCAAAAACAACTTATATTGCATTAATCTCAATCGTATTGGTATTTATTATGCCAATCTTGTTTAATCTCTTTCATTTAGGTAGAACGAACCGCATCATTTGGTTATTCTTTATTATCAATATTTTGTTTGCCAGTTTTATTGGTTGGTTTTCGAAGAAATATAACTTATCGTTTTATAATTTAGTTATTTTTCCAGTTATCTTCGTAATCAGTGTGTTCGTTAAATATGGTCGCTACGGCTATTTTTTAGCCGGAATTTACTTGGTTTTAAGTATTTTAATTTATTTCTTATTTGATAAAGAAAATTAATTGATATTTAGCATTAAAGCAATCATAATAATATGTAAACTTAAAAGCACTCGCTGAGTGCTTTTTATTGTAACGGGGTGAATATTTCCATGAAAAAAATTAAAGATTATACACCAGAAGAAGTTTTAGATATTTGTCGTAGCTATATGAACGAGGAGCACGTCGAATTTGTCAATAAGTCGTATCAGTTTGCGGCTTACGTTCACAAGGAGCAAAAGCGTGCTACTGGCGAGCCATATATTATTCACCCAACTCAAGTAGCAGAAATTTTAGCTTCATTACATATGGACCCTTATACTGTGGCAGCAGGTTATTTACATGATGTCGTTGAAGATACCAACGTGACCCTTGGTGATGTTAAAGAACTTTTTGGTGAACAAGTTGGCACGATTGTCGATGGCGTTACCAAAATCAGTAAATATAAATATCACTCTCATCAAGAACTTTTGGCCGAAAATCACCGGAAGATGTTATTGGCAACCGCCAAGGACTTACGTGTCATCATGGTGAAATTGGCAGACCGATTGCATAATATGAGAACTTTAAAGGCTTTGCGTCCGGATAAACAACGTCGTATCGCCAATGAAACTTTGGAAATTTATGCACCTTTAGCTGATCGTTTAGGTATTAGTAAGATCAAATGGGAATTGGAAGACTTATCTTTGCATTATATCAATCCCCAACAGTATTACCGGATTGTCCACTTGATGAATAGTAAACGTGATCAACGTGAAGCTTATATTGCTGAAGCCATTGATTATATTAAGAAAAATGTTGACGCCCTGGGTATTAAATATGATATTTATGGTCGTCCTAAGCATATTTATTCAATCTATAAGAAAATGCGTGATAAGCATAAGCAATTTTCTGAATTATATGATTTGCTAGCTATTCGTATCGTGGTTGATTCAGTTAAGGATTGTTACGCGGTTTTGGGTTCGATTCACTCTAAGTGGAAGCCAATTCCAGGTCGCTTCAAAGACTATATTGCTGTACCTAAGGCAAATGGGTATCAATCGCTACATACAACAATCATTGGCCCTGGTGGTCAACCACTCGAAGTTCAAATTAGAACATTTGAAATGCATCAAGTTGCTGAATATGGTGTTGCTGCTCACTGGGCTTATAAGGAAGGTAATTTTGAAGGTGCTAACATCGACGATAATGAACAAAAAATCGATGTTTTCCGTGAAATCTTGGAACTTCAAGAAAATTCTGATAATGCCGCTGATTTTATGAAGTCAGTGAAGGGTGAAATTTTCAATGACCGTGTTTATGTATTTACGCCTGAAGGTGAAGTTATCGAGCTACCTAAGGGCGCTGTAACGCTTGATTTCGCTTATCAAGTACATACGGAAGTTGGTAATCATTCGATTGGTGCTAAAATCAATGGCAGAATGGTTCCATTAAACTATCAATTGAAGAATGGCGACATTGTGGAAATGTTGACTAACTCTAACTCAGAGCCAAGTCGTGACTGGGTCAATGTTGTTTATACTTCACGAGCACGTAATAAAATCAAACGTTACTTTAGAACTAAAGATCGTGAAGAAAATATTGTCCTCGGTCGTGAGTCAATTGAAAATGAATTGAAGAATCGTTCTTTGTCAGGTAAAAAATATCTTGATAAGAAACATTTGGAAATTGCTATGAAAATTTTCAACTATACTGAGCCAGATGAATTGTTCAATGCAGTTGGTTATGGTGAACTTTCGCCAATTAACGTCGTTCATAAGTTAGTAAGTGAAGATCCAGACCGCAAAAAAGAAGCTGAGAAAAAAGAGCTTGAAGAACAAGTTATTACTAATACTGAAGAAAAGGTTACACAGCCACAATCTGAGAGTCCTAAACTTAAAAAGGAACGTAATAACGCTAATACTAGTATTTCCGTGCAAGGAATCGATAATTTGCTAATTCGTTTAGCTAAATGTTGTAATCCGATTCCTGGGGATGAAATTGTTGGTTATATTACTAAGGGCCGCGGGTTGACGATTCATCGTGCCGATTGTCCTAATGTCCAAAGTGAAGAAGCAAAGCGTCGATTCATTGACGTTAGTTGGGATAATGTCACAAAAGAGAAGCGTTATACCGCCGAACTTGATGTCTATGCCTTTAATCGTAATGGCCTGATCAACGAAGTACTACAAGTAATCAATTCGAATACTAATACGCTAAATAATGTAATTGGTCGCCTTGATAAAGAAAAGATGGCCATCATTCATGTAAGTATTGGTGTTAATAATAAGGAACATTTGGATAACATTATTTCGAAGTTGAAGAATATACCAAATGTCTATGAAATCAAGAGGACGGTAGCTTAATGAAAGTTGTAGTACAACGAGTATCTCAAGCTAAAGTGACTGTTGACGACAAAATCCTTGGTCAAATTGATCAAGGATTTTGTTTGTTAGTTGCTTTTGCAAATGAAGATACAGATGAAACACTCGAATATATGGCACGAAAAATTGCAAATATGCGTGTCTTTTCGGATACGGATGATAAAATGAATTTAGCAATAAATGATGTTGATGGAAAGATCTTGTCGATTTCCCAGTTTACACTCTATGCGGATACTAAGCATGGTAACCGACCAAGTTTTACTGGTGCAGGTGATTTTGCGACATCAAGCAAGAAATATGATCAATTCAATGACTTATTGAGAGGGTATGGATTGACCGTTGAAACTGGTGAATTTGGGGCTGATATGCAAGTATCATTGACCAATGATGGACCAGTAACTATTTTAATGGAGAGATAAATATGAAAAGTATTGTTTGGGACTTTGATGATACTATTGCTAATAGTTATCCAGGGATTGTCTCAGCGACTCAGAAATCTTTACGCGAAAACTTTGGGATTAGTTTGTCAAAAGATACAATTTTTAAGGAAGCTAAGAAGACTTCTGTGCGGAAGTTTGTGACTGAATTATTAAAAGATCAAGATGATGTAGCACAAGCGGTGAAAGTATTTTATGCCAGTTATTTCAGATATGAAAAAGAGTATCATGACAAGATTACTTTGATTCCACATATTAAAAATGTTTTGCAATATTGTGATGAGCAACATTGCATGCAATTTATCGTTACACATCGTGACCAATCAATTTTTCCTTTGGCAAAGTCTTTAGGGATTGAACACTACTTTAAAGAAGTTATCAGTGTTGCTGACGGTTTCAAGCGAAAGCCTGACCCCGATATGCTGAAGTACTTGATTAATAAATATGACCTGAAGAAAGAGGATCTTTGGGTTGTTGGTGATCGTAAGATTGATATCGATTTCGGTCAGAGTGTTGGTGCTAATACAATATTATTGAATTCTGAATCAGTTGATTTTGGTGAAGATTATCGTGTAAGTGACTTATTGGAAATTGAAAAAATAATTTAATGGATGTAAATATGGAAAACAAACTTGAAAAATTAACTTATGATCAAATTGTCGCAATTCATTTAGCGATTGAAGATAACGAAGAAATCACGTTTAGTGAAAAGCGATTACAAAGTAATATTGAATTTTTAAATCAATTCGATAACTTGAATGTTTATTTGACACATTTATTCTGTACAATCATTTGTGATGATATCTTTGAGAAATATAATACTCAAACAGCAATTGCAGCGATGGACTTCTTTTTACGTCGTAATGGTTATTGCTTGAATTTGACTGACGAATCAGAGAAAGAAACAATTCTGGGATTAGTTAAAACAATTAAGGAAACACGTGAGTTGAAGAAGACTGAATTAAATTACATTCAGTCTCGTTTGGCAGATTGTGTACATCCATATAGTGAATAAGGTTCTTTAATTTGGTTAGTTGTCGTCTCTGTGTGCAAGAAATGTTGGCGCTGTGGGGACCGATTGGAGCCAAAGAGCGGTCTCAAGTCTCGATTTTGAACTTCGCAAAGTACGCGAATTTCAAAACTTGTCCCGTGGTGTAATAGTAAAGTCCTAACGCCACCGTCACTGCTGCCAACATTTCTTGCACCCAGAGACTAATATATTCGTTGTTTTTTATACGGTATAACCAATTGATTCGATAAAGGGATTACGCATTATTTGAAATTTAATATAAGCAAAAAGGTTAGATATTTTTTCTGGATTTATACCAAGAGAAAAATATCTAACCTTTTTTATGTTCGGTTCCGTAACCAGACTTGAGAAAGAACCAACGAATAGTTATGCCATAGCTTTTTGTTTTTTGTAAAGGGTGCGATAGTGTGACCACTCATCACGTTCCATCATAAATGTTTCGCCGGTGTGCAAATTTCGTACTTTATAAACTGCTGAGAAAAAGTACAAGTCCATTAATGATGCGATTAAAAAGATAATACCAATCCCACGAAAGAAGAGGGTAACGAGGCCAATCAATAATTCGATGAATTGACGTCGATTGTATGTCCGAAATAGTCTGGGTAACCGGCCGGCTTTATCGTAAAGTTGACGTGTTTTCTTTGTAGGTAACGATTTTTCAAAATTTTTGATAATTGCTTCCCCCAGTCATTTGTAATCTAGTTCATAAATACCACAATAAGGAATTTGTGTGTGCATATCAAGTCCCATCATTCTACGGATAACTTGTCCGTGAGTAACACAACCAATGCAGTCATAGTCATCCTTGTATTTATCGAGCACCGATTTTACTCGTGTAATTAATTGTTCAGCAGTTTCGTAATCCATATCTGAATGGTGAGTATTATGAAGGTAGTCGTTGAAAGCGGCTTTGACTTGCGGATAACCAGTTAACTTACGGCCAGTTAGATCGGGACGCCATTCGTGAAGTAACAATTCCACTTGGGTAGGTAAATTAGGGTTCTTTTTAGCAAATTCCATGGCCGTTTGCATGGTCCGAGTATAAGGAGAGACTAGAAGTAGTTGCATTTCGTCAAAAATAGGATTTAAAGCAACTTTTTGGGCGACCCTAATACCGTATGGAGTTAAGCGGGTTAAGTCACGTCCATAGCCAACATAACCCGCTTGGTCAACTTGTTTGAAGTCTGGTTGAGAGTGGCGTATTAAATATACTTTCATAGGCTTTCCTCCATTAGTTGGTCTAACTATAACAAAAAAGACAACTCATTTGTTAAAAATGTGGCGCAGGCGTGGAATAAAGCAATATTTTTCTGTTTAAAATAATAGCTCCAGCAATCAAAAATATCAGATTGCTGGAGCTATTATTTAAATCCTAGAAAGCTGACCGTGTTTGGACATACTTTTTTGTCATTTATATAATTTTATTTAAAATATTCTTTCAAACCATTAGCTACATCTTTAGCAACTTCAGCTTTGTAAGTATCGGAATTGATGTACTTATAATCTGTGTTCGAGTTGATATAACCTAGCTCGATTAAGACTGATGGTTGACTGTTGTAATGGAGAACGTAGAGATCTTTTTGAGCTGTCCCACGATTACCTATGGAAAGATTCTTGAGTTGACTATTTAGGTCATCAGCAAGGGAACCATCTTTGTCTTTATTATAATAGTAAGTTGTGACACCAGAACCAGCATTTTCTTGAGCACTGGAATCAAAATGCAAACTGATAAATGCATCTGCTTGAATCTTGCTTGATAGACGAGCTCTTTCACCGAGTGATTTACTGTCATCACCTGAACGGGTTAGAACGACACGTGCACCAGTTTTTTCGAGTTCTTTCTTGATAGCTTTAGCATAAGCGAGAGTGAAGTTCTTTTCGTAAGTATTCTTTTTAGATTCAGCACCGGAATCATTGCCACCGTGTCCAGGATCAATGACGATCGTAGCCTCGGAAATATTTGTGGCTGCTGACTTAACAGCGCTCTTAGTACCAGAAATGGTAACGACCCAACTGGCAACATAACCGACAGAGCCGTCTGAGTCACGAACTTTATACCACTTGCCGTCTTTACCTAAGTAATCAAATTGTTTACCGACCTTAGCTGTTTTAACGACACGGCCGTTTTGGTCAGGCTCGATACGTAATTTGGTATTTGGTTGAGTAACGGTAACTTTCTTGATGTCATTATCAGAGGAAGTATTTGAAGAGACAGTTGAACCAGAAGTTTCCTGAGTACCTTGGATGAAACTGGATTTGACCCAGCCAGCAGTACCATTGTACAAAATTTGTGTCCAATCTTGTTCTTGATACATGATCGTAACTTTTTGTGATTGTTCGATAGTACCTAAAACATTGCTTCCAGCATCAGCACTCTTGAAGACAGTTGTATTAGGGACCTTAACGATTCCAACTTTATTGGTTGCAGAACTAACATCAGTGTTGTCAATCAACCAGCTGGCAACCCAGCCAATTTTATCTCCGGATAGTCTGACTTGATACCATTTATTTTTCTCATCCAAGATGGCAAGTTTGTCACCTTTTTTTACTTGGCCCATATTTGCGTAAGACAATCCCGGACCAATACGAACATTTACGGAGTCAGAGCGAACCACAACTGCATTAGCACTCGCTAACGCCACTGTGGACCAACTCGATAGGGCGAGTAATAATAAAATAGCAACAAGAATCCGGTTTTTAATAAAAAGTTGTATTATCTTTTTCATTTAACTGATTCCTTTATTGTCAAAATACTGACAAAGTTTAATTATTTTTTTTATTACAAACACAATTTTTAAAATCTTTTCTGTTGTGATTAAAGTGTAATTTTATAGATTGATAAATCTTAATGCGAAATCGTTGTTTTGGTTTAAAAATACGAAAGTTAATCTTACTTTAGCAACAATTAGGACGGTTTTGCAATTTTCAGAATTTAAATACACATTCTATATGTATATCTTACTTAATATAGTAACAAGTTAAAAGAATAGATTGTAAATTTCCTAATAAAATTTGACTTTTTAGAACTTTTGTTCGTGTAAAAATGGTGAATTTAGAATATTTTGTTGTTTTAATGATAGAAAAGGGATACAAATGGTTGAAATCAGGTGTTATAGCTTTTGGGAATAATTAAATATTCCGCCTCCGGGAACAAGAATTTTAGGTCGCTGTGGGGACCGATTGGAGCCATAGAGCGGTCTCCAATTTCGATTTTGAACTTCGCAAAGAACGCGAATTTCAAAAGTCGTCCCGTGGTGTAAGGGATAAATCCCTAACGCCACCTCCACGGCGACCTAAATTTCTTGTTCCCTCCGGCTAGTTTATGTTTTGCTGGATTGTTGAAGTTTGATTTTTGTATGTAATTTATGAGTATAAATTCTAAATCCTTAATGGTTAAGAAACCGAAAATGATTCAAACTGATAATTAAAAAAATGGAATTATATGTGTTCAAGTATTTCTTTACTGTGTTACATTAAAGCACAAGAAAATCAATTGGAACCGGTAACATTACGTAACCGTCTTGACAACGTATTCTATTTTAGATAGTTTATAAGTATATTCGTAATCAAATAAATCGTTTTACAGAGAATCTGGTGGCTGAGAGCAGATAACGATTGATTGTGTGACGTTTTAATCGTTTGGCAGGCGTTAACTGCAGCAAAAAAACTAGGTGGTACCGTGCAGAATGCACCCTTGTCTTATTTGGACAAGGGTGTTTTTTATTTAAGGAGGATTTTATGCGCTATCAAAAACCAAAGGGGACCATGGACATTTTGCCTGGGGAATCCCAAAAGTGGCAATATATTGAATCAATTGCCCAAGATACGTTTAATAAATATCGTTTTTCAGAAATAAGAACGCCAATCTTTGAATCATATGAAGTCTTTGAAAGATCATCAGGTGATACATCTGATATTGTTTCAAAGGAAATGTATGATTTTAAAGATAAGGGTGATAGACATTTAGCTCTTAGACCAGAAGGAACAGCTGGTGTTGTTCGTGCCTATGTTGAAAATAAACTTTATGGACCTGAACACATCAAGCCTTACAAAGTTTGGTACAAGGGACCAATGTTTAGATATGAACGTCCTCAATCAGGTCGTCAACGTCAATTCCATCAAATCGGGGTTGAAGCCTTTGGCTCTGATTCTCCTGAATTAGATGCTGAAATCATTTCAGTTGGTTTGGAATTTTTGAATCGTTTAGGTATCAAGAATTTGAAGGTAGCCTTGAATACATTGGGTGACCCTGAATCACGTGCCGCTTATCATAAAGCTTTGGTTGATTACTTTACACCATTTAAGGACCAATTGAGTGATGATTCGAAGATTCGTCTAGAAAAGAATCCATTACGTATTCTTGATAGTAAAGATGCTAATGACAAGAAAATCGTTGCTAATGCTCCATCAATTTTGGATTACTTGAATGAAGCTTCAGCACAACGTTTTGAATATCTTAAAGGTTTGTTGGATGACTTAGATATTAATTATGAAGTTGATTCAACAATGGTTCGTGGTCTTGACTACTATAACCATACAATCTTTGAATTTATGGTAACTGACCCAGCTTTTGACAATAAAGAAATTACTGTCTTAGCCGGTGGTCGTTACAATGGCTTAGTTGAAGAACTTGGTGGACCAGAAACACCTGGTATTGGCTTTGGACTTGGTGTTGAACGTTTGATGTTGTTACTAAAAGATGAAGATTTGCCAAGTGCTAATGATCTTGATGTTTACTTGGTAACAATTGGTGAAAAAGCTGAACGTGCTTCAGTGAAAATTCTTTCTAGCTTGCGTAGAGCTGGATTCTGTGCGGATAAAGATTATCTACAAAGAAAAATTAAAGCTCAATTCAAGACCGCTAATAACTTACAAGCAAAGTACACTGTAACTATTGGTGACACTGAATTGGAAAATGATACAGCCAATGTCAAGAACATGGCTACTGGTGAACAAGTCAGTGTATCATTGGAGAATTTAGCAACAGAATTGAAAAAAATCGAGGGATAAACATGGAAGAAAGAACAGATTATTGTGGCAACATTACTGAAGAGTATGTTGGTAAAAAAGTTTCTTTAGATGGTTGGGTTCAACGACGTCGTGACTTAGGTGGTTTGATTTTCGTTGATCTTAGAGATTATAAAGGTATCGTACAATTAGTATTTAATACTGATAATCAAGCCGCACTTGATATTGCGGAAGACCTTAGATCAGAATATGTAATTAACGTTATCGGTACTGTTAGACTTCGTGGTGAGGGTGCTACTAACGATGACATGAAGACTGGTAAAGTTGAAGTTGTCGTTGAAAAAGTTGAGATTCTTAACAAATCTTTGACACCACCATTTGAAATTAAAGATGGTATTGATTCATCAGAAGAAACTAAATTAAAGTATCGTTACCTTGATTTACGTAGACCTGAAATGCAAAAAGCTATCAGAACTCGTGCTCAAATCAAGCATTCAGTTAACGAATATCTTTATGATAACGGCTTTATTGATATTGAAACCCCTAATTTGACACCATCAACACCAGAAGGTGCTCGTGATTACCTTGTTCCTTCACGTGTCTATCCAGGACGTTTCTTTGCTCTTCCACAATCACCACAATTGTTCAAGCAATTGTTGATGGTTGGTGGATTCGACCGTTATTTCCAACTAGCACACTGTTTCCGTGATGAAGACCTTCGTGGAGACCGTCAACCTGAATTTACACAAATTGATATTGAAACAAGTTTCATGAGCAAAGAAGAAATTCAAACCGTTACTGAAGGTCTTATTGCTCGTGTTATGAAGGACGAAAAGGGTATTGAAGTTAAAACACCATTCCCAAGAATCGACTGGGATGACGCTATGGATCGTTATGGTTCAGATAAGCCTGATGTTCGTTTCGGTATGGAATTACAAAACTTAAACGACGTCTTCCAAGATAGTGAATTCAAAGTTTTCAAGGGAACAATTGATAACGGCGGTCAAGTTAAAGCTATCGTTGTTAAAGGTGGCGCTGACAAGTATTCACGTAAGAACATTGAAGCTTACCAAGAATATATCAAACGTTTTGGCGCTAAAGGCTTGGCATGGACTAAGTTCAATGACAATGAATTAGCTGGTGGTGTTGCTAAATTTATCAAGCCCCAAGAAGCTGCTTTGGTTGAACGTCTTGGCCTTGAAAATGATGACCTATTATTATTTGTCGCTGATAACAAGAAAGTTGTTGCTGACTCATTAGGGTACTTGAGAAAAGCTATTGCTAAAGAACAACATCTTTATGATCCTAATGAATTTGCCTTCATCTGGGTTGTTAACTGGCCATTGTTTGAGTACGATGAGGGTATCCAACGTTGGACTGCTGCTCACCATCCATTCACAATGCCAAATGAAGAAGATGTTTACTATCTAAATGAAGGTGAAGATCCTCATAAAGCTTATGCTCAAAGTTATGATATCGTTCTTAACGGTTATGAACTTGGTGGTGGCTCGATTCGTATCCATGATTACAAGATTCAAGAAAAAATGTTGCGTGCGCTAGACTTTACTAAAGAAAAAGCCTACGAACAATTTGGTTTCCTATTGGATGCCTTACAATATGGTTGTCCTCCACATGGTGGCTTGGCTATTGGTTTGGATCGTTTTGCAATGCTTCTTTCTGGAAAAGATAACATTCGTGACGTTATTGCTTTCCCTAAGAACTCAAACGCTACAGAACCAATGACACATGCTCCACTTGAGGTTGCTAAACAACAACTTGATGATTTGGGAATTGAGATTAGTAAGAAAGATTAATTTAATTAAAGTTTGAACAGAATGTGCTCAATAGTTAGGTTCTTTCTTGAGCTTAGTTATTTGTTATTTTTAACACGATACAACTAACTAATTCGATAAAAAAAGCGCTGAATTATTTGAAATTTAACATAATCAAAGGCTAGATATTTTTCTGGATTTATATCAAGAAAAATATCTAGCTTTTTTTTATATTCACTTATACGACCAAAGTTGAAAAAAATATACGACCAAAGTTGAAAAAAAGATTTTTAGATTACTGGAGTCATATTTTTAGGGATGGGAAAATCGGTGCTTTATTCTACGTTTATACTGCATATTTTGTCATAATTTTTTTGTTATTTCTGCAGAATCAATTTATTGTTAGTTTTTTATTAGTGTTCAAACAATAAAATGTCCTTTGTGGTTTTAAAATTTCATTTATAGCTGGATACTGGCCTAATTAAAGCGTTCATGTTTCGTTATAACGGTGAAAATCAAAAAAATTGTTAGATTTTTTCTAGTTTAAGTGTCTTACTAGAGTTATCAAGAGAAGGGGACCGGGAATATGTCGGAAACAATAGGTCAACGTATTCAAATGAAACGGATTGAGAAGAATATGACTCAAGCTCAGGTTGCGGAAAAATTATATGTTACACAGCAAACCGTTGCACGCTGGGAAAGTGATAAGCATAATCCTCCCATTAAGGCGATTCAAGATTTGAGCAATTTGTTTGATGTCAATACTTCGTATTTTTTTGCGGAAGATGAAGTTATCGTACGTAAGTTTAATTTCTTTGCCTTTTTAGGTAGTTTGATAGTGAACTTTTTGTTTTTTGAGTTTGTAGCTATTGCTTTAATTACGATACAAATTGCTTTTTGGGGAACAGTAGGTGCTTGCTTAATATCTCCAGGAGTTGTTGTTTGGCAAACAATCACCAAAGTAAGGGCACTCACAATATTACGGATGGCTAGCAGTCTCATTCTTTGCTTAATTTCGGTGGTAGTAATCCCTATTTTTTGGAAATTAACTAAATATATCTGGAAAATATTACAAGCATATTATCGATATAATATTAATTCGATTGTATATGAAGTAATACCTAAAAAAGAAAATAGCGAAAAATGACCTAGAATAAAATCTTTAAGACGGAGGATTAGTTTGATGGACGATGCGATTATAGAAGCTGATAGTGTTTCAAAAAGTTTTAGTTTAGGTAAAAATAAATCCATTGATATTTTAAAAGATATATCTTTTACCGCCTATTCAAACGAATTTTTGAGTATTATTGGTCCTTCAGGTAGTGGTAAGTCAACTCTCTTGAAATGTGTATCGGGCCTTTTGGAACCAACAACCGGTTTGGTAAAAGTAAATGCATTAAATCCTTATCTTTTGTCACCAGCTAAGATTGCTAAAATGAGACGGACGGAAATTGGCTTTATTTTCCAGTCTTATAATTTAGTGCCAGCATTACCTGTTTTAGAGAATATTGTCTTGCCACTTCGCTTATCAGGTAAGAAGATCAGTAATTCTAAAGTTGAAGTGCTATTAAATAGTATGAATTTTTCGGCAGATTTGGGTAGCTTCGTCAATACATTGTCTGGAGGTGAGCAACAGAAAGTGGCTATCGCTAGGGTATTGGTGACAAATGCCAAAATTATTTTTGCGGATGAACCTACAGGAGCGGTTGATGAAAGTTCAAAAGAATTGATTTTTAACATTTTGAGGAAACTTGCTGACAATGGGGCCTGCGTCGTTATGGTTACTCATGATATTGATTTGGCATCAAAAACTGATAGAGCTCTTATTTTAAAAGACGGAAAATTGGTCAAAGTTTTAAATAAACCAGATACAACAGGACTTTTGGAAATGATAGAGAAAGGGTGAGATTCATGTTGAGGTTAGCAATATGGCAATTTCGATATTCGTGGAAGTCTTGGATTGGTTCGTTGATATTATTTGGGGCTGCAGGATTTGTGATTGGTTTTACCATGATTGGAGTGGGTTCTTCAATTAGTGCCAAAGTTAATTATGGAAATTACAATCCGGTAGTTCTTTTTACCACACCGGTAATTTTTGGATTAATAACGCTAATCTTAATAATTAGTGGAATTACTAGGCTGTTGATAAATAAGTTCAAAAGCAACTATAAGTTGTGGTCGATACTAGGAGCTGACTCAACGCAACTTGCTATGTTGATTGGTGTTCAAATGGGATTAATGGGAATGATTGGAGGGCCCTTTGGTTATTTTTTAGCATACCCGGTTGTTAAGAAATTTTATTATTGGGTGCGAACAAATCCCGGAATGACTAAATTCCCAATGATTGATATGAAAATGCAGTTGAGTTCTTTGATAATAACGATGGTTGTTTTGGGTCTCACGGTTGGTATTTTAGGATTAATCAGTGCAAGAAAGATCTTCTCTAATATTAGACACGGACATGTATTAATAAAAAGAGTCTTGTTAGTTTTAACTTGGATTTGGATAACCGCTGTTTATAGCGGAACGATTTATGTATACAGTCTTTTTTTAAGGAACCTAGAAGTCTCATGGAATTATTTAGAAGTCCTACATTAGAAAATACCTATTTACAGTTATTGTTGGTTCTAATTATTTTAATGATTATGACAATAAATAATTCTGAACGAATAATTTTACCAATTTTAGTAAAAAGTCTTTCATCTTGGTATCCAGTGAAGATGATAAAAACGTTTCAAACTGCGTATTGGAATGTTCTTGAGAAAAGAGAATTTCTACGCAACGTGACCTTTCCAATTTTTATTTTTTTACTTATTTCCTCATTTTTTATGTATCTTGCATTTGATTTGGCCAACATTTCCACCAAAAGAAGTTTATCAGAGATTTTTGGTACATTAACGCTATTTTTAGGAGCACCATTTTTGATAATTTTAGCTAATGTGATTTCATTAACAATGATTTCTAGTGCTGAAAGATCTTCCAATACAAACTTGTTAAATATTCTTGGTTTTACGGTAAAAGATCTTTTATTTGAAAAGGGTATTGAGGCAAGTATTTACAGCGTTATTGTTTTTATTCAAGGAACTATTGGCAATGCAATATTGTATATTCCAATTTTACAAGCGTCATATTATACACATACTCAAATGAAAGATGGTTGGTTCTCGATTACTTGGATTCCGATGAGTGCAGGTATTATAGTTTTTGTGTTTATTTGGTTCGTAGATGGCTTTTATATTTTTAAGAAAATTGGTATGAATAATAGAAAGTTTACGACATAACATTATGTTCTAATTGAGTTGGTACTTTCAAAAGGTCTTATTCTTTTAACGTTCTTCTGTTTTTGATTAATGGTTGAACGTTTTTTAGTGGTATTACATTATTTACGATGATATTAATCACCATATATTTAAAGCTCATAATCATTCTGTAAATGGAATTAGCTGGAGGGAGCAACGAAATTAGGTCGCTGTGAAGGTGGCGTTAGCACTTTAGTGCTTACACCACGGGACGAGCTTTGAAACTCGCGGTTTTTGCGAGGTTCAAAGTCGAGATTCGAGACCGTTCTTTGGCTCGAATTGGTCCCCACAGCGACCTAATTTCGTTGCTCCTGGAGGCGGCACATCACAATATTTTATTTACAAATTGTAAATACTTTTTCAACTGTTATTCCGATTTGCTTTCTAGTAGAAAAAACCGCCATACAATAAGCAAATAGTTAGAATTAATTGCGTGAAAGCATATACTATTTTGTATATAGAGAGGGTGGTTTGATGTCAGAAGAGTATAAAAAGGATTTGAGTAAATTAACTGATGAAGAATATCAGGTAACTCAAAATGCTGCCACGGAACGTCCTTTTAGTGGAAAATATGATGACTTTTACAAAAAGGGTATCTACGTTGACATTGCCAGTGGTGAACCGTTGTTTTCATCGGCCAAGAAATACGATGCTGGCTGTGGTTGGCCTTCTTTTACAGAACCAATTGCCAAGCTAAAAGAACATCGTGACAGTTCGTTTGGTATGGAACGGACTGAAGTTACTAGCAAAGCTGCTGGCTCTCATTTGGGTCATGTTTTTACTGATGGTCCGCTAGATCAAGGCGGCTTGCGTTATTGCATTAATTCGGCATCTTTGAAATTTATCCCATATGAAGAAATGGATAAAAAGGGGTATGCTGACTATAAGAAATATGTTGAAGATGGAGATGCTGAATAAATGAAAAAAGAGACTGCGATTTTTGCTGGAGGTTGTTTCTGGTGTATGGTTCAACCTTTTGACGAACAACCAGGGATCATTTCGGTTGTATCTGGTTACTGTGGAGGACATGTTGCTAATCCCACGTATGAACAAGTTTGTACGGAAACTACGGGACATGCTGAATCAGTTGAGATAACTTATGATGCTGACATTGTTTCGTACAAAGATTTAGTTGAATTGTATTGGCAAATAGCTGATCCGACCGATGCCATGGGTCAATTTCAAGATCGTGGTGACAGCTATCGTCCAGTGATTTTTTATCAGAATGAATCTCAAAAAGAAATTGCTGAGACTTCTAAAAAAGCTTTAGTTGAGTCGGGAGAATTTTCTGATCCAATCGTCACACAAATTCAACCTGCAACAACTTTTTATCCAGCTGAGGATTATCATCAAGACTTTTATAAAAAGAATCCGGAACGTTTTGAACTCGAAGAGAGTGGCGGACGGGCAGAATTCATGAAAAAACATCGGAAATAGGCTGAAAATACTGCTATTTGTGCTAATATGTTTAGGTAACTTATGACGACTAGGAGAATTTTTTAGTATGGGTGAATTAGATAAGCTGATTGAAAGACATCAGAACTTATCCAAAATTTCAATAGCATTTTTATATTCAATTGCTGTTTCGATTGCGGTTAATATGTTCTGGACACCGGGTGGTATTTATGGTTCTGGTGTAACAGGTGCGGCGCAATTGATTTCAACGATTTCGCATCGCTGGATGCCATTTAATTTATCGACTGCGGTGATGTACTTTGCATTAAACGCGCCATTGTTCGTCTTGGCTTGGCGTAAGATCGATCACAAATTCACGATTTTTACGATAATTGCGGTTGCTTTAGCCAGTACAATGATGCATTTATTGCCACCAGTTAAAATTACGGCCGATCCATTAGTCTGTGCTATCTTTGGTGCGGTTGCCAATGGATTTGGTACGGGGATGGCTTTGAGAAACGGAATATCTACTGGTGGTATTGATATTTTAGGAATCATTTTGCGTAAGAAGACTGGTAAAAGTGTCGGAACAATTAATATTATGTTCAACATTTTTATCGTTGCATGTGCTGGTTTCCTATTTGGTTGGGTCCACGCGCTTTATAGTGCGGTCAGTATCTTCATCAATGGTCAAGTTATTGATATGATTTATAACAAGGATCAAAAACTTCAAGTTATGATTGTTACATCTAAACCTAAAAATGTTATTACACAAATTCAAAATGAAATGCGCCGTGGTATTACGATTGTTCATGATGCTGAAGGTGCTTATAAACATGAAGAAAAGACAATTTTGTTCACTGTTATTTCCCGTTCAGAATTACATGATTTGGAAAATGCGATGGCCCTGTCTGATCAACATGCTTTCGTAAGTGTTACTGATACTGTACGAGTCATGGGACGATTTTATCAGGCACATATTTATTAATTCAGAGAGTGGGACAAAGTTGGTTAGTTGCCGTCTCTGGGCGCAAGAAATGTTGGCGCTGTGGGGACCGGTTCGAGCCGAAAGGCGGTCTCGAACCTCGATTTTGAACTTCGCAAAGTACGCGAATTTCAAAACTCGTCCCGTGGTGTAATGGCTAAAGCCATAACACCACCCTCACTGCTGTCAACATTTCTTGCACCCAGAGACTAATATATTCGTTGTTTTTTTATATGGTATAACTAATTGATTCGATAAAGGGATTATGTGTTATTTGAAATTGAATATGAGTAAAAGGCTAGATGCTTTTCCAGATATAAATTCAGAAAAAGCATCTAGCCTTTTTATATTCAATTCTATAACCAAAATTGAGAAAGAACCCGATTTTGGATTGCGGTCTTGTTTGGTTTAAGCGGAAAAAGCTATGTTTTGTCTCACGTTTATGCTGCATGTTTAAGGCAAAAATAGTTATGTCACAGTCCATTTTCGTTGGCCGATATTCCTATGCTATAATTTTGTTAGTTAAAGTCAGGGAGGTTTTTTGATGATAATAGGTTCGCACGTTGCAATGAAGGCACCTAAAATGTTGGTCGGCTCAGCTGAAGAGGCACACAGCTATGGAGCAAACGCAATGATGATTTTTACGGGTGCACCACAGAATACTCGCCGTAAAGATGTTTCCGATATGAAGATTCCCGAAGGTCAAAAACTTTTGAAGGAATATGGGATTGATCATATTATCGGTCATGCTCCCTACATCGTTAATTTAGGAAATACTATTAAACCAGATAAATTACCGTTTGGGATTTCATTTATGCATGATGAATTTCTTCGAGCTGATGCTTTAGGAATTGAAGCAATTAGTTTTCATCCTGGAGCTCATTTAAAGGCTGGTGCAGATGTGGCCTTGAAACAGATTGGTCAAGCTTTGAATGAAGCAATTATGCCAGATCAAAAAGTTAGTGTTGCGATTGAAACGATGGCCGGTAAGGGAACTGAAGTAGGGATTACTTTTGAA
The DNA here is from genome assembly GCF_003606365.2 of Companilactobacillus zhachilii. Taxonomy (NCBI): domain Bacteria; kingdom Bacillati; phylum Bacillota; class Bacilli; order Lactobacillales; family Lactobacillaceae; genus Companilactobacillus; species Companilactobacillus zhachilii. Next base: position 1,384,204 of record NZ_CP031933.2, read on the forward strand.
CAAATTGCTGAAATCTTTGATAATTGCGCACAGAATGATAAATTATCAGTCACAATGGATACGTGTCATATGAACGATGCTGGTTATGATGTAAAAAATGATTTTGATGGTGTATTGAATCAATTTGATCATATTATCGGTTTAGACAAGTTGTCGGTCATCCATTTGAATGATTCTAAGAATGAAATGGGTTCACATAAAGATCGCCACACAGATATCGGTTTTGGAACGATTGGTTTTGATGCTTTGAGTTATGTGGCTCATCATCCACAATTGGAGAATGTACCCAAGATTATGGAAACACCTTATGTTAAGAAAGATGAAAATGATAAAAAGGGTGTCGCACCATATAAAGCTGAAATTGAAATGTTACGTAGTAATGTCTTTGATCCGCAGATGAAGGAAAACTTGTTAGCTGGAAAGTATTAGGCAATTTAGTCAGCTTTATATATTCAGCACGTGAAACAGGACATAGATTTTTTTGCTTAAAACAGTAAATGGCTCCAATAATCCAAATCGGATTACTGGAGCCATTTGTCTTAGTGCTCGAAAGCTGAACTCGCTTTGTTTCATTATTAACCAAAGATGGTAATGTCGAATCTAAGCTGTACTCATACTGTTAACTATTTTGGTAACCGTTGAAGTGAAGTTTTTCCATAATGATAGCGGCTGTCTCTTCAATTGAACGGTCGGCAACGTTGATTACGGGACAACCAAGTTCTTTGTAAATTTCGTTTGAGTAGTCTAATTCTTTCTTGATTTCGTCGCTGTCTGAGTATGTTGTGTCAGGATCAAGACCGTATGCAATCATTCTTTGACGACGAATTTTGAGTAAAACGTTCATATCATTAGTTAAGCCAATGATTTTCTTCTTGTCAACGCTCCATAATTGCTCTGGGAGGTTAGTTGTTGGTCCTAGCGGTAAGTTAGCAACCTTGATATTCTTGTTGGCTAGATAGAGCGATAGAGGGGTTTTCGAAGTTCTGGAGATTCCTAGCAAAACTAAATCAGCTTCGAGCAATCCTTTAGGGTTTTGACCATCGTCGTTTGTTATCGTAAATTCCATCGCCGAAATCATATCGAAGTAGTTCTTATCTAGTTCATGAAGCAATCCTTTTTTGCGTAGAGGTTCTTGATGAGTCATTTGTGAGAAGGTACCAATAATAGGGTTAAGGATATCGTAATAAACAATTCCGTTATCTTGGCAAAATTGGTTGATTCTATTGCAAATTTCTTTTGAAACAATCGTGTGTAAAACGACTGCTTTCTTGTCTTTTGCCATAGATAAGATATTTTCTAGCTGCATGTCCATTTTTATGAATGGATATTTTGTAAATGTGGTATCCATCTCTGGAAATTGGATAAATGCTGCTCTAGCAACTCTTAAAGCGGTTTCTCCGACACCATCGGAGAGAACAAAAACGTCTAATTTCTGATTCATAATAAATTCCTCCAAAAAAATGTAAAAAAATATTTGAACATTAGCTTCTTTTTGTTATAATAACATATGAACTGCTAGAGCAATAGTACAGTTACGTTAAAAATCGGAAGGAGGGATTATCATATGGCAAAAACCGTCGTTCGTGAAAACGAGTCGCTTGATGATGCTCTTCGTCGATTCAAACGTTCCGTTTCAAAGAGTGGTACTCTTCAAGAATATAGAAAACGTGAGTTTTACGAAAAGCCAAGTGTTAAGAGAAAGCTTAAGTCAGAGGCTGCTCGTAAGCGCAATAAGAAACGTCGTTAATCGATAGTTTATTAAGAAAGTCCATACAGGCATTTGCTTGTGCGGGCTTTTTTTTGACGTCTAATGAAGTTCAAAATAGCAGATTATGGTAGTTTTTAATTGTAGGATAAAATGTTTAAAAAAATGATGTTTAGTAACCTATAAAACAGACTGCTAAAAACATTGCAATTGTCAAAGTAAGAAGGGCTAAATTAGCATCAGCCGGGTTGGTGCATTTAACTGTTACAATGCGTATTATTAGTATAATCAGAGTGGTAAAATAAAATTAAGTAATGCGTAGCGCTAGTTGATTTTTTGACCATGAATTTAAAATGGTTTTTAAAATCGAAATGTACTTCATATCTTATCGTTTCAGTCGTTAATGGTAGATAGTGCTTAAAGTTATTTACTATTAATTCAAAGGTAAGTAATGAACTAGCCGGAAAGAACAAGAATTTAGATCGCTGTGCGGCTGGCGTTGGCACTTGAGTGCCTACATCACGGAACGAATTTTGAAACTCGCGATTTGTGCGAGGTTCAAAATCGAGCCGAAAGACACAAGGCTGTCGGCGGTCCCCATAGCGACCTAAATTTCTTGTTCTTGGAGGCGGCATATTTAATTAGCCAAGCGTTATATTTAACTGATATTATAGCGTTATATAAGTGATTAGTATTACTTGGTGTGCTATCATTCAAAGTAATACACGGGAGGATCGAACTTTATTGACAGAAAACGTTGAACAAATTAAAAAGAGCATTCAAATCAAGAATCCTCAAAATGCGGTTAACCTTTTTGGCGTTAATGATAGTAACTTGCATTTGATTGAAGAAGGTTTGGATGTTCAAATTCATGCATTTGGTGATCAATTAGATGTGTCAGGTGTTGAAAATAATGTGAATAATGCAACATCGTTGTTGCGTAAATTGATGGAATTAGTCCAGTCGGGTGTTAGTCTTGGTGCGGCTGATGTTGTCAGTGGCCTTAAGATGGTTGAGCGTGGAACTTTAGATTATTTCGGTGACTTGTACAAAGATGAATTAATTAAAGATTTCAGTGGCAAACCTGTTCGTGTACGAAACTTTGGTCAGAGACAATATGTTAATGCCATTAATCACAATGACATTACTTTCGGAATTGGACCTGCTGGTACTGGTAAAACATATTTAGCTGTTGTTATGGCGGTTGCTGCTTTGAAACAAGGTACTGTGCAAAGAATTATTTTGACACGTCCGGCAGTTGAAGCTGGTGAAAGTCTAGGTTTCTTGCCAGGTGATTTGAAAGAAAAAGTTGACCCATATATGCGGCCTATCTATGATGCCTTGTATGCTATTATGGGTTCAGATCATACTGGTCGTTTGTTGGAACGTGGAGTGATCGAAGTTGCGCCATTAGCTTATATGCGTGGTCGAACTTTGGATGAGGCTTTTGTAATCTTAGATGAGGCTCAAAATACGACACGTGAACAAATGAAGATGTTTTTGACACGTTTAGGTTTTGGTTCAAAGATGATTGTAAATGGAGATATTTCGCAAATCGATTTACCAGGACATACACGGAGTGGATTAGTTCAAGCACAACATATTTTAACTAATTTGCCACACGTTGAATTCGTTAACTTTAGTTCAGCCGATGTTGTCAGACATCCAGTTGTAGCTGAAATCATTGATGCTTATGAAGATTCAGATAAAATAGAAAAATAATTACTGGGGATTATTATGGACTTAGAAATTTATAATGATGATAATTTAATTGATCAAAAACGTGAAAATTGGGTTAAAGATATTGTCCAATTCACCTTCAACAAATTGGATTTAAAAGATAGTACACAACTATCGATCCACTTTGTTACTAAAGATAAAATTCATGAAATCAACAAAGAATATCGTGATACCGACCGAGCAACTGACGTAATCAGCTTTGCTATCAACGATGGTGAAGATTCACTTGATTATCTAGAAGCTCAAATTCCGGATTTACCAGTTGATTTAGGTGACTTATTTATCAGTGTCGAAATTGTTGATGAACATGCTAAGGATTATGAACACTCCTTTGATCGTGAACTAGGTTACACAATCGTTCATGGAATCTTGCACTTGAATGGATATGACCATATCAAGCCTGAAGAAGAAAAAGTTATGATTGGTTTGCAAGAAAAAATTCTAAGCGCTTATGGTTTAGAGAAATAAATCGAATAGAGTGGAACAAAAAAAGAAATCCATAAAATTGGGTTTCTTTTTTTGGCCTCAATTAAGTAGAGTTTATAAATATCGGTATAATCATTCACCATCGAACAAAACATCACCATTTTCAAACACGTATTCTGTGTGTGGTGATAGATTTCTTTTGCGACACTAGGTATGATAGGAGAAGTTGTTTTTTACTAAAATAGAATTTCAATACTAGCAGTTGTAACTGGTAGTTAATAGAGAGGAAAACGAATGCGAATTCTAAACATAATTGACCATATCTTGGATAAGGATTCTGGCAACGCAGTGTTGTCGCAAAAGGAGATTCCCAGGGACAATCTTGAAGTTTCTAAGTATGTTGAAAAAGTGATTGATAAATTTGAAAATAGTGAGTATGTGGAGCTAGATTTATCACGAATTCCGATGCTTGAGCAATTTTGGAATGGTCGTGGAGAGTTCCAACAGCTAACGGAAAAATTTGCCTTAGATTATTTTGAAGCTATCAAGGCGAATGAAAAATTCCTGGTGGCGACTTGTTATTCTTTAATGTTGAACTTGACGATTTGGGCCCAGTGATTGGGATTGCCAAGCTGGACTATACTAAGCGTTATATTCATAACGTTGAATATGACGAGGATGCGTTAGTGAACAACATCATTCAAAACAACAGCATTTTGCCCTCGCCGGGACAAGGTGTCAAAAATATGATTTTGATTGACGCAAAAAAAGTGAAAATTCGTGAACAACAATATACTGGCGAAAGCGGTAAATGGCTGATGTCCAGGGATTTTCTTGATGTTAAGGCGGTACCAAATAAAGTGTCAACCAATGTTAAGCAGATCAAGAAGTCGATTCAAAAAATTTCGGAAAAATATGATGATGCGGATGACTTTACGATTACCTCTAAAACACAACAGGCAATCCATGATAGCCTTGAAACCGATGGCGTGATTGACAATGATTACGTTGCTGATGTGGTCTTTGAGCAGAAAGAAGATGCTAAAGCAGAGTTCAAGGAGCAACTGTCCAAGAAAGCCATTGAGCCAGTTGTGACAGTGCCAAATATCAATTATTTTGAAAAGAAATATGAGCGACAAAAGATTAAGTTAGACAATGGCATCGAAATCAATGTACCGATAAGTTTATTGAAGGATAGGGATGCAATTGAGTTTGAAACGAATCCAGACGGCAGTACTTCAGTCGTAATTAAGAATGTGGGAAGTTTGAAGAGTAACTTTTAGGGCTTGTACTGGGAAAGGTGCTAGGTAGTAAAGCCAAAGCATATTTTAGGAATATGTGGTGATAGTTGACATTTTTGACTCTGAATTTGAAAGTAATTTAAATCAAAAGATTCGAATATGTTCTATACCCTATTATCTTAGTTATCAACGACATGGTGAGACACTGTTTCTTCAAAAATAAAGAGCACACTAGCCGGAAAAAGCAAGAAATTTAGGTCGCTGTGAAGGTGATGTTAGGGATTTATCCCTTACATCACGGGACGACTTTTGAAACTCGCGGTTCTTGCGAGGTTCAAAAGCGAGATTCGAGACCGCCCTTTGGCTCGAATCGGTCCCATAGCTATCTAAATTTCTTGCTCTTGGAGGCGGAATATTTAACCACCCCACACGTATTTCGTGACTTTTATTTCAAATCCTTTTTTTAAACATTCATCTGTATTATAATTATTAACTGAGATACACAAAAAAGGAGACTGAACTAGTGGAAATTACTGAAAAGCAATTATTTGATGTTGCAAGTAAGGCGATGGAAAACGCCTATGCACCTTACTCACATTACACGGTTGGAGCAGCAATTTTATGTGATGATGGAAAAATCTATTCTGGGGTCAACGTAGAAAATGCCTCATACGGACTTACGAATTGTGCTGAAAGGACGGCGATTTTTAAAGCTGTTTCTGAAGGTGCTAAGCACGTTTCAAAGATTGTCATAATTAATGGAACACAAGAGTTATCAAAGCCTTGTGGTGCCTGTCGTCAAGTTATGAGCGAGTTTATGGACTCAGAAGACATTGTTTATTTAGCTAATAAAACGAATGATTTTAAAGAATATACTTTCAAAGAAATTTTGCCACTAGCATTCAGTGATAAGGACATGGATTAATTATGGATAATAAGAATTATAAATCAGGTTTCGTTGCCATTATTGGACGCCCCAATGTTGGTAAATCAACATTTATGAACCGGATTATTAAAGAACAAATTGCTATCACTTCACCAAAAGCACAAACGACTAGAAATAAAATCCAAGGTATTTATACTGACAATGAACGTCAAATCATTTTCTTGGATACACCTGGTATTCACAAGCCTCACAATGACTTGGATCAATATATGGATAAAGCAGCTATCTCAGCTTTAAAAGAAGTTGATGCTGTTCTGTTTATGACTGAAGCTGGCGAACAAGCTGGACCTGGTGACAAGTTTATTATTGAAGAATTAAAGAAAGTTAAAGCTCCGGTTTTCTTAGTGCTTAATAAGATTGATTTAATCAATCCCGATGAAATGGCTCCTCAAATTGATGAATACAAAGATTTGATGGATTTTGCCGAAATCATTCCAATTTCAGCTACGAACGGTAATAATATCGATGATTTAATTGATACTTTGACGAAACATCTACCAGTTGGACCACAATATTATGCAGATGACCAAATTACTGATCACCCAGAGTACTTTATTGTCGGTGAATTGATTCGTGAAAAGATTTTGGAAGACACACGAGATGAAATTCCTCATTCGATTGCGGTCGTGGTTGAATCAATGAATCAACGTAGTGAAGCTGGTAAACTTCAAATTGAAGCTAATATTTACGTTGAACGTGAAAGCCAAAAACCAATTGTTATTGGTCGCGGTGGTGCTATGTTGAAGAACATTGGTATTGGTTCAAGAATTAAGATTGAACATTTGCTTGGTGAAAAAGTTAATTTGAAACTTTGGGTTCGTGTAAAGAAGAACTGGCGTGACGATAAAGCCTTTCTAGCAAGTGCTGGTTACTCATTGAAGGACTTTAAAGATTAATGGCAAACACGCCAACTAACTTTTTTGGTATTGTTGTTCGTCGTCAGCGTTATAAGGAAAGAGATGCTCTGGTTACCATTTTAACTAGAGAGTATGGTTTTAAAACTTTTCTAGTACGTGGAACACAAACGGCTAAGTCGAAAATATCTGGTTCAGTGATAACCTTTTCTTATGGTGAATATGCTGGTATTGTCAAAAATGATGGCTTGTCATATTTGAACTCAGCCGGCAATATTAAGCAATTTAATGAAATTATGCAGGATATCGAATTAAATGCTTATGCGACGTTTTTGTTTGACTTGTATCATGAAGCGTTTGTTGATGATCCAGTGCCCGACAGTTGGTATCGGCTATTATTTAAAGCCTTACTTTATATTGAAAATGGTTATGATGCGCAAATTATCGTTAATATCATGCAAATGAAATTACTAGAGGCTTTTGGTGTTGCGCCTAATATGGATTCCTGCGTTGTTGGGGGCGAGACCGAAGGAAATTTCGATGTTTCGGTCCTTTTAGGTGGACTGTTATGTTCGAAACATTTTGACAGCGATATTCATCGTTTGCATATTCCAAAGCGAATCGTTTATTTTTTGCGACTATTTAGTAAAATTGATTTAGGCCAAGTAGGTAAGATTGAAATTAAAGAAAATAATAAAGATTTAATTCAACATGCGATTGATGCAATTTATTTGGGGACGGTCGGCTATTATCCTAAGAGCAAAACCTTTATTGATAAAATGAAGCGTTGGCGCTTTTAGTTACTGACTAAGCCTGTGATTGACAATAAAGTCAAAAATGGTTATATTGATGTATGTTGAAACAGCGACGAAGGATAGTGAAAGCTTCGATTAGATTTATGGCGTACAATTAAATCGAATATAAAAGTGCAGGACTTCGGTCCTGAATTAGGGTGGAACCGCGAATACTCGTCCCTTGCAGAAAGTGCCTAAGTGTACACTGCAAGGGATTTTTTGTGTTCTGCCTGAAGGGAGAAAAAATGGTAAAGAAGTTAAATGTTCAAAATATGATTCTCACACTTCAAAAATTTTGGGGTGATAAAGGTTGTATGTTGATGCAAGCATACGATACAGAAAAAGGTGCCGGAACAATGAGTCCATACACATTCCTACGTGCAATTGGACCAGAACCATGGAATGCTGCTTACGTTGAGCCATCAAGACGTCCAGCCGATGGTCGTTATGGTGAAAATCCTAACCGTTTATATCAACACCACCAATTCCAAGTTGTTATGAAACCAGCTCCAGAAAATATCCAAGAATACTACCTAGATTCATTACGTGCTTTAGGGATTGAACCTTTGGAACATGATATTCGTTTCGTTGAAGATAACTGGGAGAACCCCTCAATGGGCTGTGCCGGTGTTGGTTGGGAAGTTTGGTTAGACGGTATGGAAGTTTCTCAATTTACATACTTCCAACAGGTTGGTGGACTACAATGTCACCCAACAACTAGTGAAATTACTTATGGTGTTGAACGTTTGGCTTCATACATCCAAGACGTTAACTCAGTTTACGATTTGGAATGGGGCGACGGTGTTCTTTATGGTGATATCTTTAAAGAACCTGAATATGAACATTCAAAGTATTCATTTGAAGAAAGTAACCAAGATATGTTGTTCAAATTCTTTGATGAATATGAAAAAGAAGCCAACCGCTTGATGGATTTAGGTTTAGTTCACCCAGCTTATGATTATATTTTGAAATGTTCACATACATTTAACTTGTTAGATGCTCGTGGTGCTGTTTCAGTTACTGAACGTGCTGCATTCTTATCACGTATTAGAAAGATGGCCCACAAGGTAGCTAAAGCCTTCGTTGAAGAAAGAAAGAAACGTGGTTTCCCATTGTTGGCAAACAGTGAAGTAAAGGAGAACGAAAATGACTAAAAATTACTTACTAGAAATCGGTTTGGAAGAAATGCCAGCCCATGTTGTAACTAAGAGTGTTAATCAATTTGCTCAAAGAGCTGAAAAATTCCTTAAAGAAAATCGTATTTCTTTTGATTCAATTGAAAAGTTTTCTACTCCTAGACGCCTAACAATTTTTGTTAAAGGCATTGCTGAAAAACAAACTGATATTGACGTTAAAGCTAAAGGTCCTTCAAAGAAAATTGCTCAAGACGCTGATGGCAACTGGACAAAAGCCGCTCAAGGTTTTGCTCGTGGACAAGGGATGACACCAGATGATATCTTCTTTGAAGAGTTAAAAGGTGTTGAATATGCTTATATTCAAAAACACGAAGATGGTCAAAAAGTTGAAACAGTTTTGAGCCATATGGATGAAGTTATTAAGGCCATCACTTTCCCAACAAGAATGCGCTGGGGTTCATATGATTTTGAATATATCCGTCCAATCCACTGGTTAGTGTCACTACTTGATACTGAAGAAGTTCCCGTGAAGATTCTTGATATCACATCTGGTCGTATGACACGTGGTCACAGATTCCTTGGTGAAGACGTTGAAATTGACGATGCTAACAATTACGTTGAAAAACTTAAGTCACAATTTGTTATTGTTGACGCTAAAGAACGTAAACAAATTATTTCTGATCAAATTAGTAAAATTGCTACAGATAACAACTGGGATATCGATGTAGATCCTGACTTATTGGAAGAAGTTAACAACTTAGTTGAATTCCCAACAACTTTCTACGGCTCATTTGACAAGAAATATTTGGAAATTCCTGAAGAAGTTTTGATTACTTCAATGAAAGATAACCAAAGATATTTCTATGTTCGTGATCAAGCTGGAAAACTTGCTCCATACTTTATTGGTGTAAGAAATGGTAATTCAGAACATATCGAAAATGTCATTCGTGGTAATGAAAAAGTGCTAGTTGCTCGTCTAGAAGATGCTGATTTCTTCTTCAAAGAAGATCAAAAGAAGAGCATTGCTGACTACGTTGAAAAACTTAAGACAGTTAATTTCCACGTTAAGATTGGTACTATGTATGAAAAAATGGCTCGTGTCCACCAAATTGCAGAACATCTAGCCAAATTATTTAAACTAGATGCTACTGAAACAAAAGATTTGCTCCGTGCCAGCGACATTTATAAATTTGATCTTGTAACAAGTATGGTCGACGAATTCCCAGAACTACAAGGTGTCATGGGTGAGAAGTATGCTGAAATCATGGGTGAAACTAAAGCTGTTGCTCAAGCCATTCGTGAACATTACATGCCAATTTCAGCTGAAGGTGCTTTGCCAGCAAGTAAAGTTGGTGCAGCTCTAGCCATTGCTGATAAAATCGACTCATTAGTAACATTCTATGCAGTTGACTTAATCCCTAGTGGTTCAAATGACCCATATGCCTTGCGTCGTCAAGCTTATGGTATCGTTAGAATTCTTGATCACTATCAATGGTCAATGAACTTAGAAGACCTACAAGATTACTTAAAGGCCAACTTGACAGTACCTGCTAAATTAGACTTAGGTAAGAATGAAAAAGCTATCAATGAATTCATGATTGACCGTGTCCGCCAATTGTTGAATCAAAAAGGTATTAGAAATGATATCGTAGATGCCGTTGCCTCAGGTTCAAACGTTGACCCAATTGCAATGATCGATGTTGCAGAAGTTCTTCAAAAACATGTTGCTGATGACGACTTCAAGGTTGTTATGGAAGCACTTGGAAGAATTGTTAACTTATCTAAGAAAGCTAAATTTGGTTACTCAGATGACTTATCAGTTGATGATAACTTGTTCGAAAATCCTTCAGAATCACAATTGAAGGAACAAGTAGCCAAAGTTAACGATGACAACGCTGAAGATTTATTCAAACAATTAGCAGCATTACGTCCAGTCATTGATTCATACTTCGATGAAAATATGATTATGGCTAAAGACGAAAAGGTTAAGAATAACCGTTTAACTCAATTGGTTATTGCTAACCATCTGATTGCTAACCTTGGTGATTTGTCTAAGATTGTTACTAAATAATGATTGATAAAATTTAATGGTTTTTAATAGCTATGTCTCTTTTATATGAGATATGGCTATTTTTTTGTTGTGGAATTTAGAGATTGGTAAGTATTTTGATTAAATCCATAAAATATGAAATTTGTGCTGAACTAGCATTCTACAGCTTTTTTTAATTTTTAATCTTAATATATATGATTGGAAATGCCTTCGATAATATTCTCTGTCTAAAGTTAACCTAGTCGGAAGAACTGAGGGATGCTGATTGGCAGTGAAAGTGGCGTTAGCGATTTATCGCTTACACCACCGGGCGTGTTTGGAGACTCGCTGATTTTGCGAGGCTTCAAACCGAGACTTGAGACCTTGGCTCAAGTCGTTCCGCACTGCCAATCAGTATCCCTCAGTTCTGGAGACGGAATTGTAAATATAAAGTAAACTTAAAGCTAGACTTTTACATACAACCGTGTATAATTAATATTTGACAAGCGGCTAGTGGTCCCAGTTTGCACTTTTTGTGGGAGCACTTTTTTATTTTTACGTCGCTGGTGTAATGATTCAACATGTTTGTTTTCCTAAAATGAATGTGTTAGATTATGTTTCTCTGTATTGATAAACATATGAGGAGGTGACGGCCATGGCAACGAGAATTCCCCAGGAATTCATTGATGAAGTTACCTCGAAGACAAATATTGTTGATGTTATTAGTAAGTATGTACAGCTAAAGAAGTCAGGTAAGAATTTGTTTGGACTTTGCCCGTTTCATGAAGAACGAACTCCATCGTTTTCAGTTGCAGAGGACAAACAAATTTTTCATTGTTTTAGTTGTGGCCGTGGTGGCAATGTTTATAAGTTCATCATGGAGATGGAAAACAAAACTTTCCCTGAGGCGGTAATAGAAGTCGCTCAAATGGGAAATATTTCAGTTCCTGATCAATACGAAGCTAGAAACACACAATATCAGAATTCTGACAGTCAGACATTGTTAAAGATGTACGCCGATGCGGCTAAGCTTTACAGTCACATTTTGACGAAGACTGAAAATGGTACTCCAGCAATGAAGTATCTGCAGAATCGTGAGCTTTCGGATGATTTGATTCAAACCTTTGGTATTGGCTATGCACCGAATAACAACAATTTACTTCTACAGTTTTTTAAGGACCGGGATATTAGTGAAGATATTTTGAGAAAATCAGGACTCTTTGCTGAAAATCAGGAAGGTGAATTATTTGACCGTTTTCGTGATCGAGTAATGATACCGATAACTGATGAATCCGGCAATATCATTGCTTTCTCCGGACGTATTTTGGATAAAGGAGCTTCTACAGCTAAATATTTGAACAGTCCAGAGACTGAGATCTTTAATAAGGGAAAAACGTTGTTTAATTTAAACAATGCCAAAAAAGAGATTCGTGAAAAAGGCAATGTAATTTTGTTTGAAGGATTTATGGATGTTATTAGTGCCTACAAGGCCGGAGTAACCAATGGTGTTGCGTCAATGGGTACTAGTTTGACGGATCAGCAGCTTTACGTGTTGAGCCGTTTAACGGATAAGATCAATGTTTGTTACGATGGTGATGATCCCGGTGTTGAAGCTACTTATCGGGCTTTGACCCAGTTGACGGATGAGCGTTTCACTTATGGTGTCATTAGTATTCCAGATAAAAAGGATCCTGATGAATACATCCGCAGTGAGGGCTTTGAGAAATTTCAGAATTTAGCTAATAATGGTGTGCAGACACCGATTGCCTTTATCCTGAATTATTTCAAACGTAACTATAACCTGAACAATGAACATGATCAGTTAGAGTTTCTGAATCAATCGTTACAAGAAATTGTGAAATTGCAATCACCAGTTGAAGTCGATATGTATGTTGGCAAAGTTGCTGATGAGATGCATGTATCTAAGGAAGCTATCAACAAGGAATTAGATGCATTGCGCCGTCAGCAGGCAATTCAAAAACCGGCTAACAATTATAAAGATGTTCAACAAAAAGCCTTAGAGACGGTTACTTCAAGTGTTAAGCCTAAATATAATCGCTTGGAGAAATCGGAACGTTACTTATTATATTGGGCAATCAACTTTCCAGAAGTCAGAATTAACTTAAAAGGTGAAGGTTTCAAGTTTGTTCATCAAAATTACCAACGAATTTTTGACACGTTATTGTCGTATGTGGAACAAGATGAGGTCGATGATGACGAAATCAACATTTCCGACTTTATGAATGTTTTGGACAATGATGATAAAAATCTTTTGGCAGAATTAGAAATGATGAATATGCCTGATGAATATAATGATCAAGAAATTGATGATTATATCAACAACATCAAGAATTCTGATTTGGAAACACAGTTGAATGACATTAATGAGCAATTAAAAAAGGCGGCGATGGTTGGTGACAACAAATTGCAGATAGAGTTAGTTAAGCGATTAGTTGAAGTAAGAAGAATCCTAAGTAATTAAGCATACTGGAGGAATGAATATATATGGCTACTACTAAAAAACCAGCAGTATCAAAAGAATTAAAAGCAGCAACAAAGAAACTTATCAAAGACCTTAAGAAAACTGGTAAGATCACGGAAGATGACCTTCAAGAAAAGATTATCAAGCCTTACAAGCTTAAGGGTGATGCTTTAACAAACTTTGTTAGTGAACTTGAAGATGTCGGTATCGGTGTTGTCGATGAAAAAGGTAACCCAAGTAAACTTGCACTTCTAAAGGAAAAGAAAGAAGAAAGCAAGAGTAAGAAAAACGATACAACTGCTCCAACAGATATCAAAGTTAATGATCCTGTTCGTATGTATTTGAAGGAAATTGGTCGTGTACCATTGCTTAATGCTCAACAAGAAGTTGATTTAGCTTTGAAGATTGAACAAGGTGATGAAGAAGCTAAACAAAAATTAGCCGAAGCTAACCTTCGTTTGGTTGTTTCAATTGCTAAGCGTTATGTTGGACGTGGTATGCAGTTCTTGGATTTGATTCAAGAAGGTAACATGGGTCTAATGAAGGCCGTTGAAAAATTTGATTACCGTCTAGGTTTCAAGTTCTCAACCTATGCAACCTGGTGGATCAGACAGGCGATTACTCGTGCCATTGCTGACCAAGCTAGAACAATCCGTATTCCTGTTCACATGGTTGAAACAATCAACAAATTGATCAGAATTCAACGTCAATTACTTCAAGATCTAGGCCGTGAACCACTTCCTGAAGAAATCGGTGCTGAAATGGATATGCCTACTGGTAAAGTTCGTGATATCTTGAAGATTGCTCAAGAACCAGTTTCATTGGAAACACCTATTGGTGAAGAGGACGATTCACACTTAGGTGACTTCATCGAAGATTCTGATGCCACAAGTCCTGAAGACCATGCTTCATACGAATTGTTGAAAGAACAACTAGAAAACGTTCTTGATACATTGACAGACCGTGAAGAAAACGTTCTACGTCTTCGTTTCGGTTTGGATGATGGACGTACAAGAACACTTGAAGAAGTAGGTAAAGTCTTCGGTGTTACTCGTGAAAGAATTCGTCAAATTGAAGCAAAAGCTTTAAGAAAATTACGTCACCCTTCAAGATCAAAACAATTGAAGGATTTCCTAGAATAGTAATAATATAAAAGACTGCCGAAAGGCGGTCTTTTTTTATGCCACCTCTAGGAACAAGAAATTTAGGTCGCTATGGGGACCGACTTGAGCCAGAGTGAGGTCTCAAGTCTCGATTTTGAACTTCGCCAAGTACGCGAATTTCAAAAGTCGTCCCGTGGTGTAAGAGCTAAAGCTCTAACGCCACCTTCACAGCGACCTAAATTTCTTGTTCCTTCCGGTTAGTTTATTTGTTATTTTTGATGATTATTCTAGATGTTGCAGTTACCAATCTTCCTACTTGTACGTCATTGATTGATTAGAGTGGTAGGATTTGAACTTGTAGTCAGAATAAAGTTAGCATTCTGTAATATTCAAATAAACTTGGAACAATACTGTTTAATTCATAATAATTTCTTTATAAAGATAAACTAGTCGGAAGTATCGAGAAATAGCTAATGGCAGTGAAAGTGGCGTTAGAGCTTTAGCTCTTACACCACCGGGCGTGTTTGGAGACTCGCTGATTTTGCGAGGCTTCAAACCGAGATTCGAGACCTTGGCTCGAATCGGTCCGCACTGTCATTAGCTATTTCTCGATGCTGGAGACGGCATATATATAAATAACATGATAGACAAAAACACCATAAAAAGGACATTTTAAGAAATATGTTTCTGAAAAATAGACTTTTTGTTTATATTTTTTCATAATTTGATTTACAATTAATGTATCTATTTTTTTGGAGGATGTTATGTTAGATAAAAAGATTTATGATGAAATATTTTCACGTTCATTTACTATTCCTATTAAAGTTGTATTTTGGGATGGTAAAGAGAAACTTTATGGACCAGAGGGAAAATCTGATATAACTATCAAGTTTAATGAAAAAGTTCCAATTTCGGAAGTTGTTAAACACGCTACTTTGACATTAGGTGAAGCCTACATGGATAAGAAGATTGAGATTGACGGTTCAATTCAAAAATTGATTACCTCCGCCTATACGCAATCAGATAGTTTCATGTCCAGTTTGAAATTAAAGAAATATATTCCTAAGTTCAGTCATACTGAAGAGGGTAATAAGAAAGAAATTCAAGAACACTACGATATCGGTAATGATTTTTACAAGTTGTGGCTTGATAAGACAATGACTTATTCATGTGCCTATTTCAGAACACCAGAGGATACTTTGGAACAAGCTCAAATGAATAAAGTACGTCATATTTTAAACAAATTAAATACTAAGCCAGGCGAAACAATTCTTGATATTGGTTGTGGTTGGGGAACAATGATGTTCACTGCAGCAAAAGAATATGGTTTGAAGGCCAAGGGTGTTACGCTTAGTCAAGAACAATACGATTTTGTTAACCAAAAGATTCAAGATGAAAACCTTGGTGACCAAATGGAAGTTATGTTGGAAGATTATCGTGAAGTAAACGAAAAATTCGATCACGTTGTTTCTGTTGGTATGTTCGAACATGTTGGTAAGGAAAACTTGCCTGGTTATTTTGACATGGTTAAGAAGCTTTTGAAACAAGGCGGAAATGCTTTGATCCATGGTATTACTGGTCAACATTATGGTGTTGGTGTCGATGCTTGGTTAGTTAAATATATCTTCCCAGGTGGATATATTCCTGATGTTAAGGAAAACGTTGGTCATATTTTGGATGCTGGTCTTCAAATTGATGATTTGGAACCATTACGTCGTCATTATCAAAAGACTGTTGAAATCTGGGACCGTAATTTTGACAAGGTAAAAGATCAAGTTAATGAAATGTACGGTGAGAGATTCGTAAGAATGTGGGACTTGTATCTTCAAGCCTGTGCTGCTTCATTTGAAAGTGGTAATATTGATGTTATCCAATTCTTATTAACGAATGGACCTAGTGGAACTGCTATGCCAATGACACGTGAATACATGACAGACTTAGATAAGAAGACTGCAGAATAGAGGTTAAAGTGACTTTACTTTCGAAGAGATTACAAGCCGTTTATCAAATGGTTGATGCAAATACAAAAGTGGCTGATATTGGATCAGATCACGCCTATTTACCAGTAGAATTAATTGAGGAAAAAGTGGCTAATTATGCCATTGCTGGTGAAGTTGCCAAGGGACCAATGTCACGTTCTAAAGAGGACGTGGAGAAGTTTGGTCTTAGTGACAAAATCGACGTACGTTTGGGTGACGGATTAGCCGTTATCAAAGCGGATGATTTAATTGATACAGTAGTAATTGCGGGTATGGGTGGCATTTTGATTCAAAGTATTTTGACAAATGCGACCGAAGAACAATTATCACATGTGAAAACTTTAGTATTACAGCCTAATATTGGTGAACCCCTTGTTCGTCGTTGGTTAGTTGAGAATAATTTCAAAATTATTGATGAAGATATTGTTGAAGAAGATCATCATGTATATGAAATTATTAAGGCTGAAAAAGTTACTGAACCTGTAACACTGACAGATGCTGAGTTTTTAATGGGACCTGTTTTGATACAGAAAAAAACACCAACTTTCGTTGCTAAATGGGAACACAAATTGAACGGTTATCATAAAGCTGTTGCCAATATGGGTCATGCTAAGAAGATTGACCAAGCAAAAATTGATGTAATGAACCAAAATATTAAATATATTGAGGGGATACTCTAATGGTTAAAGTTCAAGATATTATTAATCGAATCGAAGAATTTGCTCCATTGTCAATTAAAATGGACGGTGATCCAACTGGCTTTCAATTAGGTGATCGTCAGCAAGTTGTAAAACGTGTAATGACGACACTTGATGTCCGTCCAAATGTTGTTGCTGAAGCAATTGATAAGAAAGTTGATTTAATCGTGGCACACCACCCAGTGATGTTTCACGCTGCTCATAATTTAGATCTAGCATCGCCACAAAATAAAATGTATCGTGATTTGTTATCACATAATATTTCGGTATACGCTAGTCATACTAATTTAGACAAGGCGCATAACGGAATGAATGATTGGTTGATGGAACAACTTGGTTTGGAAAATGTTCGTTTCTTAGATGAAAATGACGACTATTCAATTGGACGAATGGGTGAAACTAAAGAGCCAATGGATTTAGTTGATTTTGCCAAAATGGTTCGTGATGCCTATCACTTGTCAAATTTGCGTTATGTAAAGTCCGATTTAGGTCAAAAAGTTCATAAGGTAGCAATTATCGGTGGTGACGCTGGTAAGTTTTATCCTGAAGTATTAAAGGCTGGTGCAGATACGTTTATTACTGGTGATGTATATTACCACACAGCTCACGATATGATGGCTAGTGGGTTAAATGTTGTTGACCCTGGGCACCATGTTGAAGCTGTCTTTATAAAAGAAATGGCAAATATCTTAAATGATTGGAAAAGGTCTAATAAATTAGAATTAGATATAGTACAATCAGAGGTAGATACAGAACCATATAATTTTTTATAGGGAGCGTATAAAAATGGCAATAAAATATGAAAAATTGATTCCACGTTTTTTGGAATATGCAAAGCAGAATACTCGTTCAGATGAGAGTTCTACAACAATTCCTTCAACTGAGAGACAAACAGAGTTTCTTAAGAAGTTAGCTGAAGAATTGATGGAAATTGGTTTGAGCGATATTAAGATTCGCAAAGTAGATTCATATTTGACCGCTGAATTGCCTTCAAATCTTGACTATGATGTTCCAGTCTTGGGATTACTTTCTCACGTTGATACTGCTGATTTTAACTCAGAGGATATTAAGCCAAAAATCGTTGAAAATTACGATGGTAAGAGTGTTATCAAGCTTGATGAGGCAGGTAAGTATACACTCGACCCAGCAGTCTTTAGTTCATTGAAGAACTATGCTGGTCAAACACTTATCACAACTAGTGGTGATACATTATTGGGCTCAGATGATAAATCAGGTGTATCTGAAATAATTACAGCAATGGAATATTTGATTAATCATCCAGAAATCAAACACGGTAAGATTAAGATTGGTTTTGGACCAGATGAGGAAATTGGTACTGGCGCTGATCATTTTGATGTCAAAGATTTTGGAGCTGACTTTGCCTATACTGTTGATGGAGGACCAGTTGGCCAACTTGAATTTGAAACATTTAGTGCTGCTAGTTTGAAAGTTCACATTACTGGTAAAGATGTTCACCCATCAGGTGCAAAGGGAATTATGGTCAATTCAATGTTGATTGCTAATGAATTCCAAAGCATGTTGCCAGCTGATGAAGTTCCTGAAAAGACGGAAGGCCGTGAGGGATTCTTCTTGTTGACGGATGAAACTGGTACAATCGATCATACTGATATGGCTTATATTATTCGTGACTTTGAACGTGATGGCCTTGAAGCTCGTAAGAACAAGATTACGGAAATTGTTAAGGCTTTGAATGATAAGTATGGTGCTGATACAGTTAAAATCGATATGAAAGATCAATACTACAACATGTACGAAATCATGAAGGACCATATGGACGTTGTGAAGATTGCTGAAGAGGCAATAAAGAACTTAAATATTGAACCAGATGAAGCACCAGTTCGTGGTGGTACTGACGGTTCAACAATTTCCTTCATGGGCTTGCCAACACCTAACTTGTTTGCTGGTGGCGAGAACATGCATGGACGTTTTGAATATGTTTCTGAAGAGGCAATGGAAAAAGCCGTTGATGTTGTACTTGAAATTATTAGATTAAATAGTCAAAAGAAATAATAAATTGTGAAATAAGGGTTGATAATCGTTTGATTATCGGCTCTTATTTTTTTATGAAGTTTCACTGCATTAAAAAAAACTTATGTAACCTTGCAGGATGAATGTAAAGTTTAAATTAAAATATATGTTTTACGAAAACATATATCCAAAACAAAAAAACAAAATACATTATCCGACATTTATTCAGAAGGAATCAACAAATTTAAAAGTAAATCTGAATAAAATGATTCAATTTAGCAGGGGGTATATCAAAGATAGGAATTTATCCCGTTTTTTTTGCTAATGGCTATTCTTTTTTGAAATATTCTGATGATATACTTACTGTATTAGAATATTGATAGAAATATATCAAATAAACTAATATTTATCTTGTTATTATTATTATTCAATCAATGCAATGCGAGATATGCCTAGATATGTATATATGTTTCAACACACAGTCAAATATAAAGGGGAAAAGGCTTTATGGATTTAAAAAGAAAACTACTTTATGCAACATTGTTTGCGTCTAGCTGTCTGCTTTCAACAAATATTGTCAAAGCCGATACTGTTAACAACAATCTTGATACCACTGTAAACCAAAGTGTCGCTATACCTGACACTGCAGTTACTACTGAACGGGCAAAAACTAGTGATGTTTCTGTTTCTACTGCAACAAATGAGACAGATAATACCACTAGTGATAAACAAGTTCAGACACAGGCACAAGATACGCAACAAACAAATGCTACAAGCTCAGCACCGACACAAGTTCAAACGCAGGTTCAATCTAAACCGGTTGATGGGGTTTACACGGTTGGTAATCAAATAACATATTTACATCATGCAAACGGAACCCAAATCACTAACCGTGCCTTAGGTCCTAACTCCGTATGGTATACGGATACGTTGAACACAATGAGTGACGGTACTAACTATTACCGTGTGGCCACTGATGAATTTGCCGATGGTAACAATGGTACATTTACTTCATACGTTCAACCATATCAAGGAAATGCAACAATTGTTTACCAAAAAGGTTCAAGTGCACATACTTTCCAACATTATGGTAATAAGGCTACTTATGTGGGGAATAATTTACCTACCGGTAGTACTTGGAAAGTCAGCAATCATGCTAAGATCAATGGCAAAGAATGGTATGAAATTGGCAATGACACTTGGGTACCACAAGATTATGTTGTTATCAATGGTGGTCAATATAGGCAAGCCGACTGGATTTCCGGTGTTCCATTGATTGCCCAACGTCCAGAGTTGCCAAATGGTTGTGAGATCACAGCTGTGACAATGATGTTGCAATATGCGGGTGCTAAAGTTGATAAAATGCAAATGGCTCGTGAAATGCCACGTAGTAGTAATCCAAATTATGGATATATCGGTCAACCTTGGGATCAAACAGGAATCACTATTTTTCCATCTGCATTGATGAATTTAGTTGGAAAATATGCTGGAACAGCTAAGGATTTGACAGGACAAAATTTTGATGCAATTAAATATCAAATCAATATCGGTCACCCAGTCGTTACATGGCACACATTGTATGGCTTCCCATATCATGCACTTGTTGTCACAGGTTACGATTCAAGCAATGTTTACTATAATGATTGTTGGACTGACCAAACACTTCAAATGGGAATTAACCAATTTATTAATAATTGGAACACGCAAAATAGACGTGCAATAAGTTATTAGGTTACATTCAAATGAGCTTCAATGGGCGGGTATTCTGTTAATTTTATTAAATAATTAGGAAAAAACTTAATTTTTAGCAATCAAATAGCATTCTTATTGATAATTATTTATTGGAACCATGTTAAATAATTATCAAAAGGAGTGTTATTTTTGTATGATAAATTCTGATACAAAGAATGAGGTAATGATTGGATATGTTAGGGTATCTACGATTGAAGATAGACAAAAACTGGGTTTTGAAGCTCAAAAAAGAATTCTCATAGAAAATCATGTTTCAAAAATTTATAGTGAAAAAATTAGTGGTCGCAAAGATGACCGTCCTCAATTTAAAAGAGCCATAAACAAGTGTAAAAAATTAAGAAAAGAAGGTTATAAAGTAACTTTTGTCGTAGTCAAGTTAGACAGAGTTTCTCGAAAGATGTCATCATTGCTCAATATTTTGGAAGATTTAAAATCTAATAATATTTCATTTAAGTCAATTAATGAAAATGTAGATACAAATTCACCAACAGGAATACTCATGATGCAATTATTGGCAATGTTTAGTGAATTTGAAGTGAACACTTTAAGAACTCGAACAAAAGAAGCCTTACATCAGGCTAAGTTGGATGGAAAAGTTTTAGGGAGGCCTTCCTTCGATATAAATAAAAGAAGAGAGATTGCTTTACTGTATCGGAATCCAGATTTGTCGGTTAAAGAGGTTGCGGATCGATGTAATGTCTCACAAAGAACAGTATTTAGAATAGCTAAAGAAAATAATTTATCACGAACTTTTTCTAAAGGGTCTTCATTTATTGATTAGCTTGATTTATACTGTATACGTGAAATACATAAAATAATTAGTATAAGCTGCCGTTTACGAACGTTTATGGCAGTTAAATAAATAACTCGCGAAAAGCGTTGATATTACTGAATTTTGTTCAGTGACATCAACGCTTTTTTGTTGTGTCAATGACGTTCGTATATGGCATTTGTACTTTTTTTCATTCAGGGAGGAATTTATTAATATACATCTTTTGTTTTATTTAAATATTTAAGGGGGAATCATGAAGTTCAATAGGAAACTACTTTACGCTACCTTATTTGCTTCAAGTTGTTTATTATCCACAAATATCGTTAAGGCTGACACTACTGACTTTAACAGAGTAAATGATGCCATTAGTCAAAATGAATCAAATCAACCTTCGCAAAATGTTCAATCATCAAATGATAATACAACATCTAGCATAGATTCTGATTCAAGCATAACAGATACACGACAGCCAACTAATGATGAAACTATAGACCAAACTCAAATTCAGGGTACGCAGAACAATACCACACAACAAGTTCAACGCCAGGAAAACCTGGATGGAGTTTACAACACAGGTAACCAGATTGTGTACCTTTATACAGCTGATGGAACGCCTATTACTAATCGTGCTTTAGGCGGAAATACTGCTTGGTATACAAACCTTCGTCAAACAATGAATAATGGCACGGTTTATTATCAATTGGCAACAAATGAATTTGCTAACGCTAAAGATGGAACTTTTACATCTTATGTTCAACCATATTCTGGAAATGCAACTATAGTCTATAAATCGGGTTCAAGTATTCATGATTTTGAAGGATATGGTAACAAAGCAACATACTTGGGTAATAATTTACCGACCGGAAGCAGTTGGAAAATAAATAATCATGCCAAGATAAATGGTAAAGAATGGTATCAGATTGGCGGAAATACTTGGGTACCTCAAGATTACGTTGTAGTTAATGGTGGACAGTACAAAGAAGCAGACTGGTTGTCAGGTGTACCTTTAATTGCTCAACGACCAGAATTACCAAACGGCTGTGAAATTACTGCTGTAACAATGATGTTGCAATACGCAGGAGCAAATGTTAATAAAATGCAACTAGCCCGTGAAATGCCAAGAAGTGGAGATCCAAACTATGGTTACATAGGACAACCATGGGATGGAACGGGAATCACAATTTTTCCAAATGCTTTGATGAGCTTAGTTGAAAAATATGCAGGTACTGCTAAGGACTTAACTGGTCAAGGATTCGACGCCATCAAGTATCAAATCAATCTTGGACATCCAGTTGTGACATGGAATACATTACATGGTTTTCCATATCATGCTCTAACTGTTACTGGTTATGATGCCAATTACGTTTATTACAACGATTGTTGGACTAATCAAACAACGCAAATGGGAATTAACCAATTTATCAATAATTGGAATACTCAAAAAAGACGTGCATTAAGTTATTAGAGGGGAATTTACAAATGAATAATAAAACTAAATTAGTCATGGTTTGTGGTTTTGCATTAACAACGTTTTTGGCAACACAACAGACTGTCAAAGCAGATACAGCAACTGATTCACAACAAGTAGAAAATGTTGCCACTGTTTCTTCAAGTAATCAACAAGCTGTATCTCAAGCCACATCAACAGAAACACCACAAGTCACCGATGCTAGTGGTTCAGAATCAACTTCATCATTGATGGATTATGCAAAAGATAATCAACAAACAGCTACTGATAATCAGGCAGCAACTACACAAGCCGATGCAAGTGCAGCAAATATTACACAAATAAAGGGTGTCGTACAAACTAAGCACAATACATTTTTATATACACAAGATGGTAAACAAGTAAGTAACCGCATGTTAGCTGCTAATACACCTTGGGTCACTGATCAAAAGATGGATTTGAATGGTGCAAGTTACTATCGTGTCGCTACTAATGAGTACACGAATACTAATGATGTAACTATGCAATATGGTAATGCAGCAAGCGGTGTTGTACGTGTTAAGCAAGACGGTGCTGTTAACTATCAACGAAATGACCAAGGATTTGTAAGAAATGGTCAAGCAAATCAAGCGGCAAATTCTGTTTGGAAATACAACAAGACTGACAGCTTGGGTGGCTTAACTTATTATCAGATTGCTAATAATGTTTGGCTAAATAGCGATGACGCAACGATTGCACCAGCTTATCAAAATCCTAATGGTTGGCTACAAATTCATAATACTCAAATTCAACCTTCTGGTGGTGCCATTGGTTATGACCTATATAACGGCGTTGAAGGTATCAAGACATATCTTGTGCGTAAATATTTTGGATATTCAAATGCCCATACAATTTATGACGGTGCCGTCGCATCTTCAGTAAGAAGTTTCCAATCGCGTAATGGATTACCTGTTACCGGAATAGTTAACTTAGCAACTTGGAAGACTATGGGTTACTCAGAAGCAGATTGGTATGGTATTGACTCATACGTTGCACCATTACAAACCAATATTACAAGTACACGTTCAGACCATATCGAAGCAATGATTAATCAAGCTTACAAATATATCGGTAAACCATGGATTTCTGGTGCCGCTTCAATGCCTGCATATGGTGTTGATTGTTCAGGATTGGTAACTCAAGCCCTTTATGCGTCAGGTATTGATTCAGCTCCAATTTCAAATATTCAACATGCACAACCTGGTCATGAATGGAATAGCCGTGATTATTGGGCTGATGATAGATTGCCACGCGTGAACTTTAATAATCGTCAACGTGGTGATTTGATTTTCTTTGCTGACCCATCAACTGGTGTTGTATGGCATGTAGGTATTTTATTGAACCCAGATACAATGATTGAATCATGGCCATTTGCTGTTCAAGTGCACTCAATTTATTCATCACGTGGAACAATTGTAGGGGTTAAACGTGTCTTTAATTAGGCAGAGTAATTTTATTTCAAGAGACATTGTTTTATGAAGAGTAACAATCGAATTATGAAGACTTTTGTCAGTTTGATGCGTGGTGAAAGGCTTAAATTGAGTATGTTGACACGTGAAAGCAATGTTTCAGAACGGACTATAAAAAGAGATATGTCGGCGATTAATCAGGCTTTAGAAAATACCCCTTATGTTTTGCATCATGATACTGCGGCAGAAGAATATTTTTTAAGCAGAGTGAACACGATTCCATTTAATAAGGTCGTTATTGTTAGGAATTTATTATTAGAATCAAATTATTTTAATGATAATGAAACGAAAGAGATTATCGGTGAATTAACCAACTCAATCGATATTTCTGAAAGAAAAAAATTGATTGAGTTATTAAAAGATAATAAATCAATGCATTAGTTTTGTATAAATAAGAAAATTTTGAGGGATTAAATATGAATCAAATTAAAAAAGGATTTTTAACAGCTGGTATCGCATCGGCCGCATTAATAAGTACAAGTATTTTATTACATCAAACACCCGTAGATGCTGCATCTGCTATGGCCAACTCTGGTTATGGACATGTTGAATTATGGCATAACGTTACTGGTAATAAGACTCGGGATGATAATACTTTATCTAGTGGGTCTTCATGGGGAATTGGCAACAGAATTAACGGGTCAGATGGTCAACAGTATTATCAAGTTGGAAATAATGAATATGCCAATGTTAATCAAATGGACACAACAACCGAGAATTCAAAGCAACAATTGATTGGTGTTGTTAAAACAGGTTCAGGTAATGGTAATTACATTGCTTTGTACACAAATCCATCCAATGGTGCTCGTGTTGTCAATAACCGTGGACTAGCTAAATATACAGAATGGTATACCGACCAACGTGTAATAATTAATGGTCAAGTTTACTATCGAGTTGCCACAAATGAGTGGGTTAAAGGTTCAGATAGCCATTTGATTTCCGAAAAAACACGTGGTAATAAGACATTTTTGAGCAGTAGTAATTCTAATAATATTGATACTTCCGATGTCGAGAAGCCTTATCTTGATATTCCTTATTCAAAAACAGTTTTAGGAGATACAACTACATTATTACTGAAGAGTAATAATGAATACATTTACAATGAATCAGACACATATAGTGCCTTGCCTCATGTTAATTTCCAAAAGGGTACATATACGGTTTCACCAAATGGATTACTCCAATTTAATATGACTTCATCGTTCTTTGGCGATTGGGGAAGTCCTGAAGCCATGTTGAATATTGCTCCTGGACATGCTTATTTCTCAGGTCAAGGATCTGATTACAGAATTAGTGGAACAAACTTAGCACAAAGATTTACTTATAAAATTGTAAAGAATGGTGCTGAAATTAAAGAGTTAAACGGTGAAATTACGAGCTTGACCCCAAACAAGGGATTGGATGTCAAGGATCCAGAGCAAATAGGTCCAGTATTGTACGCCCAATACGAAGCAAGAACTCGTTAGAATCGAAAAATAAAATTAAATAGAAACTTTGAAATCAGTACTGAGTTAAAAGAGGAGTTTTGTTTCGTGGGACATTGGGAACCAGGTAGAGTTTTTCAAGAAATGAATTGGGTAGAAGATGACGGTGATGGTTGCGGATGTGGTTGTATAACTGCTATTGCAGTAATTGTTATTTTGTTTTTAGGACTGAATTTTATATTAAGTCATATAAATATCGTTTTGATACTCTTATTTGTTGCTCTACTTATGTATATCGTTATAAAAGCTATGAATTGAAAAATAGGGGAGGATTTTAATGAATTTCAAGAAAAGGCGTTTAAACAAAGCACTTGAGGAGAAAACATATCGTGTAAAACTTGTGCATAGTAACAAAGGTTGGCTGACTATTGGAGCAACTTTTATCACATTATTGGGTGCTATGACGATGAGTCAATTAACAACGGATGCTTCAGCAGTTAACAACGTAGCCACAGCCAATGCAACTAAAAAGGGATTTGTGCAGCTTTACAATAGTGTTACTGAAAAGAGTATTCACAAGGCTAATCGTGGCCTTCAAAATGGTAGTGCTTGGAAAACTGCCAAAGCGGTTAAGGGTGTCGATGGAGAAACATATCTATTAGTTGGCGGTAATGAGTACGCTAATGCTAAAGAAATGGATTTAGCAGATGAAACATCATCACAAGATTTGAGTGGTATCGTCCATATTGGGGATGTTCAATATGCAAGACTATATAGCAATCCACTAAATGGTGCCAAATTGATTTCCAATAGAGCACTTTCTGGCAATTCTGACTGGAAAACAAATGCTAAAGTCACTGTTGACGGGGTGATTTATTATCGTGTTGCTACCGACGAATGGGTCAAAGCTAATAATGCAAACTTAACATCAGAAAATAGCCGTTCAGAAAAAACGTACATTAAAAATGCACCGGATGCTGAAACTAATACAACTACACCAAATACCAATAATAATGGTGGAGGTTCATCATCAAGTAGTCACAATGGTGGAGGTTCAACTACTACACCAACAGACCCAACTAAGGATGAAGCAACAATTATTATTCATTTTGTAGATAAAGATGTAAGACATTATCTCCAGATGTAACTGCTCACGCTAAAGTTGGTTCAACGTACACTGCTATGTCAGAAGATGGTATCGTTAATTATCAGGTAAATAATGGTGATAACGGTGGATCAAATAAGAATATTACTGTTAAGGCTGGTACAAATGAAGTAACTTTCACGTATGATCATATTGTCAACGTTACTGTTCAATATCTTGATAAGTCAACTGGAGAACCGGTTCATGAATCATATACACATCCACAAGTTGTGGGTTCAGATTATACTGCAACTGCTGAAAATATTGACGGATATACAGCAGATGAACCTACCAAGTCAATGAATGTTAAAGATGATAATAGTAACATCATTTTCTATTACTCAAAAAATACTGAAACAACTCCAACTGATCCAGACGATGGTGGTTCCACAACAGACCCTGATTCTAATAAAGCAGATTTAACCGTTAAATATGTTGATGAAAATAACAAGGAA
Organism: Companilactobacillus zhachilii; assembly: GCF_003606365.2. Taxonomy (NCBI): domain Bacteria; kingdom Bacillati; phylum Bacillota; class Bacilli; order Lactobacillales; family Lactobacillaceae; genus Companilactobacillus; species Companilactobacillus zhachilii. Next base: position 1,411,828 of record NZ_CP031933.2, read on the forward strand.
ATTGCGGGTGCCACTACTTTATCAGCACAAGAAGTAGGTAAAGATGTTACTGTAACTGCTAAAGATATTACTGGTTACGATTTAACTTCTGATGCAACTAAATCAGTAACCGTTGATAAAGACAGTAATAATAATGTAGTTGTATTTACTTATAAAGCAAAAGAAACACCCGTTGACCCTGCAACAAATAATGCCGATGTCATTGTTCATTACATTGATGAATCTGGGAAAACTTTGTCAGAGGATACCAAGACTAATCTAAAAATTGGCTCAAACACAACAGTCAATGCGAAAGATATCAATGGCTATACAGTTAATGGTGATAAAACTCAAAATGTGACTGTATCAAAGAATGGTAACGAAATAACATTTACCTATACGAAAGATTCTGTCCCTGTCCAACAATCAACTATCACTACTAAGTTTTTAGACGAAAATGGCAATGAAATTGCTGATTCAATAACCGATAAAGTTGACAATGGTAAGTCATACACAGCAAATGCAAAGACCATTGATGGTTATACACTTAGTGGAGATACAAGCCAATCAATTGATAGCGTGACTGGAGATAAAACTCTAACGTTTGTCTATACAAAGAATGTTGTACCAGCACAAAAGTCAACAATTACGACTAAGTTTGTAGATGAAGCAGGTAAAGAATTATCAGCTTCTAAGACAGAAAGTGTTGATAATGGCACATCGTTTAAAGTCAATGCTCCAGAAATTGTGGGCTACACAGTAAAGGGAGAAACGACTCAATCAATCGATTCTGTAAATGGTGACAAAACATTAACTTTTACATATTCAAAAGATGCAATTCCAGCAGGTGAACTGCAATATAAGATTTCTTACATTGGTCTGAATGGTAACTTAGCTGGTGGTGAAAGTGAAGATGATTATTATCAAATACACGCACCGGTTGAAGGAACTGCTAGTAAAACAAATCGTTTTGTTAATTTAACAGGTGATATTTTAGATATACCTGGTTACGAATTAGATAGTAATTTTGACTCGAAGGACGACTTAATAACAAACTTATCGAATTATATTGTTAGTGATGATCCAAGCAGTAATATTATTGACATTCACTATGTTTCTACTAAACAGCCTATAACGGTTCACTATGTTGATGAGGACGGTAATAAAATAGCTCCTGACGTTACAGATCACTGGTATACAGACGATAAACGTCAGGTTCCATATAGTAAAATAACCGGTTATTACGTCAAAGATGTAGCAAAAGAAACATATTTGACTGTCAAACCGGGACAAAATGAAATTTCTGTTCACTATACTAAGAACCCTGTTGTTACAGCTGAAGAATTAGAAAATAAAATGCTTCTCTTAGTTAATGATTATCGTAAAGAGAATAATGTCAGTTCACCAATGGCATTTAATGATTTGTTAGTAGCTGGTTCAAAGACACGTTCAGATGAAGAAGCTGAACAAATTGCTAAATCTGGCGATATATATGATTTTGATCACGAAAGACCAGATGGCAGCATGTGGAATACTGAGCCAAATCTTAATCAATACCGTATCGGTGATTATAGTATGGCTGAAAATATCGCAGTTGGCCAAGGATTAACAGCTGACGAAATAGCTCAAGATGCATTTGATGCGTTAATCAGTGACAAGGAACATCGTGATAATATTATTAACGATCACAGTTTTGATATTGGTATGGGAGCAAAACAAGTCGGCGAATATGAATGGGTTATTGTCCAAGACTTTGGTGGTAAATTCCCTGATTCAGTCTGGGATGCTAACGACTATAATACTGCCTCAGCAACTGACTTAGGATACACTCAATTAGATGTAAGTAATTCAGCAAAATACTTTAATGATGATTTATTTAATACAAATACTACTAAAAATTCTTATGTTTCCGATCATATCTTTAAATCAAGAGATGACGCTGAGAAATGGGAAAGTGTAGTAGATGCTGGAGGAACAAAGGTTTCAAATTCTATCTGGAGTAAAGGTGGAACAGATGCAAAATTAACTGTTCTCGAGGTACTAAATTATCATACTGGAGCTTTGATTGGCTATGTTCCAGTAATTACCAATATGGATAAACCATCCCAAGACTATCTTGATGATGGAGCTACAACCTGGTTTTAGAAACCGTTAAATATAAGAGAGCTCTAATTTTTAGGGCTCTTTTGTTTTTGAAAAATTATTTTTTTGAGGGGAAAAAGCGTGAAAAAAATAAGCAGGTTTTTGGTAGTAATTTTTGCATCATTATTTATTTTGAGTGGATGCAATCAGAGGACAAAATCTACAACACAAGGTCCAAATATTGTAGGAAAGACCTTTTCAGCAAATACTCCAGTCGAGAATGCTACCAATGGGAAGATGACGATTCATTTCGTCAATGCAAAAAAAGCAATTATTATCGAATCAGGGAAATATGCGACAGACAATAATCAATGGGGGCAATTAGTTTTCGATGCTAACTATAAGGTTTTAAAAAATAAAACTGTAAGGTTCAGAAGCACTAGAGGTATTACCGAAACTTACAAAAATAAAAAAGCTTTGGACAGTCATGAAACCCCTATCTTTTTACTATCTGAAAAAATAGAGAAAGACCGAGATATTGGAGGTACTCTTCATATTGGTAAAGATTATCTTGGTGATTCCAAAGATAAAAAGTCTCGTTTGACGTTAGTTAAAGGAGAAAATATTTCCAGCTATGATTCTTATTTGAGAGCTGTCAATAAGAAATATTATGAGAAAGATACCAAATTATCCAATCGTGGTTTTATGAGTCCCGCCACTGAATTACTCGCTAACGGAATTGCCTTTAAGGGGAGTCGCTTTATTTGGAAGTATGGTGGTCCCGATAAAACATTTGCGACTGACAAAGAAGAGGGCGCACGTTTCGCAGTATTTATGGGGAAGTATAAATTGAATGGAAATAAATTAACACTTTTCCTTCAATATCATACAAGTATTTATCAAGGTACGGTCAGTCAACTATCAAATAAACAATATCAGGATAAATTGCTTGGAAATGATATTCCAAAGAAACTAGTTTTTAAGTTTACTAAGAACAATAAACTACACTTGATTACTAAATTTAATGATTTTAAATCAGATGACATGTTCGATTACGGAACTGTTTCTGGAACACCAAATTATGGAAAGTGGTCGGTCAGTGAACAACCTGACGTTTATAACGTTGCCATGGAAAAAGCTGAGAAAGTAACTCAATTTAACGAATCCACGGAACCAATTGAAGATGAATCAGCTGATACAGATAGTACTGAAGAATCAGTTGAAAAAACCTTTCCAACTAAAGAGGATTTTGCTAATTGGGTAACAGATTATTACTATAACCAAGGTGATTATGCGACAGAGGATGAGCCTGGATTTCATGTGACTGCTTCATCAGCTGGTGGAACCGAAAATCTTCGTGATACGATTGATGGTCAACAAAGTGAGACACCACTCGTATATTCAGTAGCCTACTCAATAACCACATTAGCTGATAGTGACATGGATATAGCTCGCACAATTTCCATAACATCCGATGGGAAAATCTATTCAGGTCACTTTAATACTTTAGACAATAATTTGACGCAAGCTTACGCCGATTATGTTCAAAATTAACTAGGGGGAAATATGAAAAAAATCATAAGTATATTCGGCATCATTTCTTCAATTATTATATTTTTAACAGGATGTACTAGTAGTCAGCCAAAAGCAGGTAACACTAGTCAACCTAAAACCAAAAGCAATAATAGCATTGTTATTAAGGGAAACACATTCTCTGGAAAAGTTATGACGGATAATAATGGTAAACAAGAGATGACTGTTCACTTTGATAAAAACAACCATGCAATTGTTACCTATAACGGAATTTCAAAAAGTGACAGTACTTGGACCCGAAAGATTATTAGTGGTAGGTATGCTATCAGTGGAAAAACATTGGGTGTTATAGATGAGGATGGCATGATACTTGGTTATAATAGTGAGAAATCACTTGCTAATCAAAAATTACCAACAAAAATGGTCAAAAAACACGATAGAGGGTCCACAACTGAATTAAAAATACATAAGAGGTATTTGGCATTTAATGAGAAGTACAAACTCTATCCTACCAAAACAACTATAATTTCAAATTACAATGATTATATTGATAAAATGCAAAAACAATATAATAAAAATACGCAAAGCTATCGAATCGAAGTTTCATGAGTCCTGCCACTGACATGATGGCTAACGGTATTGCCTTTAAAGGCGATAACTTTATTTGGAAGTATGGTGGACAGTCAGAATATCGAAATGGTCTTGACATCGGAGGTAGTATTGCCATTATTACTGGTCAATACAAACTTAATGGACAAAAACTAATTCTTTTTGTTAGTGAAAGCACACCGCTGTATAGGGGAACGATTAGTAATTTAGGTAAAAATTATTATCAAGATATGGTTGGTTTTAATTCGTTACCAAAAGAATATGTATTTAGTTTCACTAAAAATAATAGGCTTAAATTGATAACTACAAATCAATATATGGTCTCTGAAGATATGTTGGATTACGGTACACTGGAAGGTGCACCTAACTATGATGCTTGGTCAAAGACTTATGCGGTTGATCAATTTTCAGCAAAAATGCAACAAAGAGATCTTCAAGATGACAGTGAAGAGCAGGCAGACACTTCATCAGACGATAGTTCCACAACTAATGGGGATTCAAAGATTACATCTGCAGACGATTTTCAACAATTCTTGATAGACAATGGTTTTCTTGATGATGATCCAGACAACGACTACAAGGCTAATGAAGGCAATGGATATGAATTTCCAATTTCACAATCCGATAAAAAGGTCGCTGCTAAGTATATGGTTTACTGGGATCTGCCAGATGGATCACTAACTCATATTGTTATGCTGGGTGTTGATGGAAATGTTTATGGTGGAAACAGTGGCAGTAATATGTTTCCAATGGATGATGCTACAGCAGCTTTGTCAAGATAATTAGTACCTTCAAAATATGTTTTGGTATAATAGAAATATCTTAAATTACTGAGGAGAAAAATTATGCCATTAGTACATATTGATTTAATTGCTGGCCGTTCTGAAGAACAACTAAGAGGTATGGTCAAAGACGTTACTGCAGCCATTGTTAAAAACACTGGTGCACCTGCAGAACACGTTCATGTTGTTTTAAATGAAATGGAAAAAGAACATTACGCTGTTGGCGGTGTTTTAAAGAGTGACGAATAGTTAATTTTGGCACACCTTAGGGTGTGCTGTTTTTGTTAGGAGAGATTTTATGTTAGATTCAGTTTTACCCGACAAACATCTGACTGAGGAGCAGCAAAATATTTTTAATGAAATATTAGATTTTTGCCACAAAAATTTAGAAACAAATACGAAAGGTTTATTTCAGTTAAATGGTGATGCTGGTACTGGAAAAAGTGTTATTTTAACGCAATTATTTTTACAGCTAGAAAAATCAGCAAAGGGTAATGGTACAGATAATTATTTTCTCGTTAATCATCCCGAACTATTAAAAGTTTATCAAGAAAATGCCGGTGGTTATAAGGATTTACGCAAGAATCGTTTTTTAAGACCTACCACTTTTATTAATCGAATGAATAAAGAACATAAGAGTTCCGATGTTGTTGTCATTGATGAAGCGCATTTACTACTCAGTGAGGCTGATCGTTACAATAATTTCGAGCAAAATAATCAATTGGAAGAAATTATTAAATTAAGTAAAGTCGTGATAATTGTTTATGATGAACGACAGGTACTCAAACTCAAGAGTTTTTGGTCACAAAAAGTAATTGATAACCTAGTTAAGAGATTTCAATTGAACTATAAGCTGGCAACTTTACACGTACAGATGCGTATGCAAGCTCCCAGAAGTGTATTAAAGTGGATTGATACATTGACTAATAATTTGCAATTAACACCACTGACACATGAAAATACCCGTTTCTTAGGTGGTGCTTATCAAGGTTATGATTTCAGGGTTTATCCAGACGCTGAAAAAATGTATCAACAATTAAGACTAGACAATGAAACTTATCAAAAATCACGTATCGTGGCCACGGCGGATTATCCATCAACTTTGGATGGTAAGAAACATTTTGTGAACGAAGGGGAGTTTCATTTGCCTTGGGATCAATACAATTATTCCAATGTCACCTGGGCACAGAAAGAATCAACGATTGATGAAATTGGGTCGATTTATACTGTTCAAGGTTTTGATTTGAATTATGTAGCAGTTATTATTGGACCATCTGTTGAATATGCCGGAGATGGGAAGATAAAAATTGATATTAATAAATATGAGGATCAGGAGGCATTCAAGAAGCGCCATCAAAGTGATTTACGAGATGTGAATGATGCAAAAAAAGAAATCATTCTTAATTCGATGAATGTGTTATTAAAACGTGGCGTTAAGGGTGTTTATGTTTATTTCCATGACAGCCAAATTTACGATTATTTAATGGGAGATTCTAAATAAATAAAATACCACCTACTAATAAACAGACGACTTGTTAGTAGGTGGTATTTTATTAATCAACTAATTGCAGTTATAGATTTTTTATCTGAAATATATATTTAAAATTAGTAGTATTAATTACACTGTATCCACCAAAAAATCAACTAATAAATCAGTCGAAAGGAGTAAGAAAATTAGGTCGCAGTGAAGGTGGCGTTGGCGATTCAGCGCCTACACCACGGGACGAGCTTTGAACCTCGCGTACTTTGCAAGGTTCAAAGTCGAGGTTCGAGACCGTTTTTTGGCTCGAACCGGTCCCCAGCGGCCTAATTTTTTACTCCTGGAGACGGCAAGTTTAAACCACAAAAAAACGATAACCTATTGGCTATCGTTATCAGGGTAAACTACAAATACCGCTTATTGATGTAGCTTGATATATTCTAAGATTGTCTTTTCTTCATCTGCTGTTGGTTCGTAATCGCCCGATTTCAAATTGTGAACACGTTCAACTGAGATGTGACTTTCGAAAGCAAATTGTGTATCTGTCATATCTTTATCTTTTTCGTACTGAATGATCATTTCAGCAATACTTGGTTTATCCATGAAAATACCTCCAATAAGTTATCTATAACTTGATTTAAAAGATTGTCCATTTATTCAATGGCCAGTAACGCCACTTGACTTCACCGATGACACTCTTCTTATCAATGAAACCAATGATTCGACTATCTTTGGAAACAGTTCTGTGATCTCCCATTACAAAATAGGTACCAGCAGGGACCTTATTAGTCTGTTCAACTTTCTTTAGATAAGAACTGCTGTAACGTTGTTGCCATTCAGGGGAATTCTTAGCTAAAGTACTCAAAGTGAAATTATACGTATAGCTGTAAGGCTTGCCCGCATAGAGACTAGTGTCAGGTTCCTTTACTTTATTACCTGCTTTGAGGAAGTCTTCCTTATATAGTTTACCATTAACATAGATTTTGTTGTTCTTAGAAACAACTGTATCACCAGGTAAACCGATAACTCTCTTAATATAAAATGATCCTGGTTCATCGGGAGCCTTTAAAACGATAACATCACCACGACTAATACTTGAATGTCTTGTCGCAATTACTTTGTCACCGTTTTCAAAAGTTGGCTGCATAGAAGGTCCAGAAACTTTATCGTTTGAGAGAATAAACTTAAACCCAAGGAAGAAAACTGCATAAATTGCAATGGTCAACGCAATGGTTTGTAACCAAAATTGCCAACCACTTTCTTCTTCCTTTTGAGGCCGTCGTCTTCTATTATTTTCTGCCATATTTCACCTCGTACATGTACTAACTAAGATATTACACTTTTTCGCTATTATTGGAAATAATTGTGACATTTTCATCATTAAAATTTAATTGAATGTTAATAAAGTTCGATTCCTAGAGCTTGTAGGGATTAATAACTTTAAGTCTATTCCAAATTCTAGTAATATAATTCTCGAATATATTAAGAATTATCGGTAGTTATTCTGGGAGGCAAGTATGAATTATATTGATGGATTAAGAGCAGATACCGCAGTATTACCAAATGGGATGGTTTTCAATGCCCGAATCAAGTTTATGGAGCGAATTTGTCAAGCGTTGGCGAACAACCAGTTGCCTAAATATCATTTTCCACAATTTCAATTAACGGAAAAAGAGATTACTTCATATATGGAAAGCAATGTGAACTTAGATGAGGTTGAATTTCAAGCTATGTCAGCTCATTTAGAGAAATTCGATCATGATTTAGGAGAATTCAGAACATATCTTCAAACACGCTTTGGTTACTGGGCCACAATTACGCAAGATTTTACAGCAGCCATTAAAGCTAACTTTCCCAACCAAAGTTTCTTGGAGTTGATGGCAGGTAATGGCTATCTATCTAAAGGACTTCGAGATATCGGCGTTGAGACATACTGCACTGATGATTTGAGTTGGGCTAAATACAATCAAACAGGCAATTTAGCATTGACTGAAATTGAATCCCTAGATGCTCTTTCAGCACTGGAGAAGTATGGTAACCAAGTTGATAACGTTATCGTCGCTTGGAGTCCGGATCGCGAAGATATTGATTATAAAGTTCTGCAGAAAATCCGCCAGTTAAATGTGAATTTCTTACTGATTGGTGAAAAGAATGGTGCCACAGATAGCAAAGAATTTTGGGAAGACGCTAAATTAGTTGAAGACCCCAGAATAGACAAAATCAATCAATCATATTCACATTATGATTTAGTTCAAGATCAGCTTTATCTAGTCAAATAATTAGGTCATTTTTGAAAGGTAAATAAATTCGTACGGTCCCAAACAAATTCATTATCACAAATATAACCACGGAGCCAAAGTTTATGGTTAACATTGCGCAAGTAAAAGCCTTTAGGACAGTCAACATCTTCAGAAATAATTGGTGAAGCAATTGTAACTGAAGAATCTGGGGCTTTTTGCCGATGCATGGCGCTGTCGTTACTGACTGGCTGGTCTTTCCAAAAAAGACGACAATAAATGGCTGCTTCTAGTGAACAAAGCCTGAAACCTTGTTCCTGGGCAGCCGTAAATATGTGGGGCAAAGTAGCTGGAATTGTTAAATGCAAGGCCGCAACTGGTAAAACTTGCAGAGTTATTAATTGTTTTTGAGGAGAAAGAGTTAGTCTCGAATCAGTCAGTAGCTTTTTTGCACTAGGATTAAGTACGATATGGTTTTGTTTGAGTTGCATTTTTAATTGGTTTAAAGAGAACCCTCCAAGATTGAAAGTTAAAGAGAACATTATTTTTACTCCTTTTTGTCTTAGACTAAGTAAACATTTGAGTTAAATGATGGTAAGTCTATTTAATGAGTGGGCTAGTTGATTTTTTTACAGTTTTTGTATGTTTAATTAAAAACTAAAGGTCGAAAGTATCAAAATAGATTTTAAGTTATGAAACTTTAATTTTCTAGAGTATAAGGATAATGATTGTTAATGCATTTCAAGTTCAATATCATTTTGTATAAGAATAATGAGTGAATTAGCCGGAAAGAGTAAGAAATTTTGGTCGCTGTGCAGGTGGTGTTGGCGCTTTAGCGCCTACACCACGGGACGAGTTTTGAAACTCGCGATTTGTGCGAGGTTCAAAATCGAGCCGAAAGACCTTGGCTTTCGGCGGTCCCCATAGCGACCAAAATTTCTTACTCTTGCAGGCGGCATATTTAACCAGCACCGCACGTTTTTAACTAGTTTTATCCCAGATACTTGTTGTTTAGTGTAAAATGAAATATCAGTAAGACAAATTGATAGGTGAATTTTTTATGAAAAAAATAATTTCTAGTATTGCTATCTTTTTGGTAATCCTCTTAACTGGCGTTGCCATCTCGAAGAGTGATTCTATCAAGTACAACAATACAATGAATCGTTTGGGTATGAGTGAAGAAGCAGTCGTGTTGCACAGTACGTCCAAGAAAAATTTGGTTACAGCTGTGCAAGAATTAAATCAGAAAAAACGACTAGCAAGTTATCAGCTGATATTCTTTGAAAAAAGTAATAGTAATATCGGTTACATTTACGGCCACAGTAAGGTTAACAAGTTACCGATTACATCAGGACGTTACTTTTCAATAGATGACTTTACTTCACAAATTCCTTTTGCAGTTCAAGGAAAGACTTCTGAAATTGAGGCCTATAAGCCCCAAAGTCAGTCCTATATTAAAATTGATAATCGTTATATTTCAGTGATTGGTAATATTGGGTTTGATGGAGCGGATATTTTGAATTCACAAACCTTGATTTCATTATCTCCTAATCAACCAAAGTCAAAGTATCATCTGAATGAAGTGACAACTGTTTTGGACGGACAAGCCCTTTCCAATAAAGAAAGTCTTAATAAAATAAAAAAAGTTTTACATGTTAAATCAATGCACAAGTACGTTCCACAAACAGATGACTTCACTAATGCGGAAACGACCAACAATGGTGAACTCTATCTTGTAGGAATCGTATTGTTACTATTTTTAATTGTTGCAATTGATTTTTACATTTTAGTACCACTGAAATTTGATTTATCTAGATCTAATTTGACCGGTGATTTAAAGAACAACTATCGTAACGGATTGCTGATTCGCTATTTAATTTATACGTTAGTTCCATTTATAGTCGGATTTGCGGTCGTTAATTGGAAGATTGTTATCATCAGTCATGGGACTTTCAATTTATTTATGATTGTCTCGAGTATTATCACGATCCTAGTTGGATTGTCACAAATTATTTTTGTTAAACGGAGTGAGTAAGTTAATGAAGGTCGATTTAAGTAATGACTTTAAAGAAAAATATCGTCAATTAATGGGAGAGCGGGCCGAAAAGTTGTTTTCAGCTATCGAAGAGGATAGTCAGGAAGCTTTTCGTTTGAATCCTTTGAAAGCAAATTATCAAAATGTAGAATACTCACTCGCCAAACCAATTGAATACAGCAACATCGGTTATTATGGTGATATCGATGGCAACTCAATCGATCATTTATCAGGTTACGTATATAGCCAAGAACCAAGTGCCATGTATGTGACGGAGATCGTTGATCCACAAGCTGATGAGAAAATTTTAGACTTATGTGCTGCTCCAGGTAGTAAAACGACGTATATTGCTTCAAAAATGGCTTCACAGGGACTTTTAGTTAGTAATGAGATAAATGCTAAGCGGGCTAAAGTTTTGTCCTCTAACATTGAAAGAATGGGAATTACTAATACCGTCGTCACAAATAATTCGCCCAAGGACTTTGAAAAGAAGTTTGACAACTTTTTCGATAAAATTTTAGTTGATGCGCCTTGTTCAGGTGAGGGCATGTTCCGTAAAGATCCTGAGTCAGTTAAATATTGGTCATTAGACTATGTTGAACAATGTGCTAACCGCCAACAACATATTTTAGACTCAGCTTATAAATTATTGAATCAAGGTGGAACGCTTGTTTACTCAACATGTACGTTTTCACCAGAAGAAAATGAGCAAAATATTAGTTGGTTCTTAGATAAATATCCCGATATGCATTTAGCTGATGTTAAAAAATACCCTGGTATGGAAGATGGTCGACCTGAATGGGGCAATAACAATCCTGAACTAACCAAGGCTTTACGAATGTTTCCAGATCAATTTAATGGTGAAGGACACTTTATGTGTAAGTTGGTCAAAGATGGTGAAAGAATCGAACCTAAAGAGCGTAAGATCAATGATGGTCTAAAAAAGGATGATTTCAAACTAGTCCAAAAATTTGCCAAAGTAAATCTAACAGCTTTAACTGAAAATAATTGGTTGAAAATCAGTGATTTCTTATATCAAGCAGCTAGTCTCGACAATCGTTTTAAGGGCTTGCATATCTTGAGAAATGGTCTCAAACTTGGTGAATTCAAAAAAAATAGGTTTGAGCCTGATATCGCGTGGATATTAGCACTCAAACCTGATCAATTAACAACTATTTATAAATTATCACAAGAACAATATGAAAAATATTTACATGGTGAATCAGTAATCTTAGCAACTAAGCCTGATTTTGACAACAAATGGATTGGTCTATCTTATCAAGATAAGTTATTCAGTTGGGGTCGTTACAGTAATCAACAAATAAAAAACGTCTATCCCAAAGGGTTAAGACGTTAGAAGTTAATATTTCGTTGCTTCATGTAATTGATTAAGCGCTCATCGAAAACGATGGGGGCTTTTTTGATATCTTTGATTGATCTAGCTCCAATAGCAGCCATAATCAGTTTCAATTGTTTAACAAATTCGTCAAAGAAAATTTCTGCCTCACTGAGCGAATACTTTTGTAAGTGATGGAGCACTAGACCTGACATCCCGACAGCACTAGCACCTAAACGAATGGCTTTTATGACATCCATCGGTGTTCTAATACCTCCAGAGGCCAAAATCGTCATCTTATTTTGATAGGGGGCCGATTCCAGTAGCGATTCCACTGTCGAGAGTGAGAAACGGTCTAAGTAAGTTAAATCAAGTTCATGATTACGTGCGCTCTCAATCTGGGCAAAATCAGTTCCACCAAATCCGGAAATATCAATATTACGTACGCCAATTCGATATAGTTGAGCAATATTTTGTTGTGAGATACCAAAGCCCACTTCCTTGACGATAACAGGAACGGAGACGTTAGCCACAATATCTTTAATATTGTCGAGCCAAAAGAATTCTTGATCTCCTTCAGGCATAGCAAGTTCTTGAAGAGCATTAATATGAATTTGCAAAGCATCAGCTTTTAACAGATCAATAGCTACTTGGGCTTGCTTAGCATTAGCTTTGGCGGAAACGTTAGCAATTACGAAACCATCAGGATTATTTTCTCTTAAAGTAGTAAATGATTCTCTAGTTTCTTCTGGGAGACGCAAATAGACTCCCATTGAGCCACTAGAAACAGGAATTCCTAGATGGTGCGCAAGTTGAGCTAATTCTGAGTTAAATTTAGCTGATGGTTTGGAGCCACCAGTAATGGCATTGAAATAAAAGGGTAAAGCCACTTTGTTACCAAGAAAGTCAGTAGATAGATCAATGTCTTTCATTCTAAGTTCTGGTAATGCATCATGTAGCAAACGAACGCTATCAAAATCAGCAAATGATTCGTCAGTGAAAAATTTTTCGGCTAAGAAAAGATGTTCAACTTTACGTTGCATTTGTGCATCTTGTTTAGGCATGAGCAATTATGTCTCCGATTTTTAAAGTAAGTGGGGTAATTCCGACTTGGCGCCATTCTTTTTTTAGCTCGGCAATGTCAAGTTGTTTGTCACTTAAGACGATCCCACAATCGCCACCACCGGCACCAGAAGTCTTAGCGGAACCACCGAGTTTTTCAGCAATATCGCACAATTTAGTTAAGAGTTCTGTTTCAATGTGCACATCACTAAATTCAGCTAGGTCGTCTAAGAGATCACGATACTTACTAAACATTTCTTTAATAAGTTCTGAATTATTGGTTTTAAAACCGTCAATCAATCTCTCAACATTTTGGCGACTAGCATGTAAAAAGTTTTGATATTTTTCGACTTTTTGAGCTTTGGTTAAAGCAATTCGATCAACCAAAATGGAAGTTGAAGCAGGTGAGCCCGTCCAACCAACGGTTAACTCTAAATTATCTGGTAACTCCAGACTCTCTATTTGAAGCTTAGGCCAGTCAAGTGACAAGATCTCAGTAATACTGTGATTGCGAATCATATTGAAAATCCAGTTACGGTCGGGTGAATAATAGGCCACGATACCGCCAAAAGCACTGGCAGCAATATCACCTAAACTACCGTTACCTTGAACCGACAAATGTGAGATAGCCGAGATTTTATAAATATCCATGGCTGACAAACCTAAATGATAAAAATCTCCTAAGGTCTTAACGACAGCAACTGTGACAGCCGCCGAAGAGCCTAAACCATATTTTTTCCCATCTTCTGAGTCAAGTTCACTTGTCACCAGTAAATCGTAATAGCATAGTTTGACATTTCTTTCGAGTGCATATTTCTCAACGAAACTAATTGCTGCCAAAATGTATTGCAACTGACTTTCTGAATCATCAAAGACTAATTCTGTTCCTTGACGATTCCAGTGGATCAACTCTTTATTTAAATTTTTTGATTGGATCGTACCGCCATTTTGTGACTTATTGATCGTCACGGTGACGTACTTATTTACTGAAGTTAGGACAGCAGGGAAGCCCGTTTCAACAACAGCATACTCTCCAGCCAAATATAATTTTCCAGGTGCTTTTCCTGTAGACAAAAATATCATACCTTTCAATTTGTATCAGATGTATTGTATACCCGGGCCAATATTGGCGACGACACAAGTTACGTCTGATAATTGTTGTTCGATGTATTCCTGAACCTTTGTGATGGATTCTTTCGTACATATAATTTTAACATTTGGACCGGCATCAATTGTAGCATACGCGAAGATGCCTTTTTGCCGTAATTCCTGAATTAATTGCATAATCTTAATTGTTTGTGGCGCAAAATATGTAAACGAAGGATTGGCTGAAAGCGTTAAAGCATGCATACTCATCGCATTGTGCTCGGAAATCTCACCGATTTTTTGAAGATCTTTTTTAGCAATTGCTTGCTTAATTTCTTTTATCTCTGAAGACACCAGTGTAACCCAATTTGGATAAAAAGGGGAGGTTTTTACGCTATTTTCCATTCCGACTGTTGAAGAAACCTTTTTACTGTGCTTGTTTATCACCACCGACAGTAATGATAAATCAATTTGGGGGTTTTCATCTATCGGAACGGCAAAAGAAGACGCATTGTCAAAACCAGCTTGCCATTCCACGAAACCACCATAAATCGAACGACTAGCAGATCCAGAACCATTGCGGGCTAAAATGGATAACTCCTGACGAGTTAAACCTAGTTGTTTAGTCTCGTTAATAGCTGCAGCTAAGGCAGCAAAACCAGAAGCCGATGAAGCAAAGCCAGCCGAAGTTGGAACGTGATTGATTGAATCAATCTGGAAATGATCACTGAAACCATAGAAATCACGAATCGTTTGTAAATAATTAATGATGCGTTTGTTTTTAGTTTCATCAAGTAATTGTTTATTTAAATAAACGATATCTTTGTCTGCATCAATAATAGTTGCCTTAGTATCGGTATAAAATCGATCTAAGGTTAATGAAAGACTATTTGTGTAAGGAAGTTTTAATTGTTTATCCTTTTTTCCCCAATATTTGATCAAAGCAATATTTGTATAGGCACGTGCCGTTCTAGTCAATGTCTGAGTCCTCCGCATAAATTGATAATGGCTGAATCCAAGTTTGCTCGGCACCAGCTTTGATCAGAGCTTTTTGAATCATTTGGGCATTATTTAAATTTCTAGCTAAACAGATGATACAACCGCCACGGCCACCACCAGTAATTTTGCTACCGAGGGCACCAGAATTATTAGCGGCCTCGATTAGTTGATCTGTTTTGGGAATTGACAAATTAAGTTTAGTCAAAATTTCATTGGCCAAAGTAAAGACTAGTCCTAATTGCTTAAGATTACCTTTAGTCAAATATTCACTCGCTTTTGTAGCGTAATCACCCAACTGCTCTAAATAAGCTCCAATTTTGGCTTGGTCCTGATCATACATTTGACGAACATCAGCAACTGTTTCCTTAGTCTTGCCTTTAACACCTGAGTCAGCAATGACAATAAAGCCATCGGAGTTGAAATGGAAACGTTCTGGAGCAACGCCTTTACCAAATTTAATCGGATCTTCAGAACTAACTGTCAGCGCATCTAAGCCACTAGCTTTACCGTGAGTAACAGTTTCCGATTTATTGACGTAATCTAATAATGTCTGATGATCAAGCTCTTTATCAAAACAATCAAAGAAAGCTCTTGTAATAGCACAGGCAATCGCAGCTGAAGAACCCATACCACGTTCGATAGGCAGACCACTGTCGATACTAATACTGTATTTGACGTGGTCATGATTCAATTCTTGATCTAACAGATTAATTAAAAATTTAACGCCTGACAGCGAATCAGGAATCTGATCGATTTTTCCAGCATAATACTTTGAAATTAAATTATTGTCGTGACTCTGTTTAATTTTAACAATCACGGGCGTACTTAAAAGGGGAATCGCAAATGCAGGGTAGCCGTATACTACCGCATGTTCTCCCATAATAATTGTTTTCCCATGACTTTTACCTATTCCTTTAAGCACATGCTCACCTCATATTCTCTAAGTCTTTATTTTATACATCTATTGCACTGATTTCCACTTTCTTACAACTAACTATGATAGAATTTTTGCGGGTGATTAAAAATGACATTAAATTTTGTACTTGGTAAAAACCAATATGACCATCATCAAAAAATGATGGAATTGTTCCAAAATGACTTTCAAAATGATTCAAAGGGACAATTTTTCTTTCTTGTACCAAATCATATTAAGTTTGAATCCGAAATAAATATCCTCAAATCGTTTGACAAGGGTGACGGAAAAATTGTGGCCACCAATAATGTTCAAACGTTTTCTTTTTCACGTCTTGCTTGGTATTTCTTGCGTGACAGCAGTGATTATAATTTAGAAACCTTAACGCAAACTAAATCAGCAATGTTGTTGAAAGAAATTGTTCAATCGCATAAAAAAGATTTGAAAATTTTTAAACACATGATTGATAAACCCGGTTTTATTGACCAAATGATTGCTCAATTTAATGAATTTTTAAATGGACAAGTGCAGCCAGACGATATTGGTGAAGTTTTGGCACAAAATCAAACCGATGTCTTTGCTGACAAAATTTCTGAGTTGAATTTGATCTATAGCGATTATCTGCAAAAAATCGAGGGCTATCAAACCAATGATTTTCAGTTAAATGCATTGGCAGACTTTTTAAATCAACGTTTAGATACATCCCACTATCATTTTTATATCGAAGGATTTTCAACCTTTACAGCGGCGGAAATGAATTTGGTTAAAACAATGATTATTAATAGTCATAACTTGAACTTGTCATTGGTTTTAACAGAGCCTGATCGGGAAGTGACGGATAATGCTGATTTCTTTTATCGTCCCCGTAATACGTATCAACAATTAAAAGATTTTGCAAAAATTCAACAAATTACTACTAAGAATGTTTTTGCAAAGAAATTGCGAATTAATGACGATTTGGCTAAGCTAGAAAATTATTGGATTGAATCTAGCAGTGCAATGCCAATCAAGGCTAGCTCCTTGGATAACAAAAATAGTGTCCAAATTTGGAAAGCCACTGATAAGCAGACTGAAGTTTCAGCCATTAGTTCGTATATTCGTCGGTTAGTAGCACGCCAAGATTATCGATACAAGGACTTCTTGATTGTCGCACGTAACCTTTCAGAATATGGTTCATTCATTGAATCATTTATGGAAAATAATGAAATCCCATACTTTATTGATCTGCAAAAGAAGATGGCCAACCATCCCTTCAAACGATTGTTGGACCTTTTGTTTGCCATTCATGATAAAGGGATGCAAGAATACGATGTTATTGGCGTATTGCGGACGGAATTATTGATTCCAGAAGTTTATCAAAATGATATTGATGGTTTTCGCCAAGCGGTTGATTTAACCGAAAATTATGCCTTGGCTAATGGAATCACTAAACGAGGTTGGCTAGGTGATAAATTTAGTCCGACCGTCAAGCTGGATCCTAAGGCCGATGCGATTCGTTTGAAAGAATTTGATCAAATCAATGTGATTAAAGATTTTGTCAAAACAATTTTTAAACAGTTAAGTCGTTTTCTAGATGATCCTAAAGATTCAACTAATTGTGCAACTTCGTTGTACAACTTCTTAACTAAAAATAATGTCTTTGATGTGTTATTAAAGTGGCAACAGCAAGCAACTGAACAGAAGAACTTGGCACTTGCTAATCAACCAGAACAAATTGTTGGACTATTCAACCAAATTTTGGATGAATATGTCACTGTTTTTGGTGAGCAAACGTTTGATTCTAAAGACTTTATCAGTATCTTAGACGCCGCCTTTGAGAGTGCTACTTACTCACAAATTCCATCTACATTGGATGCAGTAAGCATTTCCGAATTAGGGATGATCCAACCAGACAACCGGAAAGTAACATTTATTTTAGGTAGTACCACTGGTAATATGCCTGGAGCAACAGTTTCCAATAATTTGGTCACCGATGATGAGCGAGGCTTTTTGAACAATAATTTGACCGACGGCAAGTTTCTCAAGGATTCCGATGAAGTCGTTAACAATGCGGAACCATTTTTACACGACATTACTTTCACAACTAGTTCGATTCGGTTGATTTTTACATATCCTAATCTTTCAGAGGACAGCAAAAAACAAGAATTGTCGAGTTATGTAAAACGAATTCAACAACATTTCAATTTAACGATTGAAGATAAACTAGCTAATCCAGAAATCAACGAAGCTGATTATAATCACGTCCTGGAATACGTTGGATCCAAAGCTTCGACGTTAAACTATTTGATTCGGGTCTCACGTGCAGCTTTAGATAAACGCGTCGATATTCCTAAGGCATGGACATTTGTAAAAAATCAATTGCTTAATCGGGAACCAAAACAAGCTGACTTTGCCTTGAGTTCGCTAGAATATCAAAACAAGCCAGTTGCTTTAACTCCTGAAACAGTTAACGCCTTGTATGGTGATAAAATTCAAGTCTCCATTTCACAATTAGAGACGTTCTACATGAACGAGTATGAATATTTCTTAAAATATGGTTTGCGACTCTATCCAAGGCAATTGTTTGAAATTACACCTGCACAAACTGGATCAATTTTTCACGCTGTCTTAGATGGTTTAGTTAAATACTTGAACAAGACGGGCAAAAAGCTCGTTGATTTCGATGATAGTGAGATCAGTGCCTTAGTGGGTGACTTATTTACTGAGCAAGCTGAACTACCAGAAAATAAGATTTTCAAATCGTCTGATCGGATGCTCTACATTTCTGACAAGCTTCAAAGTACATTAGTGCAATTAGTCAAAAATATGAAATTACAGTACAAGCGTAATAAGTTTGTTCCCAAACGTTCTGAAGTAACTTTTGGTCGTTTGAACAATGAAGAAGATTTGCCATATATGACTTACCAATTGGCTGATGGCCACAAGATCTACGTTCGGGGAAAGATCGATCGCATTGATGAGATGGATTTAGACGACAAATCATATTTGACAATTATTGATTATAAATCGAGTGATCGAAAATTTGATTATGCTCAATTTCTCGATGGCTTAACAATGCAAATGCCTACTTACATTCAAAGTGTTAGCGAAAATTTGGATCGTTTCCAGACGGGTAACAAAGATATCAAAATTGGTGGAGCTTTATACGAACATATCGTGAACCCATTCATCAAGCTGACCAAATCAGGAACGCCATTGCAGCAACAAATTTTAAACAAATTTAAATTACAAGGTATTTTATTAAATGATGAGGATCTGTTGAATAACTTTGATTTGGAAGCTCGAACCAAACAAGATAAGCGTTCTTCCAAATCCCCAGTCGTTAGCTTTAGTAAGAAGGATGTCATTACGGACGATGATCTCTTTAGAATTCTTAACTACAACCGTCATTTAATCAAAAATGCTGGCGAAAAGATTTATTCAGGTAAATTGAACTTGAATCCTTATCGTTATGCTAATAAGACAGCCCTACAATACAGTGATTACCGACCAATTTTTGAATTTGATGCCATGTTACCGGAAAATGAATATCACGATATTATTAATTACAATAAGGAAGATGTTTTAGACAAGATCGCTGAAATTTTGGAGGTGGAAGACGATGCCTAAATGGACTGACGACCAAATAAAAGCAATTGAAAACCGCGGGCACGATATTTTGGTTTCTGCCGCAGCCGGTTCTGGGAAAACGACTATTTTAATTGAGCGAATCCTTCGAGAACTAAAGGGGGATGAGACTCACCAACCAGAAGACATCGAAAACTTATTAGTGGTAACTTTTACCGATGCCGCAGCACAAGAAATGAAAGAACGATTGTTGACATCCTTAAAAAAAGCCGTTAATCAAACGACCGATGCGGAAATGAAACGTCATTTACAAAAACAAATTTTTCACGTGCCGATGGCTAATATCAGTACGATTCATGCTTTTTGTTTGAGCGTAATCAAAAAGTTTTATTATGTGATTGATTTAGATCCTAACTTTCGTTTGTTGAGCGATGATACGGAAAGGTTGATTATTCAGGAACAAGCTTATGATTTGATTCGAGATGATTATTACAGTAAAGCTGATAATGACTTTATCGAATTAACGAATAACTTTACGAATGATCGATCCGATGATGGTCTGAAAGATATTGTCTTTCAAACGTACAATTTTGCGATTACTAATCGTGATACTGAGCAATGGCTCGACAATTTGGTTAAACCATATCAATTTGAAAATAGCTTTGTTGAAACGGATTTTTATAAGCAAGAAATTATCCCGCAAATTAAGCAAAGTATCGATGATTTACGTCAATACAATTTGGAAGCAATTGATTATATCAGCACTGACGAATTAGCTAGTACCTATGCTCCAGTTTTTGATGAGCGCGAAGAAAAATTGGCTCAGCTAGAGGAAGACTTACCAGGATTATCATTTGAGGAATTACGTCAAAGAATCGTCAACTTTAAAACTGACGCAAAGAAAATCACCGTTCGTGCTGCCGATAAAGAGGGCAAAGATACTAGCTTTATGGAAGCTGCTGCAGGAATGGGCAAGGAGTTTAAGACTCGCCAAGATAAATTAGTTGAAGCATATTTCTTGCGTTCTGAAGCTGAGATCAATCAATCATTGCGTCTTGCTGCCAAGCTAGTTACTAAATTAGTTGAAGTTGAACGTCGTTTTATGAAAAAATTTGCTGATCTGAAGGCAAATAATCACGTCCTTGACTTTAGTGATTTGGAACACAAGGCAGTTGCGATTTTGACCGGTGCAGTTGATAATCGCAAGATTGCTCAAGAATATTATCAAAATCGTTTCCATGAGTTAATGATTGATGAATATCAAGATGTTAACGAAATGCAGGATCGGATTGTAGATCTATTATCGAGTGATAATAATCATCGTTTCATGGTTGGTGATATCAAACAATCAATTTATGGTTTTCGCCAGGCTGCTCCACGGTTGTTTACTGAGAAATATGACCGTTTTCAAAAATCTGACAATGATGCTGAATTAGTTCAATTATCGAAAAATTTCCGTTCATCCAAAGCAGTTGACGACTTTGTTAATCAAATCTTTACACGAATTTTTGATAAACAAATTGGTGATATCGATTATGACGATAAGGCTAAATTAGTCACGGGAACAAATTTCCCAGATACGGTTGATACGGTGAATGAATTTGATATTTACTTAGCTCCTAAAAAAGCCGGGGATACAGTCAATACTGTGGACGGTGAAAATGAACTGAGTGATCAAGCAGAAATTAACAAGCGTAAAACATTGATTGGAGCTGCAGCCAAACGGATTCAAGATTTGATCGACAGTGGCTTTGAAATTTATGACAGCAAAATGGATAAAGAAACTGACGCCGAAAAAATTCGACCTTTGAAATATTCTGATATTGCTATTTTGGCGCGAACACGTGATAACAATACGGATATTGTTTCTTATTTTTCCAAAGTTAATATTCCGGTTATGGTAACCGATGCACAAAACTATTTCCAAACCACAGAATTACAAATTATGATGGCCATGCTAAATATCGTTGACAATCCTTATCAAGATATCCCGCTAGTTGCTGTTTTACGTTCACCAATTGTCGGCTTAAATGAAGAAGAATTAGCGGAAATTCGTCTAGTTGATAAACGAAATATGTATTACACAGCAGTTCAAAAGTATCTCAATCAAGAAGCTGATGAGCATATTCAGAACAAGCTCAAATCTTTCTTACTTCAATTAGAAAATTATCGTGATTTTGCCAACAAGAATAGTATTGCCCGATTAATCTGGAAAATTTATCAAGAAACTGGTTTATTGGAATATGTTTCTGGAATGCCTGGTGGTAAACAACGAGCCGCCAATTTGCATGCACTATATCAACGCGCCAACGCCTATGAAGAAAATAATTTTAAAGGGCTACATCAATTCATCGGCTTTATCCAACGGATGCAAGACCTCAATAAAGACTTGGCTCAACCAAATAGTATTGAAGCCAACGACGATACAGTTAAAGTAATGACAGTCCACGGTTCTAAAGGGCTAGAATTTCCAATCGTAATTTATTTGGATATGGGAAAGAATTTCAATTTACGGGATGTAAATTCTAATACGGTTTTTGACGCCCAAAAGGGAATTGGGATTACGATTGCCGATAACGATACTCGATTACAATATCGGACAATGCAGCGTGGTATCATTAGCAACCAAAAGAAAATCTCCACTGTTTCCGAGGAAATGCGTTTATTGTACGTTGCTTTAACTCGGGCCAAACAAAAACTGATCATGTTTGGATTTACTAAAGATGAAACAAAGCTATATCAAGACTTCGATAAGACATCCACAAATCAATTAATAAATGCCTCAGCACGTTTAGGTGCGGGTAATTTCCAAAACTTAGTTGGTATGAGCACTTTGAATGGGGTTGATGCACGTGAGTTCTATAATCCTGATATCAAACTACGCTTTCGTTTAATTCCAGTTTCAGAAGTAGCAAAAGAAGCTCCCAAAATTATTATTCCGGAAACAAATGCTGAAGACATTAATCAGACATTTAAGGATTCGGTCGCTGGAATTTTGGATTTTCAGTATCCACACCAAGAAGCTGTTGAGACCACAGCCTACCAGTCAGTTTCTGAAATCAAAGGTTTATTTGCAGATCCTGATGATGACAACATGGCTGAAGACTTATTTGAAGATAAATCACGTTATAATCTAGGTTCATTTGCTAAGCCACAGTTTTTGACGAAAAAAAAGAAGGTAACAAGTGCTGAAGTGGGTAGTGCCACTCACTTAGTCCTTCAAAAAATTAATATTGAAACAACTCCAACATTGGCTGACTTTGAAGAGTTAGTACAAGATTTGGTTAATCAAAAACTATTAACTTCTGAATTAGCTCAAGAAATCAACTGTCAAAGTTTAGCCGATTTTTATCAAAGTAAGTTGGGACAATTGATTGTTAAAAATCACGAGCATGTTAGTCGCGAATTTCCATGTTCAATTTTGATGCCTGCTGAAAAATTGTTTAAAACCGACGTCAAAGACTATTCCACTAACGATAAAATATTAGTTCATGGTATTATTGATGGTGTGATTGAATTGGATAGCGGAATAGTAATTTTTGATTATAAGACTGATCGAGTGACAGCCCAAAATCATAACGATTTAATTTCGAAGTATTCCGGACAAGTCAATTTATATGCAGAAGCAATTTCTGCTATTAAAAATCAACCCGTGGAGGGTAAATATCTTTACTTCTTGAAGACTAACGAAGCTGTTAATCTCAAGGATTCTGAAGATGAGAGGTGAATGATTTGAAAAATTCTTACGCTGTTGTTGATTTAGAGACAACCAATTCCAATTGGCATGACAACGGGCGTATAATTCAATTCGGCTGTGCCCTTATCGAAGATGGTGAAATTACACATATTTATGATCAAAAAATCAATCCTAAAGTTCCGATTCCTGGTAGAATCACTGCTTTAACTGGTTTGAGTGATGATGATGTTAAGGATTCACCAACATTTGAAGAAGTTGCACCTGATATTTTTAAACTTTTAAAAAATCGAGTTTTTATTGCACATAACGTGAATTTTGATTTGACCTTTTTAAATCGTGAACTTAAACGTATCGGAATGAATCAACTGAATGTCAAAGCTATCGATACTGTTGAATTATCGCAAATTCTCTTCCCAACGATCAGCAGTTATAAATTGCAAGATTTAACGCATTATTTAAGCATTGTTCATAAGAATCCGCACAGTGCTAATAGTGATGCCCATGTAACCGCCGAATTATTTTTAATTATTTTAAAACGGATTCAGCAGTTACCACTAGAAACTTTGCGCATGCTGACCAAATTTGGTAAAAATACCATTCGGGAGACGAATTTAGTCTTTAAAACAACTTTAGAAGAACGTGAACAAATGGCGCGAAGTGAAGTGCTACCAGCTTATTTGTTCGAAAAAAATGGCTTAGTTTTGCGAAAAAAGGATTATCACGTCAGTGAACAAATTGATCATACGACTAAATATCCGCTAACACGTGAGGCTAAGAAAAACTTACTTGATGGGGTCTTGGATTATCGAGTCAATCAATCAAAATTGATGGATAATATTTACAAAACTAGTCAACATCGAGATAAAGTTAAAAAGTGGAATTTGATTGAAGCACCAACTGGGGCAGGTAAGACTTTGGGTTACTTATTACCACTGTCATATCTGGTCAACAGTGACCAAAAATTAGTTATTGCGACGACAACTAAAGTCTTGCAGCAACAAATTTTGGAACAGTCGATTCCCTTATTGAATCAAGTGACACATAATAATTATCACGCTGAAATTGTTAAAAGTAGTTATAATTTTATCGACTTAGACCGTTTTTATGAGGCCTTAGATAATTATCGCCTCCATAGTCATACGGCAATTTTGAAAATGAAAATTATTGTGTGGCTAACAATGACGACCACTGGTGATTTAAGTGAGCTACATTTGACTAATTATAATAGTCCATTGTTTAGTATTATCCGTCATCGCGGTGAGCCTAAGGAAAATACGATTTTTAGTAATGATGATTTTTGGCTCTATCAGCAGAATCGTTATTTGGAATCGAAAATCTTGGTTACCAACCAATCTTTCTTAGCTCGTCATTTAGATAGCCCATTTTGGGGTGGTAATTCTTATTTGGTTATTGATGAAGCTAATCACTTTGCGGGTAGCTTACGGGATGCTAGTTCTCCAACAATAGATTTCTTACAGTTGAATGAATACATCAAGAAGATCAGTGACATTCTTTATCAAAACCGAGTGACTTTGCGTTATGCGTTTACTGAAGTAACAACTCAGTTGTGGAATTATCAAGACCTTCAAAGTATGGAGACCCATTTTGAAGCTGTCGATGAACTGATGGAACGCTTGGAATATAATATTTTTGGAAATTATATCCGCAATAAAGTTCGTTTCAAAGATCGGGAGAATTTTATTTCGATTTTGGATAGTAGCAATGAATTCGGAAAAGATAATAAGGCCTTAATTGAATTGTTATCCGATCTAATTGTTGAATTGTCATTGATTTCAAATCGAGTAGAAACACTGTTTGATCAATATAATTTTCAAAAGAATTTCATCTCAGTTGAATTATCTAAAGTGATTTCTAACCTAACGATTGAAAATAGTAAATTAGAAACCGTATTGAAGAACTTAGATGAACTGTTACAGGCTTTACAAAGTTCTGACGATAAGTTTGGAATCCAACTTGATATGAGAAATTACTATGATCCTAAAACTTTGAAAATCAGTTGGCGTCAGTATGATATTCGTGGATTGATTGAAGCGACGACCGACCAATTTAGTCAAATCTTTGCTATTGGGGCCGCAATTACGATTCAAAAAGATTTTTCACATTTCATTTTGGATACGCAACTCAATCAGAATCAAATCAACCAAATGGTTATCTTGCCTGACACCAACAGTATTTCCAAGAATAGTAAGATTTATTTACCAGCTAATCTGCCTGATATTCAGACACTTTCGAGTGAAGAATACTTTGACATGGTTACAAATTATATCGTTGATATTTTGGATAATTTGGACCACCAAACGATGATCTTATTTAATTCTTTAAATACTTTAAGTAAAGTTTACGAACGATTAATGGGAACAGATGTCAAAGAAAAATGGGAAATCTTGGCACAAGGCGTTACGGGTTCGAACGAAAAAATCAAGAAACGATTTGCTATCGGTCGTCGCTCAGTTTTATTAGGAGCTAATTCATTCTGGGAAGGGGTCGATTTCCCTAAGAAGGTTTTGGAAATTTTAATTGTGACGAGAATCCCATTTGAATCCCCTGAACAGCCTGATGTCAAAATTAAACAAGACATTTTGAAACAACAAGACATGAATGTTTTCAAAGTTGATTCCTTACCAAATGCCATCTTGCAATTACGCCAAGGTCTAGGTCGTTTGATTAGAACACCAACCGATCGTGGAGTTATTTTACTGCTGGATAACAGAATTTTAACTAAGAGTTACGGTAAAACGATTCTTGATTCACTACCAAAGGGATTACCAGTAATCAATGAAGATATGGATTTAATTAAAAAAGATATAAATGAGTTTTTGAATTAGATTAAAAGATTGCTATACTAACGTGTAGTACCAACTAAAGGTTGAAAAATTACCAGTATGATTTAATGGCGTTATAGTCGTTATTGACACTAAAATAGTCAAAGCTACAATATTTACTTACGACTTATTCAAAGTACAGAATAAATTAGCCGGAAGGAACCAGAAAATTGGGTTGCCATGAAGGTGGCGTTAGGGATTTATCCCTTACACCACGGGACGATTTTTGAAATTCGCGTTCCTGGTGAAGTTCAAAATCGAGACGAAAGACCTTGGCTTTCGTCGGTCCCCACAGCAACCAAATTTTCTGGTTCCTGGAGGCGGACGACACAACATATTTAATTTTCAATCTTTAGTTGAATTGCATTATATTATTTTTGTTAACTAAAAAGGACGTATTATGAGCAGAAGTACAAAAGTCTTATTGACCATATCTTTGATTGCATTAGCAGTGGTTTCAGCGTTAACTTATTTGAATTTATCGTTTGCTCCATATTCAAGTGCCAAGTCACAAGCTAATGATATTGCCAAAGAAAAAGCGGGTATCGTTCAACCAGATTATTTTGGTAACTATACTCGTGATAAACAATATTATTCAGTTGGTGGTTTGACAAAAGGGGAGAAATACCGCTATATCATTATTAATGCTAAAAGCGGTAAAACTGATATTTTTAACAAAAATGACGCTCCAGTTCGTCAAACAGTCATTGATACCGTTGCCGCTAAATATAATGCCAAAAAGATTTTGCACATCAATCTTGGCTTGTATAAAAACAAACCAACTTGGGAAGTTGCATTTCAGAAGAAGAATGGCAGTATTGGCTATAACTTGATTGATTTTCGAACAGGTAAGAGCCTTCAGATTATTAACAATATTTAACTAATAAAGTCAGCCGTTGTGAGAGCTTCCACATGTCGTGAAACTCATGCCATGTGGAAGCTCTCACAACGTAGGATGACAATCAAAATTTAAAAAAGTCGAGATTATTTGTTTTCTCGGGCTTTTTTTATTCACTGGAGTAATTAATATGAATGATGAATTATTTAATAGTTTTGTGGAAAGTGGTAGCACTAACATCAATAACTTGATTTTGAAAAATTATCATAATTTGGGTATGACGGAAAAGGATCTAGTTGTCTATTTGGCGCTCACAATGTACGCACAGCAAGGAAATACTTTTCCAATGGCCAAAGACTTAGCTGCTGATACGGGCCTTGATGAAACTAGTATTTACGCGATTATCCAAGGAATGATCAAATTGGGGATTATCGAATTAAAGACGGTCATTGATCACCACCAGCAGCGAGATATTTATTCATTAACCCCAATATTTCACCGCATTAAAAATCTCTTGGAACAAAAACAAAATTCTAATCATCAAGACAAATTAATGTCAGATACGGAAGAATTATTTAAAAAAATCGAAGTTGAATTTGGCCGACCCATTTCGCCAATTGAGCAGGAACAAATCCATCAATGGATCGATGACGACCATTACAGCATTGATTTGATTGATTTATCACTTCGAGAGGCTGTTTTGAATCAAGCATATTCATTAAAGTATATGGATCGCATTCTCATTAGTTGGGAAAAGAGTAATATTAAGTCAGCAGAACAATTACAAGAACGTCGAAAGAAGTTGGGATATTAATGTTAAAAGATGATCAAATAGTCTGGGCCATTCGCCAGATGGAAGAAGATATTGGACCAGTAGGTCCTTCATTAGATTCAAGAACACCATTTCAATATTTAGTGTCAGTAATTTTGAGCGCTCAAGCAACTGATGTTTCAGTCAATAAAGTTACACCGATCCTGTTTGAAAAGTATCCACGTCCCGAAGATCTCATGGATGCTGATATTTCCGACGTGGAGCAAATTATTAAGAGCGTTGGCCTATTCCATAACAAAGCTAAAAACATCATTAAAACGGCTCGTGTGGTTCATGAGGAGTTAAATGATATTGTGCCCGAAACTAGACAGGGGATTATGGCCTTGCCCGGTGCTGGTAGAAAAACTGCCAATGTAGTTTTAAGTGATGTATTCAATCAACCAACTTTTGCAGTCGATACACATGTCTCAGCTATTTCTAAACGACTCCACTTTGTTGATCAAAAAGCGAATCCATTGCAAGTTGAAAAGAAGATTGTCAGCGTAATGCCTCCAGAGGAATTACACCAAGCGCATCATACGATGATTGAGTATGGAAGAAAATATTCGATGAAACTGGACCCTGCTAAGGAAACAAATCAGCTAATAATCGAATGCGATAAATTAAATAAGATTAACGAATCTAAAGGTTGAAAGATAAATATACTGTGAAAATGGTAGTGGGCCGCCTCCAGGAGCCACAAAACTAGATTGCTGTGGGGACCGATTGGAGCCAAAGTACGGTCTCCAATCTCGATTTTGAACTTCGCAAAGCACGCGAATTTCAAAACTCGTCCCGTGGTGTAGGCGCTGAAGCGCCAACGCCACCTTCACAGCAATCTAATTTTCTGGCTCCTTCCGGCTAGTCTATTCGTTGTTTTAAATAAATCTGAGTATCACATCGTAAGCTTGACTACTTTTTTTCGTCAATAAAGACTAGAGTACCAAGACTTAAAGTACATTTGGAAACTTTCAATCTTTTGTTAGAATATAAAAAAAATAGGGTAGATAAATGAAAATTTATCTGCCCTATTTCCGTAGTTGAGTCTATAACCAACATTGAAAAAGAGAACCATTTTGGCTAAACTTTTAAAATTATTTTGCTCTATTCGCTTGTTGAAGAACCGTTAGTAGAAGCGCCACTGTTTGTTGAAGAACCACCAGTATTACCAGTCGTTCCGCCATCAGACGAACCACCGCCATTGGAACTATTATCGCCAGTTGATCCACCAGTGTTGCCATTATTACCACCGGTACTTCCGTTATTGTTGTTATTAGTTGAACCACTGTTACCATTATTGGAATTTGAGTTTCCAGTATTAGTATTATTGTTGGTATTGTTTTCAGATGTATTGGAATCACTGTTAGTTGAATTCTCTTTATCTGAACCAGTACCTGTTTCAGTACTACTGTCCGAACTTGTATCATTTTCTTCATCACTTGACTCAGAACTGCTACTTGAAGGACGGCTTGTCGTGGCTGAATTACTGCTTGAACTCGAAGCACTGCTTGTACTATAGTCAGAATCTTTATAAGGATTATATGGTGCATGTCCCTTAACAAAGAGTTCTCTTGTATATGATGATGGGCTAGAACTTGGTGAAGCAACAATTGGAGTCGTTGAACTCGAATTCTTAATCATTGCTGAAACGACTGAACTAGGTTTCTTCCAATTAGGATTACTATTAGTTTGGTTGGCTAAGTAACTCATTTCAGCCTTGTAGATTTTCCCAGCGACTGATTGATAAGTCGAGGAAATACCACTTTGGTTTGGTGAATCATAGCCGGTCCAAACACTCATTGAGTAATTCTTTGTATAACCGTTGTACCATGAATCCATTGCTGTACCACTTAACGCAGGGTTAGTAGCAATTGCCTCAGAAGAATAGTTAGTTGTACCTGTTTTACCAGCTTGATGTAAGCCAGAGATATTGGCATATGTAGCGTAAGTAGCAGGGACACCCTTCAACATATCGGTAATCATATATGCAGTTGAATCTTTCATGGCTTCTTTGCCAGACTTACTGTAGTTATGAACTAAACCATCGGCTGTTTCAATTTTAGCAACGTAGTATGGCTTGTAGTAAGTACCACCATTTGAGAAGGCTGCATAAGCTGAAGCTCCTTGAAGGGAAGATACTTTACTACCGATACCAGCTGACAATCCTTCGTCACTACCGATTGTGATGCCTAACTTTTTAGCAAAACCTTTTGCCTGAGTAAAGCCAACGGCAGATAAAGTTTTAATGGCTGGGACATTACGAGAATTTACTAATGCTTTACGCATACTCATTTCACCCTCGTATTGTTCATCCCAGTCTTTCAATTGAATATTAGTACCAGGATATGTGTACTCGGAATCATCAACTTGGTGATAGGTTGACCAATTCAAGTATTCAATGGCTGGACCATAGTCCAAAATAGGTTTCATGGTTGAACCATTACTACGACCAGTTTGCACGGCACGATTTAGACCAAATTGAATATCACCTAAATTACGGCCACCGATCATTGCGACAACTTTACCGTTGTTAGGGTTAACGATTGAAGCTCCGACTTGCATCTTAGAATCAGGGAACTGAACATAGTTGTACGAGTTAACAATGTTGTAAAGACGTTTTTGAGCATCATAATCCATATTGACAGTGATTTTTAAATTGTCACGGTATGGATCAAAGCCCTTTTTCTTAACTTCGGTAATAGCTTCCTTGATATAAGGGTCGGAAACAATCCGTTTAGTATTATTACTGTTGCTTACTTTCTTATAAGGTTGTAAACCAGTACTGATGGGCGTGTTGATAGCTGCATCTGCCTGAGCTTTAGTAATCTTATTATTGTTGTACATAGAAGTAATAACTAAATCACGACGTTGCTTTGATTCAGTTGGGTGAGTATACGGATCGTAATTACTTGGTGCATTTGGTAAACCGGCTAACATTGCCATTTCAGGTAGTGTTAATTGTTTCAAAGTCTTACCGTAGTAGTATTTTGCACCTGTTTCCATCCCATAGATACCGTTATTTAGATAAACTTTATTGATATAAAATTCCAAAATCTGTTGTTTAGAGAATTTTTGACTGACACGCATGGCCAGCCAAGCTTCTTGCATTTTACGTTTAAAAGTTTGATCTTTAGTATCAGTTGAAAAAACGGTCAACTTGATCAATTGTTGCGTCAACGTACTTCCACCTTGAAGTGTTCCTTTGGTGACGTTATTAAAAGCCGACTTAGCAATTCTGATCGGGTCAACTCCTAAAGGCTCATTATAGAAGTTTTTATCTTCAATCGAGACCACAGCATCTTGCATCGTCTGTGGGACCTTATCAATCGTAGCGTAATTTCGTTTATTGTCACCTAAAGAGGCAATGGTTTTACCTGAAGAATCAACAATTGTTGAAGAACCACCACTTTGAAGATTTTCCTGGCTCACAGCTGGGGCACTGAATGCGTAGTAGATGAAGACAAACAAAAATATTCCAGCCAAAACGGCAATAATTGAAGCAATCCATTTAAAAATATTTTTGAAGGTGAAGATGTTTTTATTGTTCATTATTTCTCCTTCCCACTTTCTATGAGTTGTTGTACGGCATCAATGTAGGGTAGAGT
The DNA here is from genome assembly GCF_003606365.2 of Companilactobacillus zhachilii. Classification (NCBI taxonomy): domain Bacteria; kingdom Bacillati; phylum Bacillota; class Bacilli; order Lactobacillales; family Lactobacillaceae; genus Companilactobacillus; species Companilactobacillus zhachilii. The sequence continues at coordinate 1,443,322 of NZ_CP031933.2, forward strand.
GGGGTCGTAATTAGCCTTAATTTCAATCGAACAATTGATAATATCTTGTAATTGAATTGATTTGGCACCCTCATGATTTTGCGCATCCCAATGATGAAAGAGGTTATCTGCGGGCATAACAAAATAGCGTTTTAATGTTACGTATTTTATAATAACAAAACAGATGCCACCTTGCTTTTGACACATCCGAAGATGATCAATTTGATGCTGATGGAAATTTTTCAATGGAAAGGTATTTTTATTCTTAGTTTCCTTAGCTTCAAAGTCAACGTAGTAACCATTATAAACGCCATTGTAATCTGTAGTTGAAGCTTGTCTAAAATAGGCTTCCTTTATCACAGCACGACTTCGTTTCGGATAGTCGACTTTTACAATTTGAATTGGTGTTGGTTTTTTATAAATTACAGCGACTTCATGACTTCGATAGTACTTGTTACTTTCATTGATTTCTTCTTCTAAAGTCATCCCCCGATCACCAAAAATCAATTTCTTTTTGGCGGTCGTGTTAGTGGATACCTTTGAAGAAGGTTTTGACGGACTGTTGAAAATTCGTCCGTCGGGGTAGTTTATTTTCAAAATATCAACTCCTACTGTGCAAATTATACCATGATGGCAAAGATATTAATTATTGGGGAGATTCTTTATGATTAAAAATTTATGGATCACTGGGTACCGCTCTTATGAGTTAGGTATTTTTAAAGATAATGACCCAAAAGCTAAAGTTATTCAAGACTTTTTTGAACAACGAATTACGAATTATGCTGAAGACGGTACCGAATGGATCTTAACCGGAGCTCAAATGGGTACTGAACAAATAATCGGTAAAGCAGTACAAGAAGTTCAGAAAAAAGACTATAATATTAAGCATGCAGTGATGTTACCGTTCGCTGAATTTGGTAGTCAGTGGAACGAAAATAATCAGGCATTGTTAAATGTTTTTTTAAGAAATGCTGACTATGTCAATAAAATCACGAATATGAGTTATCATAGTCCTAGACAACTGAAGTTATGGCAAGGTTTTATGCTAGAACATACTGATGGAGCATTGATTTTTTATGATCCCGATAGTGGAGGTAAGCCCAAATATGACTACGAGGCTATCAAAGATTATCAAGATCGTGGCAATGATTATCAGTTGGAACTAATTGATTTTGATTCTATGCAGGATTTTGCTAATATGTTATATGATAACTAAGGTATGAGATAAATCGACAATAATTAACACTGGGGTGTTTAATGATGAATAACATGAATGGAATGAATCAACAAAATGGTAATGGTAACGATGTTTCACTAAATTATCAACCAAACGATATTTTACAAAAAGAGTTCAAGACTAAGATGCGTGGTTATGATCCTACAGAAGTTGACCAATTCTTAGATGGAATTATCAAGGATTACGAAACTTTCTCCAACGAAATCAGTCAATTGAAGTCTGAAAACGAACGTTTAATGCAAGCTCGTAATGCTGGAGCTGGCAATACAGGTAATGCTGCCCAAAATTTTCAACAACCAAGACAAAATAATCGTATGAGACCTCAACAAAAGCCAGCTATGAGTGCTACTGCAGAGTCCTCAACTAATTACGATATTTTAAAGCGTATTTCAAATCTTGAAAAACGTGTCTTTGGTCGCGACTTTTCAAATGGTTTGCCTGAAGATCATGAATCTAAACAATTTGCTTCAGCCGTAGTACCAAACCCAAGTAATATGAATAACCACGCAGGCGTTGAAAGTGGCCATACTGAAATTAATCCCGGTATGAATCAAAACCAACAATCAATGAATAACAATTTTAACAATCCTAATACTTTTCAACCAAATCGTCCAATGAACAACGGTTCAAACCAAGGACAAGGTAACTTTAATGGAAACTTCAATAATTCTAACAACAATATGAACCAATTTTAGAGTATTGATTCTTGATAAATAGTGTAAATATTTTCCTGCTTTATCGTGGGGGAATGTTTACACTTTTTTTTGATTGGGAAAACTGTTGCTCTGCTCTTCCGACTAATTCTTTTTATAATTTAAAAAATGTGTAATGTTAAAGGTATCATATTGAGCAATTCCAATTCTAACAGGCATAATACCTTCATATTACTAAAGGGTTAATCCTTTAAATTTCTAGAACTTCATACGTTTAGAATATATAGAATCAGTAAATATTTCTTTACTATTTCTATCAACCAACGAATAAACTAGCCGGAAGGAGCAAGAAAATCTGGTCGCTGTGAAGGTGGCGTTAGCACTTTAGTGCTTACACCACGGGACGAGCTTTGAAACTCGCGTACTTTGCGAGGTTCAAAGTCGAGCCGAAAGACCTTGGCTTTCGGCGGTCCCCACAGCGACCAGATTTTCTTGCTCCTGGAGGCGGTCGCCAATAAGAAATTTTATTGCCAAATCCACCCAAATCAAATTTTTTTTAATAATTCATACACATTATTTTGATTTTAGTGTATACTATTCAAGTCGGTAAATTACGAGTGATCGCGGTCTAGTTATCTAGGCTGAGGAAAGTCCACGCCCGCGCGAGCTGAGATGCTTGCAGTGTTTGTGCTTGGCCCAATAAGCCAAGGTACCTTTTCGGAGGTAACGGCAGCGAAAGCACTAAGGCTTTTAGCTATGTGTAACTAGCTTGAAAGTGCCACAGAGACGTATTATTGTGAGAAATTGCAATGGTGGAACGAGGTAAACCCCGCAAGCGGGCAACCCAAACTTTGGTAGGGGCGCTTCATAACGAGAAATGAATCTACTGTGAAGGCTTAATTGTAGATAGATGATTACTTATGGTAATAGGTCGCCAACCTATTACTTGGACAAAACGTGGCTTATAGGAGTTTATCGAGGCAGAGGGACGACTTGTTCGTCCTTTTTTTATACAAAAAATTAGGTAAACATTCTATTTTCACACTTAAAAGTCACGAATAACGTGTTATTATGACATAGTCATACAATACAAAAACAGTGGAGTTTACACTGCAATACTCAAACTATTCAATTATTTATCAAAAAACGAAGAACAAATCAGCCAAAGGAACCAAAAATTCAGTTCCCAAAGGCAGCATAAAATTAAAAACAAATAGAGGAGCAATATGAAATTAATTGCAACGATGTCAAGCGGTTTTGAAGCTATAACTGCAAAAGAATTACAAAATTTAGGATACGAAACTAAAACTGAAAATGGCAAGGTTTACTTCGAGGGTGAATATGAAGATATCGCCAAGGCCAATTTATGGCTACGTAGTGCTGATCGAATTAAAATTTTGATTGGTACTTTTAAAGCCACGACTTTTGAAGAGCTATTTGATAAAGTTTACGCTATCGACTGGGACAACTGGTTGCCATTGAATGCAGCTTTCCCAATCAAAGCTAGAACGGTCAAGTCACAATTACATTCAGAACGTGACATTCAAGCGATTACCAAAAAGGCCATCGTTAACAAAATGGCTGACGTATTTATGCGCCGTGGTCGTTTGCCTGAAACTGGTGCAAAATTTCAAATTGAAACAAGAATCCATAAAGATGTTGTCGAAGTAACACTTGATACAACTGGTGAATCTTTATATAAACGTGGCTACCGAATTGAACACGGTGCTGCTCCTTTGAAGGAAAATTTTGCGGCTGCCATGATTTTACTAACTGTTTGGCATCCTGAAGAAGATCCATTTATGGATCCAACGACTGGTTCTGGAACAATTGCTATTGAAGCTGCCCGCATGGCCAAAAATATTGCTCCTGGTATCCAACGTCATTTCTTATTTGAAAATTTTGATTGGTTTGATGATAAGATTTTGGAAAACTTAAAAGAAGAAGCCAAAGCTGGTGTCAAAAATGACATCGACTTAGATATCTTTGCGAGTGATATTGATGGTTCAATGATTGACGTCGCTAAACTAAATGCTCATGATGCCGGCGTTTTACATGATATTCGTTTTAAACAAGTTGCCGTGAAGGATCTAAAGATTGAAGGGGAGTATGGAACGATTATTACTAACCCTCCATATGGTCAACGAATGAGTGATATGGAAAATGTTCGTCGTCTATACAAAGAAATGGGAGAAGTCTTTGCGACTGCCCCCACTTGGAATAAGTATATTTTGACTAGTGATACTGAGTTTGAACAATATTACGGTTCAAAAGCTACAAAGAAACGTAAATTGTATAATGGTTCATTGAGAACTGATCTTTATCAATACTGGGCTAAAAAGCACTAAAGACTATCACGCCGGTGTAAATCCCAGAGAATGACTAAAATAATAACAATCGTGACGATTAATGAAAAAATCCATGACCATCCTTGGTCAGCAACTGGTAATTTCATATTCATCCCGTAAAAGCCTGATACGATCGTGGGAATACTGAGAACAATTGTGTAAATTGTCAGTACTTTCATGGTCGTATTTGTTCTATTATTCAAAATATTATTGTAGGTATTAGAAATTCGATCAATGATATCAGACGTCAAGTCAACTTGATTTTTGATTTGTTCAATTTCAATCAAGGAATCGTGTAAATGTTCGCGAGCTGCTTTATTTAAATGTAAACTCTTGACGTTACCGGTAGAAATTAATTCTAATTGTTTAATGACTGTTAAATTTCCATTAATCGCGGTATTGAGGTAAGTAGTTAAATCTTCTAAATCAGCTAAGTCCAAAATTTGTCTTTCAGATGAATGGTGCTTCTTAATTAAAGCTTGAATATGGTTACGCTGGACATCAGTCTCACTAATCTGGTCACTGTAATCGCTCGAGATCTGATCAAGCGTATTGAAAATAAACTCCCAAATTTCTTTTTGGGCTTCTGGTTTTAAGTGATCCTTAGCTGCCAATAAATAGTCCTTTAAATAATGAGTGGCATCGTTGGTAAACAGAAATAGCTGTTCATCTTTAATGGCAAAGGAAATTGGTAAAACTCGTTGTGAAATATCGGCTATTTTATTATTTTCATTTTGGACGTTATAAACCATTAGGTAAGTATCGGTAATCTCGTCGTATTCAAACCGAGCTCGTTCATTTTCATCATCAGCATAATCTAGGATTTCGTTTGTTAAAGCATATTTTTCAATCAAGATGGCACGATCAGTATCATTCAAGTCATTGGTTGAATGCACATCGACCAATTTCACGCCTTGATTTAATATAATTTCATTAATCATTTTTTTCTCCTCAATAATGATAATCATACCAAAAATAAAAAGCAGGTTGAGAATAATTTTTCTCAGCCTGCTTTTTTAGAGAATTCTGCTTAAATTTAGCGATTAAGGAGTAAATAGCTTACCTAATTCTTCTTCAGGGATACCCTTGAAGTAATCATCTAAATTGAATTCGTTAAGAACCTTCAAAATTTCATCACGATCAAATTTAATATTTACTAATTTTTTCTTAATGTCGTTAACATCCTTCATACCGAAGAAGTCACCATAAATTTCAACATTTTCAACTTTTCCGCCAACAATATTGTAACGGACATCAACTGTACCCATATCAAAATGTTTTCTTTGTTTGGCAGTAAAGGCAGGGGATTTACCGTAGACCCAATCCCAGTTGTAATAATATTGTTCTTTAATTTTATCAATTTCTTTTTGTTGATCTGCTGAAACAATGTATTCATGATCTTTGATTTCATCCAAACTATTGGCATGGAATAACTCCAATAACAAACGGTCACGGAATTGCTCAGTTGTTAGATTTTGGTACTCTGGAGCCAAGTAGGGACGTAAATTAGTTACACGACTACGAATTGACTTAATACCCTTAGATGCAATTTTATCCTTTTGGACATGTAAGGCCTTAGTTAGGACGTCTAGATCAACGTCAAGTGATAATGTTCCATGTGAGAATGTCTTACCATTTCTTGAGTACATTGCATTACCAGAGAACTTCTTGCCATCAACTAGTAAATCATTTCGACCAGAAACTTCGGCTGTAGTAGCACCCATTTGGTGCAATGCATCGATAATTGGTTGTGTAAATGATTTGAAATCACCAAAGTTCTTATCATCGGAATCGACCACAAAACTAAAGCAAAGATTACCAAGGTCTTGATAAACAGCACCACCACCAGAAATACGACGTGTTACAGTAATATTATTGTCCTTGATATAGTCGCTATTGATTTCTTCAATAGTATTTTGATTCCGCCCCACAATGATACATGGTTTTTCAATGTAAAAAAGTACCAATGGTTCATCGAATTTCACATTGTTCATCAAATATTGTTCAGTAGCCAGGTTATCACGAATATCGCGGTCTTTCATCACAACATAGTACATAAGGAAAACCTCCTCTTGAATTGAAAACGTTTTTATAGTAGCACAGATTGTGAAAATCAGAAACTATTTATCACCATGTTTTCGAATATTTAACATTTTTTGATGAACCAGTGCGTGTGCCGCACCATTGTCTTTATCCGCAATATGTTTGGCAAAGTATCCTGGAAATTTATCCAGCTCATTTAAAATGTCATCTAATATCGGTTGATAGTGTTTCGAATAATTTTTATCCAAACTGTCTATCACAATTTGGCTATCAGAATGAATTAAAATTATCTCATTATTCCAATGTTCGTTTATAATCTTTTGGAGGGCAATTTTTAATGCCAAAAATTCCAAGTAATGGTTATCGGTGTTATCCTGATGTAGTGCCTCTTTATAAGTTTTTTCATTACACCTTATAACGAAGGCTACTACACCAAGATTTAGATTAGTATTTAATCCAGCGTCGGTGTACAATTTAATCATATTATTTAGAACCTTTCAGGAGAAATTATGTCAAAGAAACATTTTGTTCAACCAACTGGCGCATGGGGAATTATTATGTGGTCAATTGCATTGAGTCTTGCATGTTTGGGAATCATTTTGCAGTTAGAGATCATGGCGTTCAGTGTTATTCCGTTTTTAATTTGGATCATTGATGGAGTATACGTCTTTTATATTATCGCTAACTCTTGGGTTAGCATAACAACAGACCAAGTAATCATCAAGGAACCATACTATAAGACTCGGACATTTAAACATACCGATGTTAAGATTAGGGCGAATAATAAATGGACTATGGAATTCGATTTTAAGAATCGTGATTTCTTTCCATTTAGGATTACTTCTACTAAGGGAATTTTAAATATAATTAAAAAAGAAGCAGGTGAAAGCAATGTCATTTCCAAGTGATATCGAAATCGCTCAAATCAATGAGCATGATAAGATGAAAAATATTAACGAAATTGCTAGTAAAATCGGTTTAACATCAGATGATATTGAACCATATGGTCACTACAAAGCTAAGTTTTCTGGTCGTAGCATTGTTAAGAGTATGGAGAAGGATGATGGAAAGTTAATTCTTGTTACATCAATCAATCCAACTCCAGCTGGTGAAGGTAAATCAACCATGGCTATCGGTTTAGCTGATTCTTTACAATCACTTGGTAAGAAAGCTGTTTTAGCTCTTCGTGAGCCATCTCTTGGACCAGTTATGGGGATGAAAGGTGGAGCTACCGGTGGTGGTTATGCCCAAGTTGTTCCAATGGAAGATATCAACTTGCACTTTACGGGTGATATGCATGCTTTAACTAGTGCAGTTAATACCTTAGCTGCTTTGATTGATAATCATGTTCACCAAGGAAATGCACTAAACATCGATCCTAGAAGAATCGTTTGGAAGCGTGCTTTAGATATTAATGATCGTTCACTAAGAAATATCGTTATTGGTCTTGGTGGACCATTCAGTTCCGTTCCTCGTGAAGACCATTTTGAAATCACTGTTGCTAGTGAATTAATGGCTGTACTTTGTTTGGCACAAGATATCGATGATTTGAAAGAACGTATCTCAAGCATCTTAATCGCCTACACATATGACAAGAAACCTATTTTTGTCCGTGATTTACACGTTGAAGGTGCTATTACAGTTCTATTAAAGGATGCTTTGAAACCTAATTTGGTTCAAACACTAGAAAATACCCCAGCAATCATCCATGGTGGTCCATTTGCTAATATTGCTCATGGATGTAACAGTATTTTGGCTACAAAACTTGCTATGAAGCTAGGGGATTACGCTATTACTGAAGCTGGCTTTGGGGCTGACCTTGGTGGTGAGAAGTTCCTAGACATCGTAACTCCAAGATTAAATCATGCACCTAATGCCATTGTTATTGTGGCAACAGTTCGTGCCTTGAAGTATAACGGTGGCCAAAAACTTGATGACATTAAGAACGAAGACTTAAATGCCCTAAACTTAGGATTTAAGAACTTGAAACGTCATATTCATAATATGCGTTATTACCATATTCCAGTAGTTGTCGGGATTAATGAATTTGAAACTGATACTGAGAATGAAATCAAATTATTAAGATCATTGTGTGACGAAGTTGGCGTAGATGTAGAACTAGCTGAAATTCACCACAAAGGTAGTAAAGGTGGCCAAGCTTTAGCCAAAGCAGTTATTAAAGCCACTGAAAAAGAGTCTAACTATACACGTCTTTATGAAGACGAGGAAACAACCGAAGCTAAGATTGCTACGATTGCTTCAGAAGTTTACGGAGCTAACAACGTTGAATACAGTGCCAAAGCACGTAAGCAACTTCAAATTCTGAAAGATCAAGCTTGGGATGATTTACCAGTCTGTATCGCTAAGACTCAGTATTCATTGAGTGATGATCCTAAACAACTTGGTTCACCACGTGACTTTACTTTACATGTAACTGATATCGTACCTAAGTTAGGTGCAGGTTTTGTTGTTGTTCTAACTGGTAACGTGATGACAATGCCAGGACTTCCAAAGAAACCGGCCGCTTTAGGTATGGATGTCGACAACGAGGGAACTATTGGAGGCTTATTCTAGTGCAGTTGATTTATTGGCTGCTGTTTGCAGTCTTAGTCGCTGGTGATCAAGGCCTAAAATATTTCGTAACAAATAATATTGCACCAATGACAGTTCATGATTTTATTCCCGGAGTTTTATCTCTAACGCATATCACCAATACTGGTGCTGCCTGGAGTATGCTTGAGGGGAAAATGCTTTTCTTTTACTTAGTTACAATTATTGCGGTAATCGTGTTAGTATATTTATTTGTTAAAGCAGATAAAAAAGATTATCTTTATCGATTTTCTTTGATATGCTTATTAGCAGGGACAGTTGGTAATGCCATTGATCGATTTACCAGACATTTCGTGGTTGATATGTTCAATCTTGACTTTATCAATTTTCCAATCTTTAATTTAGCTGACACTTATATCACGGTGGGCGTTATTTTAATCGTGTTGTCACTGATTATCCAAGTAGCAGGTGAGAAAAATAATAAGTAATTCCTATAATTTAGAATATAACGAACCTAAGAAGGCTCGTTTAGATGCTTTTTTGAGCGAACAAATCACTGATTTGACACGTTCACAACTTCAAAAGTTTATCAAAGATGGTAATGTTTTAGTCAATAATGAACCAGTTAGTAAAACTGGTACAAAGTTGAAAACTGGCGATAAAATTTTAGTTAATGTACCTGAAGAAGAACCAATTAAAGCTGTTCCGGAAAATATTCCTATAGAGGTAGTATACGAAGATGATGACGTCATTGTCGTTAACAAGCCTCAAGGGATGGTAGTTCATCCTGCTGCTGGTCATCCGGATAAGACTTTGGTCAATGCAATTTTGTATCATTGTCAAATCAATGATGACGACGTTATTCGTCCAGGTATTGTTCATCGAATCGACAAAGATACATCAGGCCTCTTGATGATTGCTAAAAATAATTTGGCCAAACAATCGCTGATGAAGCAATTAAAGGAAAAAAGTAACCTTCGTGAATATGTAGCCATTGTCCATGGTAATTTCAAAGAAAAAACTGGTAAGATCAACGCACCTTTGGGTCGTTCGAAAGTTGATCGTAAGAAGCAGGCTGTTATTGAAGATGGTCGTCATGCGGTAACTCATTTTACTGTTTTAGAACAATTTGAAAATTATTCACTCTTAAAGTTAAAACTAGAAACTGGTCGAACACATCAAATTAGAGTTCATATGCAATACATTGGTCATCCCGTTGCGGGCGATCCTTTATACGGACCTAAGAACACCTTACCTGGTAAGGGACAATTCTTACATGCCAAGATATTAGGTTTCGTTCATCCACGGACAAACAAATGGATGGAATTTTCGGTAGAGCCACCAAAGATATTCTTAGATACACTAGCAAAATTACGACATTGACAGCCGTAATCTCATGCTATAATCTAAAAAATAGAATTGTGTGCGATTATAAATATATTAAAGCACTCACTTTGTGAGTGCTTTTTTGAAAGTAGGGAAATTTATGGCGAAAGAAATTATTGATGGTCAAACGATGACTCGTGCATTGACCCGAATCACTTATGAAATTATTGAAAGAAATAAAGGTATTGATGACTTAGTTTTAGTGGGTATTAAAACACGCGGTGTTTATGTTGCCCATCGAATCGAGTCAAGATTGAAACAATTGGAAAACATTAGTATTCCTGTGGCTGAATTGGATATCACACCATATCGTGATGACCAAACACATGAGGAAAAGGATATCTCAACTGTAAAAGCGGAACCATTAGATATTGATATAAATAATAAACATGTTATTTTGACTGATGACGTACTTTATACTGGTAGAACGATTCGTGCAGCTATGGATGCCTTGATGAGCGTTGGTCGTCCCAAGAAAATCTCGTTGGCGGTTTTAGTCGATCGTGGTCACCGCGAATTACCTATTCGTGCTGATTTTGTTGGTAAAAATATCCCAACTTCTCAAAAAGAAAAGATTAAAGTGTCAATGAAAGAAATCGATGGCGAGGATAAAATCGAAATCGAATAAATATTTTGAGGGAGTTGCTTTAAATGAAACGTTATTTAATTTTAGAAGATGGAACCGTGTTTCCTGGTGAGGGGTTTGGATCTTCTATCATTACCACAGGACAACTGGTAATATCAAATAATCGTACTGGAATTGAGCAATCCGTCACTGATCCTGATACTGAAGGTCAGATTTTAGCGTTCACAATTCCATCTGTTGGTAACTCAGGAATTAATCGTGATTTTTATGAATCTATCAATTCTCAATGCAAAGGGGTAGTAATTGGTTCTTCCAGTCTTTCAACAGTCGATGGTTCAGTCTCTTTTGAAGACTGGATCACCAGTTTGAAAATCCCTGGGATTAAAAATGTTGATGTGAGAGCTTTAGCTAAACATATTGCTGAACACGGTGAGATGAAGGCTAGTATTATGGATACTCATGATGAGCACGCTATCGATCAAATTAAAGCCTTAGTTTTACCACCTGACTTAGTAAAACGTGTTTCAACCAGACAGTCATATCCTAATCCCAATATGGGACTTAAAATAGTTATTGTTGACCTCGGTTTAAAATATTCAATTTTAAGACAATTATCGTATCGTGATTGCAACTCAATTATTGTCAACTACAATTCAACGGCTGAGGAAATTGAAAACTTGCATCCTGATGGGATCATTTATTCAAACGGTCCAGGTAATCCAACTGATTTACCTAAAACTATTAAGACAATTCAAATTTTGCAAAAGCGCTATCCTTTATTGGGAATCGGGTTAGGTAATTTGTTGATTGCATTGGCCAATGATTGCCGCATCATCCGTCTCAAAGAACCACATCATGAATCATCATTAGCTGTCAAGGAAGTTGCCAGTGGCAAAATTGATTTTGTTAACCACAATCATTCTTACACTTTGGATGACAAATACATTGGTGGCTCCGACTTTATTGTTACTAATGTTTGTGTAGCGGACGGCACTATTGAGGGTATTCGGCATGAATACTTACCAATTATGTGTGTGCTCTTTGAACCCGAGGCTGCACCTGGTCCAACAGATGGTTATTATGTTTTTGATGAATTTATTGATTTAGTAGAATCAGCTAAGAAACAAGAGGGAGTTAGAAATCAATGGAATTAGATGATGTACACACTATTTTAATTATCGGTCCAACTAGCAGTGACAAAAACGTCGATCTCTCAACTGCCCTCTATGACACAGTCGATATTTTGTATCAACTAGGCTATAAGACATCAATTATTGTTGAAGACCCAACACTTTTATTATCTTCAGGTATTTTTTATGACAAAACGATTGTTGAAAAGGTGACTGGAGACAATGTTTTAAAATTTGTTCAAAAGTATCATCCTGATGCTATTTTACCTACCGTTGGAGATCGAAATGCTTTAGGAATTGTTTCAAGTTTAAATGGAAAAATTGGTAGCACAAAAGTTTTAGGTGCTACTTTTTCTGCGTCCTTAGCAACATTTAAACGGGAATTATTCATTAAGAAGTTAACTAAGGCTAACTTACCAGTTATAAAATTTATTTCGTCTGACGATGAAAAGGAAATATATAGTTTTATTCGCTCAATTGGCTTTCCTATTATTGCTAGAAGACGTTATTCTAACCGCCATTCGAGTGGTTGGACTAATATCAACAACTTATTTGAACTAGATAACTTTATGGCGATGGAAGATGTTTCGGATACAAAGATTGAAATTGAACGGAGTATTCGCGGATTCAGTGAGTATTCCTTTACCATTTTACGTGATCGATATGACAATTCTTCTTTAATTGGAACGATTGAAGATATCGAGCCTATTGGTATTCATCACTTAGACTCTAATCTAATTTCACCGGCAATTTCTTTGAACGACTCGAAATTGCAGCGTTTACGGAATTATTCGATCAAGCTTGCCCGAGCCTTTAATATTGTTGGTATTTGTACGGTTCATTTTGCATATAACCATACGACTAAGGAATCTTATATTACTGAATTCATTCCTCGTTTGAGTGAAGAAACAAAGTTTTTGGAGTATGCCACAAGTTATCCGATTGCAACCGCAGTGGTTGAACTTTGTTTGGGTTACCACCTAGATAAGTTACAGCTAGATGCTGGGAACAACTTTAATGGTGCAACGGAACCATTTGTAGATCATTTAACTTCTCGTTTTCCTCAATGGAAGACCCCTGGTCAAAAATACTTAGGACCAAGTAAGACTTCTGACTCGAGTATTGTTGTTAATGGCTTTAGTTTGGAAGAAGTCTTGAACAAGGGTGCTTTAAACGATAAATTGAACAATAATTTTGACCGTTACAATGAATTACGTAAATTAGATGATGATGAACTATTTGAAAAAATTATTCATCCTACTAATTGGTTACTTGACGTCTTATCAGAAGCTTTACGTCGGAATTTTGAAATGCCAGTGCTTTCTGAAATTACCGGGGTCAATTTGCCATATCTAACCGCGCTCCAAAACATCATCAACAACAGCCTGATAATTCGTGAAGGTGAGATTGATGGCAAAAATGTTGAACGAATGGTTGAGATGGGGGTTAAAGGCGTTGGTCACAGCAAATTACTTCTCGACAGTCCTGATATTGTGACAAAAACAGTTGTTAAGAATAAACGTGCCGTCTCAGTCGCTAATAATGAGTATATCAACCATAATTACTTTGTAACGAGTGGAATTAGTGATGAACTAGAGTTGAGTGATAAAAAGAAAATCATCGTTAGAACGCCAATTATTACGTCTAAGACAGATATCATGATTCGCCAGTTTGTTTTATTCCAATTAGCAAAATCGATTGATCAAAATGGCTTGGAGCCAATCATTATTGGTCGTGAACCATGGAATGCCCCTTTATCAATGCGGAGAAAAGTAGTTGAGATCGACGACCCCCACATGGAGATGAAGAGTTTAGACTTGATTAAGCGAGATAATGTTTTAAACGTGATCGATTTGTCAAAGAATTTAGTTGATACGCAAGATGACCAAGTCTTTCAATTCAGTGCGCAAGAGATTAAGAATATCGACTTGAAAGGTGATACGACTTTACGCGTTATGGTTGTTAGTGATGGTGAAAATTATTTGGCTCCATCAGTTATTTATCGAGCTAAACGTGATAATCACCTTTACGAAATTAGTTCAGTCAATGCCTTTCTAACACCTGAAGATCGAGTCGAGATTGCTAAGCTGATTACGTTGGAATTAGAAGATGACAAGGAAGTTGATATCTTTAACTTTGAACTGGTCAAGAGTAATGATCATTGGCTTGTAACAAAGAAGTATCGGGGGATGACCGATGATATTATCCGTCATGAATTAGCTAGCTCGGTTCATGTGATCGATACTTTAGTTAAGCTATTACTAGGGAACAAAATTGGAGCTAATTTAACTTTAGAAAAAGTTTTTGATAACTTTGATGATAAATATTTACTTACGATTGATGACAAACGTTATAAACTATTAGATCAAGATGAAACAGCTAATAAATTAAACGAGCTGCGTCAAAAAGAAAATTAAAAAGAGTTTGTAATAGAACAAATGACTCCAGCAATCCAAAATTGGATGACTGGAGTCATTTGTTTTATTGCTCGAAAATTGAGTGTTATTTTATTGCTCTTTCAAGTCAGCGACAAGTTTGCGGTCAGGATCAACAAGGACTGTCTTTTGACCTTCAAAGATAACGAAGCCCGGTTTAGCACCATTAGGTTTTCTAATATGCTTGATTTGTACATAATCAACCGGAACTTTACTGGAGTCACGAGCTTTAGAGTAGTAAGCAGCAATCGTGGCCGCTTGCGTAATTGATGTTTCATCTGGATCACTCGTCTTTAAGATAACATGAGAACCGGGGATGTCCTTAACATGGAACCAATAATGATTCTTTTGCGAAAGCTTCATCGTTAATTGGTCATTTTCCAAGTTATTCTTTCCGACAACAATTTCAACGCCGGTAGTAGTCTTAAAGTCTTCACCGAGCTTCTTTTTGCGTTTTTTACGAGCATTCTTACGCTTCTTCTTGATATAACCTGAATCAATTAACTCATCAACAATACCGTCGACATCTTCAATATCCACGTATTCTAATGATGCTAAAACAGATTCTAAGTAATTAACTTCGTTAGTTGTGATTTCCAATTGTTCCTTAATGTGGGGAATTGAATTTTGCAACTTACGATATTTCTTGTAATAGCTTTGAGCGTTCAATGAAGGCGAGTATTCAGGATTTAACTTGATAGTTACGTCTTCATTATTGTAATAGTTCGTTAGTGTGATGGAACTTGACCCATGTTGAATCTTAGACATATAAGTCGTCAGTAATTCACCATAAAGGTTGTATTTATTCATTACGTCCGTCGCAGCTAATTGCTTATTGAGCTTCTTAACTTTTGACTTATCTTTCTTCAAAATAATTCCCAGACGGTGCGTAATACTCTTAGTTTGTTGTTCAATTCGATCTAAACGGGCTTTATCAAGATAATAGTTATCTAGTAAGTCACTGAGGGATGGATATTCACTAACTTCAGTCGTGGTATTACTAAAAGCAATCGGGAAGAAGCCTAGTTTATGTTTATTGTTATTAGCAGTATTAGGATGAATTTCATTTTGATAGCGATTTAAGAAATCGTCTAATGAATTTCCTTTGGCAATAGTTTGTTCCAACTCAGCTGAAGTGTCTAAGCCAATACCTTCGAATTTTTTACGAATATCGGCGGCAGACATTTCTGAAAGATTTTCTGCTTTCGTTGAAAATGGATTTATTTTATTTTGTGCAGGCGGTAATTTATAATCATCACCTGGTAGCAAACCACGAAAACTATTATTTTCCGGTGAAACACGTTTGATCAAGTCAATTATCTTACCGGTTTCCTTATTGATTAGGAAGATATTACTATGGCGGGCCATAATTTCAATAATCAAAGTATAGCCGTGAATATCTCCTAGTTCATTTTTGGCCGAGAGGTCGATTAAAACTACTCGATCATTGTTTAATTGGCGAAAATCTTCAACGATGGCACTTGTAATATATTTACGTAGTGACATAACAAACGTTGATGGTTTGGCAGGGTTAGCAAATGGTTGATTTGTGATTTGCACCCTGGCATATGAGGGATGAGCCGATAATAGTAACTGACGGTTCTTACGATTACTTCTAACCGTCAGAATCAATTCGTTGGCGAATGGTTGTTGAATTTTACTAATACGTCCACCGCGAAGATTCTGATTTAATTCGTTTACCATAGCATGGGTAAACATTCCATCAAAAGACATATTTTACTTCCTTTCTTAAATTACACGATAATTTCTGAAACTTTTAATATGTAACAAATATAAAATTGCGTGAATATGATATAATCTAATGGTTATACAATCATTATACGTAACTGAACAAGGAATTGATAAATTTATGAAAATAGCCATTGTAACAGATAGTACATCTTATTTGCCACAAGAAACAGTCGATAAATATAATATAACAGTTGTGCCAATAGAGGTAGTATTTAATACTAAAACATATCGTGAAGATATTGATATTACAACATCAGAGTTTTATGATATGCTTCAAAAATCACCAGAGTTACCTTCAACAGCACAGCCTTCGATTGGTGCGATGATGAAGATATACGATAAATTGGCTAAAGAAGGCTATGATACCGTAATTTCAATTCATTTAGCAAGTACCATTTCAGGTTTTGTAAATAATCTTAAAACGGCTGCACAAACAATCGACAATATAAACGTCGTTGTTTATGACTCTCACATTACAGTTCGTTTAATGGGTTATTTAGCTCAAGAAGCTGCTCGCATGGCACAACAAGATAAATCAGTAGACGAAATTATTGACCGCCTGGATGCATTACGTTCCTCGATTGGTGAATCTTTCGTTGTTGATGATTTAAAAAACTTAGTTAAAGGCGGACGCCTATCAAATACATCTGCTGTCATTGGTACAGTTTTGAATATTAAGCCTTTACTTGAGTTTGATGATGAATCACATAAAATTGTAGCATACGACAAAGTTCGTTCAATGAAAAAGGCCAAATTAAAAGCCGAAGAAAAACTAAATGCAGCCATAGACGCAAGTCCATATCCATTACGCTTGTTAGTCTTGGATGCTGACGACCCAGAATCAGGAGACCGTTGGGCTCAAGAAGTTCATGAAAGATATCCTGAAATGACTTTGGATCGATCATATTTTGGCCCTGTTATTGGTACTCATTTAGGTAAAGGTGCTTTGGCACTGGCCTGGATTCGTGATTTCGATAAATCGTAAAGAAATTATTTATAACAATACTCGAAAGCAGGACAAGACATGTTCAGCTTTCGAGTATTGAGGCAAATGGCCTAGTAATCCGATTTTGGATTGCTAGGCCATTTGTTTTTTAAGCGGGGAAAACTAAGCTTTGTTTCATGTTTAAAGATAATAATAGCTTTATAGTTCTTTCTCAACTTTGGTTATATAAGCGAATATAAAAAGGGTTAGATATTTTTTCTTGGCATAACATTATTAGTTATTTACGTCATATAAAAAAATAACAAATGTATTAGTCTCTGGGTGCAAGAAATATTGGCTGCAGTGCAAGTGGCGTTATGGCTTTAGCCATTACACCACGGGACGAGTTTTGAAATTCGCGTACTTTGCGAAGTTCAAAATCGAGACCTGAGACCTTGGCTCAGGTCGGTCCCCACAGCGCCAATATTTCTTGTACCCAGAGACGGCAATTAACCAAGTTCTATCGTGAAGAGATATTGCCAATATGACTGATTTTACAGTACCAGTGTAAAAATCTATTCCAAACTCCGCAAAAGAAAGTTATAATTTTGGTAGTGGAATGTTTCCTTAATTTACCGAAATAATATAAAATGATTATTATAAATAGTTCTTTATTAATACATCCATTGAGTTAAAATATACGTAATTATTATTTTCACATCGAAAAGGGGAGTAGTATCATGTTTTCTAAAACTAAGAGAGCAGCTATCTTAGTAGCTGCAAGTGCACTTCTTGCTACCAGTTTAGGCGGAAATATTGTTTTTGCTGATACAACTGCAAGCGCCAACACTAATACTTCAACGGTAACAACGACAAATAATGCGAGTGATTCTGATATCACCACCGCAACAAACGACAGTGTCGACCCCAATAAGACGGTGAATCCTTCTACTTCATCTGACAACAGTTCCAATGACACAGCTAATACTGCCGTAACACAGGCCAGTTATAAGAATATTGATGTTGCTTCAGTTAAAATGGCAATGTTATCAGAGTTAAATCGTCTTCGAGCTCAAAATGGTTTGCAAGCATTAACATCAGTTGGTGTTTTAAATAACTATGCTCAAATTAGAACTGACTCATTCATCAGTACTGGTGGCGTTGATAACCATGCTGGCTGGAATTCAGCAAATATGGCTCCATATAACCTAACAGCTGAAGAGAATATCGCTCAAATGCCATTTTCAATGATTGGATCAACTGACCCAACTGTAATTGCTCAAAAGATTACACATGAATTTTATAGTGAACTATATGATTCAGAACCTAACTTTGGCCATCGTAAGAATATGCTAAACCCATATATCAATTACGTTGGTATTGGTTTGAGTATTAGCAATAATGGTATGGTTTATTTCTCACAAGAAATGGGGAATGACCAAGCTTCATATAGTAAATATGATCCAAGCGATGTTTATGCATATTTCTTAACTAACAATAATGATTATGCTAACGTTTCAAAGTACGATATTGCTGATGCTTCTAAGACAAATGCCGATTATGCAAGTCGAGATAACTATGTAACTGCTGATCTTCGTGGTGGGGTTTCAACAAAGAATGCAATCACACCACTTTATGACCGCTATGGTAATAAACGAACGGATTTAGCTCTATCACCAAACAGTGATTGGATCTCCGATATGATTGCAGTTATCAATGGTAACTATTTCTACCACGTAAGTACGAACGGCTTTGTTTCAGCAAATGATGCTTTACCATGGGCTTCATTCTTAGCCGGAGCTAGTGTTACAGCTACTACTGAGGCAAGAATCTATGATAATAATGGTCACTATACTGGTCAAACAGTCAGCCCTAATAGTAAATGGATCGTTGATAGACGTGCCGTTAATCCATTAACTGGAGTTAAAATGTACCGTATTAGTACTAACGCTTGGATTCAACAAAACCAATTAGTTCAAAATTAATCCGTTAAATATAAATAAGCCTTCTCTCTGAAAGAGACGGCTTATTTTTTTACCCAAAATCCACTTGATCTAACATTTGTTCACGAGACTCTTGATCCAATCCCAAGTATGCCAAAGTCATTTGCTGACTACTATGGTTTAGTAACCGCATAACCAAGGCAATATTATAATTTGATTGAATATACACGCGATAGGCACCGGTTTTCCGCATCGTATGTGTGCCTAAATAATTAATGCTCAACAAATCACCCGTTTTGGCCATTATTTTATAAAACTGTTTTTCTGATACATGACGTTCAGGACGTTCCATAGAAGGAAAGAGCCATTCCGATTGAACGTGATTTTCTAAACGCCATTCTTGATAAAGTAGCAGATCACGTTTAATTGGACGCAAATACAATGTATTCGGTTTGCCAGTTTTTTTATCGTGAATATATGCATTTTTTCGCAAGTCATCATAATCATCAAAAACGTCACGATACTTTAATGACATCACGTCTGAAACTCGTAAGAGTGTTGCTTTACCAGTTTGAAAAATGGTGTAGTTTCGACGACCGTATTTAAAGTTCCTGAGGAGCGTATTTTTAACTTCATTGAGGACATTCGTATCTTTTATAGGTAAAACTAGCTGTTTCATAGGCCCTCCTTTATGGGGACTATTTTTTGGTTTATTAAATAAATAGACCCTGCCAATATATTGTAAATTTTAGAGCCTGATACGTCAACATATTGCGGGGGTTATTTCTTACAAATAGCCCCTGTTTTTGAAAAAAATTATCCATTTTGTCGAATGTTAATTCTATGGCCAGGTTCGTTTCTTGAACGGCCAAGTGTAAATCTATTGTTCATAGAAGTCGTCTCTCAGACCATATAAATTAAACCACGAAGTCAAATCGCTTTTGTTCTTTTCATACACAAAAGTGTGATAGAATTAGGTATGTAAAGAACATAGATAGGTAGGTGTTTCATATGACTGAAAAAATAATTAATAATTTTTTAAAAAGAAACAACGGTCAACTTACTTCAGAAGATGCTAAGCATTTAAAGATACCCTCAATTACTTTAACAAGATTAGTTAAGAATGGACGTCTGGAAAGACTTGGACGAGGAGTATATATTGACCCCCAAATTTTTGGAGATGATATGTTCGCTATACAATATAGATTCAAAAAAGGAATTTTTTATAAGGATACTTCATTATTTCTCCATGGAATGATTGATAGAACTCCTGATACATACGAAATGAATTTCCCATCAAATTACAATTCAATCGCTTTAAAAAAATATCCTATTAAAGTTCATCGTCAAATAGACCCATATTATTCCATGGGTATTGAAGAAATTATGAGTCCTGACCAACATTTGATCAAAACATATAATATAGAACGTACGTTATGTGATATTGTTCAAACTAGAAATCCTTCGGATTCAGAAACAATAAATCAAGCTTTGAATTCATACATTAAAATGAAATCAAAAAATCTGGGATTACTAAGCGAATATGCAAAGAAATTAAATGTTCAGAGTAAAATTCAAGCATATATGGAGGTTCTATTATGAAACTTAGCTTTACAAACGGTCAACAGTTTAAAGCAAAGATAAGAAACAGGGCCCGTCATGATCACATAACTCCACAACTTTTAATGCAAGAAGTACTACTAGACGAATTAGTCGAACGTATATCAAAATCAGCTTATAGGGATAATCTTATTTTAAAAGGTGGTTTTTTGATTGCCTCTTTATTGGGAGTTGATACTAGGTCGACAAGAGATATTGATACTTCGGTAAAAGGTATCGATGTATCAAAAGGCCAAATAAGCAAAGTATTCAATGAAATATGTAGTATGAATAAGGACAGCGATATTACTTTAACCGTTAAAAAATAGAAGATATACGTGAAAAGGCAGAGTATTCTGGATTCAGAGTTCATATTGAGGGAAAAATATATACAAGTAGGGTTGAAACAAAAATAGATGTATCCACAGGAGATATAATTACGCCTGGACAAATTGAATATCGACATCATATGATTTTTAATAATCAATCTGTAATGATAATGGCCTATAACATCGAATCAATATTATCTGAAAAAATTGAAACGATTGTATCAAGACAGGAATTAAACACAAGGTTAAAGGATTACTATGACGTTTACATGTTTGATAAATATAATAAGCAGGATATTGATTTCGGTGTTTTGAAAGCAGCAATAATAAAGACTATGGATGAGCGTGGTACGAGTTCACTTATTGGAAAGTTACAAAATATAATTGAATCAAACATGATCTCTTTAAGTCTAAAAGATGGTTGGAATAAGTATAGAAATAGTAATTACTATGCAAAAAATATTACTTTTGAAGAGACATGTAATTCTGCTATTGATCTTGTAAAGCAATGCCATATTGAAAATTAATTATTTAAGTTGCCACTCACGTTAAAACTAGTAATGATGTTAATCAGGCAAATAAATAGACAACCGACCGTAAAAGGACAACGGTGGTTGTCTATTGTTACAAGTTTAATCAGTAATGCACTACAAGACATCCTTACACTTAATTAAAATTCATTTTTATGATTTTTCCTTTTAATGTAGTTGTATTCAACAATCAGTAGCAGAAACATTCCATTAAAAGGTATCTCGTATTTTCCTTGAATAAAAATGAAATACAATTCCATAATAAGCATAATCAAAAATAACACTCTAATTATAAAATCTGCCTTCTTATTCATTTTAATCATCTTCTATAATTTACAAAATAATGAATGGGAGATTAAAAAGATTAAAGGTAGTATAGATTCATTTGAAGTCAATATCAATGATTTGCAGCTTATATTTTTTGACATTTCGGATTTGATATACACCGTGCTAATCGTCGAATTGATTGATAGTGTATTAAGTACTCTTCGCTTATTTACTATTATTTATTAATGGAAATAGCGGAATCTAGAGGTTGCTCACAAACTGTAATCCTGAATCTCAAAAAGTAAAAAAACAATTCAACGAACACTTTATGTGATGGATGAGGACATTTAAATAAAGTTTATAGGTCAATTGAGGACAAGTTTTTGATTGGAATGAAATCTAAATCCTGTTTCGACATGAACCATTAGACTTAATTTATGAATTTATTGTTAAGATTGACTACAATGTAAAAAGACTGTAAATTTTCAATTATCGTAATTTAATATTTTTTATTTGTGGTAAGTTCTTCGTGAAAAATGATTTAGCTATTAAAAATTATTTATTTGAAGAGAAAGAAGATCTTACTATGAGTGTTGATAAATTTAAAAATTTATTTCTTTTGAGATTTAAATTATTACTCAAGGATTTCTACTTGGGTACGGGGTCGATAATAGCCATTATTTTTAGTATTTTACTGCAATTTACTTTATCTAATGCGGCATTCAATGGGCAAAAGGGGCAATTCATTTTATCGATGACAGTTTTCTTTAATTCAATTATGTCAGCCATAATGATGATAAGCATTCCCATTGCACAGGAAAAAGAAAAGAATCAATTAAAAATCTCGATTGAATATTTATTTACACCGTTAATACCAGCTTTTTTAATAATAATGGGAATAAATATAATTTTGCCTCTGCTAAGTGGTGTTCAAATGACACCATATTTTTATATTATTTATATGTTTATAACAATGATTTTAACCATAATAAGTCTAATAATTGGCCTATTAATAGGAGTATCATCGAAAAAAATATCCAATACATCATACCTGATTACTTACACAATTTTATTTCTGACTCTAATACCACAAATCGGAACTTCGAATGGAGCCTTTGAGAAAATATCTGACTTCATATATACCGGTGTTTTATTAAAAATGTTAATGAACGTATCAACAAATCAACCTATTGAAATCAACAAATTCTATCTATTTATTATTTTAATAGAATTCATCTCATTAATTATTTTATTTTTGCTTTTAATAAGAAAAAAGCGAGCAAAAATTAACCAATGAAATCGATTGCTTTCTAATCAAATATCATTTATACTGATTTCAACACAAGGGAGTAACTTGCAGAAACAGTTACCTGTGACAAAATCGTCAGCAAGACTTCGGTCTGGTTTTGTCTTAATTAGTGAGACTTGTACGCTATTTTGCGTGCAAGTCTTTTTTTATCCCTGAGGAAAAAGCGAGGAGGATTATTTTGAAAGAACAAAACAGTACGACCCGTTATTATGCCATCAATAAAAATACTTTATTGAAGCAGTTCAATACGAGTGAGGAGGGGCTATCTGAAAAGGAAGTCCAGGATCGATTAAAACAATACGGTCCCAATGCTTTAGCCCAAGGTAAAAAGCAAACTTTACTTCAGAAATTTTTCAATCAATTCAAAGACTTCATGATTATTGTCTTGCTGGTTGCCGCATTCATTTCTGGTGTTGTCGCAAAAGAATGGGCTGACGCAGCATTGATTTTAGCCGTTGTTATTATTAATGCGGTCTTTGGTGTCTTTCAAGAATCAAAAGCAGAGGAAGCTATTGATGCTCTAAAAGAAATGTCGACACCAGAAGCTCACGTTAAACGTGCTAACCAACTAGCAACCGTTAGTAGTGAACAACTGGTTCCAGGTGATATCGTTCTTTTAGAGGCTGGTGACATTGTTCCGGCCGATATTCGGCTACTCGATTCAGCTTCAATGAAGATTGAAGAATCAGCTTTAACCGGTGAATCAGTTCCAGTTGAAAAAGATATTACTGTTTTGGCTGATGAAGATATTGCCTTAGGTGACCGCAAAAATATGGCTTATATGAACAGTAATGTAACATATGGCCGTGGTGTTGGTGTGGTCGTTGGAACTGGTATGCAGACGGAAGTTGGTCATATTGCTGGTATGATCAATCGTGCCGAAGATAGTAGTACGCCATTACAAGATAACTTGAACTCTTTAGGTAAGACTTTAACATGGCTCATTTTAATTATCGCAGCCGTAATTTTTGGTGTTGGTATTTTCAACAATCCTTCAGGTCTTCCCATGAATGAACTAGTTATCGATATGCTGCTAGTGGCAATTTCCTTGGCAGTTGCAGCAATCCCCGAAGGTTTACCAGCCATTGTTACAATTATTTTAGCTTTAGGTACAACTAGAATGGCAAAAAGAAAGGCACTGGTTCGGAAATTACCTGCCGTTGAAACACTTGGTAGTACAGACATTGTTGCCTCTGATAAAACTGGCACTTTAACGCAAAATAAAATGACCGTTGAAAAAGTTTATCAATACGATCACTTACAAGACGCTGGAGCTGACATTACAGGTTCAGATAAAGTTTTACAAGTTATGACATTTAGCAACGATACTAAAATTCAAGCTGATGGTAATTTAGTCGGTGATCCAACTGAAACTGCCTTGATTCAATTTGGTTTTGACCACAATTACCAGATTACTGACGAACTCAAAAAAGAACCCCGTGTGGCTGAGGTTCCGTTCGATTCTGAAAGAAAATTAATGTCCACGATTCATCAATTGAGTAATGGTAAATATCTTGTTGCTGTAAAAGGTGCTCCAGATATGCTTTTACAACGAGTTTCCGAAATTCAAGCCAGTCAAGATGAAGTTAAACCATTTACGGATGACGATAATGCTACCATTTTGAAACAAAATAAATTCATGGCCACCCAAGCTTTACGTGTATTAGCAATGGGATATAAAATTATTGATAATTTACCAACAGAGATTAATTCAGACACGGTCGAACACGATTTAATCTTCGCTGGCTTAGTAGGTATGATTGACCCTGAACGTCCTGAAGCCGCTAAAGCTGTTGCTGATGCTAAATCAGCCGGTATACGTCCATTAATGATTACTGGTGACCATCAGGATACTGCCGAAGCCATTTCCGCTCGCCTAGGAATTATTGAACAGGGTGACGATGCTGCGGTCATTACTGGTGCTCAATTAGACCAAATGAGTGATCAGGAATTTGCCAAAAAGGTAAAGAACTACTCCGTTTATGCTCGTGTTTCACCAGAACATAAGGTGAGAATCGTTAATGCCTGGCAAAAGAAGGGCAAAGTTGTTGCCATGACTGGTGACGGTGTTAATGATGCTCCAGCTCTAAAATCAGCCGATATTGGTATCGGTATGGGAATTACTGGTACTGAAGTTTCCAAAGGTGCCTCTGACATGGTCCTAGCCGATGATAACTTTGCTACAATTATTGTTGCTGTTGAAGAGGGACGTAAAGTCTTTTCCAATATTCAAAAATCAATTCAATATTTACTGTCAGCCAATTTAGGTGAAGTCTTAACATTGTTCATGATGACACTGCTGGGTTGGGACATTTTACTACCCGTTCAATTACTATGGATCAACTTGGCAACTGATACCTTTCCCGCAATTGCGTTAGGGGTTGAACCAACGGAACCAGATATTATGAAACGTAAACCTCGTGGTCGTAAATCAAGCTTCCTTAGTGGTGGAATCGGTTCAGCTATCGTCTACCAAGGTATTTTAGAAGGCTTAATCACCTTAGGAGTCTACGCTCTTGCCCTAACATTCCCGGTTCATACAGGAAATGCTGCCATTCATGCGGATGCTTTAACAATGGCCTACGCAACTTTGGCTTTGATCCAACTATTCCACGCTTTCAATGTTAAATCGACGTATCAATCAATCTTCAAAATACATCCATTCAAAAATAAAATGTTCAATATCGGTGTTGCAGCTTCATTCATCATGGTTGCAGCTACAATCGTTATTCCAGGTTTCAACAGTCTATTCCATGTCTCAGAATTGAATCTAGTACAATGGTTAACTGTTTTAGGAGCCGGTTTATTGATGATTGTGATTGTCGAAATAGTAAAATTATTTCAACGTCGTTCGATGAAAAACTAAAAGTAACATATTATTTAAAATTAAAGAGGCTAGCTATCTTCTGGTATAAATCCAAAAAGATAGCTAGCCTTTTGCGCTGTTATGTTAACTAATATTTTGTAAAGAAAATTTTACACACAATCCTAAATATTTCATATTCTTAATTCTATTCATTTGCTAAACTTTAATAACCAAACAGTTCGCACTATCACAATTCGACCAAGAACAAAAGGGGCGAGAGACTGATGAGAATCGTTCACATATTTTTTGAAATCTTATTTCACTTCCAAATAATTGGATCAATGTTTTTTAACTATCAAATAGTTACGGCCTTTCGGAAATTCAATTTGATTGTAGCAATACTAAGTTTAGTCATGGGCTGGGGAACGCAAATGATATTTATTTGGTTAATATCGTGTCTTTGGTCGATTTTATTACTAATCATTAGTTTTATTAGAGACCTACATACATCCAATCATCAACAATGGCCATAAAATAATCCCATGACCTTCAAAACATCTTTATTTTTGACTGAGAATCAGTTTATTCATTCCGTCATTCATTTTTTCATCATCCTGTTGGTTCCAATCGTTTTGAGAGAAATTGTTTTTTCCAGAAGAACCTCCACCAATGGATTTTGCCTCGGGAGTTCTCCGATATTGTCCATCATCATCTTGGAAAAAAACGGATTTATTTGCAAAGTGTGTCATCCAAAATTCACCAGGAATATTATTTGTACCTGCTGGAGTCTTAGAAAGAACCATTGCAATCTTGTCCCCAGCTTTTGGCAAGCGGTTATTACTATACTCAACAGTAACAATTTTATCTGAAGTGATTTCTTCGTTCGACATATTCATAAATTTCTTATCGGACACAGGTGCCAGCAATTCTTTTTGAGAAATATTTCCTCCTAAAAACATTACTCGAATAACTTTACCAAGCTGCGAATTATCCCCGTGTAGAACCTTCTTCACGCCCATATTTGCAATTGTGTAAGGTAAATTATCAGCAACAAAGCTCTTCAAGCCGGTTACTTCACCGATAATTGTTAACTGTCCAGAATCAACCATTTTAGAAAATGTAGTAGGGTAATTTACAAATGCCATTTCTGATCCTTGTTGGATCTTTTGGTGACTATAAAATTTACGGTTAATTTGTTCAGCCGTTTTTTTGTCGATAAAATTCCTTTTTTGATTGGCCATGACTTGTTCTTTAGCAATATTAGATGTTTTGACATTACTATAATATGTTGTAGAAGCCACAAATAACAATATTGCAGCAATGCTACTGATGATTAATTTCTTTTTCAAAATTGTACCCCCGTTGTTTTTTCATTTTACATGAAAGCAGGGTAATAAGAAGTAATTACTGGCTTCTTTGACCATTGTTTATCAGTATAATTTTAAATAATTATCTTGGTCAAACTATATATATATTATCGTATGAAAGATAAAAACTTTTGCTAGTGTTGTAAATGTCAGCAAAAAATGTATCTAAATTTTGAATGTTAAATAATAACTGCATTATTAGTAGTTCAGATTAATTGCTTAAAGTACATCATAAATTAGCATCTATATATTACAAAGAAGATTCATTAAGAACGATTAAATTATTATTGATGTACATAATTCATTAACAAATTGCAGTATCAAACATCAAATTGTCAGCAAACATAATTGAGCTTATTTTACTAATGCTGACACGCGCATTCTATGAACGAGTTATTTAAAAGACGATCAGTTATTCGTTGAAAGATAAATCTATAAACGTCATTAAAAACTATCAATTTGTAAACAACCAAAAAAGGGATATTTAATCAAATATAGTATTAGGGAACGGTCGTAATCTTAAATTATCTATCTAAGGTTACATAATACATATTATATGAAGCTAAATATTTTTACCCAAGAGGGCTATTTTTTTTAAATATTTTAATGAATCTGTTCGATAATCATATTTGTTGATGATTTCATTTAACGCAACATCATTATGTGTGAATGCTTTGCCATCTGAAAAGATCCGCTCATATAATTCAATGAATGGTAAATCATTTTCGGCCGCAAAGTTTAATTCATCTTTGATTGAATATGATACTTTACGAAAGTCGATTCCACCATATCCAGTATCATCAAAAGTTAAAATCGTGTACTGAGCGCGTCTGTCAGAACTAAATTTAGACCAAGCTGTATACGGTTGACCAATTGAACCAGGATTAATGATTAATTGATCGTGGCTGCTAGTTCTAAATAACTGATGATGTGTATGACCATAAATGGCTATATCATAAGGTTCATCAAACAGCAATTTATCGAAATTTTGCTGTTTTTCATATGGCAATAGCTCATGACCATAATTTTTAGCAGGATAATTGTGTGCTAACAGTATTTTTAGGCCATTTAACGACACTTTGGAAGAAATAGGCCAATGTTTGATTTGCTCCAGATACTTGTTATTCAGGTGATTATAGACGTATTTGACCAACTCGATAATATAGGGCGTTTGAGGTTCGTCAATATAGGCTTTACCAATTGAAACGATGTCCTCGAAAAGGAAGTTGTCCCAGTTACCACGAATCATCTGGGTGGTATTAATAGAATTTAATAGTCTCATTATAGAGTCCGTACCTGGACCAGGCATTAAGAGGTCGCCAAGAAACCAATATTCTGATACGTTTTGAGCCTCTGCGTCTGAAACGACATTGCGAAAGGCAGTGTAGTTGCCATGAATGTCCGAAATTATTGCTACCTTTTTCATTGATTTACCCTCTATTTGGTCCCTGCTTTAGTTTGTTTCACGATTGATTTTACTCTTTTCCGGTCGGTTGTTTATGGTTTGCTGTTATTTTTTTGAAGTATGTTTTCGTAAAACATTTTATTTAATTTATGCTTTCAGACAAAATAATTCAATAATTATAAACTATCACGTTGATTTATTGACTATTTTCATTCATTTTCTCCATGAACCCATCATCTATTTGTCGCAGAATGCGCCTCTCAGCACTCTCCTAACCTGCTTTTTATCAAAAATTTCCGGGGTTTGATCCCCCTTTGTCAAATATCTATTAGCCGAATCCCACCATATCAACGTTTGTCTTGCCTACTCTATTTAACTCTCTTTTTCGCAAATAACAATAAAAAAATAGTCAATTATTTAACTGACTATTTCATCACTACTCTTCTGACTTGCTTGGTAATCCTTAATCGCTGCAAGGAAACTCTCACCATACTGCTCGAGCTTCATCTTACCTACTCCACTAACGGCCAAGAATTCTTGACTATCAGTCGGAATACGCACACACATATCTTTCAAAGTCTTGTCTGAAAAGATCATAAATGGTGGTAGAGCTTGCTTACGAGCAAATTCAAGCCGCAAACTGCGTAATTTCTCAAACAAATTAACATCAAAGCTACCATCGGCAACCATTGACTTACTAGGTGCAACACGATTAAGATCACGTCTCTTAGCGACATTCATTTTGCCTTTCAAAACGTCAGCACCCTTCTTCGACAAAATCAAAGTTGGATATTCACCGCCACTACTACCAAGAAATCCATTGGCGGATAAAAATTCGATCAAACGGCTAGTTTCCTTCAAAGTTTTATCCTTGAAAATACCAAAAGTTGTTAATTTCTCAAAATGCCGCCAATCGTTAGCAACGTCTTCTTTACCAACTAAAACACGAGTTGTGATCTTCTTACCATAGCGTTGTCCCATACGTACGACACAACTTAAAACCTTTTGAGCATCTGACGTCACATCGACTACTTCTCGATCATCCAAGCAATTGGAACACCGACCACAAACGTCAGTATCCTTCTCCCCAAAATAATCTAGGATAAACTTCATCAAACAAGTTTCAGTTTCGGCATAGCGACTCATTTCAAACAGTTTATTCTTTAAACTAAGTTTATACTGGTCATCCCCCAGCGACTTATCGATGAAGAACTGATGTAGTCTTAAGTCGGCCGGCGTATAAAGCAAGATAGCCTCCGCTGGCAATCCATCACGTCCTGCACGCCCTACTTCTTGATAATAACTTTCTATTGTCCCAGGAATCGTAAAATGTAGCACATAGCGAACATTAGTCTTATTAATCCCCATACCGAAAGCATTAGTCGCAACAATCACGTTAATTCGGTCAAACAAGAAGTCTTCTTGCTGCTGATGACGCTCTTTATCACTTAAACCGGCATGATAACGTCCTACTTTGACGTCGTTTTCCTTGAGAAAATCATAAATATTATCAACATCTTCTCTACGACCTGCATAAATAATCCCTGATTCGTCAAGATGAGCTTTGACATAGTTCAATATGTATTGCGGCTTATCGACCCCACGCTCAATTTTAAGTGCCAGATTATCGCGATCAAAACCAGTTTTGACAATATTTTCGTCAGGAATATCTAAAATGTGAGCCAAGTCATCCTGCACTTGCTCAGTAGCGGTTGCTGTTAAAGCTAGCCAAGCGATATCACCGGGTAATTGCTGTAAAGGTTCAACCATTTTGAGATAACTATTACGAAAGTCATGGCCCCAAGAAGACAAAACATGTGCTTCGTCAATTGCAATCAGTGATATATCTAAAGCAGACAACCAACTATAAAATTCGTCGTCAACAATCTTCTCTGGCGCAACAAACAACAGTTTAACAGCTCCACTCTCGATATAACGCATACGTTCTTCTCGATCATGCCACTCGACCGTACTATTCAAAAATGTTGCTGGAATCCCAACTTCATTTAAACTATCGACTTGATCCTTCATCAATGATATCAATGGTGAAACGACCAACGTTAGACCTGGAAGCACTGTCGCTGGTAATTGATAACAAATTGACTTACCACCACCAGTTGGCATAATTCCCATGGCTTTTTTGCCATCTAAAACCTTCTCGATCAATTCTTTTTGACCAGGTCTAAAAGTATCATAACCAAATTCTTCTTTTAAGATGGTCTCTAATTTCAAGGTGAAAACTCCTTATTTGTCTAAAATATATAGATAAAGCATATCACAAATTAGCTAACAATTACTTCCTAGTTAGTCATCCCTTTAAAAGGGAGTCAATTTAAATTACGTCATAAATCAAAAAAAGAGACTGAGTCGTAACTGTTTTTGTCTTAAAAATACAACAAAAAACTAGTCATCCCACAATCTCCATTATTTACGTTCTAAATCCAATAACGATTTCTTCATAGCTACCCCACCACGGTACCCTCCTAGTTGCCCGGCTTTAGTCAAAACTCGATGGCAGGGGATAACCATTAACAGCGGATTCTTACCAATGGCACTCCCCACGGCCCTGCTTGCTTTCGGACGGCCTATTGCTTGAGCTATCTCGGTGTAATTAGTGACTGCTCCATAAGGTATTTTTTCCAGAGCCTGCCAAACATCTTTTTGAAATGATGTTCCAGAAATATCAGTATTTACATTAAAAGCCTGTCTCTTACCGGTTAGGTACTCTTCTAATTGCTTAGCATAGACTGCTACTTGCTGATGATCATGAAACAACTGACAATCATAAAATTGCTTGATCTCGTCTATTGATCCATCCCTTGACCCTACAAAAGCTAAACCTTTTTTCGTCGCACCAATAACATAAGAATGTTGATCAATTTCTAAAATATCATAATAAATTTTTTGCATAGTTTTTCACCAACTTTTCTGTAGCCTTATTATATGCTAAACTTCACTTAAAAATCTTGCATTCTAATTCGAGGTCGTCTATGAAATATCCTTTAACTAAAAACCGGTGGACCGCTATTATCAACAATGATGCAACTAAAGACGGAACTTTTTACTATGGCGTTAAAACTACCAAAATTTTTTGTAAACCTTCGTGCCACTCTAAGGTGCCTAATAAAAACAATGTACTTATCTTTAAAACTATCGATGAGGCTCTAAACCTTGGCTTCCGTCCTTGTAAGAGATGTCAGCCCACAGGTAAGAATTTACCAAATAGTCTTTGGATAAAACAAATTCAAACCTATTTAGCTTTAAATTACCAACAACCTTTGACTTTAATCAAAATTGCTGAAGACTGTCACGGTAGTGTCTCTAATCTTCAACGAACATTTAAAAAGGTCACTGGTCAAAGTCCGACTGAGTATTTAACGACGCTTCGCTTACAACACAGCCAAAAGCTCTTGCAAGAGACCAATTATTCAATTAAGACCATTGCCATCCGTAGTGGTTTTAATAGCGATACTTACTATAACACGCTCTTTAAAAAGCACTTCAATCAAACCCCGCAAGATTATCGTATAGGCATACAATCCTAAGCAATAGAACTCTTCTCCATGATTACAAGTTCTTGCAAATTATAATAATTTATCTATAATTGTATTAACGCGTAAAATGTAAGCGCATTAGCAATGTTTTTTTTGCTTTTGGTTCATACTGACTGGCTTGAAAAGTACCGGATTATTTAATCACCTCTACTTTAACTTTTCTAGTGTCACAGCAATCATTTGTCATTGAAGTATGTTGCTAAGAATTGTAAGGAGGAAGATTAAGTATGGGATTGTTCTCTCGAAAGAAAGTTGACGAATTTGTAGCTCCAGCTAACGGAGATTTGATACATTTAGATAAAGTTAGTGATCCAGTGTTCTCACAAAAGCTTATGGGTGATGGTTACGCCGTTCAACCTAGTGCAAATGAAGTTGTAGCCCCTATCGGTGGTGTCATTGGAACGATTTTTCCAACTAAGCACGCCTTAATGATTACAAGTAAACATGGCTTAGAAATTATGCTTCATTTAGGCATTGATACAGTTGAATTAAAGGGAGCACCTTTTGAAGTCTTTGTTAAGGAAGGCCAAACTGTCAAAGCTGGACAAAAGTTAGCCACGATGGATCTAGAAGAAATCAAAGCTGCTAGTAAAGACGATGCTATCATGTCAATTATTACTAATGGCGACTCCGTCAAAGAAATGGGCTCATTTGATGAGAAGTCAGTTACAGCCGGTGATGATGTTTTATCAATCGATGTTAAATAATTAACTATCAGAGTTAGGACAAGGTTCCTAGCTCTTTTTTTACCCATTTATAGACAAACGGTATAATAAATAATAAAGGAGGCCTAATGATGGTTAAAATTCCGTATCTAACTGGATTTGAAGCTTATTTAAAGACCAGACACATTTCCCCAAAAGCCCACACTGAGTATATGAACTCACTAACTGACTTTTTTAATTTCACCATTCAACATAACAATGATTATAAAATTTCCGAAGATATTAAAGACGTTCACGAAATGGACGTGCGGCTTTTTAAAAACTTCATGCTTGATAATCTCCAATTATCGGCTAGTACCATTAATAAAGTCATTAGTAATCTAAACGTCTATTTTAAATACCTCTTTGGTGTCAAAAAAACGCCTGAGATACCTACTTTAAATGTTAATAGTGTTACGGTACCCAAGCAGTCCGATTTTCCCGTAGAAGTCTTCTTAAAGCTTCCGCAATACTTAGAACAAGATTTGAGTATTTATACACGTTTACTTATTTTGATCATTGCAAAAGGCTTTAATTACAAAGATGCTCTAAGCCCTGACTTTTATAAAAAATTCAACCAAATGGACTTTGATAGCGATGAAAAACAATTTCTAAATTTATACAAAACCTACATTGAACCATATCGCTCATATTGGAATAATGATAATCTATTCCTAAGTCGTAATCGTGGAGCCAATTCACCATTGCTGACGGTTCCCGCTATTCATCGAGATCTCAAAAAAGATAGTGAAGTTACCAAGTTAGACCTTTCTCCCAAAAAGCTCTACACTACCTTCATCCTTTTAGCGCTCAGTACACGTGACTTAAGTGCTGACCAACAACGAGCACTGGATGCTTTAGATACACCGTCATTAATGTATTACCGCCGACTCAAGCGTGAGACAAATTTTGATATATAGAAAGTGAGACTATGAAGAATATTGCTGTTTACTGTGGTGCTTCCACAGGTAATGATGAAATTTATGCATTAGGTGCTAAAAAACTAGGTCAATGGATCGTTAATAACGACTACGGTTTAACATATGGTGGCGGACGTTACGGTTTAATGGGCGTTGTAGCTGATAGCGTCTTGGAAAATCAAGGCTTTGTTCACGGCATTATTACTAAAGAACTAGCCGAACGCGAACTGTCACACACTACCCTTTCCAAGTTGGATATCGTTAGTGATATGTCAGAAAGAAAACAAGCCATGCTCAATGATTCTGTTGCTAACATTGCCTTACCAGGTGGACCAGGTACTTTAGAGGAAATCTCAGAAGCTTTCTCGTGGACAATTGTCGGCGATAGCAAGAACCCATGTATTTTCTACAATATTGATCACTATTATGACGAATTGGCAAGTTTCTTTGACTCAATGACAGCCAAAGGATTCATGGAACCAACAACCCGTAAAACCTTGCTATTTAGCGATTCTTTATCAGAAATTGGTGAATTTATTAAAACTTATACACCACCTGCTTTAAGAAATTACGCAAAATAATAAGAGCATATTATTTAACTAGTAAGACTAAAAGAGTTATATTCTACTCGTCAGATAGATAAAACACATCTGACGAATATACTCCTTAGATATATACACAAAATGTGATTTTCTCTCATTAATACTACTTATAATAATATCCTCCCAATTTTGTATAGTTAATAAAATAAACCAATTATAAACTCTCTGATATATATAACTAAAAAACCACGTTGGAATAATTTTCCGACGTGGTTTTCTTTTATTATTTGAAGATTGAAAGCTTCAAAATGTACTTTAAAACTTGGTACTCTAATCTTTATTGACGAAGTAGTCAATCATATAATGTGATACTCCGATTTATTCAAAACAACGAATAAACTAGCCGGAAAGAGCCAGAAAATTAGGTTGCTGTGAAGGTGGCGTTAGCACTTTAGTGCTTACACCACGGGACGACTCTTGAAATTCGAGCGGTTTTCTCGAAGTTCAAAATCGAGACGAAAGACCTTGGCTTTCGTCGGTCCCCACAGCAATCTAATTTTCTAGCTCCTGGAGGCGGAATATTTAAATTCCCACCTTTAGTTATTAAAGTAACGTCGTAACACTACCGGCAATAACTACTAAAACTAATCCTACTAAGATGTAACCCATTTCTTTGCGAGTCTTTTTCTCATGTAAAATGTAGATTCCACCAAGTGTAGCAAGAACAACATTCATTTGTGAAAGGATGAATCCTGTTGCTAAACCATTTACTGATGGTCTAGCTGAAATTAAATATGTTAAAGCGGCAAAAGCAAAGAACAAACCACTAATAATATTAGTATAAGAACTCTTTGTCTTAAATGGTTTACTTGCTCGATTATTTTTGGTTGCCACTGCAAAGACTGATGCTACCACGGCCATACCGATTGCTTGAGGTAAGAAAGCGGCAAAAGCATCGACTTTAACACCTTGAGGAAAAGCTGAGTAACCAAGATAACCAATTTCAGCACAGGCAACTAATAAAACACCTTTAACGGCATTCATTCCACCGTCTTCCTTAGGCAACTTCTTCTCACTAAAAGTTGTTAACCATACACCGAAAATAATTAAAACAATCGCTGAAAAACCAATTAATTTAGCCTTACCACTAGCCCATTCACCTAGAACTAAGACACTCCAAAGTGATGCACCAACTAATTGAAATCCGGTTGAGACAGGCATTGTTCGTGATACACCCATTTCAGCAAAAGCATAGAAAACTAAAATTTGGCCCATTGACCAAAAAGCACCTGACAAGAAACTAAATAATAATGCCTTACCAGATAACATTGGTGTCTGACGAACTACTGCAACGATAATGGCAAATATCAAAGTACCATACGTCGTTCCCAAAATTTGATTAACTGGTTTTCCACCAAATTTACCAGTTAAGATCGGGAATAATCCCCATCCAATCATTGGCATAAGACCAATTAATAGATTTAATGCATTCATTAACTAAAACTCCCTTTTAAAACTCTCATTTTAAATCAATTTAACTCACCCAAAGTAAAATTAATTTTGGACAATGCAAATATTATATCAGAAAAACGAATACGTTTTCAAGATTTGCATAATATTTATTAATCATCTTTCAGCGATTATTTTTGCATTTTATTAACCAACCTCAAAATTCTTAATTGCATAGAACTATCATATCCCAGTATGACCAATAGAAATAGTGATTTTTGACGATATTTAGGTAAAAAAATAAACCTCCAGTTTTAAAAAAATGGAGGTTTGTTTTCAGAACATATATGAAAGTGATTTCATAATTGTTTTAATTAAAATTGTTCGTTTAGTGGAGGAACAACTTGCTTCTTACGTGATACGACACCAGGTAAAGCAGCCTTATTGTCTTCAACTTTAGTATTAAGTGCCTTTTCAAACTTAGCGATTGGAGCAGCATCACCGATAATAACACCAGTTGTATCACTTGTTAGGATATTTGTAATCAAGAGAACAAACAAGTTGTAACCTTTATCGGCATTTTCAGCCTTGATATCTTTGATAAAGTCGCTTTCACGTTTCAAGGTATCGTCAACATCAACGGTGTTAACTTGGGCTACACGTACACTTGTACCATTCATGTCAAAGCTCTTAGCATCCATATCGATTAATTCTTGAGTTGACTTGCTGTCTAAGTTAGTACCAGCTTTCAACATTTCAAGACCATATGATTCGTAATCGATACCAGCAGTTTCTGCCAAGCTCTTCAAAGCAGCACGATCTTCATCAGTTGTTGTAGGTGATTTCAATAGCAATGTATCAGAAATAATTGATGAAGCCATGATAGCAGCAATTTGGCCAGGAATTTCAACATCTTCTTCAAGATACATCTTCCAGATGATTGTACTTACACAGCCAAGTGGTTCTGCACGGTAATACAATGGCAAGCTTGTTTCAAAGTTAGCAATTCTGTGATGATCAACGACGTGTGTTACTTCAACATCATCAATGTCACTAACACTTTGTTGTCTTTCGTTGTGGTCAACTAGCATAACTTTCTTAACTTCACCGTTAATAGCGGAAATAATACGTGGATATTTAACGTTGAAATGGTCATAAACAAATTTTGTTTCTAGGTTTGGTTCACCCAAAGCAACAGCTTCTGTGTTGTAACCTAGTTGATTTTGTAAATATGAATAAGCGATGGCTGCTGAAACAGCATCTGTATCAGGATTTTTGTGTCCGAAAACTAATTCTTTTTCCTTTGGCATGTGTACAATACCCCTTTGATAATTTTTAAATTTATCTTGAAGACTTAAGACGGTCAATATATCCCGCCTTATCTAAGAAATTATCCCATTCATTTAAGAATTCTTGAATACGTGGAATCTTTTCCTTATCCTCTCGATATACAAATGATAAATCACTTGATATGGCTGGTTCAAGTGGTGTTTGATAAAGTTTAAACATTGATTGATGTGCAATGCAAAAACTTAGCGGTAAAACCGTATAAACGTCGTCTGATTCCTGTGCAAA
This sequence comes from Companilactobacillus zhachilii, assembly GCF_003606365.2. NCBI lineage: Bacteria > Bacillati > Bacillota > Bacilli > Lactobacillales > Lactobacillaceae > Companilactobacillus > Companilactobacillus zhachilii. Next base: position 1,480,645 of record NZ_CP031933.2, read on the forward strand.
TTTTAAGAGTTGGTATGGTGAAGAAAATCTTGCCACAACGTCAGGTGAATCAATTAAAGCATCCCTGAAACGTTCTCTAATCAGTTCTGAGAAATAGTAAGTCTTTAAGTAAGTTGCCCAGGGCTTACTAATAGCATCCTTATAACCAACTGACTTCTTCTTACTAATTTTCTCATTATTATGAATCAACATAATATTATCGCTGATAATCTTTTTAGATTTGTATATTTTCCAACTCTTAATATTTTTATCAGGCAAGTACATAATAGCTAAATCAATTTGATTATTTTGAATATTATCCCAGAGTTCCTTACGAGTTAAGAGATTTAGATCGATTACCACGTTAGGATTAATCCGATTATATTCAACAATAAAATCTTCGAGCACAATTGATTCCGCCGTTGACAACAAACCAATACTAATTGTACCGCTCTTTTCTGACGATTCTTGTTGAATCCGATCAGTCACATTGTTAATTAAGTCAAACATCTGGTGTGTGGCCTTAAGCAATGATGTTCCAGCGTCAGTTAAATAGATTTTTTTGCTGACACTATAAAACAGTGGTGCTCCGACAACACGTTCAATTTTCTTAATTTGTTGCGTTAATGCAGGTTGCGTAATTCCTAATAATTGAGCCGTCTTTGTATAGCTCATATTTTTAGTTAACTCATCAAAATAATTTAAAGCTTTGGAGCTAAAGACCCTTCGTGATTTTTCGTCCAACAATAAAAGAATCCTCCTAAATATTTATGAAAGTAAAAAATAATGTATTCAATAAGTTAATAATACTATATAAAGATAAACAATGGTGTTTATATCATTATTTTTCTGGAATTTCTTTCACAAATCTGACTGGATTACCATCAGTCTCTGGATCCATCACGAATGAACCATTTGAATAACGATCTGTACTTTGATGACTTGCTCGATCAATCTCAATTTCTTTATTTGTATCCGTAACAATTGTAATATCCATATTATTTGCAATATTTGTAACTAAAGCGATGCGGTGTGGTTGACGTTTTAACTCACGCAAAGTCAAAACCCCACGACGGGCTCGGCTAGTTACAGGTATTTCTGATAGTTTCATTTGCTTGTAAGAACCACGTTGAGTCAAGACGACTATCTTGTCATTTTCATCAGTCGCAATAAAGTAGCCTGCTAATTCATCATCATCTTTAAGACTGACAAACTTAACACCCATGGCCTTACCACTAACAACTGGTACTTCAGTAATTGGAAAAGCTGAAGCATAAGAATGTTTGGTAAAGACGTAAACCAAGCTCTTGGCATCAGCCGGAACATAATAAACGTCCATTACACGTGCGGTGGCAGTTTTGAGCTTACAATACTTCGAAGCACGAGATTTATAAGTTCTTCCCGGTAAGAGGTCACTAAATGCCACTTGTTTAATATAGTTCTCAGTAGTTGCGGCTAAGAAATTACCGGTCTCTTTTAAGTCTTTGAAAACAAAAGCCTTCAAAATGGATTCGTCAGCATCCAAACCAATCTCTTGTGACAGATGCGAACCCATGTCTTTCCAGCGACTATCGTCAATTTCAAAAATTTGACGATAAATTAGATTTCCTTTATCGGTGAAGATAAAGGCATGATCTAAAGTATTAACATTTTGGTCAATGATTGGATAATCTTCATTCTTAAGACCATTGTCATCCCCAGTAGAGGCTTGATAAGAACGCAAACTACTACGTTTAACATAACCATCATGGCTGACAAGCAAACGAACTTCTTCACTGGCAACCATTACACTCGTATCGACTTCAATTTCTTCAACCTTAGCTTCAATCTTGGTACGACGATTATCAGCATAGTTTTTACGAACCTCGAGTAATTCCTTCTTGATAACATTCATCAAGGTTGGGTGATCATCAATAATCTTATTCAAGCTTGTAATTTGAGTCTTTAAAGCTTTATCTTCTTTTTCTAATTCCGTTACATCGGTATTAGTCAAACGATAAAGTTGCAAGGAAACAATAGCCTCAGCTTGTTCTTCAGTAAATTTATATTCTTTAACCAAATTATTTTTGGCATCAGATTTATTTTTACTACCACGGATTGTTGCAATAACCTTATCTAAGATTGACAAAGCTTTGATTAAACCTTCAACGATATGAAGACGTTTCTTTGCCTTAGCCAGATCAAATTGACTACGACGTAGGACGACGTCTTGTTGATGTTTAATATATTCCTGCAGTATTTGAACCAAACCGACCTGTTGAGGACGCATGTCAGCAATGGCGACCATGTTAAAGTTGTATGAAATTTGTAAATCGGTGTTTTTAAACATATAGTTTAAAATTCCGTTAGCGTCAACATCACGTTTCAACTCAATCACAATCGACAAGCCTTGACGGTCACTTTCATCACGAACTTCAGCAATACCATCAACTTTCTTCAAGACCCGAATTTCATCCATCTTCTTAACTAACTGAGCCTTATTAACTTCATAAGGGATTTCAGTAATTACGATTTGGGATTTATGACCACGGATCTCTTGAATCGAAGTCTTTGATCTCAAGTAGACTTTACCGCGCCCAGTTCGATACGCATCTCTAATACCGTCTTTACCCTGCAAAATTCCACCAGTTGGGAAATCAGGACCTTTAACAATTTTCATCAAATCATCTAAGGTGATATCAGGATTATCAATCATCTTGATTGTGGCATCGATCACTTCACCTAAATTATGTGGTGGAATCTCTGTCGCATAACCAGCTGAAATACCAGTGGCACCATTAACTAATAAATTAGGGAATCGAGCTGGTAAAACTTTTGGTTCTTTTTCAGTATCATCAAAGTTCCATTCTTCATCAACTGTGTCCTTATTGATGTCTCGAAGCATTTCACTAGAAATTTTACTTAAACGAGCTTCTGTATAACGCATCGCAGCTGGTGGATCACCATCCATCGAACCGTTGTTACCGTGCATCTCAATTAGCGGATTACGTAGCTTCCAATCTTGAGATAGACGAACCATCGCTTCGTAAATAGATGAATCACCATGGGGATGAAAATTACCCATAACGTTACCAACACCCTTAGCAGACTTACGAAATCCTTTGTCATAAGTGTTGCCATCCAAATACATTGAATACAAGATTCTTCGTTGAACTGGTTTCAAGCCATCACGAATATCTGGCAAAGCTCTTTCTTGAATAATTGATTTTGAATATCTCGCAAATCGATCTCCCATGATTTTTTCGAGCGAGATATCTTGAATTTTAGGAGAATTTTCAGTCACTATTTATCACCTATTCCTTATTCAATAAATCGTCAACGATTTTACTATCGATGGGATCAGTTTCGTCATCAACCTTTTCCAAAATATTGTCGCCTTCTTCAGTACCGTTGAAGCGAACATTACTTTCGATCCAGTCACGACGAGGTTTTACTTTATCGCCCATCAGAGTAGTTACTCGGCGTTCAGCCAATGCTGCGTCGTCGATATTTACTCTGATCAAAATACGATTTTCAGGATCCATAGTTGTCTTCCATAATTGGTCGGCATTCATTTCACCAAGACCCTTGAATCGTTGCAAGTCATAGCCTTTACCCATCTTTTTAATACTTTCTTTTAATTCATCCGGTGTCCAAGCATATTCAATCTTTGTCTTAGCACCTTTACCCTTTTGGAGTTTATAAAGTGGTGATAAGGCAATATAGACATGGCCTGATTCAACAAGTGGACGCATGTAACGATAGAAGAATGTTAACAAGAGAATCTGAATATGAGAACCGTCATCATCAGCATCGGTCATAATAATAACCTTGTCATAATTACGATCTTCAAGTTTGAAGTCAGCCCCAACACCAGCACCGATCGTATAAATCATAGTGTTGATTTCTTCATTTTTGTAAATATCTTCTAACTTAGCTTTTTGTGTATTTAAGACTTTACCACGCAAAGGTAAGATAGCTTGGAACTTACGGTCACGTCCTTGTTTAGCAGAACCACCGGCAGAATCACCCTCGACTAAGAATAATTCATTCTTCTTAGAATTCTTTGATTGTGCTGGGGTCAACTTACCAGACAAAAGTCCATCGGTCTTTTTGTTCTTTTTACCACTACGAGTACTCTCACGAGCCTTTCTAGCAGCATCACGAGCTTCACGAGCCTTCAATGCCTTTTTAACTAGCATTTGAGCTTGTTCACCATTTTCTAGCAAGTAAAAACTCATTTTCTCATAAACTAATTGATCGACAGCTGAACGAGCTTGCGGTGTACCTAGTTTACCCTTTGTTTGACCTTCGAATTGAAGAATCTCTTCAGGAATCCGAACCGAAATAATTGCTGACAGACCTTCACGAACATCACTACCCTCTAAGTTTTTGCTATTTTCTTTTAGCAAACCAACCTTACGGGCATAATCATTGAACGCTTTAGTCAAACCAGACTTCATTCCGGCTTCATGTGTCCCGCCATCAGCAGTCCGAACATTATTAACGAAGGAGATCACATTCTCAGAGTAACCATCGTTATATTGACCAGAAAATTCAATCTCAATGCCTGAATTTTCACCTTCAACATAAAAAATGCCACCCAATGTATCTTTATCTTCGTTTAAATATTTAACGAATGATTGGATTCCATCTTCATAATGAAAAATGTCTTGTTTTTCTTCTTCGCCACGTTTATCAGTGATCGTAAATTTAACACCCTTCAACAGAAAGGCTGATTCACGTAATCGTTCAGCTAAGGTATCGTAATTGAATTTGGTTGTTTGGAAAATAGTTGCATCAGGTTTGAAACTAATTGTTGTTCCACTACCCTCTTTAGTCGTTCCCGTTTTCTTCAAAGTTCCAACGGGATGACCACCATTCTCAAAACGTTCTTCATAAACTTTGCCATCACGAACAACACGAACTGTCATCCATTCTGACAGAGCATTCACAACTGATGAACCGACACCGTGAAGACCACCAGACGTTTTGTAATTACTTTCTGAGAACTTACCACCAGCATGAAGCACTGTCAGAATAACTTCAATTGTTGGCTTACCAGAAGCATGCATCCCTGTTGGCATCCCACGACCATGGTCAACTACAGTAATACTGCTATCTTTGTTGATTGTGACATTGATTTCTTTACCAAATCCTGATAAAGCTTCATCGACGGCGTTATCAACGATTTCATAGACGAGGTGATGTAATCCACGGGAATCTGTGGAACCAATGTACATACCAGGTCTTTTTCGTACAGCTTCTAATCCTTCAAGGATTTGAATTGACGAATCATCATAAGATGATTTTGGCATTTATATCATTCCTTTTCATTTACTACAAATCTGATATTCTAGTATTATAACACTATTTACGCTACACGAATATACGTTCGCATTCAAGAGAAATCTTTTATTTTTAGGTAAAATAGTAGATAATGTCTAGGTTGGTATTTATAATTCTCGTAAAAACACCATAGAGTTACAATATACCAAAAAATAAAGCCGAGAGAGTGATTTTTTAATGAAACTTCTCATTTGTGTAATTTTAGCCTACTTAGTTGGCTCATTCCCTACCGCCTATATCGTTGGTAAAGTCTTCTTCAACAAGAACATTTTCGAATACGGTAGTGGAAATGTTGGAACTACTAATGCTTACCGCGTTTTAGGGAAAGTGGCCGGAACAGTTGTCCTAGTGATTGATATTCTGAAAGGTACTTTGGGAGCTTTGATGCCTGTCTTCTTTGGATTAGATCACCATTTAGTCCTTTTCGTCGGAATTTGTGCCGTCATTGGCCACTGCTACTCAATTTTCTTGAAATTTCGAGGTGGAAAAGCTGTTGCTACCAGTGCTGGTATTCTACTAGCTTATAATCCATTATTATTCGTAATTTGTTTCATCGTGTTAGCTTCCATCGTTTATGTCACAAGTATGGTCAGTGTTGCTAGTTTAACAACTATTTTGTTCTTCACCATTGCAACATTATTCTTACACGACTGGATTTTAACGACCGTCGCTGCCATTGTTACTGTCATTATTTATTATCGTCATATTCCAAATATCAAGCGACTGTTAAAAGGTCAAGAAAACCTTGTTCCGATTGGATTGCGGTATAAAAAGCAACAACGTGAAAAAGCTGATAAGTAACATTTTCAAGTATCAAATAAAAAGGCAATCCAATTTAGGATTTGCCTTTTTTATTTTGTTTAATACTTTCTAGGGTCTGTCTTCAAATTAGTCTGATAAGAATCTATTCTGATACGGATAAATATTTTAAGAACATGGTTGTTCCAGAATTCCATTCAAGATGGTAAAAAATATTTGAGGTATCAAGCCATTCTTGAGTTAACAAGGAACTAGTCGGAAGATTCGGACAGTGGTCACTGGCAGTGAAAGTGGTGTTAGGACGACCGATTTTGTCGTTCTTACAGCGCCGGGCGCGTTTAAGACTTGCCGAACTTGCAAGGCTTAAACCGAGGTCCGAGGCCCTGGCTCGGACCGTTCCGCACCGCCAGTGACCACTGTCCGAATCTGGAGACGGAATATATTCATAATATAAATAATTTGAAGACACATCCTAACTCAAAAAAATTTAGACGATTTGTCACCGAAGAAATCCTTAACTAAATTTAATTAAAATTAATCAAAGATTTTAACTAGAAAAGTCCCATCGACCTCTGTTACTGATAGAATGATAATAAAGTGTTATCTATCCGGGGAGGGTCAATTATGGACCACAACAATAATTTGCCTACAAGAGCAGCATACCGCCGCTCTTTGAAACATCAGAAAAAGCATTTTTATAAGCGATGGTGGTTTTGGACACTGATCGTTATCATTGTCTTAGCTGGCGGTGGCGTTGCTGGCATGAAGATGACTGCGACAGGTCCCTTTGCTAAAACTAGTCATGTTTCTAAGCCAAAAAAGACTACCAAAAAGAAAAAGGTCGTCAACAAAGATGGGGTTACTTTTGCCCAATATAGTGGCATTTATCTCAATGAAACTAGCGGTACACCAATTGCTACAGTACAACGTCTGCTAGGTAAACCTTCAACCACTTCCACCTCAAACGCTAATAATACTAAAACAGAAATCAATACATGGAATAATGTTGATAATGGTGAACTTGGTTCTAATTTGAAAGTTACTTTCGCAAATGGACATGCAATCAGTAAAGCTATTAGTGGCATGAAAGTTGCTCGATCAGAAAAATTGGGCTTGGATGCATATAGTTCCGTCCAAAATGGTATGGAAGAAAGCACTATTTTAAATAACGTTGGTAAGCCTAACGGATATAGTGAATCATTTAACTCTGACAAGACATCTAAGAGCTTTACGTACTCTTCTGGTGTCTCTGGCAGTACTGGAGCTAATTTCGTGGTTAACTTCACAAATGGTACTGTCAGTGGCAAAAGTCAGACAGGGATGAAATAATCACGATTTCCAGATAATGTAATAGTATTAATAATGTCGCTCACTTCGGTGAACGGCTTTTTTTATAAAATTATTTTAAGCACACTCTACCCTCACTACGATTAATTGTTTCATAATAATCAAAAACGTATCTATTCAAACGTTTTCTAAGGGGGTTTGAAGCTCTTAAATTAGACTTAAATCGACCACCTTTTATAAAATGAAATTAGCATATTTGAGGGGGCTACATCATGGAACAACCATCAGAACCAGAATCACAGATTATTGGAATTTTGAATAATATGCAAATAATCTTTGATCGAGAGCGAACATTTCCCAACTTGCTGAGTAAATCGGAGAATGTCCCATTACCAGTTGATTTCTCACTAAATATCAATGGATTTTTAGCAATTATCGAATATAATGGTGCACAACATTATAAAGCCAGAAACAGTTCTCACGCGGCCCGCGAAGCTTTAAGAAGACTTAGTGCCAATGGAACTGCTCGTCTCAATTATTGCAATAAAAATAACATTCCCCTATTAATAATCCATTACAAAGATAAAGGAAGGCTGATTAAAATCATTTCTGCTTTTATTGACGATGTGAAAGAAACGATTCATGAAACCACAAAATCATATACAGCCCATACAAAGGGTTATTTCAAAAATATTCCCTATGCCACTTTTGAAGACACACCAACGGGACCAATCAAACCAATTCAAATGCACGAGAATGACGCCTTAGGTTATATTAACTTAAGCAATGACGCCATCGTTTGGACTAAGCGAGAACTCGATACACTATTAGCTCGGATTGATTCTTATGAAAGTAAAATTAACGAATATAAAACGGTGACCGCTGATTTAGTTTTAAGTATCAATGAATTGCAACGCGAATTGGCCGCAAAAAATCAAGAATTGGACGAACAGTCCAAAGAGATAGCAACTAATGTTATGACTAAATCGGAGCCCAAAATAAAGTTACAGTTTGTAAAAGACGTCCAGCCTAGCAAAAAACAGAAATTCACTGGTAAATTTAGACAGACAAATTCTCCCAGAGGTCGACTAACTCCAGAGGCTAAAGAATTTATCAAATCCTTAGCAAGTCAATTTGATACTGTAATTGCAATCCAGGAGCATCTCAAAGAAAATTACCAAGAGAAAGTTTCATTACCAACGCTTAAAAGATGTCTACTGTAAATTAATATATCTACTTACAAAAAAATCTCAACACCTATAAAAGATGTTGAGATTTTTTTTAAATTTGTCTATTTGACCGAAATACTAAAGTAAGCCTCAAATTCTTCCTTAGGAGCCAATTTGTTAATAGCGTACTTATTCTTAAAGTCATTATCTGAGTCAGTTTTATCTGCAAGTCCCCACCATGGTTCAATACACATAAACTTACCGTTATCATCAGGATATGTTGACCACATACCGAAGAACTTAGCGTTACCAGTATCTAATGTCAACTTGTGATCTGACTTGTCACTTGAAATTGTTACTTCTGCTGGTTCATTTAAACGATAAACTACCGCATCGTCAACAAAATAGTCACGTGTCATTGGGAAGTTTTGGTTCTCAACCTTCTTCTCATCATTTAAATTAATCAAATGATTTTCGATTGGAATATGAGTTCTTGTTTCAGCAGGATCAACTGCCACTTTATAGTCTTCGAAGTTAAGTCCTTTATCGAAAGGTACTTCAAAGCCGGGATGTGCACCAATTGAGAAGTACATATCTTCTGATTCTTCCATACTGTCGACTAAGTAAGAAATTTGAACAGTATCCTTAACTAATTGATAAATGATTCTCAACTTGAAATGATATGGATACTTTTCAAGACTTGCGGCACTAGTTGTTAAACTCAAAACTAGTTTTGAATCGGTTTGTGAATCAAGACTAAATTCTTGATCACGAGCAAAACCGTGTTGTGTCATCTTATATTCTTTACCATCAACAAAGTAATGGTCATCCTTTAAGCGACCAACGATTGGGAATAATACAGGTGCGTGGCGTCCCCATACTTTTGAATCTGCTTGCCAGATGAATTCTGAATCTTCATTATTCTTGATGCTGTTCATTTCAGCACCTAAAGAATTAACTTTCAATGTTAAATAGTCGTTCTTCAATTGATAAACTGTCATGTTTTTCCCCCTAAAGAATATAACGTGAAAGATCTTGATCTGAAGCAATCTTACCAACTTGTTCGTGGACATATTCACGAGTAATGGTAATATCACCCATTTGCATATCAGGTCCTTCATAAAGAATATCCGCTAAAATCTTTTCCAAGACAGTAGAAAGACGTCTAGCACCGATATTCTGATTACTATTATTCAATTCAAATGCAATTTTTGCAATCTCTTCGACAGATTCTTTAGTAAAAGTTAAATGTATTCCGTCAGCTCTTGTAAGCGCTACATATTGCTTAGTCAAAGCATTATCAGGCTTTGTTAAAATTTGAATGAAATCGTCTTCAGTTAAGTCATTCAATTCTACACGAATTGGGAAACGACCTTGAAGTTCAGCAATCAAATCACTGGGTTTGCTTTCGGCAAAGGCACCAGATGCAATAAACAAGATATGATCAGTATCTACTGGACCATATTTTGTATTGATACGTGAACCTTCAACGATAGGCAAAATATCACGTTGGACCCCTTCACGAGAAACTTCACCCGAATTACGTTTATTACCAGCTGCAATCTTATCGAACTCATCAATAAAGATAATCCCGTTATTTTGAGTTCTTTCAATAGCTTTTTGGTAAATTTCATCGTGGTCAACACGTTTTTGTGATTCTTGTTGAATCAACAACTCACGTGCTTCTTTAACTGGTAAAGTTCTAGTAATAGTCTTCTTAGGCATCAACGAATCCATCATACCTGACATATCGATACCCATTTGGCCCATTTGATCATCCATTGGACCGACTTTTTTCGACTCTTCGACCTTAATAGTTACTTCTTGGTCTTCAAGTAAACCTTTATCCAGTTGTTCCTTAACTGACAAGCGTTGATCACGGACTTCGTCAGTTACATCTGAATTAGCATCAGGATCTTCATCAACAGTATCATTGTTTCCAAAAATACTACCGAGATTTTGACCACCATTTTGCATGCTATTGAGCATACTCATGAAATCATTATTGTTTTGTTTTTGTTCTTTTTTAACGCCAGGAGCAAGCAACTTGACTAATTTCTTGTCAACATCACGGCGAACTTCTGGTCTAATTTCGTCAAATTTTTCATTTTCAACCATTGAAACGGCAACACTTACCAAATCACGAACCATCGATTCAACATCGCGACCAACATAACCGACTTCAGTAAACTTAGTTGCTTCAACCTTTACAAACGGTGCGTTGACAATTTTTGCCAAACGACGAGCAATTTCAGTTTTACCAACACCAGTAGGTCCGATCATCATTAAATTCTTTGGTGTGATTTCTTGTTGTAGCTTCTCAGGTACTTGCATACGACGGTAACGGTTGTATAGAGCAATCGCCACGGCCTTTTTAGCATCTGTTTGACCAATAATATAATTATCTAGCTGAGCAACAATTTGTTTTGGTGTTAATGTGTCCATTTATTTACTAATCTCCACTCTAAAATTTATCGGAAATAATATTTTCATTTGTAAAGATATCAATACTTGAGGCAATTTTGATTGCTTCAACAGCAATTTGTTCAGCATTCATATCTTTAGCATGACGTTGCATTGCGATAGCTGCGGCTTGTGCAAAGTTACCACCAGAACCGATAGCAACAACATCTTCATCAGGTTCGATCACTTCACCACTACCAGAAATTAGTAATAAATTATCTTTATCCATCGCAATCAACATTGCTTCGAGTTTTTGCAAAGTTGGATCTTTACGCCAATCTTGAGCTAATTCAACGGCAGCACGTTTCAAGTTACCTGAATATGCTTTTAATTTCTTTTCAAGCCAATCTTGTAGAGTAATAGCGTCAGCTACACCACCGGCGAAACCAATAACGACTTGGTCATTAAAGATACGTCTAACCTTGTGAGCTGAACCCTTCATAATATATTTTTCACCTAATGTAACTTGACCATCACCGGCAATTGCAGTGTGATCATCATGCTTAACAGCAACTATTGTAGTCATTGATTTACCTTCCTCTTATCTTGGAAAATATTTTTTATAATCGTTTTGTAAATGTTCCATTGTCACATGGGTGTAAATCTGAGTCGTCGAAAGACTGGAATGTCCCAGAAGTTCCTGAACTGTTCTCAGATCTGCACCATGATCAAGCATATGTGTGGCAAATGTATGACGTATCATATGCGGATGAATATCGGATGTCAAGCTCGTCTTCTTAATAACTTGATCCAAAATATATTCAATTCCACGACTAGTCAATTGTTTGCCACGATTATTTACAAAAACATAATTATGATTTTGATGATATTTGGTCATCAAAATTTGGCGTCCTTGATCAAAATAAGTTTCCAAAGCACTTCTAGCATAGCTTCCAAAGGGCACGTAGCGATCTTTGTCCCCTTTACCATGTATCAGTACAATTTCATTGGAAAAATCCAGTTGATCTAGTAATAGATTAGCACATTCACTCACTCGCATGCCAGTGGCATAGAGCAATTCTAATAATGCTGAATTTCTTTGCGAAAGTGGATCATCACCTTGGACCGCATCGAACAATTGGTTCATCTCTTTTTCATAAAAGAAATGCGGTAATTTTCGACCCTTATGGCGTAATTGTACAAGGTCAAAGGGATTGGTCTGGATGAATTTATTTTTGACTAAGAAGGTGTAAAAAGACCGTAAAGCAGAGATTCTTCTTGCGATTGTTTCATCGGCGTAGTCTTTTTCATCTAAATAAGTCAAATAAGTATCAACATCAATTCGATTAACTTTTGTAAAACCGTGGAAACCACCATTTTGGTCTAAAAAAGAAACAAAATTATCTATATCTTCCAAATAAGATTTTTTTGTTTCTTCCGAATAGCGATGATTAACCATTAAATTCTCAACAAATTTATCGATTAATTTTTTTTCTTTCATTTACTTTTGAATGTCCTCTTCATAATCTCCATTTGGACAGATTACTTGGCGGCCACCTTTAACCTTCTTTTCAACTAGGTAGTGACCATCTTTAGGACAATCACGGCCAATTGGTTTATCCCATGTCACAAAGTCACAATCAGGGTATCTGGAACAACCATAGAAAATACGGTTCTTCTTAGATTTTCGTTCGATAACTTGTCCCTTCTTACACTTAGGACAAATCACGCCGATTTCCTTAACGATTGGCTTAGTATTACGACAATCTGGGAAACGTGAACAAGCATAGAATTTACCATAACGTCCCATTTTAATTACCATTGGGGCACCACAGATATCACAATCCATTCCGGCTGGTTCATCTTTAATTTGAACTTTTTCAATTTTATCTTCAGCTGATTCAAGTTCTTTAGCAAAAGGCTTGTAATAATGGTCAACAACTTTGACCCAATCCTCTTTACCTTCTTCAATACTATCAAGTTCATCTTCCAAATGAGCCGTAAAATCAATATTTACAATATCAGGGAAGTAATCTTGGATCAAATTATCAACAATTTCACCAAGTTCAGTTGGTTCAAAACTCTTTCCATTCAACTTGACATAGTATCGGCGTTGAATCGTATCAATGGTTGGCGCATAAGTTGATGGACGACCCACACCATTTTCTTCCAAAGCCTTAACTAATGAAGCTTCAGTAAATCTTGCTGGTGGTTGGGTAAAATGTTGTGCCGGATCATTTGATTGTAGTTTAGCATTATCGCCTTCACTAAGATCTGGCAAAATATTATCTTTCTTAGAAGTATCGGAAGTACTTTGGTAAACCTTACGATAACCTTCAAATTTAATTTTTGAACCATTAGCTCTAAACATGACACCATTTTGTGACAAATCAACTGTCATTGTATCGAAAACAGCTGGTGTCATTTGACTAGCAACGAATCTTGACCAAATTAAGCTGTACAAGCGGAATTGGTCACGGCTAAGGATATCTTTCAATGAGGCTGGTGTTCTGAAGACAGACGATGGACGAATGGCTTCATGGGCATCTTGAGCACCTTCTTGATTCTTATCCTTACGTTCTTTGATAATTGCATATGGTTCGCCATATTCTTCATGAATAAACTTCGAAGCTTCAGCTTCAGCGACTTTAGAAATACGTTTAGAATCGGTACGCATGTACGTAATTAAACCAACTGTACCTTCTTTGCGTCCCAAATTGATTCCTTCATACAATTGTTGAGCAATCATCATTGTTTTACGTGTTTTGAAGTTGAGACGTTTGTTAGCTTCTTGTTGTAACGAACTAGTTGTAAATGGTGCGGCAGGCATCCGTTTACGTTCTTTTTTCGTTACTTTATCAATATTAAAATCTTTTTTCTTATCAATCTTGTTCAAAACATCTTGAACTTGATCATTATTCTTCAATTCAGCTTTCTTGCCATTTAAACCATAGAAGTTAGCTTTAAATTTGTCTTTACCACTCTTGAAGACTGATTCAATTGTCCAATATTCTTCGGGAATAAATTTCTTAATTGAATTTTCACGCTCAATCACTAATTTCAAGGCAATCGATTGAACACGACCGGCACTAAGGCCCTTTTTAACTTTAGCCCAGAGAATTGGGGAAATTGAATAACCTACTAAACGGTCTAAAACACGACGAGCTTGTTGCGCATCAACCAAATTCATATCGATCGAACGAGGTGTCTTAAAGGCTTGTTTAACGGTATCTTTAGTAATTTCATTGAAAACCACACGATTTTTTCCATCATCATCGAGACCGAGTAAATGTGAGACATGCCAAGCAATAGCTTCTCCTTCACGATCCGGATCGGCTGCCAGATAAACTCGTTTGGCTTTCTTTGCTTCTTTTTTGAGATCTTTAATAACAGGACCCTTACCACGAATGGAAATGTATTTTGGTTGATAATCATGTTCAATATCAACACCCATTTGACTCTTAGGCAAGTCACGAACATGTCCCAAACTAGCAACTACGTGATAATTACGTCCCAAATATTTTTCAATTGTTTTTGCTTTTGAAGGTGATTCCACGATCACCAAATTTTTTTGCTTTGTTGATGGCACGTAAAAGTGCTCCTTTCTAAATGGCTCAATTAAAACTGTCAATATATTAATCATATATTTTTTACTTTGTCAACCAAGATCTAAAAGTGCTTCATCATAAGAAACCTGATTTCAACAACTTTTATTTTTACACTTGATAAAAAGTTTGAACTGAATTTCTCAATGTTTTAATTATAAATTATCAAAATTAATCAATGGCGTTGCCCCTTCTTCAATTAACCGGTTACATCCAGCAGACAAAGATCGGTCAATTGAACCAGGAATAGCCAATACTTCACGATTATTTTCCAACGCTAAGTCGGCTGTAATCAAAGCTCCGCTACGTTTACGTGCTTCAGTTATGATTACTTTCTGACTCAAACCAGCGATAATTCGATTTCTTTGGGGGAAATGAAATCGTTGCGCTCGTGTTTGCGGTGGATATTCACTAATCACCAAACCATTATTCATAATCTGGCGTTGTAGTTCAAGATTTTCTAAGGGATAAACCTTATCTAAACTACAACCAATTACAGCGATTGTCTGTCCATGATTCCAAAGCGTATGTTGATGTGCCCAGGAATCAACGCCTTTAGCTAAACCGCTCACAATAGTATAACGATTTACTAAACGGGGAACAAGCCCGCCAATGCAACGAAAACTGTAATTTGTCGCTTCCCTGGCACCAACGATGGCAACACAATCAGTTTTAAGTAAAGCAATCTTTCCTGCAAAAAACAAGAGTGCTGGCGGATTGTAAATAGTTCTTAAAACTTGCGGATACTCATCGTCCAGATAATTTATAGCAGCAGGTAATTTTTTTGACTGGTGGTCTAATAATAGTAGAAACTGATTATATTTTTCGTAACCCCAAACTTCTTTTAAAAATTCACCAGCTTCAGTTTCTAGATTAGCACTATTTATTGAAATTTTTATAATTTTTAGCATTATCTGGTTAGACACCATGCCAGTCATTCTGCATCTGATTAAAAATTCTGTCAATTTATTCATAATAAAAACATCACTCCCTTAGATAAAAATACGGAAGTGATGCTTCATTTTAATACAATTTATGAATTTTTTTAACTGGGGCAAAGCTTAAACGATGAATCTTAGTTCGTCCAACCTTTTCTAAAGCCTCGAGATGTTGTTTAGTACCGTAACCATCATTTTTTTCAAAACCAAATTCAGGATAAATATGGCTGTACATTGTCATCAATCGATCTCGTGCCACCTTAGCAACGATACTTGCTGCACCAATACTTAATGATTTGGCATCCCCTTTGATCAATTTAGTCTGTGAAATGTCAACTGGTATAGTCATCGCATCAACCAAAATATGATCTGGTCGCAAATATAAACCATTGATAGCATCTCGCATCGTTAACTCAGTTGCATGGTAAATGTTTTGTGAATCAATCAAAGCTGGACTACCAACGCCAACACTGATATCGACCGCTTGATCACAAATTTGTTTATAAAGCTCATCACGTTTAGCAATTGACAATTTCTTCGAATCATCAACCTCATACAGTGTATTATCGGGCGGCAAAATAACTGCTGCTGTCACAACTGGTCCAGCTAACGGTCCTCTGCCTACTTCATCGACTCCAGCTACATCAGCACCATTATCCCAGAAAGGCTTTTCTAAGAATTCCTTATGATGAAAACGTTCAATCAACTCTTGTCGTTTAGTTTGCTTTTTATAATATTGCTCTAATAATTTTTTAATACCACTACGGTCATCTTGTGATAATTCAGTTAATAAGGTTTGATCAACCTCAGCTTCACTCAACAATTCTTTTACATCTTTAATCGTGTATTTATTCTTCATAAAACTCCCCAGGCACATCAAATGTAAGGCGGCCTAGTTTTAATTTACGAACATCGTCAATAATTCGACGTGAAGCTCGATCATAATCTTCCTTGTAGCCAAACTTCTTAGTTAGGTTCATCAACAACTCTGGAGTCGTATGATTGAAAATATCGGCATTAGTTAGACCATAGGCTTCCTGTAATTGGTCCATATAATGAGTTTCAAGAAAGTTTAACGCATAGATGGCCACATCATCAGGAGCATAGATTTTATCCTTAATAGCGCCTGAGAGAGCCAATTTCATGCCTACTTTTGGATCATCGATCTTAGGCCACAAAATACCTGGTGTATCTAACAAATCAATTCCGATATTTGTCTTTAACCAGTTTTGGTTCTTAGTTACACCGGGCTTATTACCTGTCACAGCCACATTTTTACCGACTAAGCGATTCAAAATAGTAGACTTACCCACATTAGGGATTCCAATACACATTGCCTTTATCCGATAATTTTGGACACCATTATTTTCATAACGTTCAATTTTCTCTGATAATTCAGAACGAATCAAACTCTTAATTTGACCAAGGCCTTTGCTGTGCTTGGCATCTAATTCAATTGAATTAGTACCTTCTTGTTGGAAGTTAATTCTCCAATCACGTGTCACTTTAGGATCAGCCAAATCTGACTTATTCAAAATAATGATATGTTTCTTTTGATCGATAATTTGTTCCAATACGGGGTTTCTAGAAGAGAAAGGTAGTCTTGCGTCTACAATCTCCAAGACAATATCAACCAATTTGAGTCGATCTTGCACTTGGTTCTTTGCCTTGTTCATATGTCCTGGATACCACTGTAATGCCATTATCATCACCTATTTCTTTTAATTTATTTTTTATCAATTTCTTGGTATTTCTGATAAGCTTCGTCAAAAATCGTCATGCTAGGTAAATACCCAGCGTTCAATTCTAAATATTCGGATAATTTTTGATAATCTTCTTCTTGTTTGGGAAAAGATGTGTCATGAAAAGCATTGTTAGCAAACTCTGCTTCTGGTTCAACGCTTTCGACGTTACGAAGAGTCATTAAAAATTCATAAAAACTGCGTCTCATATTAATTCCTTCCTACTGATTATCCGTAATTTTACTATTCATTACTTCAAAGGACAATTTGTTATTTTTCAAATCGATCTTTTTGGCACGAATACCATAGCCCTCTTTGGTGGTAAATTTAGTAAATTTCAAAAGAATTGACTTCTCTTTGCCATTGATGCTGACCCATTCGGGTGTTTTAAAGCTATTCTTAATATAATTCAAGACAAAAGAAATTGGTAATGATAAATCACCGATTTTCATTTCTTTTGCTTTCAATAAAACATCCCCATTAGTCTTAGCATATGGTTGCATCAAAATTGTAAAATGAATTTTAGCACCCAAAAAGGCAATTGAACCCGTCAATTCAGCATCCTTCTTCAAAACCAATTGATAGTCTGTTTTACCATCATTCAAAGTATTCTTTAAATAGTACTGGGCCATTTTATTGGCTTCTTGCTTATTCATATCGACCGTGAAAACTTTGGCATCTTGATTAACGATTTTAGATGAAACTTGATAGTTATCTCTTGATGAACTCAAAACTTTGGTGCCCATATAACCTAAACCAATAACGATAATTACTACTAAAGCGATAAATGCATATTTCCAATAATTTCTTTTCATGATTACTTGTAAAGCCACTCCTTCGTTGTCCCGTTTACCTTTTCAAAAACCTTATCAGTCATCATATCATAACCGACCCCATTTGGATGGAAGTGGTCCTTCGTGTAAAGATATGGATTACTACCAGTTTTCTTAATCTTTTTCATAATACCTTTAGGCTGATACAAATTATTGATATCAACGAAATAAACTTTATTAAAGGTGCCTGCCACCTTAGCTGAACCTTTATTCCAATTAATAAAAGCTGTCTTAGCATTCTTAACATTATTCAAGTAAATACTAAACGGATTGTAAATACCAATCAAATAAATTGGTGCCGTTTCATTATAATTTCTCAAGTCTGTTAACAGCTTCGTTAAACGTTTATCAAATTGAACTTGTTCATCCGCAATATTGCCGGCCGTCAAATCTAACCCTTTACGTTGCAATAGATGCATAAAATCATTACCACCCACAGTCACGGTGATAATATCTGCTTTAGGCAAATCTTGATGCATCTTATTATCTGACTTGATTCGTGCCATAATTTGTTGGCTCGTATCACCAGAAACACCGTAATTGTGTGATTGCGTTTTAACCTTATATTTAGCTTGAACTTTCTTAGTTAGACGTGTGACATAACCGCCACCAACATCTTTTGAATCACCAACACCTTGTGTCAGCGAGTCACCTACGGCAACAATACTAATATTCTTTTTCTTCGGAATAACTTTCTTTTTAGGCTTTGTTTGTTTGACTGTTTTAGTTTCAATAACTTGCGAATGATTGTGATTAACAAAGTAATACGTCCCACCACTAGCAGCAATTACTAAAACAAGCAATACTATGATCCAAATTGTTTTCTTCTTCATTTCTTAATCCATCTTTCAAAAAAAAGCTGATGTATTCATCAGCTTTACTCTGTATAAAATTCAATTGCAAAAGCACCTGAACCAGCGTGAGTAGCAATAACCGGACTTGTAACTCGGATTAATAACGGTACATTTGGTACAATTTCGGCCAACTTCTCTTTCAGTTCATTTACATAATCCATTTTATCAACGTATGAAATACCAATAGCCTTGATATTTTCTAAGCCTTTGATTTCTTCCATAACGTTATTCATATACTTCTCAATTGTCTTGCGACCACGACCACGTTTAGCAATATCTAAGCTATTGTTTTTAACAACCAATACTAAGTTGATATTCAATAGTGTAGACAACGTACCCGCAAAACGGCTCAAACGGCCACCACGCAAGATATTTTCAATACTAGTTACACCCATGTACAAATATGTGTGATCGCGGACTTTTTTAATAGCTGCTTTGATTTCATCAACTGACTTACCCTCTTGAGCCAACTGTGCAGCTTTTAAAACTTGAAAGCCTTGAGCACGATCAGTGAATTCTGTATCGATTACTTCCATATTACGATCAGTCATATCAGCTACTTGATGAGCTGCGTTAATAGTACCACTGATTGCAGGTGTCATGATCATTGCAAGGATATCCGTATAGTCATCAGGAACTTCATCAATAACCTTCATAAAAGTACCAATTGATGGTTGTGATGTTTTAGGTAGGTCCTTTGATGAATCCATTTCCTCAACAAACTTCTCGCGAGTAATGTCAACGCCATCAGTATATGTCTTATCATCAATACTGATTGTTAAAGGAACGATGCCAATATCATACTTTTCTATTTCTTCTGGTGTTAATTGTACCGATGAATCGGCAAGGATTTTTACTTTACTCATTTTATCCCTCTTTCATAGGGTCTTAATTCTTAATGGTTTCAATTATAACAAATTTATTCTGGGTAAATTAGTATTTATTAAGTATTTTAATAATAACTATAAATAATTATACAATATTACGCGGGGGGTAGTTAAATATCCCGCCTACAAGATTTCGGTTCTTTCTTAAATTTGGTTAGTTGCCGTCTCTGGGTGCAAGAAATGTTGGCGCTGTGGGGACCGATGGGAGCCAAAGTGCGGTCTCCAATCTCGATTTTGAACTTCGCAAAGTACGCGAATTTCAAAACTCGTCCTGTGGTGTAATGGCTAAAGCCATAACGCCACCTGCACTGCTGCCAACATTTCTTGCACCCAGAGACTAATTAATTTGATAAAAGGGTTATACATCGTTTGAAATTGAATATGAGTAAAAGGCTAGATGCTTTTTCTAGATTTATACCAATGGGAACATATCTAGCCTTTTTATGTTCAATTCTATAACCCAAATTGAGAAAGAACCAAGATTTCTTACTCTTTCCAGCTAATTTATTTTTTGTTTTTAAAATCAATAGTGAACAATTTTCAGTGTTATTATGTCACTGATGCTAAAGTTATAGGATATGGTTTTAAACTAGCCAAAACCAACTAGCACCTCGCGTTCAATATTGTTATTGTATGAAAAGTATGAAGACAGTTATAATGTTCAAAGTAAACAATTTGGTGACACTCCACCAAAAATCATTAAAAACTGGAGTTCCAAAAAATGTCAAAAAAACATAATTTAACAAAAGCTTATTTGATTACCGACCAAGTATTCAGTGCCGTAACTCATGGTATCGGTATTATCTTGGCCATTATCGGTTCAATCTTCTTATTAATTAAGGGGTTCCACCAAGGAAATCCGCTTAATATCACGGCTTACTTCATTTACGCTTTTACTTTATTTTTCCTATACTTAAGCTCGACGCTATTTCATAGTCTCTACTTTACTAGAGCAAAGGGTGTTTTTCAGATTTTTGATCATAGTTCGATTTTTCTGATGATTGCCGGAACATATACCCCATATTGCTTAATCGCTTTACATTCTACTTTTGGTTATAGCATTTTGACTTTTATTTGGATATTAGCCATTGGTGGTATTCTTTATAAAATATTCAATGTTGGCCGTTTTAAGTACTTTGAAACATTACTTTATGTCTTAATGGGCTGGGCAATTATTATCGCTATGCAGCCACTTTATCATGCCATTGGTGCGACAGGAATCGAATTATTAGTTGCTGGTGGCGTGGCATTTACTCTAGGAGCCTGCTTATATTTAATGAAAAATCTTAAATATATCCACGTCATTTGGCATATTTTTGTCATGATTGGGACAGCATTGATGTACTTTTCAGTTTATTTCTTCGTAAATTAATTTATTTTTTGGTAGGTCTTGAAGGTGTAAGGATAGATATTTTTATCATCCACGACACCTTCTTTTTTTTCGATTAATTTAAACTTACTGTAATCAAGGGCGACCATCTTGGTATCACCGGCAAAGTCGTGGTCAATCTCCGTCAAATACAACCGATCAACATCGCCTGCAAATAATTTGAAAATTCCTTCACCACCAATGACCATCACTTCATCGTCAGGTTTAACATATTGTTTCAACTGACTCTTATCTGTTATCAGCACCACTGATTCAGGCACCTTATAGTCAGGATTGCGCGAAATAACAATATTCAAACGGTTAGGTAGTGGCCCATTAGGGAAACTTTCGTAAGTTTTTCTTCCCATAACAATGGGATGTCCTGTTGTAACATTTTTAAAGTGTTTCATATCATTCGGCAATTTCCATGGTAAATGACCATTAACACCGATAATGTGATTTTTTGATTCGGCCCAAACAAAACTAATCATCTTGATTTCTCCTTTAAACGGCAATAGGTGCCTTAATTGCTGGCTGGGGATTGTAGTCAGTGACTTTAATATCTTGAACATCAATATCAAAAATACTCTTATCACTGTTAATTTCTAGTTGCGGACCAGCGACTGGTTTACGACTTAATTGTGTTTCAACTTGCTTAACGTGGTTAGAATAAATATGCGCATCACCCAATGTATGAACAAACTCACCTACTTCTAAGCCTGTCTCCCGTGCAATTAGATGTGTCAACAAAGCATAACTGGCGATATTGAATGGTACACCCAAGAACAGATCACCACTGCGTTGATAAAGTTGGCAAGATAGTTTGCCATCATTTACATAAAACTGAAATAGTGTGTGACATGGAGGTAATGCCATTGTTGGAACATCTTCAGGATTCCAAGCACTGACAATCAAGCGTCTTGAATCAGGTGTTTGTTTAATTTGTTGAATGACATTTTTTATTTGATCAATAACTCCGCCATCCCTTTTTTGCCAATGACGCCACTGTGCACCATAAACATCGCCAAGGTTACCAAACTTCTCAGCAAATTTGTCGTCAGTCAAAATTGCTTCATCAAATTTTTTCTTTTCTAATTTGTAGGCTTGAGCAAATTCGTCATCAATTAAACTCCGACGACCAAAATCAGCCATATCTGGCCCAGTGTATTCAGGACTTTCAATATAGTTTTTAAAAGCCCACTCATCCCAAATATGATTATTGTGTTCCAATAAGTATTTAATATTAGTGTCGCCATGCAAAAACCACAACAATTCACTTTTAATTAGACCAAACGGAATCTTCTTAGTCGTCAAAAGTGGAAAGGATTCTTGTAGATCAAAGCGCATTTGATATCCAAAAGTACTTATAGTACCAGTACCAGTACGATCACTCTTTTTGTGGCCATGTTCCAAAACATATTGTAATAGATCTAAATATTGTTGTTCGTTATGCATTTTATTCTCCTAAATAAATTGACCTAAGTATTCCCAACGATCCATTAATTTATCGGATTCCGCCGTCTTTTCATCCAATTCTCTTTGGAAATCCATTAATTTTTCATAATCATTTGATGAATCGTTCAGTTGCTTCTTTAATTCTGCCATTTCATCATCAAGTTTTTCAATTTTAGGCTCTAATTTATCAAATTCAATCTGTTCCGCATAAGTTAATTTTTTCTTAGGCTCAGATTTTTGTGTTTCCTCAGCTTTTTGCTTAACTTCCTCGTGCTTTTGATTTTTTTCTTCATGATGTTTAGCTTGCTTAGCGGCTGTTTCCTTAGCTAAATAGCCTGAATATGAATCATAGCTTTCTTCAATTTGGCCTTGGCCTTCAAAAATCAAGAGCTTAGCAGCAACTTTATCTAAGAAATAGCGATCATGAGAGACTGCCAATACAGTTCCTTTGAAACTGTCCAAGTAATTTTCCAAAATTGTCAAAGTCTCAATATCCAAGTTATTAGTTGGCTCATCTAGCAATAAGACATTAGGTTGATCCATCAAAATAGCTAGCAAGTATAAACGACGCTTTTCACCACCGGAAAGTTCACGAATGAAGGCACCTTGCATTTGATGGTCAAACTTAAAGGTATCTAGCATTTGTGAGGCTGACATGTTCGTTCCATCGTTATTTCTCACACCTTGACCAATTGATTCCAAATAACGAATGACTCTTTTATCAGGATCCATATCCCGTGTGTGCTGTGTATAATAGCCGAGACGAACTGTTTGACCAGTTTTGATTTCTCCAGAATCTAATGGCAATTGATGTGCAATCGTATTCAAAAAAGTTGTTTTACCTGAACCATTAGCTCCGGTAATACCAATCCGGTCACCTCGAGAAACTAAGTAACTGAAATCATTTAATATAATTTGTTTACCAAATTTCAAACTGGCATCTTTAATGTCAAAGACATCGTTTCCTAAACGTTGCTGGGCAATATCAATTGACATTTCCTTTTGAACGTCAGGCTTATCTTGCAAGTCCTCTTTTAAATCATTGAAACGATCTTTTCTGGCTTGTTGCTTTGTTCCACGTGCCTTAACACCAGCCCGCATCCAATTTAATTCTTGTTTATAAAGTTGGGTTTTGTGATGTTGCTCAGAAGCGTAAATTTCTTCATTAGTCGCTTTTTGTTGCAAATATTTCTCGTAGTTACCATCGTATTCAGTCACATTGCGGTTTTCTATTTCGAAAATTCTCGTTGCAACCTCATTTAAGAAATAACGATCATGGGTAACGAATAGAACTGAGCCCTTATACTTGCTCAAATAGTTTTGCAACCAGTCAATTGCTTCATAATCCAAATGGTTTGTTGGCTCATCCAAAATCAATAAATCAGCTTCAGAAATCAATGTTTGGGCTAAAGCCACACGTCTTTGTTGACCACCAGATAACTGACTGATTTTTTTATCTAATTCTGTAATACCTAGTTTATTCAAAATTGACTTAACATCTGATTCCATCTGCCAAGCCTCAGCTGCATTCATTTTTTCTTGCAACTTGAAAAATTCGTTTTGAATCTTTTCATCCGTTGAATTCGCATTAAATTTTGCTAAAGAATTTTCATATTGACGAATTAATTGGAACTTTTCACCACTACCGTTAAAAACAGCATCAATAACACTAGAATTATCGTCCAAATCTGGTTGCTGTTTTAAATACGAAATCTTATAGTCTTTCGGCTTTTCAATGTCAATCGTATTAAGATCACTGTTATTAACGATGCCGTCCAGTAAGGTTGTTTTACCAGTACCATTCAGCCCCAGCAACCCAATTCGGTCACCCTCGTTAATTGTAAAAGTTACATCGGTGAAAAGCGTTCGATCACCGAAGGATTTTGAAGCATTTGAGATATTTAAGGTTTTCAATTATTTCACCACTATAAATAAAAAATTCCCCTACCCATGTAGATAGAGGTATGTCTTTCTGTTCCTTTTTATTATCACATTCTATGAATATTCTTTCAACTGGTCGAGACTATAATATAGCTGTTGTACACCACCAAAACGTACTAAAATTTTTTCATGTTTCTTATCATGATAAACCACCGTGCCAATCTGATTTCTCATTGCATCAGTTTCATCATCGATTACTACCGTTGAACCGATTTTTAAATTACCCATTGTTCTTCTCCCTGTTCAAGAAAATACGGGACTTAGCTAACTCAAGATTAACTAATGTCCCGTATTTTTATTAATTAAAGATCCTCTTTGTAAATATCGTAAACAGTATTCTCTGGATCGATTGAAATATAAAGTTCACCGCTCTTGCTTGAAATAGCTGAAGATTGATAAGCGTTATCCAATCCTTCTACATCCTTTTGTTTAAATGGGAAGTAAATTTGCATTGGTTCCTTATCTTGATCATCTTCAAAGACAATATCACATTTTTCAATATCTTGATATTTAATGATACGGTTGAACATACCGTCTGCCATAGCAGCTGTAGAAACATCTGTATCCTTAATATAATCAGCATCTGGCAAAATTTCGATGCGGAAGCGCTTGCATGGGTGAATCTCTTGCATACGTCCACCATGAATACGTCCATAACTAGTTGTTACACGAGCAATCCAAACATCTCTCATTTCACTGTGGCTAACAGTCCAAGTATCGTCATTTCTAAAGTAGAATTTAAGTTCTTTAAAAACATGTTTAGTCATATTATCACCCTTTCAAATCCTAAAATACTTACTGTTTTCATGATACCACAGCATTATTGATTACTTAACAAATAATGCCTTAAATCATCAAAATTATTGGAAACGTTTCCTTCCACGACAGCACGCTCGATTTGAGACATCGATTTACCGATAATTGGACCTGGTTTAACACCCAAAATATTACAAATATCTTTTCCTGTAAGCGCTAAATCATGACTACTTTTGATAGAAATTTCAGCTACATCTTTTTCTAACTTTGAATAATCAAAATCGATTAAAAACATCTGACAAAGTTGAATTGTTCGAGGTAAATTATCAATTCCCATTTTATAAATATTCCAAAGATCATAATCTTGATTTTCGAATAAATGTAACATATTCAACGTATTCAAACTGGCCTCACGCGTCTTATTAGATACTTTCCAATCGCGCAATAATTTATTAAATTCCTGGTGATTCAAATTCAAAACATAGCCGATGGCACTCCAAGCAGCATCTTCATCCATAAATTTTTGTTCTTTTGGATCAAGTAATTCTTCTAATTCCATCTTCTTACCTTTGAATTCAGGACAATATTCACTTAACCCTAAGGTCAAGAATTCAGAAAATCCATTTTGCCAAGAATCGCTGAGCATCAGTTTAACAAACTCTTCACGGATTCGTTCAACAGCAATTTTTTCGAGCAAAGGCGCATTGTCAGCAATCGCTTGGGCCGTAGCCTGTTCAATCTTGAAATTCAATTGGGCTTGAAAACGAACAGCACGCATCATTCTCAAAGCATCTTCATGGAAACGTTCTTCCGCCTTGCCGACAGCCCGAATAATGTGTTGATCTAAATCTTTCAAGCCATCAAATTTATCAATGACCTTTCCATTTTGATCAACTGCCAAAGCATTAATTGTAAAATCGCGTCGCTTCAAATCATCCGATAAAGATCTAACAAAAGTTACTTTATCAGGACGACGGTAATCTTGATATCCAGATTCCGTCCGGAAAGTTGTGATTTCATAGGAGTCATCCCCCATTAAGACAGTAACTGTCCCATGTTGAATACCTGTATCAACGGTCCGTTTAAAAATTTCTTTAATTTCTTCTGGATATGCACTAGTTGCAATATCAACATCATGAATTGGTAAACCTAAAATGTGATCGCGCACACTTCCCCCAACAAAATAAGCCTCATATCCGGCCTGTTCAATCTCTTTTAAAACTGGCAGTGCTTCAATAAAATCCGCAGGAAGCTGTTTGATTTGCATATTTTTACCTCACAATATAAAAAGTTCTGTAACCCGTGGTGCTAGTTCATTCTTTTTTTGTTGAACAAATAGTGAATAATTTTAAATTCGTAGTCAAAAAATCAGCTAGCACTACACGTTTCTGTATTTATTATATACCAACTGACCAATTTCTTGAAAAATGCTCTAAGTGCTCACAATTATCCGATAAGACAATTTGCTCAAAACGTTTAAAACTAACATTTTTTTCATTATAGACTATATACGATTGATTAAAGATAGATATAATAGAGTTAATAAGGATGTGAAAGAATATCAGATAAGAAAGCGCTTAAAACTAAACCAGGGTTTCTGATGTTCGTTAGATATGGTAAATATTATACTTTTGATTTCTTTAATTGGTATTTGGATCGGTGCTATCTGTGGTCTTGACTGGTTAACATTTTCAGCACTCCTTCTCAATTCGATTGTTTTCTTAATTAGCATGGTTGCTGGTAAAGATAAAAAATGATTTTCAGTTCATATTAAGCAGTCTATTTTGGGAAAACTGGTTAATACTGTTCCTTTATAGTGAGCAAATTATCGAGCATAAACATTTATATACAAAAAAGCGTCTATGGGAAGTTCCAAATCATTTTTCAGAGACGCTTTATTAATTAAGTTTAAGACATCGTAATAACACTACACACAATCTAATATCAAAAAACTAGCTATTCTTATCCGGATATAATATGTCCAGAAAAAATAGCTAGTTTTTTTAACTTTAATTTATTGCCACAGTCTTATCTCGTAATCAATCAAAAATATCTTCATTAATAAAGTCAGTTTCTTCAACATCAACGTGGTTAATGATATCTTGGCCTTCGTAGAGGCATCTGGTTTCAGTGCCAATTTCTCCATCACTGATCGTAATAATGTCATAATACGTAGCATCATAGATCAAATGTCGATGAGCATCGTCACAGACAATATGATAGGCACTAGAATCAGTTGAATGTAGTAAAATTCCATTCTTAACAAAAGATGTTTCAAAATGAATATGACCTGAAAAAACAGCTCTAACTGAAGTATCTTTGATGACCCGCATCAATTGCTCGCTTTCTTGCAAAATACTATAACGCATATGATGCATAGCTGGGCCGTCAATCGGATGGTGCAAGAAAATTAGTGAATCTTTGGGACTATTAGTTAAGTTATCTTGTAGCCAGTCTAATTGCTCCTGACCAATATAACCTTGTTCATAGTTGTAAAATTTGCTATCTAAAAAGTATAAATTGGCTTGTTCCGTCTCAATTGAATAATAATACTTACTCTGTGGAACTTGTTTTAAATACCCTTTAAAGAAGGCCCTCGTTCGATCATGATTACCCAGCACTACTTGAATCGGAATATTTAACATGTCACGATAATGCTCAATAATCTTGGCTAACCGACTGTAATCATCCGTTGTTCCTTCATGAATAAGGTCACCCGTAATCACAATTAGATTAGGCTTCACTGGCATTTTAGCAACATCCAAGAAAATATTATCTAACTTTACATAAGGGTCAATTTTTTGATTATTAGCTAAAGGTGCACCATCTGGCGTCAAATGTGTATCGGTAATTTGAATTATTTTGTAATTACTCATAGTTGCCCCCAATATAAATTATTTTCAGTCTCCAGATCAAACAAAATACTCGACTTTTGACTTAAAGTAACAAAAATATTTTCCCCAATTGTGTAATCAAGTTCATTTACGATTGCTTTCAAGTGACCACCGTTAGGCATAACTAGTAGCAGTTGAACAAAACGACCATAGTCAACAATATTTTCGACTACAACTGGTAGACTAAATTCATTTACTGGTGTCTTCGTACAATGCAAATGCTCTGGTCTCACTCCGAGACAATATTTCTTTGCTGATAACGACGTTGACACTTCCATAACTGGCACTTGATCAAGTTTGATCTGATTATTTTGTAGTGTGACTTCAATCAAGTTTATTTGTGGGGTACCAATGAATTTGGCAACAAACAAGTTAGTTGGTTCATTATAAATATTTTCCGGTATATCGACCATCTGAATAATCCCTTGATCCATAACCGCAATTCGATCTCCTAAAGCCATCGCTTCAAGCTGATCATGTGTGACATACACGATTGTTTGTTGATTAAGCAGATGCAATTTTTGTAGCTCATCACGAGCTTTCTCACGTAATTGGACATCAATATTGGACAATGGTTCGTCCAGCAAGAAGATTTTACTCTTTTTAACCATCCCTCGACCGACGGCAACACGTTGCTTTTGACCACCTGATAACTGTGAAGGTAAACGATCTTGATATTTTTCTAAATTTAGCGTCTGTAAAACACTTTCGATGCGTTTCTTTCGATCTTCAACAGGAACCTTATGGACTTTTAAGGCATATTCCAAATTTTGATAGACAGTCATATTCGGATAAAGCGCATAATCTTGAAAAACCATCGCAATCGTATGCCCATCGTCTTTAATTTTTCGAAGATTTTCACCATCAATTAAGACATCCCCTGCGGTTGGTTCTTCCAATCCCGCAATCATTCGCAGAGTCGTCGACTTACCACAACCAGATGGGCCTAACAAGACTAGGAACTCACCTGCTTTAACAGATAAATCTAAACCATCAATGATAGTGTTTTTCTTATATTGTTTAGAAATTTGTTTTAATTCAATTGTTGCATTGCTTTCGCTCATATGTTTCTCCTACTTTAAACCGCTATTACTAATACTATTCAGAATATATTTTTGGAAAATCAGATAAATGACCAATGGCAAAATCACCATAATAGTCGACAAGGCCATTGCAAGTGGAAAGTTGGTCCCACCTTCACTGGAAATGTAATTTTGTAATGCTAAAGGCAAAGTGAAACTTGCTTTATCCTTCAAAATCAAGGTTGGCCAGACATACTCATTCCAAGAATTAATAAAGAAGATTGCGCCAACACTGACGATACTTGGTTTCAAAATTGGTATAACAATATTGAAAAAGATCTTGCGATTGGGAATACTATCAATTTTGGCAGCATCAATTAAACTATTGGGAATCTTTTCCATTGTCTTTAGAAAAATCATAATCCCGGTAGCATCACATAATTGTGGCAAAGCAACTCCAATAATATTGTTGAGCAAGTTCAATTTCGCAATAACTAAATAATTGGGAATCATCACTATTGTAAAAGGGACAAAGATCGTTGAAACAAAAATCAAATAAATCAGCATTTTCCCCTTAAACTGATAACTTCTAAAAGCATAGGCCGTTAGCAAACCCGTAAATAATTTTCCAACTGTTACCATTGTTGCCATCAAAAAAGTATTCCAAGTTAAGCCAAGTAAATTAACTTGTTGGTTTAACATTTGGTAGTTTTCAAACGTTGGATGTACTGGTATCAAATTCAGCATCGTCCCGTATGAGTCACGAAGTGTCTTAAATGAATTAGATATCATGAAAAGGATTGGCAAAATGGCTCCCAAAGCAACAACAATTAACAATAAATGCCAAAGATTAAGCTTTCGTTTAAACATAATCTCGCCCCCTTCTTTCAACAAATCTAATTTCAATGAACAGTAACACTAAGAAAATAACAAAAGTTACGATTGCTAAGGCGGAAGATGTTCCGGTTTTATACAAGACAAAGGCATTCAAGTATGTTTGATAAATCATATTTGAGGAACCATAATATGGCCCACCAGTAGTAATGACGTTAATTGGCGTAAAGACATACTGCAATCCTTGAACGATGGTTAGAATTAATACATAAATAGCAATTCCACGGTTCATTGGTAAAATAACGTTCCAAATCAATCGCCATTTAGGAATTCCGTCAACTTTAGCAGCATCAATAATATTCTTTGGAATGGAACCCAGACCTGTCAGTAACAAAATAAAATTGTAGCCAAAGACTTTCCAATTCGTAATGAAACAAATGACAGTGATAGCTAAAATACCCGAGTTGGACCAATTTGGCATTGATATCCCAATATTTTTCAAAAGATAAGCAATTGGTCCTGAAACGGGATTTAAAATCCACGTAAATACCATTGCACCTACGACTAATGAAAAGAGACTGGGGATGAAAAAGAGCACTTTATACGCTCCCTGCATTCTTTTAATAAAGAACTTCACAACTAATGAAATAAAGTATGGCACCACAAAGTTCAACACAATCAAGAAGAAGATGTAGATCAAAGTATTAACAATCACCTTTTGATTCACTGGATCCGTGAATACTTCAAGATAATTTCTTAGGCCCACAAATTCCTTTGTTGGTGCAATCAAGTTCCAATCAAAAAAACTCAAGTAAAACGTATATAAAATGGGTATGACCAGAAAGACTACCAACAGAATGGCTGTTGGTAGTAGGTAAAGAAATGGTAAAAAACGATTATTTTTGTTGTGCATTGATTTTATCCTGAGCTGTATCCAATGTAGATTTGACATCACTACCGGATAAAATTTTATCTCTTGCATCAATCATAGCTTGTTCAGCTTGCAAGCCCTTCTTAGGGAAAGATGTCCATGGAACAGCGTTATCCAAAGTCTTGACTGCTGGTTCAAGCATTGGATTTTCTTTAACGTAATCTTTGAAACTTGATGATTCTAGAGCGACTTTAGTTGGAGGTAAATAACCTGTACCTTTACTCCAAGTTACGGCAGCTTCAGCTTTATACATCCACTTTTCAAATTCCCAAGCGGCCTTTTGTTGTTCTGAATCTTGTGCGGTGATTGCTAACATTGATCCACCAACTGGGACAACTGTCTTGTGACCCTTGAAATGAGGTGCTTCAATAGCTGCTGCATTAAAGCTAGCACTCTTCTTAATATGTGATGCTTGGGCAATAGTTGTAAATGCCATAGCTACATCACCTTTAACAAATGAATCCATTCCTTGTGCCCAAGGTGTGTGTAATGCCAATTTATCGGTAACCATCTCTTGATAATATTTATAGGCTGCAACTCCATTGGCACTAGCAAAGGCGGCTTTTCCATCCTTTTGAATGTCAGCACCATTACTTAACATAATTGCTTGTTGAGCCCAAGTATCAGCTGGCTCTTGGATATATAGTCCGTATTTACCAGATTGATCATGAATCTTCTTAGAAGCTTCTTTAATACCTTCCCAAGTTGCTAGGGAATCTTCTTTGATATCATATTTACTTAGAATATCTTTATTAATAAATAACACTGGTGTACTTAATGAGTAAGGCAAACCAACTAACTTACCCTTACTGTCTTTAGCAAATGACAAAGTTCTCTTTGTAAAGTTAGCATCGATAAACTTATTATTACCATCAAATTTCTTGGCAGCATCTGTTGGTGTCATATACTTAAAGTTACTTGCAAAGTAGTTATCATATGCCCAACCAACTTGTGTAATATCAGGAACTTTCCCTGAAGCTTGAGCTGATTGTAAATTTTGCATCAATCCTTTATACATATCAGGATTATATTTAGCAGTTACCTTAATATTCTTGTGTGTTTCGTTAAACTTTTTAACTAGCTCGTCAACTGTGGCTCCCCTTGAGTCTGGGCATTAACATGCCAGTACGTGATGTGTTTAACTGACGTTGCTGATGTTTTCTTACCACAAGCTGTAAATACTACAGCCATAGCTAGAACCCCTAATGTCAGTAAAATACGTTTTAGCATACTTTTTTTCACGATTATTCCTCCTATTCATAGGGATAATCATAAAGAGTGGCTGTATAAAAATGGTGTATTTAACGTTTAATTTTTGAAAATTTTTCGTATAATTTCTTTACAAATAATTCCAAATTTAAGAACAAGGCAAAGCACAGTCAGTTTTCAAGCATTATTTTGGTACCTTCTCAGCTTTTTTATAGAACCTTAGGAGCTCTTTAAACACTACTTTTTTCCGCCTAACCCAAACGAGACTAGCAATCCAAAATCGGATTACTAGTCTCGTTTGTCATACTCTATACTTTTTAAATTGCCTTCCAAATACTTAATGCTTTAATTCAATTGTTCTGAAACTTCTCGAACCATCGTTGTTTTAGGAGATTTAGCTTTTCCGTAATTTTTCCCAAAAACAAAGGCAAAAATCACTGTCAATAAAGGATTCATCCAAACATAAAATGCACATGAGATGAAGACCACTGGACTGACACCCAAAACGCCGGAGATGAAAATTCCAGTCACACCCCAAGGTACTAACGCATTAATATCTGCCCCGCCACTGGCAAGGACTCGTGACAAATACTCTGGTTGAAGTTTTTGTTTCTCAAAATTCTTCTTAAAGGTTGCTCCAGGAAGAATGATAGAAATGTACTGTTCACCGACTAAGAAGTTGACACCAATGGCACTGATCATAGAAGTTAAAATTAACTTTCCAGGTGTATTAACTTGACTATTCAACTTGCCAATCAAATTATCCACCACGCCTAGTTTCAACAAAACTCCTCCTAGGGTTAAAGCAACTAAAATCAAAGAGATACTACCTAACATACTAGTAATACCGCCGCCACTAACAATCGCATTGATTTTCTTATCAGCAGAGTGTAATTGAAATCCATTCATGATTTGATCACTAACTGCCTTAACTGTGGGATGATCTATAAAAATATGCATAATAATAGCTGTAATTGAACCTGCTAGTAACGTTGGAATTGCAGGCACTTGGACAATTGCACAAAAAATTAAAACGGCAATTGGAATTAACATTAGTGGTGAGATAAAGAAATTAGCATTCAAAGCACTAATGATGTGATGAACTGAACTCATATCTGGATTGGCCGTCGAATGTCCGACAACTAAGAAAATAATTGCTGTTACGATTGCTGATGGTACTGCTGTATGAGCTATCGTTCTGATATGATCAAAAACATTATCGACGCCCGCAATTCCAGTTGATAAATTAGTTGTTCCTGAAAGTGGTGACATATTGTTGCCAAATAATGCACCAGACACAATCGAACCCGCCGTCAAAGCAACGTTGATGCCCATAACATGACCAATACCCATAAAGACGATACCCAAGGTACTAATCGTTGTAAAAGAACTACCTACGATTACACCAACTAAACAACAACTAATAAAAACGGTAAACAGAAAGAAACGAACGTTCAATAATTCCAAACCATAGACCATAATCGTCGGGATAACACCTGACATCGACCAGGCAGAAACTAATACACCAATCATAATAAAAATAATCATTGGGATGATACCTGGTTTAATTCCCTCAGCGATACCATCTTGCAACTCTTTCCAAGAGAAACCTCTAAAGCGGCCATAAAATAATAATAATGTAAAAGTTAATAAAATCGGGATTTGTGGAGTCATCTTCCAAGCAATCATCATCGTACCTAGCATGCCAAACATGACTAACATAATAATTAAACTTTCCCAAAAAGTTAAACGATTTTTCTTTTTCATATTTCTCACCCTAATTATTCTTTAATGGGGAGTTAAATGTCCCCGATTTTTGTTTATTTTGTTCATTATTTGCTCCAATAGGGTCTATAAAGATAGCTTTGTTTAGCGTCATTGATTTCATTCACATTAAGGATTTGACTAAAAGTAGCTTGCATTCGAAGTTTGTCGATAAATTTCATTTTAATTCCTCCTTTAATTCGTGCCCAAGAGTATAAAAAAAGCGCCCCTGCAACAATATGCAGGGACGCTAATTTGCGCGGTACCACCCAAAATTCAAATGGATAGACTAGTCCATTTGCTCTTTACTCCCGAAACGTGGGACACGTGATCTTGATTTTGTATTTCATAAAAATACCCTGCATGGCTCGCACCAACCGCCAATTCTCTGAACACCCAGATATTTTATTACTTGCGTTAAAATCAAAATCAATTTATGTAAGTAATCTTAGCAGAAGTTTTTTAGAATGCAAGAGTTTTATTAGAATTAATTAATTTTAATTTAATTTTTCTAATATAAATCCAATTAAAAACATTGTACTATTCATGGGTGCTGGTTTAATATGCCGCCTCCAGTAGCAAGAAAATTAGGTCGCTGTGGGGACCGACGAAAGCCAAGGTCTTTCGTCTCGATTTTGAACCTCGCAAAGTACGCGAGTTTCAAAAGTCGTCCCGTGGTGTAAGCACTAAAGTGCTAACGCCACCTTCACAGCGACCTAATTTTCTTACTCCTTCCGGCTAGTTCATTGTTCGTTTTTGAATCAATATTTAATAACTTTAAATATTATTCTGCCATCGATGAATAGAATAGTTGGATATAGAATATGTTTTAAATCTGTTAACTACTCTCGAGCATCAAAATAAAAATAAGGCCAGTAATCCGATTTATTTTTTTCAACCTTGGTTATTGAAAAGAATATAAAAAGAGCTAGATATTTTTTTCTTGGTATATATCCAGAAAAAAAAGCATCTAGCTCTTTTGAAAATATTCAATTTTAAATAATGCAGTATCTTTTCTATATGAATCAGAGTTAGTTACATCATATAAAAAATAACAAAAATATTAGTCTCTGGGTGCAAGAAATGTTGGCTGCAGTGCAGGTGGCGTTAGGACTTTACTATTACACCACGGGACGAGTTTTGAAATTCGCGCTTTTTGCGAAGTTCAAAATCGAGCCTGGAGACCTTGGCTCCATGCGGTCCCCACAGCGTCAACGTTGCTTGCACCCAGAGACGGCAACTGACAACCTAATACTTAGTCATTCATTTGATCTAACAAATTTTGCATTGCTTCATTGTTTGGATCTTGTTTGAGATAAAGTGCTAATGCTGGTCTCAACACATCGTTATTACCTGTACTACGCAAGATTTCAATTAAATCTGATAAATAATCAAGATTATCTTTAAAATCATCGAGAACTAACAAAATATTTTCTTGAGCATCGTTAACATCATCTGTTTCAAATTGTGACTTAGCCAAGTTCCATGTCAATTTAGGATTATTATTAACGTCACGTCCAGA
Organism: Companilactobacillus zhachilii; assembly: GCF_003606365.2. Taxonomy (NCBI): domain Bacteria; kingdom Bacillati; phylum Bacillota; class Bacilli; order Lactobacillales; family Lactobacillaceae; genus Companilactobacillus; species Companilactobacillus zhachilii. Next base: position 1,516,126 of record NZ_CP031933.2, read on the forward strand.
TAGTAGGTCCAAATTAGCTTTGAATTGACCTTTTGTAATGTAATAATCACTCAATTTAACAATTAATGGTAATGGATTTTCAACTTTCTTGATACCAGTCTCCAAAATCTTAACTGCCTCTGCTGAATCCTCTGCAGTTCCGGCATCAAAAGCGATTTGATACAAACGATCATCTAATTCATTCAAATTCAAACCAAGTTGAGCATACTTAAAGGCATCTTCATTCTTTTTAATATTCAAATAATCCTCTGCCAAAATTGGATAAGCGGTTGGATAATCACGATTAGTTTCCAAGAGTTTTTCTAAAATGGCAATAGATTTATTATAATTCTTCACTTGATTATATAAGAACCCTAATTGGAATTGTGCGTCTTCATTTAATTCCAGAGCATTCAATTTCTCATATTCACTAATGGCAGCTTCGTATTGACCATCCCCTGCTAAAGAACTAGCTTTACGAAAGACGATTGAAATTCCTGAATAGTTCTTAATACCCATATCAAGCAACATATCATAATACGTTAAGGCCTTGCTAAATTTATTCTCATCGAAATAAACTTCTGCCAAGGCAAATTTAAAGACTTCCTCATCGGGGTATTCACGGATACCGGTAAGAAGTTTTTGTTCGCTAACTTCATAGAGACCTTGTGATTGATAAATATCTGCAGAAACCAAGAGATTTTCGGCATAAGCAGGCGAATCTGGTGCGATTTGAGAAATATAATCCAACGCTTGGTCACTATCACCGTCAGAAACAGCAATTTCAGCCAATCTAGAGAGGATTTGACCCTCAGTAGGGTAAATGGTTAGAAGATGGTCATAAATCGTCTTAGCTTGCACTGAGAGGCCACGACTCATCAATGTCTCTGCCAATGAAAATTGGGTTTGGTCGTCATCTTCCAAAAGTGAATCTTGAATCAAACTATCAACTTGAGAAAAATCTCCATCATCAATTGTTTGAATAACTTCATCTGCTTTACTCAAAATAATACCTCCAATATTTTTGCGTAAAAAAAGACGGTCATCAGACCGCCCCTTTGATAGTTAAATTAATTATTTAACTGAATCCTTCAAAGCTTTACCAGGTTTGAATGCTGGAACTTTGCTTGCAGGAATTTTAATTTCTTCGCCAGTTTGTGGGTTACGACCCTTACGAGCAGCACGTTGACGAACTTCGAAGTTACCAAAGCCGATTAATTGAACTTTGTTACCTTCTGATAAGTTTTCTTGAATTGTTTCGAAAACAGCATCAACAGCAGAAGTTGCATCCTTCTTTGTCAAGCCTGTTTTACTTGCTACACTATCAATAAGTTCAGCTTTATTTGCCATATGTGAATACCTCCGGAAAATTGTAAAAATTTTAGAACACATGAACTTTTATTAATGCGTTCATTATTCTATTTACAAAAATACCATAGCAACGCCGTTGTGACAAGCATTTACCGTTTTTTTTACGATAATTCTTCTAAAATATAATTATATTTATAAAAACGGATAAAATACCGTCGTTCTAGCCTATTTTCGTTTTCTAGGAAGAATCTTAATTGGTGTTCCCTCAAAGTCAAAAGTTTCTCGCAATTGGTTCTTCAAGAATCTTTCATATGAGAAATGCAACAATTCAGTTTCATTCACAAAGACAACAAATGTTGGTGGTTGAACTGCAACTTGCGTCATATAGTAAATTCGTAATCTCTTACCATTAACTAATGGAGTTGGAGCAATTGAAGTAGCTCTCAACAAAAGATCATTCAAGACTGATGATTGAATACGACGTTCACGATTATCATAAACTCGTTCAACCAATTCAGGGATTTGATCAAGACGTTGATTCTTAGTTGCTGAAGTAAAGAGAATCGGAGCATATGCCAAATATTGAAATTCGGTTCTTATTTGATTTTCAAAGTCCTTCATCGTATTAGTATCTTTTTTCAAAGTATCCCATTTGTTAACGACAATGATGACACCCTTACCGGCATTGTGAGCATATCCGGCAACACGTTTATCTTGTTCACGAATACCTTCTTCAGCATTCAAAACAACACAGACGACATCAGATTTATCAATCGCACTCAAAGCACGTAAAACTGAGTACTTCTCAGTATTTTCGTAGACCTTACCACGTTTTCTGATACCTGCAGTATCAATCATAGTAAAGTCTTTATCAAGCTTTTCATCATGATACTTAGTATCGATTGCATCACGCGTTGTTCCTTGCATGTCGGAAACAATAACACGTTCATCACCTAAAATGGCGTTAACTAATGATGATTTACCAACATTTGGACGACCAATGAAACTAAACTTAATCGTATCATCCTCTTCAGCCTTATCATCATTTGGAAATGCCTTAACGATTGCATCCAATAAATCACCTAGGCCAGTACCTTGGGAGCCAGAGATTGGGTTTGGATCACCAAAACCTAATGCATAAAAATCATAGATATTTTGACGTTGTTCAGGATTATCGGCTTTGTTAACAGCTAAAATAACTGGCTTGTTTGTCCGATAAAGAATCTTAGCAACATCTTCATCCTCTTTAGTTACACCATTTTGACCATTAGTGATAAAGACGATAACATCAGCTTCATCAATCGCAATCTCAGCTTGTGTTTTAATTTGAACGGACATTTTTTCACCGCTCATTTCAATACCACCAGTATCAATTAAACGAAATTCTTTCCCTAACCAACTGGCACGGGAATAAATTCGATCACGTGTAACACCGGGTGTATCTTCAACAATCGAAAGTCTTTCATTAATAATTCGATTGAAAATTGTAGATTTCCCAACATTGGGGCGCCCTACTAACGCAACTACTGGAACAGACATATTTTGCCTCCCTGCTTACTTATGTTCATTAACTATTTCAGTTACTCGCTCAACTACTTGTTCAATGGTCATATCAGAAGTATCAACTTCAATGGCATCGTTTGCTTTCTTTAAAGGTGAAATTTCACGATGTGAATCCTTATAATCTCTGGCTGCAATCTCATCTTGCAACTCCTTCAAAGGTGTATTGATACCACGTTCAATATTTTCTTTAAAACGTCTTTGCGCCCGAACTTCAACACTCGCAATTAAAAAGATTTTGACTTCAGCATTTGGTAAGACAGTTGTCCCGATATCGCGACCATCCATAACAATATCTACATCATTGGCCATATCTCTTTGCATTTCAACTAATTCAGTTCTTACTTCCTTGATTGCAGAAACTTGTGAGACATTATTAGTGATCTCTTCAGTTCTAATTGCATCAGAAACATCTTCATCATCCAAAAGAACATGTTGGCCATCTTCCTTATTAAGAAAATGAATTTTATGTTCTGACATTAATTTTAAAATATTGAGAGTATCACCATAACCTACATTATGCTTTTTTGCAAGTAATGTTACTGTACGATACATTGCGCCGGTATCACAATATACAAAATCTAATTTCTTTGCAATCAACTTAGCAATTGTACTCTTTCCTGCTGAAGCTGGACCATCTATAGCAATTTGCATTAATTTCTCTCCTTAATAAAAGGGCCCAGACAAAATTGTCAGAGACCCTACACTTAAACTTAAATTTATTTAACTCTTAGTGTTGTACCTGGTGTTAATGTACCAACATTTCCATTCATACTCTTTAATTGAGCAGTTGTTAGATTGTTGTTGTATGCAATTCTAAACCAGTTGTCACCAGCTTTGACAGTGTAATATGAGGCACTATTACTGTTATCAGTTGATGTCGATGTAGAATTATTGGTTGAATTGTTTGCTGAATTATTATCAGAAGCTTGTTGATTACTTTGTGATTGTTGTGAATCAGCATTGCTTGTTGTTTGATTACTGTTTGTACTGTCAGAAGCTGTATTGTCTGAGGCGTTACTGTTGTTGTCAGCATTAGAAGCGTTATTACTATTAGAACTACTCTTCTTATTTTCTGATTCTGCGGCTTTCTTAGCGGCAGCAGCCTTCTTTTCAGCAGCGGCTTTTTTATCGGCAGCTTCTTTAGCAGCTTTCTTCTTAGCAGCAGCCTTTTTGGCTGCGGCCTTTTTCTCTCTAGTAGCTTTATCCTTATTCTCAACTGATTTTGTTGATTGGGTGCTATCTAGATCACCACTACCACTACCCTTAACAGCGTTGATCACTACGGGTGTAAACATAATCACGATCAAAGCAATAACTAAGGTAACAACTAAGGTATGATTACCACGTTGCTTCTCCTTTGAAACTGCACGTGAAACATGTCCGTCATCATCTGTATCAGAATCAAAACTCTTTTCCCAAGGCTTGACATCTTCTTGGTCGGTCTTGGGTTCGGCCTTAGATTCAGCTGCTTCTGGTTCAGAATCAGCATGAGACTTAGCCTCATCAGTTTTCTCTGAATGTGATGGCATAACTGGTGGTACTGGAACAAACTTAGCATCATTGGAATTATCAAGATCTGAATCTTGTTTTGCTTCACTTAAATGATCATTGCTTTCTTCAGATTGAAGATGATCTTCAGCTTCAGGTGCTGATTGATTATTTTCGGCAACGTTATTAGCGTCACTTGGTTCAGCACTTGCTTGTGGAGATTCATCATTAGAAGTTTGAGCATCAGAAACGGTATCATTTGTTGGTGTGTCACCATCACCTGTATTAATTAGATGATATTTTTTCAAATCCTCAAGACTGACAGATCCCTCTAGTCCTTGAGTGGATTTAGGAACACGTGAATCGCCAGACATATTGTTTTTATCATTATCGGCCATTAAAAACCAACCTCCTAATTTCTATCTCTTAAAGCATATCATAAAAGTTTAAAATTTTTCTTTAAAGATTTATAAAATTTCCCTATTTGATAGCAAAATGACCTTTAATTCGAGGATAAACGATAATTACGGCTGCTGATAAGATTAATGCCTTAACAATATTGAATGGAACTACGCCTGTAGCAACATATTGTGCTAGATTCATATTTAACTTCATCCCGACAACATTCATGTACAATGGCATAACTACTAAATAGTTCAAAACCGACATAATAATGGTCATGGAAGCTGTCCCGGCAATAATTGCCATCGCTCTTTGATCTTTTTTCCAGAAATAATTGAATGGTATTAATAACGATACTGAACCGACAAATGCTGCACCATTACCAATTAAACCAGCTACACCACTACCAGTCACAATAACATGGACCATCGACTTAATTAAAGCTATCAAAATTCCTCCCACAGGTCCATATGCAAAGGTCCCAATGATAGTAACGACATCACTCAGGTCAACTTTCAAAAAAGGCATCCAAATCAAAATTGGAAACTCGAAGAACATTAAAATTGTTCCCAATGCTGCAAAAATTGAAACCCCCACGATTGCTTGAAACTTGTATGTACTCTTTCCCATTAGAATCAACCTTCCTCAATCGATTTCCAAAGAAAAAAGGCCTATTTTGGGCACACCAAAACAGACCTTACTCTGTTTTCTTTCATCTAGACTTTAACTATCGGTATGGGAATCAAACCCATTCGGCCAACCTAAGTTGGGTCGCGGACTATACCGCCGGTCGGGAATCTCACCCTGCCCTGAAAACCAATTTATTAAATTTTATACTCTCAATATAGCAGATATTGGGTAAATTACAACTAATCAATATTCATAACGTCTATAACTAAATTGTATACGTTTGCAAAAATCTTGTAAATTATCAATTATCTCCAATATTTTGACTAACATTTTTAAAGACATTGCTAACGGCACAAACACATAACGACCAACCAATTAAGCCATTTTTCATAAAAATATGCGCAACTTAATTGTTTATAAACGCAAAATATTCAGAAAATGTGCAGAAAGTGTGCAGTTATGAAAAAAAGGTGAAATAAAACATAGCTTTACAAGCATGTTTTATTTCATCTTTTATAGTCACAGGATAGTTGTTTCCTAGTCCCTACTTGTTCTTTTTCAATTCTGCCACTTCTTGGCGTGTCAAATCACGATATTTACCAGAAACTAAACCATCTAATGTCAAGAATGAATAACTTTCACGGGCCAGTTTTTCAACCTTATGTCCGACTGCATCAAACATATTCTTAACTTGATGGTTATGGCCTTCATGAATTGTAATCTTAACAATTGACGAGTTTTTCTTCTTGTCTTTTGACATGACCTTTACTTTAGCCTTAGAAGTTGTATATCCCTTTAATTTAATACCATTTTCTAGCTTCTTGATTTCTTCGGTTGCCAAAATACCTTCAATTTTAGCAACATAAGTCTTATCAACGTGATAGCGTGGATGCATCAAATGGTTAGCAAACTCACCATCATTGGTTAATAACAACAAACCAGAAGTATCATAATCTAGTCGACCGATTGGATAAACACGTTCTTGAACATCTTCTTCCAATAAATCGGTAACAACTTTCCGATCTTTATCATCTTTTACCGCTGAAATAACACCACGTGGTTTGTACATTAAAATATAACGTTTCTTTTCTTCTTGTAAAGGCATCCCATCAACTTCAATTTTGTCATGATTGTCGACTTTAACGCCCATTTCAGTAACCACTTTATTGTTAACTTTAACGTGGCCAGTTGCAATCATCTCTTCTGACTTACGACGTGAAGCAACTCCTGCGTCAGCCATGAATTTTTGTAATCTAACTTTCTCCATTAATATCTCCCATATTTGAATTATCTTCAAATTTTTCTATTTTTGGTAATTCTTCGATACTTTTAATTCCAAAATAGTCAAAAAACTCATCTGTTACAACATATAAGTTAGGATGTCCTGGGACATTCTTCTTACCATTTTCCTTGATCAGCTTTCTCATCAACAAAGTATTCAAACTACCAGAACTTTGAACACCACGAATCTCGTCAATTTCTATTCTTGTGATCGGTTGACGATAAGCAATTATTGACAACACTTCTAAGGCCGCTTGGCTCAACTTAGAACCAAGACCGGCTTTAAAATACTTTGTTAGCAATTCTGCAAATTCATTTTTCGTAACTAGTTTATAAACATCATTGAAATCAACCAACTGAATTCCAGAATCAACGTCGGTCATTAATTTAATTTTTAGTTCTTCAATATTTTGACGCAAGGCAGCACTATCGATCTCCAAAAGTCCTGCTAGGTCTTTTTCTTTGATTCCCTGATCACCGGCAACAAATAATAGTGCCATTATCTTTGCTTGATACACGTTTAATTCCTCAATTCAATAAATAATTCACTTTTAAAATCGGCTTGTTGAACTATCACCAATTGCTTGCTAGCTAATTCCAAAATTGCCATAAAGTCTGTTACGATTTCTTCAATATTATCATGTAACTTCAATAAAGCCTTAAATGTCGTACGTTTAACAGTCTTTAATTCGCTCATGATATTATTCGTCGCATCTTCAATTGACAACGTTTCATTCTCAATCGTTTCAGTCTCTGGTTGACGATTCTTTTTTTCCCGCAACAATTCAGCATACGTTGATGCTAAGTCGTCCAACACAACCGAACCAGGCTCTAAAAATTGTTCTAATTGTGTCGTCGGTAAACTTACTTCTTTATCGAGCTGCTGCTTTCTGACTTGTTCCTTTTCCTCAAAATAAGCCGCTACACGTTTATATGTTTGATACGTTAACAATTGCGAAACTAATTCATCACGAGGATCATCAGCTTCAAATTCGTCATCAATTTCATCTGGAGCTTGTGGTAACAGCATTTTACTTTTAATTGACATCAAAGTAGACGCCATCACCAAATAGTCTCCGGCAATATCCAGTTGTAAAACTTTCATACCGTTCAAATAATCAATGTATTGCTGAGTAATTTGTGCAATTGGAATATCGTAAATATCTACTTTTGATTCTTTGATCAAATGCAACAACAAGTCGATAGGGCCTTCAAAATCTGTTAAGACTAAATTTAATTTTTGCATCAATCTGTTTCTTCCATGTCTTTATCTTTTTCGAGTTTCTCTTTATTTTTACGCCATTGAATCAACTCTGCATTTAAACCGAAGTTGGCCAAAATAACCCGCTTAGGAGACTTTTGTTGAATATCATCAAAAATCTTAAAAATATTGCTTTGAGAACGATAAGACGGATTCAATGAAATATATTCAACAAAGACCGTTCGCTCTGAAAAAGACAATGCCACGATTCCAGAGAAATCATCTAGGTTACTTTTCCATAAATAAAGTTGCCGATTTTCGTCTTCTGAATAAAGTTCCAGTTCTTGTTCCAAATTATCTAAATCTTTGAGGTCCGTGATGTATGATAAAAACCCCATTGCAATTTTTTTATTCTCATCACTATATTTATTAAGCATTGACTCTCCTCCTAAGCACGTGGAAATGATTCATTATACACTTGTTTCATATGTGTTTTGTTAACGTGCGTGTAAATTTGGGTAGTCGAAATGTCAGAGTGCCCCAATAATTCTTGAACAACTCTCAAATCGGCGCCATTTTCTAATAAATTAGTCGCAAATGAATGCCGCAAAGTGTGCGGTGTGACATCTTTTTTTATCCCAACCTGGGCGATATACTTTTTAATCATTCGCCAAATAGATTGTCGGGTTAGCTTTTTGCCACGGAAATTCAAAAAGACTTCTTTTTGGGGACCATACTCGGCCACCAATTCTGCCCGTGTTTCCGCAAAATACTTCTTTAACCAAGCAATCGCTGTATCACCAATTGGCAACAACCGTTCTTTATCACCTTTACCTAATGTCTTAATTAACTTCAAGTCCAAATGTAAATCATCCATACTTAAATTAACTAGTTCACTGACACGCAATCCGGTTGCATACATGACTTCAAAAATGGTCCGGTCACGTACACCAAGAGAAGTTGATACATCAGGTGATTCAATCAAGGAGTTAACTTCGTCCATTGATAAAACAACTGGCAAATGTGTCCCTTTTTTAGGAGCATCCAGCTCATTCATCGGATTGACTTTAACCTTGTCAACAATTTCCATCCACTGATAAAACTTACGTAGTGAAGAGAACATCCGCATTTGGGAGGTCTTTGACTTATTCATTTTATCTTGCTCGGCAAAAAATTGCGTTACTACAAAGTGATCTTCCGGATAAAATTTAATCTGTCTCTTTTCCAAAAAACTACTAAATTCTAAGATATCTGTCTGATATGAAATAATCGTATTTTTTGATAATCCCCGATCTAAGCGTAAATAACGCGCATAATCGGCAATCATATCAATCATAACTTGATTTTTGATAGATAATTTATCACTCATAAATTATCACCTCTATTTTAGATACGTGTAGCCATCTTTTTGCTCAATTTTACGTTGTTTCATCAAATTACCGAGCGCACGTTTAAAGCTACCCTTACTAATACCAAAATATTCACGGATTTCATCTGGATCACTCTTGTCAGTATAGGGCATCTTATTGTCACGTGAATGCTCTAAAACAGCCACGATCATCTGTGCATCGGGAGTAATTTCTTCATAAGCGCGAGGCTTCATTGATAAGTTTAAACGTCTGTGACTTGAACCAATGACCCGTGCTTTGACATGTTGTCCAATATGCAAAGGTTGACCTTGCTCAGTCTTATGAATGAAAGCCATGTAATAACTGTCAGTCATAACAAAAGCTCCAGATTCACGAATGGCAATAACTGTTCCCTCTTCATCTTTATTCAACAAAGTTTTCATTTCACGTTCGGGACTACGAGCAATTTGGGTGTAAAGCTCAATATCGGCTAATTTCCCCCATAAACGACCCTTATGATCAATTTCTAACTTAACCATCAAGTTATCGCCCTTTTTAGGCCATTCATTATGTTCAAGTGGTAAATCATCCAAAGAAACTACAAAGTCTTTATCTTCCAAACCAACATTAACAAAAACACCTAAGTCAGTTCGAACATCTGTTACTTCCGCAAAATCCCAAACACCTTGTGTAATAAAAGGCATAACGGTTGTCATTTTATTTTTGTGAGCTTGATTTTCATATACAAAACCAGCAACTTCATCGCCAAGTTCTGGTATTTCAGTTAATTCATTAAGATCTAAAGCAAACGTGTATCCTTCGATTTGAACAAATGCTTCATCTTTATTAAGGTCAGTTACTGTACCAGACAATACTTGACCGTATAATTCTGTTATATCCATTTTTCACCATACTCTTTTGTATTTAACGTGTTGTGCCAGTTCATATATTTCATAATTTAATGAATTTGAAATAAACAAAAGGTTACAATTAATCGTTATTTGCACTGAAAAACTAGCCTGAAAGAGCAAGCAATATCTAACAAGCACAACATGTTATTTAATCAGTATATATCTTACCGTATTTGAACGTTACATAAAACTTATTTCGACGTTAATTTGAAATTAATTTTCGACAATTTTTCAATAATATTTATAAAATTTAGCTTTTTTAAAAATACAAGATTGAATTTAGTTATTATTAGTGAAATAATTTTCACCGTGGTAAACGTTTTCAATATATTATTTATCCAGAGAGAGGGATTTTGTATGAGAATTAAAGCTGCTGTTGTTGATAAAGTAAATGATCCATTTGTAATTAAGGATGATGTCGAATTGGCTGATATGACTGACGACGGTTTACAAGTTAAAGTCGTTGCTTCAGGTATTTGCCATTCTGATGAAGCTTTGCGTAAAGGTGATGCCGCCTTTAACTTCCCTGTTGTTCTTGGACATGAGGGTTCAGGAATCGTCGAAAAAGTTGGTAAAAACGTTACAAACTTCAAACCTGGCGACCACATTATCATGTCATTTTATTCATGTGGTGAATGTGACAATTGTTTAAAGGGTAAACCTACACAATGTCGTAAATATGCCGCTTCAAACTTATCAGGTACTCGTCCTGATGGCTCTGATCACTTCACAGAAGATGGCCATCACGTTAGCGATATGTTCAATCAATCTTCCTTCACTACTCACACTGTTATTGATAAACGTAACGCTGTGAAAGTCCCTAAGGATCTTGATTTGAGAAAACTCGGACCTCTAGGTTGTGGCTACGTAACTGGTAGTGGTACTGTCTTCAATACACTTCAACCAAAGCCTGGTGATACGATTGCTGTCTTTGGTACCGGAGCTGTCGGACTTGCCGCTATGATGGCTGGTAAGATTTCTGGCTGTGTTAACGTCATTGCCGTTGATATCGTTGACTCACGTTTGGAATTAGCCAAGAAAATGGGCGCTACTGACATCATTAATAGTAAGAATGAAGATCCAGTTGCCGCTATTAAGAAAATCACAGGTGGTCTAGGAGTTGACTGGGCTGTTGATACAACTGGTGTTGCCGCAGTAATGAAAGATTCTATTGCCGCATTAACACAAGGTGGTACATCAGCTACAATTGCTGTCACACCACACAATATCGAAATCAGCACTTGGAATGATCTTTGTGTTGATGACAAAAAGATTGTTGGTGTAAATATGGGTGATTCAATTCCTCAAGTTGACATTCCACGTTTAATCAAATTCTATCAAATGGGCGTCTTCCCATTCGATTTAACTGAAAAGTTCTATGACTTTGATCAAATCAACGAAGCCGACGCTGATTCTGTCAGTGGTAAAACAATCAAACCTATTTTGATTATCGATAAAGACTACAAACCAGAAGACTAATTAACAATAATTTTTAAATATTAAGACAAATGAAGCCAGTAATCCGATTTTGGATTGCTGGCTCCATTTTGTTTTAAGCGGAAAAAGCTAGGCTTTGTTCCACGTTTATGCTGCGATATAAAGTATGTTGGGAGTGACAAATTGTTGGTATTCACAAATAAAATATGATTAAATACTCTCAAGTCAATTGTTGACTGGCTTTTATAAATATTTTATGGAGGAATTTTTCATGAAAAGCATGAAGAATTTAACATTTGCACTCTTAATTTTTTCCTTACCACTAACTGCCCTGCCATTAACAACTAATACCACTGTTTTGGCACAAGCAAGTTCAAAAAAGGCTGAGAAACATACATATACTGGTAATGGATCGGTCAAAAAGATTTCTAAAACCGCCTATCACTCTAAGGATTCAAAGGGTAATCTGTATTCAGCACTATTTATGGCAGATAAGCCAACCGTTGAATTGACTAGGAAAACTACTCTAGATAAGTACCGAACTACTTGGTATGCGACTAAAGAAATGTCAGTTCGTGTTGATAAACATCATTCTCGCACTTACTATTACGTTACTTCGAGTGACAAAAAAGTTTCTGGTTGGACGTGGAGTGGTTATTTAACTAAGGGAATTTTCAAGTCAGCTGACTAGTTTTGAGTTTGAACATATATGATTTCAAATATTAAGGTAAAAGGCTTCGGTGATTTATTTTTAGATTGCGGGAGTCTTTTTGTCTGTAAAAAAAGATTTCTATATTCTACACATTTATGCTACCCTCCACTTTTGATTTGAGTTATGCTGTTTTTCGTTCTTTTTTATTTTTACGGTTATGTTTTCGTAAAACATTTTATTTCACACTTGCTATTCAAGCACTAGGTTACATAACATTTCTACTCCGAAGTAAATAAAAAAGACTAAATATTTTTATCTAGGCATATATCCTAGAAAAATACTTAACCTCTTAATTATTTTAGTTTACATTTAACATAATATGGAACTTAATCATCTAATTCATTAATTTCGTCAGATTGGACCTCATTCTGTAATTTTTTCAACAGAACTTCCGCAATGCCTCTAACCTGCTTATCACCATCACGTTGCGATAATCTATATCCTACAAAATATGGAGAAACTACGTATCTAGCGGTCAACTTACAAATTATTTTTCTACCTTCTCGATAAAAGAAAATATTGTAAGAATCAAATTTTCCCCCGTAAAAGTCGTCTAAAATATACTTTACAGTCACCCGAGCAAATTCGGCCAAATCATCTAAATATTGCGGATTATTAATAATAATATTAAATTCGACAAACCCCATTACCGGCTTTTCCGAAATATTCACATTGATATGCTTATTCTCAAAAACGTTCATTCCTGTAAAGTTCTCGGGCTCAACGTGTTTATAACCATCAACCTTGTCTAAACCGATAATTTGAAAATGTGGATGACGTAAGGAACCGCCAGACATTGGACCAAAGTTTTTATACATTAAAACACTCGTATATTTCTTAGTCTGAATCATTTCATTCCAGCAATGATAAATATATTCAAACACTTCCCGATTTTTAGCAACCGAATAATTTGAAATATCACCATCATGATTATGCGATTCAATCACAATAGTCTGATTAGTACCCTTCAACGTCTTAAATTTATTCTCTAGCCAAATCATATCGTTCTTTTGATCAATGATATTAGTTAAATGTTCTGTGTCGCAAAACGGACAGTAATTAGCTTTCTTAGTATGTTGAACATCTCTTGGTTTTCCCTTAGCCTGCTCAATCTCAAAAACAAGGACATCTTTATTCGACAAAATTACACCTCAAAAATTTAATTTTTATCTTTAATTAATTCGTTCATTATAGATTAACACTGAAAATTTAATAACTAAAGACTAAGAAGTATCAAATATGCTCTAAAGCTTGATACCACTTTTCGATACGATAACATCAATAGTCACACCATAAAAAACTTTAGTTATCTAAAACAAACAATAAACCAGCCGGAAAGAACAAAAATTTAGGTCGCTGTGAAGGTGACGTTAGCGCTTCAGCGCTTACACCACGGGCAAGTTTTGAGATTCGCGCACTTTGCGAAGCTCAAAATTGAGACTGGAGACCTTGGCTCCAGTCGGTCCCCACAGCGACCTAAATTTTTTGTTCTTGGAGGCGAAACCGCATATTTAAGCACAAAAAAACTGAAAGAAACTCGTCAGTTTCTCTCAGTTTAATTATGTTTTAAATCATTTTAAAATTTATTGTTAAAAATTAAAGTGAACGTGAAGCACCTTTGTAAACAACACCACGTCTTGAATCAACAGTAACAGTGTCACCATCGTTAACAAGGTTTGTAGCATTCTTAGCACCAACAACTACAGGTAGACCCATAGCAATACCAACAACAGCAGCGTGTGAAGTTAGACCACCGTTTTCAACAACAACGGCACTAGCTTTTTCAAGAGCTGGTAGGTAATCTTTGTCAGTCATTTCTGTAACAAGGATGTCGCCTTCATTGATCTTCTTGTTTGCTTCTTCAGCTGAGTGAGCAACTACAACGTTACCAACAACTGATTCTTCACCAACACCTTGGCCTTTAACCAATGTTGAACCGATCAATTGAACCTTCATCAAGTTAGTTGTACCACTTTCACCGACAGGAACACCGGCAACAACAAGAATCAAATCGCCTTCCTTGGCAAAGCCAAGTTCTTGAGCTTTCTTAGCAGCAAGGTCGAACATTTCATCAGTGTTTTCTGGCTTGTCAACGATAACTGGATCAACACCCCAGTTAACTGTCAAACCACGTTGTGTAGTTTCGTCAAATGTAAGAGCCAAAATATCAGCACTTGGACGGTACTTAGAAATCATACGAGCTGTGTAACCACTCTTAGTTGCAGTAACAATTGTGTTAATGTGTAGTTCTTCAGCAGTTCTAACAACTGATTCACCGATTGATTCTGTAACGTTTGAACCCTTGTAATCTTCGAATCTTTGGATTGCAAGTGAGTTATTCTTGTCTAATTGTTGTTCTGTACGTTCGTCGATACGAGCCATAGCAGCAACAGCTTCAACAGGGTAATCACCGTTAGCACTTTCACCTGAAAGCATTGTAGCATCTGTACCATCAAGAACAGAGTTAGCAACATCAGTAACTTCGGCACGTGTAGGACGTGGGTTTTCTTGCATTGAATCAAGCATTTGTGTAGCTGTGATAACTGGCTTACCAAGAGCGTTACACTTCTTGATCAAGCTCTTTTGTACGAATGGTACGTTTTCAAATGGAATTTCAACACCCATGTCACCACGAGCAATCATCAAACCATCTGATACTTGAAGGATAGAATCGATGTTGTCGATACCTTCTTGTGATTCAATCTTAGGGAAGATTTGTACGTATTCACAATGTTTTTCTTCAAGGATTTCACGAATATCTAGGACATCTTGAGCTTTACGAACGAATGAAGCTGAGATGAAGTTGATACCTTCTTCAAGACCGAAACGAATATCATCAGAATCTTTTTCTGTGATACCTGGTAGACGAACTTCAACACCAGGAGCATTGATACTCTTTCTTGAACCAATCATACCGTCGTTTTGAACAACAGTAACTAATTCACGGTTCTTGTCATCTTTTTCAGTAATCTTCAAATCAACAAGACCATCATCGATTAATACGTGACCACCAACATGTGTATCATCGTATAGACCAGGATAAGTTGAAGCAATCTTTTCTGGTGTACCTGTCAATGAGTCATCCATTGAGATACGGATTGTTTGACCAATCTTAGCTTCGAACTTGCCGCCTTCTTGAACGGTTGTACGAATTTCAGCACCCTTAGTATCTAGAACGATACCAACAGTCTTACCAGTAATCTTTTCAGCTTCGTGTACCATTTCCATACGAGCTTTGTGTTCTGGGTGATCACCATGTGAGAAGTTGAAACGGAAGATGTTAGCTCCGGCTTCAATTAGCTTAACGATTGTGTCAACATCGTTACTGGCAGGTCCAAGTGTACTTACAATTTTAGTTCTTTTCATCGAGAATCCCCTTTTCTTGTCTTAAATTCCAAGTTCATTGTAACAAATAAAAACTTTCTATGCTTTAAAATTATCTATTTAAAGATTCATTTAAATCATAGAGTGATAAATCAGGTTTGTGCTTGCTGTCAAATAAATCAAGAATATCATGAGAAGTAAGCTTGTTGTTTTCGATACCAACAGCCAAACCACCTTTTCCATCAAGTAATAGGTCAACCGCATAGGCACCCATCTTACTTGCTAGAACACGATCTTGAACAGTTGGTGAACCACCACGTTGAATATGTCCAAGAACAGTAGCACGTGAATCGAAATCACCATACTTATCTAATTCTTTCTTGAAGTCTCCGGCATGCATAACACCTTCGGCCAAAACAATGATCATGTTCTTGTTACCATGTTCACGACCAACTTTAACTTCTTCAGCAATTTCTTTGATGTCAAAGTCATGTTCTGGAACGATGATCTTTTGAGCACCACCAGCAACACCAGCCCAAAGAGCTACGTCACCAGCGCCTCTACCCATTACTTCAACAATAAATGTTCTTCCATGGGAGCTAGCAGTATCATGCAACTTATCAATGGCATCAACAGCAGTAGATACGGCTGTATCAAAACCAATTGTAAAGTCTGTGAATGGAATATCATTATCAATTGTTCCTGGTAGTCCGATTGCATTATAACCATGTTCAGTTAAACGCAATGCACCATGGTAAGAACCATCTCCACCGATAACAACCAATGCATCAATTCCAAATTTCTTTAATTGCTCAATACCCTTTAATTGACCTTCTACGTTAGCAAATTCAGGATATCTTGCAGAATACAAGAAAGTACCACCACGTTGAATACGGTCAGATACGTCGTCACTTGTTAATGGAAAAATATCCCCAGCAACAAGTCCAGCATATCCATAATTGATACCAAACACTTCGAGACCATTGTCAATGGCTCTACGTGTGACTGCTCTGATAGCAGCGTTCATACCAGGGGCGTCTCCACCACTGGTTAAAATACCAATACGCTTCATTTGTTCACACTCCAAAATTATTTGTTTCTAAAACAAAACCTAATCAAATATAACATTTTTACTGATTAGTTTGTAGAGCTGAAAACGTTTTAAGATAAATTAATCACTTTTTTTTAGCAAAACACTTCTTTTTCCTAAGAACATTTCCAATTTGCTCTGAACATCACCATTAAAATCTATCCAATGGTTCGACTTCAATAGTAACGCTTGCTTCTTTTTTTCTCGATAGACAATAACTGGCATTTGTCCTCTTGAACTTTCAATAATTCGATATAATTGTTCGAGGTTTTCCGGTGTATCCAAGCTTTTGGAAACTTTCAAATATAATTTTTCACTCGGTAATTGGACGGTATACTGCTTAGGATCAGACAATCTGTCTGCAATTAACTCCAATTCTCCTCGTTTGCCCATATTAGGACGACCGACGAATAAGAAAATTTTACCATCCAGTTCCATTTCCTCAATTTTTTGGAATAATTTAGGGAAAATTGTCACTGATATACTACCAGTTTCATCTTCAATCGTCATGAAACACATGCGTTGACCCTTTTTAGTTCGAATTACTCGGAGGTTTTTAACTAACCCCAAAACATTAATAACTTGATTTTGGTGACTCGCTAATTCCGAAATCTTAATCGTCCTCAAATCAAGCAACCGACTCCGATATTTTTCAACCGGATGACCTGAGACATAAACTCCCAGATAAGTTTTTTCCTGATTCAACCGTTCCGTTAAAGTAAAGTCATCCACCTGGTGTTTTTTAGGATCAAGTACATCAAATAGTGATAAATTACTTCCCGCTAACTGAATGCTCTCAATCAAATCACGAAAATCATATAGCAACTCTTTACGATTTCGATTAAAAGTATCAAACGTTCCTGACAAGATCATTGGCTCTAAATAATCAGTCTTCACAAACCGACGGTCAATTCGTTGTAGAAAATTCAACGGACTAGTATACTCGCCATTCTTTTGTCGTTCTTCAATGATATTAGTTGCTAAGTCTCGGCGCATCCCCTTGATACTCAACAATCCAAACCGAATGGACTTCTCATGATCCACAAAATCATACTGGCTTTGATTAATATCAACATTGCGAATTTGGACCCGTGAATCTTTGGCATCTTGAATATACATCGTCACCTTAGTCTCATTATTCAAATTGGAATTTAACAGACAGGCAAAGAAAATATCTGGAAAATGTGTTTTGATATATGCCAACCAAAAAGCAATCATTGAATAGGCGACGGAATGGGACTTATTGAATCCATAGTTACCAAATTTTTCAATATACTGATAAACTTTTTCGGCTGATTTTTTATCATGACCTTGTGAGACTGCCCCATTGACAAATTTTTGCCGATTCTCTTCAATTAATTGCTCATTTTTTTTACTGATGGCTCGACGTAAAATATCGGCATCAGCTAAAGAAAAATTAGCCATTTCTGAAGATGCCTGCATAACTTGCTCTTGATAAACTAAAATGCCGTAAGTTGGTTTCAAAATCTTCTCTAACGATTTATCAGGATATGTAACCGGCTCTCGTCCATGTTTACGCGCAATAAAAGTCGAGATATTTTGCATTGGACCTGGACGATACAAAGCATTCGTAGCCACAATATCATCGAAACTGGTTGGAACTAACTGCCGCAGAACACTTCTAATACCGTTTGATTCAAATTGAAATACTCCATCAGTTGCACCACGTTGAAATAACGCCAAAGTTTTGGAATCATTCAGTGGAATTTTCTCCGGCACAAACTCTTTGCCATAACGCTTAGATATCGCTTGAATAGCTTTGTCTAAAATTGTTAAATTTTTCAAGCCTAAAAAGTCCATCTTCAACAAACCGACATTTTCAACATTATATTTCGTCTGTTGCGTTAAATTAATCCCGTCATCTTCAAGCTGAACTGCCACGATATCCGTCATATTTTTCTTACTAAGAACAATTCCGGCAGCATGAGTCGAATAGTGACGTGGAATCCCCTCGATTCGCTGTGCCACCTTAAAAATCAATTGATTTTCACGTGAATTATCAACTAAGCCACGCAAAGTGCTTGATTCATCAAATGATTCCTTCAAAGTAATGTTTAATTTTCGAGGAATTGCATTCGACCATTGAGAAATTTGAAATTGCGTTTGACTGAACGTTCGAGCAATATCACGTAAAGCCATTTTCGCTGCCAACGTGCCAAAGGTGATAATTTGTGCCATATGGTCAGAACCATATTTGTCATGCATATACATCACCATTTCATCACGACGATCATCTGGCAAATCCAAATCAATATCAGGCATATTTGCTCGTTGAGGATTCAAAAAACGTTCAAATAGTAAATCATACTTGATTGGATCCAACTGGGTAATGCCTAAGCAATATGACACTAATGAACCCGCTGCAGAACCACGTCCTGGGCCAGTCTTAATGCCAATTTCATGTGCGTGTTTGATTACATCCCAAACAATCAAAAAGTAGTCTGAGAAGCCCATTTTTTCAATAACAGACAGTTCATACTCCAACCGTTGCTGATAATCTGCTGGAATCTGGCCATTTAGACGCTTTTTCAATCCCTTAGTAGCAAGATCATGTAAAAACTGTTGCGAACTCACATCGTCTGGTGTTTCAAATTTAGGTAACTCAGTTTCTTGAAACTGTATTTCAACGTTACATTGATCAGCAATCTGCTTAGTATTGTCAATTGCCTCTGACATATCAACTTCGGCAAAATCACTGGCAAAACTACTAGCAGTCCGCAAATAATGGTCCCCGGTTTCGACAACTTGATCTAAACTTTCAAATCGTTGTCCTGTACGTAAATTATTGACTACTTGATATGCCAAATGATCATCTGCGTCAACATAGCGAACATCACCTAAAGCCGCTAGTGGTAATTGTTGTGTGCGAGCAACCATTCGAATATTTTTGACATTATCAATTTGACCAGCATAGAGACTGACACCTAAATAAAGTGAATCAGTATCAATCAATTGTTGTAGAGCCTTAACATATGGAGCAACTTCGACACTGAGTATTTCAGCATCACTAGCTGGTGTAATAATAAATAAATCTGACAACCAAGATTGCATCTCCGACAATGCAACTGGTTCTTTCTCAGACATAACTTTTGATGAAATTTTTATTAGATGCTGATAACCACTGTTATTCTTAGCCAATAACAGCAATGGATATTTATTCTCAACATCAATAATTCCCGCAGCCTCAATTGTTAAACCGATAATTGGTTTAATACCAATTTTTTTAGCATATTTATAAAAATCAATTGAACCATAAAGGTTATTGATATCTGTTAGAGCAATTGCTTCATAACCCCGAGCTTTAGCTTGATCAACCAACTCGGTCAACTTTGCGGGACTATGCAATAAACTAAAACTACTCATTACTTGTAGTTGTGCTTGCAATTTATCGCCCCCTTTGTTTAAAATTATATCAAAATCAAGTGAAAGTTTATTGGGTAAAATCCCCTTTTGTGCTAAACTACTTGAGAAAGTGAGATGGAAGAAATGAGATATATTGCTGTTATTTTCTGGTCTATCATGCTGGGACAAGTAGCCGGATTTATCGGTGGTGCTTTGAACCAACAAAAATTTAATTCAACTTACTCAATTATTGTAAGTATAGTATTTGCTATCATCTTCAGTGTAATTCCATTGATTCTAGATAGTGCTGTAAAAGATACTAAGAAGGAAAAGAACGCTTAATTAAGTTTAGGCGTTCTTTTTTATTACTAAAATACGCGTATATGCCGCCTCCAAGAGCAAGAAATTTAGGTCGCTATGGGGACCGATTCGAGCCGAAGAGAGGTCTCGAATCTCGCTTTTGAACCTCGCACAAAACGCGAGTTTCAAAAGTCGTCCCGTGGTGTAAGAGCTAAAGCTCTAACGCCACCTGCACAGCGGCCAAAATTTCTTGCTCTTTCCGGCTAGTTCATTGTTCGTTTTTAAATCAATGTTAAAATCATTTTACCATCAATGACTAGAATTATAGGATATAGAGCATGTTCTGAATCTTTTAACTTTAAAAGTTATTTCAATTCCATAATCAAAAATTCAACTAGCACAACAGGTACTAACATATAAATTATTACTGCCATCCCTAGATTTGGAGTGGTCCTTTGTTAATTTAGCTCTCTTACAAAACATATTTATTATCTAAAAGTTGAAAGATTCGAAATCCGTTTTAATCTTTAGTATTCTAATCATCATTGATACGAAAGTAGCTAATCTAAAAATGTGATGCTGATTCACGATTCATCAAAAATGAAGAACAACCCAGCCGGAAGGAGCCAGAAAATTAGATTGCTGTGAAAGTGGCGTTAGCACTTTAGTGCTTACACCACGAGACGAGTTTTGAAATTCGCGTACCTTGCGAAGTTCAAAATCGAGATTGGAGACCTTGGCTCCAATCGGTCCCCATAGCAACCTAATTTTCTGGCTCCTGGAGGCGACAACATCAATTTATCATCTAATCATAGAAAAGAGCCTCAGCAGATTTACGCTGAAGCTCTTTTTATTAATATTTAGTTATATATAGATAAAATTCTTTAGCTGATAAATTGATGTTAAAGTTCACACCATTTGAAGTAATTTGATTCATTGATGTCTTAGTAGAATTCTTGCTGGCATTCTTTGTTTGCTTAGCAAAATCCTTCAATACTTTTTCACCGTCGGCTCCAAGTAATTTCGAAGTAATCATTAAATCAGTCGCAAAATTCTTTTGACCAGTCTTAGATTTAAAATCATTATATGAAAACTTAGTTGCAATACCCATCAATTGATTGTTTTGAACATTGTAATACCACTTTGTTCCGTCAGTCTTTGTATGTGTGAACATCCCATCTTTACTGATCAATTGTAATTGGTCTGTGGGTTGTCCCATTGATAACAACGTATAGTTATACGTTTGAGCAAAAGTTAGGTAATTCTGCAATGCTCTAGCTTTCTTTACCTTCACTAACTTAGTTTCGACTTTATCACCATTAGTTGCCTTAATGCGGACATTTTGGTTCTTAGTTGAAACTGGTACTGAAATCGCAAAATGATTATCATCAACTGCAACTTTCTTAGTTTTACCTGCAACGGTATAAGTTAACTTCTTGTAGTTAGTCGCTTGACCTTTAACCACTGCAACTAATCCGTCAGCACTATATTCTTTGGATGTTGTTGATAGACTCATCTTCGAACAACCAGTTAGTAACAAAAAGAATAGCGGAATAAACATCAATAACATGTATTTCAGTTTCTTCATCGTCGTTACCCCATCTATTTAAAATATTAAAAAAAAGCCAAGTTAAACTTGACTTTTTCATTAAGCTTCTTTGCTATCGCTGATAACTTTTTCACCTTTGTACATACCTGATGGTGATACATGGTGACTCAAACGATATTCACCAGTAGCAACGTCGAATTGCATGTTTGGTGTACTTAACTTAAGATGTGCGCGTCTTTGGCGCTTTCTTTGTTTTGATGTTTTTCTCTTTGGAACAGCCATATTTAAAAACTCCTTTTATTTATTAACTCAATCAAATCTAACGTTTAATATAATACTATCATAAAAACGTTTGAGCAAGCAAATTTACTATTTAGTTTGCTTTTTTGCATTATTTTCTTTCAATGCATCGGCAATTTGGTTATCGTTTGACACTTTAACGCGGGAAATTTGTTTCTTTGCGTGACGATTAAAATCATCATCTTTTTTATTGCCAGTAGTAGCTAGTAATAACGTAATTACAGCTCCCAACAACAATGTAACGATAATTAAAATAATCAGTGGTAGTTTAATTCTTGTAAACCCAAAACTAACTGTCACCGGATTAACATTCAAAACAGCAAAGATAACTACGATCAACGCAATAACTAAGCCAATTACAAATCTTGATTGTTTACCCTTCATCTGAATCCTCCCCTATTTACGATTGCCCAATGTTGCAGCAAAATAATCTCCAAGATCTGGAGCTAATTTGTAAAGCACTGCTGCTAATTCCATATAACGTGGACGATTAATTTCACGTTTTTTACGGCCAAAAGTATTCACAATTTCCCATGCTAATCGATCAGGATCAAGGACAAAATATTTTACTGAATCAAGATAATTGCCTGAATGATCAGCCACATTGAAGAAATTAGTGTCCACAGGGCCAGGATTAACAGTTGTTACATAAACACCCATTGGTCTCAATTCAAGTCTGAGACCGTCTGAAAATGCGATCACAGCTGCCTTAGTAGCTGCATAGGCAGCAGACTTAGGTGTAGTGATCTTACCAGCCATTGAACCAACATTAATAATATGTCCACGACCGTTTTCAATCATACCTGATGCAACCAATCTTGTCATCAACATAAGTCCTAAAACATTCACACGGAACATTTTTTCGATCTTGTCAAAATCTGTTTCCATATAATTTGAAAAATCACCAAAGCCAGCCGCATTAACTAAAACGTCAATATCATCACTGATAGTAGCAATTTTCTCAACAGCAGCAGTAATTTGATCAGGATCACTCATATCAACTGACAAATATTCATGTTGAGCACTCTCAGCACCGACACGAATACATTCATTTCTAACTGCCTGTAATTTATCTTCACTACGGGCAATTAAAATCACATTAGCACCACATCTAGCGGCATTGACGGCAACATCTTTCCCAATACCAGATGATGCGCCTGTAACAATAACTGTTTGATTCAATAAATTAGTCATTATTCATCCTCTTTTCTAATTAAAAGGTACCTCGTACAAATCAAAATCACTAGCCACACGAGTATTTTTAAAAATCTTTTGTGCTTCTTTTTGAAGAATCAAAGCACCTCTACCCGTATATCTTGCAGAAATATGTGTCAAAATCAAACCTTTAGCATGACTTCTCTTAGCGACCTCAGCTGCTTGAGTAGCTGTTGAATGGTAATAATTGTACGCTAATTTCTTTTCAGCATTAGAAAAAGTTGACTCATGAACGATTACGTCCGCATCTTTCGATAGCTTATCGATCTCAGGTGTATAGCGTGTATCAGAAATGATTGTGACAACCTTGCTAGGTTTGTCAGGTCCAATAAAGTCTTTCCCATTCAACACGGTACCATTATCCAAAGTAACTTCCTTACCGGCCTTGAGTTGTCCGAAAATTGGTCCATTTGGAATATGATACTCTGCTAATTTATCAACTAATAATTCTCCAACACGTGGCTTTTCCACGACACGATAGCCAAAACAAGTTACTCGATGCTTTAATTTACCGGCATAAACGCTGAAAGTTTTATCATTGAAAATTTCGCCATCATTTTTAAGTTCGATATATTTGATCTGATAACCTAATCTACTACCAGTTACCTTCAAAGAAGTTTCAACATATTCTTTAATTCCGACAGGACCATAAATCTCCAATGGCGTATTACCACCTTGATTGGCCCGGCTAGCTAATAACCCTGGAAGTCCAAAAATATGATCACCATGTAAGTGAGTGATAAAAATCTTTGTTATCTTTCTTGGCTTAATTGCTGTTTTTAATATTTGATGCTGTGTAGCCTCACCAACGTCAAAAAGCCAAACTTCATTTCGTTCGTCCAGCATTTTTAATGCAGTACTCGAAACGTTGCGGCCCTTTGATGGAACTCCGGCACCAGTTCCTAAAAATTCTAACTCCATAAAAAAGTCCTATTCTATTTTTTGTCTAATGATTTCAAAATTTCTTTTGCGACAAATGCAGTATAGTACATTGATCCATCAGGATTTGGATGAACATCATCATCATAGAACCAGTCGGTATGACCTTGTGAATAATGATTCCAGTCAATAATAGTCAAATTCTTATACTTATTTGTTGCTTGAGACAAGACACCATTAACTGTCTTTTCCCATGGTCTTGTTGGTACGTGAACATTGATCCAGTAAACGTGACGCTTAGGACCAACTAATTTCATAATTTGACCAACTTGATCCATATTGAATGGTCCGTTAGTTCCTAAACCAATCATGACATTTGGTGCTAAGACACCTTGATCTTTATAGTTTTGTAACAGATCAACACTGGCACCCATTTGACGACTGACAGCGGCATCAATAATAACCTTCTTATCATCAAATAATTTCAAGAAATTATCGGAACCATCAGCCATAACTGAATCACCGACTGCAGTCAAAGGAACATCCTTTAGACGTTGCAAGTCAATTTGACTCAAACCATATTTTTCAAATTCAGTATTAACAGGGTGTTTCTTAGCAGCTTTCTTATAAC
Organism: Companilactobacillus zhachilii; assembly: GCF_003606365.2. Lineage (NCBI taxonomy): Bacteria > Bacillati > Bacillota > Bacilli > Lactobacillales > Lactobacillaceae > Companilactobacillus > Companilactobacillus zhachilii. The sequence goes on from NZ_CP031933.2 coordinate 1,541,041, forward strand.
GAGCATAATCAGCACTAGACATCTTACCAGTAGCATTCTTTTGCTCAGCTTTAGCCTTCTTCAAATTCTCAATGGCTTTTTGCTTCTTAGCCTTAGTAGCTTTTTCATTTTTAGTGATCTTATTAGCTAGAGCACTGTGGTTAACATTAGGCTTAGGAGCACTGACAGCTTTAACCACACCGTATGACCCTGTTAAACAAATGACAGCAATTACTAAAGCTAATACCCGTTGAACGGCAGTTGATGAGCGGAAAAACTTCTTGACATCACTCCACTTAGCATGAGCCAATGGTTGTTCAACATATCTGAATGAAAATTCAGTAACAAGCACGATCAAAATTACTTCAATCACAGGATAAAGCACCGGATGATCGGCAACATTTTTAAATCTTGACTCAAAGAAAATCATTACTGGAAATTGATACAAATAAAGTCCATAACTTCTTGTTCCAACATAATGGAAAACCTTATTTGATAACACACTATTCCAGAATGAATCAGGATGAGCTACTACCCCAATAAAGATACATGTCGTAATTGAAAAGATGAACATTCCACCACGATACAAGAATGGATCTGAATCTTTGATTGTAAAAATCATCAAAATCATTAGTGCAAATGACAATAATCCAACTAAGTTCAATTTTAATTTATCGGCTTTTTTGAGACCACTCTTTAATTTCTCAGCTGGCCAAATCAATGCCAGACCACAGCCAAGTAAAATTGAGAACAAACGTGTATCAGTACCATAGTATATACGACTAGGATCGACACCCGGCTTGAACAAAATTGCCATCCAAATGGCTGAAGCTACTGATAATACCATCGCAAATCCAAAAATTCGACTCTTTTTAACGCCATACTTAGCAAACAAAATTAACAAAATGGGCCAAATAATATAAAACTGACCTTCAATTGACAATGTCCACAAATGAGTAAATGGTGATTCATTATTAGCGAATCGTTCAAAATATGATTGACCGTTAAAAATTTGCCACCAGTTATAAACATTTAAAACGTTAGTTACAAATATTTGATCTAGATGATACAGCAACCCTTTTAAGAACATCACGATATATGCACCTGAGGCTAACAAAACAAACAGCATCCCCGGATACAATCGCTTAATTCTTTTAACATAAAAATTACTCAACGAGAATGAACCACCATAATCAACAGTGTTAAAAAAATGATCTGTGATTAAGTAACCTGATATAAGGAAGAAAATGGGTACACCCAGATATCCCCAGAGAATACATTAGGATTCAAGTGATACATAATGACCCCAATAACTCCTAATGTACGTAGTCCATCAAATCCAGTAATAAATCTTCTTTTTGGTGATTTATTCATTATCTTATTGCCCCTAAATAAATTCAAAAGTGAAATCGAGAATTGTTACTGAATCGCCTGATTCAGCACCTGCGTCGATTAATGCATCTTCAATACCCATAGATTTAAGTTGTCTAGCAAAACGCATAATTCCATCTTGGTGATCCAAATTAGTTCTTTGAAGAAGTAATTCGACTTTGGCACCCTTGACAACGAAGTCATGTTCGCCTTCTTTTTCAATGGTAAATGCTTTAGCTTCTGGTTCATAATTGTATTCTTTAGTCTCATCAGTTTGAACATCAAAGTGAATTGGTTCAGCGTTAGATAAGACTTCACTAGTATGATTCATCAATGCTTTCACACCAGTGTGTTGAATACTAGAAATTGGGAAAATATCAGCATCGTCTGGTAATTTCTCTTTGAATTCAGCCATACGTTCATCAGAACCAGGAATATCCAATTTAGTTGGAACAATGACTTCAGGACGTTTCAAGACGTTTTCGTCATAGTTACCTAATTCTTTTCTAATAGCTAAGTAGTCTTCGTATGGATCACGACCATTGTTAGGATCCATATCAACTAAGTGCAAAATAACTCGTGTGCGTTCAACGTGTCGTAAGAATTGAATTCCCAAACCAACACCGTTGGATGCACCTTCAATCAAACCAGGTAAATCGGCAATAACAAAGTCACGGCCGTCATCTAGTCTAACCATACCTAAATTAGGTGACAAAGTTGTAAAGTGATATGCCGCAATTTTAGGTCTAGCTGAAGTTGCAACTGATAATAAGGTTGATTTACCCACAGATGGGAACCCAACCAAACCAACATCAGCAATTAACTTCAATTCCAATTTAATACGTTTCTCTTGTCCAGGTTCACCATTTTCAGCTACTTCTGGAGCTTGATTCTTAGAATTAGCAAAGTGAATATTACCTCGTCCACCGTCGCCACCTTTAGCAACTACTAATTCTTGATTATTCTCAACTAAATCACCAATCAAACGACCAGTATCTTCATCATATACTGAAGTTCCTGTTGGAACTTTAATATAGACGGGATCAGCTTTGTGACCATACATCCCCTTGATTTGACCATTTTGACCAGGTTCAGCCTTGAAAATTCTCTTATATCTAAAGTCCATTAAGGTATTCATACCCTCATTTGCCTTTAAGATGATATCGCCACCGCGACCACCATCACCGCCGGAAGGTCCACCAAGTGGAACATATTTTTCATGACGAAAGGCCACAGCCCCGTCGCCACCCTTTCCGGATCTAACGGTGATTTTAACGTTATCTACAAACATTAAAATCCCCCTTTCTAAACTATAATTATCATTTCTAAATTTTAGCACAAAAACAGACTTCATAATACTTTGAACTCACATTCGTTGTCCAGTCTTTTATAAAAGTTTCGATATTTTTTGAATGTTTTTGACCGATTTTGAGATTTTATGATTGATTTTGACTGAATATGGTTGTATTATATCTCTTGTGAGGTGATGTAAGTGCTTACCGAAGAAAGACAACAAATTATTTTAGAACAATTAAAATTACATAATATTGTCAAACTCCATGATTTAATTCCACTAACTGGTGCTTCCGAATCCACCTTGCGCCGTGATCTTCAAGATTTAGAAAATTGTCATAAATTATTAAGGATTCACGGTGGTGCTCAAAACGTTATTTCTTTACATGAAGAACCAGCACTTTCGCAAAAAGCTGCTGTTCATATTAATGAAAAGAAAATGATTGGTCAGACAGCCGCAAATTTTGTTCAGAATCACGAAGTAATCTTCCTTGACTCAGGGACAACGATTCAATTCATGATTCCCTATTTAATAGAACACAACGACTTGTTAGTCATTACCAATAGTGTCGATAACGCTTCGATGCTGGCCGATTATAACGTCAGTACTTTTCTTCCTGGGGGGAAGTTAAAGTCATCTACCAAAGCTTTGGTTGGAGCTAATATCATTCAAACTTTGGAAAACTATCATTTTGATCGAGCTTTTCTAGGAACAAACGGATTTTCAGTCGAAGCTGGTTATACAACACCAGATCCTGAAGAAGCCGCTATAAAGAGCTTAGCAATCGCTCAGTCAAATCAAGCTTATGTTCTTTCTGATAGTTCCAAGTTTTCGCAAGTGAGTTTTAGTCGCTTTGCGGCTTTAGAGGAAGTCCCACTAATTACGGATAAATTATCGGACAAGGAAATAAGTGTTTTAAGTAAACACACTAAGATAACGGAGGCTATTTAGTTGATTTATACAATTACAGTCAACCCTTCAATTGATTACGTTTTACAATTGGAGAATTTAAATACTGGCGAAGTAAACAGAACATCAAGCGATGTTAAACTTCCTGGTGGAAAAGGTATTAATGTTTCACGAATTTTAAAGGCTTTAGATATTGATTCAACAGCTTTGGGATTTGTCGGTGGTGCTACTGGTTCCATGTTTGAAGAACTTCTTGCCCAACACGAATTAAAAACAGCTTTTACCAAAGTAAAAGAAGATACTCGTATCAATGTCAAAATCAATGCTGTTGCTCAAAGTGAGGAAACTGAGATTAACGGTGCTGGCCCTGCTATTAGTACAGCCGAACGACAAACTTTTATGGACCAATTAAGTAACATTGGTGATGGTGACATCGTTATCATGGCTGGAAGCCTTTGCAAAAACCTTGATGCTAAATTTTATTTAGATATTGCTCAAACGATTCAAAAACAAGGTGCTGAATTTGTAATTGATACTACCGGTCAAGCTTTGTTGGACACTTTGCCACTTCATCCGTTAGTTGTTAAACCTAATCACCATGAATTGGCTGACTTATTCAACGTTACCTTTAAGAATGAACAAGAAATCGTCACTTATGCTCGTAAGTTACTGGACCAAGGTGCTAAACATGCCTTAGTTTCAATGGCTGGTGACGGTGCCCTACTAGTTACTAAGGATAAGGCTTATAAAGCCAATGCTCCTAAAGGGACCGTTATTAATTCCGTTGGTGCTGGTGACTCCATGATTGCTGGTTTTGCTGGAACATTCATGGAAACAAAAGATCCAATCGAAAGCTTCCATATGGGTGCAGCTTGTGGATCAGCAACAGCCTTCAGTCAAGACATTGCCGTTAAGACAAAGATTGACGAAGTTTACAAAGAAATCTCTATTACAGAGCTCTAATTGAGGGGGACTTTTAAAAATGGATTTGAAACAATTACTATTAAAAGACGCCATGATTATGGACTTGAAAGCTACTACTAAAGAGGAAGCCATTGAAGAAATGGTTGATAAGTACTATCAAGTTGGTGTCATCGACGATAAAGAATTATATAAAGCTGATATTTTAAAGCGTGAAGCTCAAACAAGTACTGGTATTGGTGACGGAATCGCCATGCCACATGCTCGTGATAAAGCGGTTAAACGTGCAACCGTACTTTTTGCCAAAAGTGCTAAAGGTATTGATTATCAATCACTTGATGGTCAACCTGCCTACCTATTCTTTATGATTGCTGCTCCAGATGGTGCTGACAATCTTCACTTGCAAGCATTAGCTGCATTGTCATCCTTATTAATTAATCCTGAACTTGTAAAGAACTTAAAAGCTGCTAAGACAGCTGATGAAGTTCAAACATTATTCGACAAAGCTATGCAAGAAAAAGAAGCTAAAGACAAGGCTGACGAAGAAAAACAAAAGGCACAAGAAGCCGCAGCCGAAAAAGCTGATGCTGATGACAGCCAAAAGCCTTACGTCGTTGCTGTTACAGCCTGCCCTACTGGTATTGCCCACACATACATGGCTGAAGCTGCTCTAAAAGAACAAGCTGAAAAAATGGGTGTTGATATCAAAGTTGAAACCAATGGTTCCGAAGGTGTTAAGCACAAGTTAACTGCTAACGAAATTAAACGTGCCGCTGGTGTTATTGTTGCTGCTGATAAGAAAGTTGATATGCCAAGATTTGATGGCAAGCATCTTGTCAACCGTCCGGTTAGTGATGGTATTAACAAAGCCGAAGAATTGATCAACTTAGCTGTTGAGCAAAAAGCTCCTGTCTTCCATGCCGAAGGTGGATCTGATGTCGCTGAAGAGTCAGAAGAAAAGAAATCACTTTGGTCAAAAATTTATGCCGATTTAATGAACGGTATTTCTAACATGCTTCCATTCGTTGTTGGTGGTGGTATTTTAATGGCCATTTCCTTCCTATTGGAAAACTCTGTTGGCGCTAAGTCACAATGGTTCTTGTTCTTCAATAACGTTGGTAACTATGCTTTCAGTTTCTTAATTCCTGTTCTAGCTGCATATATTGCCGTTTCAATCGGTGATCGTCCTGCCTTACTACCTGGTTTCGTTGGTGGTTACATGGCATCCCAAGCTACAGCTTCCGTTGTTAGTTCTAAGAGTCCGGCCGGATTTATCGGTGGTCTACTTGCCGGTTTCATTGCCGGATGGGTTATCGTCTTCTTAAAGAAATGGCTCAAGAAATTGCCACATACTTTAGATGGTCTTAAAACTATCTTGATTTACCCAGTTTTAGGATTGCTACTAACCGGTGCAATCATGTACTTCATCGTTGATCCTGTTTTCGCCGTTGTTAACGCTGCTATTACTCACTTCCTAGAATCAATGGGTACAGGTAATGCCGTTATCTTAGGTACATTGCTCGGTGGTATGATGTCAATCGATATGGGTGGTCCTTTCAACAAGGCTGCTTATACATTCGCTATTGGTACATTTACAGCTACACAAGATGGTGCTTTGATGGCTGCCGTTATGGTCGGTGGTATGATTCCACCTCTAGCAATCGCTATTGCCACAACATTCTGGAAAGATAAGTTTACAGAACAAGAAAGACAAGCTGGTCTATCAAACTACATCTTAGGTCTATCATTTATCACAGAAGGTGCTATTCCATTTGCTGCCGGAGATCCATTACACGTTATCGTTTCAAGTGTTATTGGTTCAGCCATTGGTGGTGGACTAACACAATTATGGAGCGTTAACGTCCCTGCTCCACACGGTGGTATCTTCGTTACACCACTAGCTAACAAACCATTACTTTACCTATTAGCCGTTGTTATCGGTGCAGTAATCTCAGGTGTTATCTATGGTGTTTGGAAACCTGCTAAGAAAAATAACTAATTAAAATAACACGAAAACACCCGATTCTTTTAAGATTCGGGTGTTTTTTATTGTCTTAATAATTAAGTATATTCAAAAAAAAACGAATATCTTAGCCTTAGTATAAATCCAGAAAAGGCATCTAGTCCTTTACTCATATTCAATTTCAAATAATGCGTAATCCCTTTATCGAATCAATTAATTATACCGTATAAAAAACAACGAATATATTAATCTCTGGGTGCAAGAAATGTTGGCAGCAGTGACGGTGGCGTTATGGCTTTAGCCATTACACCACGGGACGAGTTTTGAAATTCGCGTACTTTGCGAAGTTCAAAATCGAGACTTGAGACCGCACTTTGGCTCAAGTCGGTCCCCACAGCGCCAACATTTCTTGCACCCAGAGACGGCAATCTACATCATATTTTGTTCATCTCGGCAATAGCTAAAATATAAATCCAGCATAATTGATTTATTGTGTGTTGAAATATCATTTAAAGTCTGAATGGCAGTTGCTACCATCAAATCATCGTCTAATCCTTCATCTGAATGATAGTATTCTGTTTGAATTCCAATTGATTCATCAAACCAATCACCCATTCTAATAACGAATTTATAAAAATCATTATCGTCATTTTCATTAAGATAATTAATTTGCAAATCATTAAAGCAATCTGCTAACGATATAACCTCCGAATATTTTAAATTGTTGACAAACTTGGAGACATTTTTAGTTGCTCTAGCCTCCGTCAACGCTTTTAATTCAATGCCAGTAGCCTGTTGGATCTCCGACGTTGTAATTGAATCATCTTTTAGTAATTCAATTGCTCGATCAATATCAGTTAACATAGTAACTACCTCGCTTTTCGTGAAGCTATACTTTGTTGCTAACCCTATTTTAAAACAAAAGCTTTTTTTCTGTCGCCTATTAGCCTCAGTTTTAAGTTAATTTAACGTAAAGATTCCTTTACGTTGTGTCCAGTTCTAAAAATAGCCATAAGCAATATTAATTTTCAAATCAACATTACCTATGACTATTACTAATAAGTTTTTAATTTGTTACTTTTGTTTATTTAAAAGATAAGCATCATTACGTCGCTTCATGCGTTTAGTATACCAATAAAATAGTAGTAAATAAGCTAAAATGCAAAGAATGGTTATCAAGATAAACCGCATATCACCAGACGATGACTTACCAATCATAATCGCCAACAACTGCTCAATTGGCCCTTCTTTGGTAGCTGAACCAATCATTCCGATATTGGCACTATTATCTAATAAAATATTCTTAAACATTGATGTCATAAATGGAGCTGTCAATGTAGCTGAGTAAAGAAAGATTGGTATCTCGACAATTCCAATTACAATCATTCTCATAATCTTACCCCGAGTAACAACTAGTAACGAAGGCGTAATCCCCATCGCTATCAGGCCACCTAAAGGTATGATTTTATTACCAGGTAATAAAAATGCTTCAATAATTAAACAAGGGGCCAAAATATTAGCCACAGACCAAACTTCGGGACGACTGGACAGAAAAGCCCAATCCAAACCGATAAAGTGGATGTCTGTTCCCACTAATTGGTTAAGTTTATTAGTAATAACTTGAATGATTGGATCTAATGCTGATGTCAGCCAAGAACCAACGACATTGAACAATTCTACGAATGCTCCTAAGAGTAATCCTAAAGTAAAAATATCTTTGACCGGAATTTGACCAAATAAGCCAATCAAAACTCCCACAAAGAATCCTGTAGCAAATTTTGAACTCCAGAATCCAACTGCTTTGTTAAATTTAGCTGAATTGAGGTTTACGTTATCAATCTTAGGTACCAACAATGTACAAAGATCATTTAGTACCATTACAATCGGATTCATTAAATAATTCATGTGAGTTGATGTCATGGGACTACCATCACTATTCATCAGATCATTAAACGTCGGCTTCATTAAATCGGAATTAATGAACTTTAAAATTCCCAAAGCAATGACAAAAATTAAACTAACGAAGAAATTAGCTCCCATATAAACTGCTAATAATCCGACAAATGACAGATGCCATATATCAAAAACATCAACATCTAAGGTTTGGGTCCAGTGATAACGGAGCAAAATCAAGTTCACTATTATCATTACTAGCAAAATCAACAAGTTATAAGCCGAACTCCAAGTAATAATTGCTGCCGGCGTCCATCCCAAGTCAATGATATTCAATGACTTAGTGGTTTGTTGTATCAATTGCTCGATATCAGGATTATACGTCTGCATTAATAAAACAACTAGTGACGTTGTTGCCATAATCGCAATAAGAAATTTAACAACGCTTTCTACCATTTTAGTAACTTTTAGTTTTCCATAAATCATCAGAGCTACCAAAATTAGACAGACAATCACGAGTCCATTAGCATAATTTAAAATATTTAGCAAAATACGTTCCCCCCAGAACAAAAGACTAAGAAAATATCTTCCTTAGCCTTTTAATATTTATATTTTACAATATGTCATTATTTATTTTGATTGTGTTCTTTAAGATAATCTTGAGCCCACTTCATATATTTAGCATCTTCAGCAGCATCTTGTGATGTCAAAATCTTAGGACCATCAGCTGTTATAGCTAAAGTATGTTCATATTGAGCTGACCATGAACCATCGGCACTGGCATAATAAATCCAGTCATCATTAGGGTCCTTGAGTGAACGGTCAACAATCTCCCAAGTACCTTCGTTAATCATTGGTTCAATTGTAATCGTCATCCCATTCTTCAAACGCAAGCCCTTGCCAGGTTCACCGTAGTGCAATACATCTGGCTCTTCATGCATTGTAGGTCCAATTCCATGTCCACAAAGATCACGAACATCACCGTAGCCATGTTCATCTTCAGTAAAGTGTTGAATTGCATAACCGATATCACCTAAACGATTACCCTCAACACTTTGGGCAATTCCTAAGTAAAGTGACTTCTTAGTTACTTCCATCAAATCAGAAGTTTCTTGAGTAACTGAACCTACCGCATAACTCCAGCAAGAATCACTTTCATAGCCCTTGTAATTTACGGTCATATCAACTTTAACAATGTCACCTTCTTGCAAAATCAAGTCCTTACGAGGAGTACCATGAGCAACTTCATCGTTAACATCAACACATGTGGCATATTTGTAACCCTCAAAACCTTTTTCAGAAGGAGTTGCTCCGTGACTAACAATGTAGTCATTAGCAAACTCTTCAATTGAATAAGCGGAAATACCTGGTTTAATCATATCGCGCAAGCCCAAGTGGACTCCTGCCAAAATTTTACCAGATTCACGCATTCCTTCAATTTCTCGTTCTGATTTTAATGTAATCATATAATAAATTTCCCCCAATTATCCTTTATGATATTTTTTATGAAAATCGGTACTTGCTAAAGTAATTTTTATTGTCTGTGCAGTAGTTTTAGGAATTCCCAATTCAGTCAATTGATCAATTGTGGCCTCTTTCATCTTCTTAACCGAACCAAATTTCTTTAACAATTTCGTTCTTGTTTTAGGACCAACACCTTGAATGTTATCTAAACGCGATGATAAGGCATTCTTGCTACGAGTTTTACGTTGGAAAGTAATGGCAAAGCGGTGAACTTCATCTTGAATTCTCTGTAACAAATAAAAGCCCTGACTCTTCCGATCCAACGATACATCTTGACCATCCTCACCAAAAATCAAATGCGAGGTATTATGATGATCATCTTTGACCATCCCAGCTACTGGAATATTAATTCCTAATTCATTTTGCAAGACATCCATAACAGCACGTAATTCAATGATACCACCATCCATCAAGATTAAATCTGGTAAAGAGTCATTTTCCTTAATTAATCTTGAATATCGCCGATAAATCACTTCTCTAGTATTGGCAGCTTCATCCGCACCTGATTGATGTTCGACTTCACCTTTAATTTTGTATTTTCGATAACCACTCTTTTCAGGACGACCATCCTTAAACATAACCATCGCAGAAACTGGATTCGTTCCTTGAATATGCGAGTGGTCAAATGATTCAATAATATGTCCATAAGGCAAGTTGAGCGCCTCAAAAATTTGTTGTTGGGCACCATAAGTCTGGCGATTATCTAATTCCATCAAACGGAACTTTTCTTGTAGAACCAACTTAGAATTTTCAGCCGCCATATCCATTAGATCTCGCTTTTGACCACGTTGCGGCGTTCTAAATGGGATATTCAATACTTGTGATAATGTATCTTTATCCAAATTGTCGGGTACTAAAATTTCCTTTGGCAAGACTTGGTTGCGACGATTGTAAAATTGTAAGATAAAGGTCGATAACTCTTCCTCAGGAGTATTGATACATGCGAAAACTTTCTTTTCCCGTTTCATCAAACGTGCTTGACGAATAAAGAAGATCTGTATTGATATCCAACCCTTTTCAACGTAATAATTAAAAATATCACGCGGTGTACTGTCATTTGAAATAATCTTTTGTTTTTCAACCGTTGTTTCAATATATTTAATTTGATCTCGCAATTCAGCGGCACGTTCAAATTCCATCTTATCAGAAGCTTTTTCCATCCGGTTTTCCAATTGGCGCTTTATTTCACCAACATTTCCGCCTAAAAACTTCTTGATTTTTTCAATTTGAGCATCATATTTCTCCTTAGGAACCGTTTGAAAGCACGCACCCAAACACTGCCCCATATGATAGTACAAACAAGGACGACCCAAATGACCTTGACATCGACGCAAAGGATAAACCTTTTGCAAAAAGTTCAACGTATTAGATGCAGCCCAAACATTGGGATAAGGTCCAAAATAGTAGGCCCCATCTTTTTTGATCAAACCAGTAATTTCCATCTTTGGATCACTTTCGTTAGTAATCTTAATATATGGATAGCCCGTACCACGCTTCAACTTAATGTTGTAATATGGCTGGTGCTTTTGGATCAACGTAATTTCGAGCAAAAAAGCTTCCTTATCATTAGAAGTGATAATTGTTTCAAAATCACGAATTTCAGAAACTAACCGAGCCGTCTTTCCCTCATGCGAACTTTTGAAATACGAACGTACCCGATTTTTCAAATTCTTAGCCTTACCAACGTAGATAATCTTCGAATTAATATCCTTCATCAGATAGCAACCTGGACGTGGTGGTAGAAGACTTAATTTATGTTCCAAATATTCAGTTGCCAACAATATCCCTCCTCAACGCGTTTTTAGAAAACTTCAACCTCTTGTAATATTAATTTAAACAATTTAATTGTCAACAAAAATGCAACCATATGTTCTATTATACAATTTTTATAATAATTTTCCTCTCACACAAGCCTCTGTTCTAACATTTTGTCTAATCCATTCAATTTTTCTGGATATCTTACAAAGTAGCGAACGTACTAACTCGAAGAAGTAAAAAACTTAAGTTGCTGTGAGATAGCATACTAAAGTATTCCCGATAGGTGCCAGTTAATTTTTTTACTATAGATTTCAAATTATCTTAAAAATTGAAACATACTCCAATTCTCATGACTCTAGTCATAAATAGCATAATAATACTAAAATTATTCATTATTAATTCAAAAACTAACAATAAACTAGCCGGAAAGAGCAAGAAATTTTGGTCGCTGTGCAGGTGGCGTTGGCGCTTTAGCGTCTACACCACGGGACGATTTTTGAAACTCGCGGTTTGTGCGAGGTTCAAAATCGAGACTGGAGACCTTGCGCTCCAGTCGGTCCCCATAGCGACCAAAATTTTCTTGCTCTTGGAGGCGGCATATTTAACTACCCCCACAAAAAAAGCAAGACAAATAATTGTTATTTATTCTTGAAGGTCTTATAATATAGTTAATTATAAAGAAACTTGAAAGGGGCTGATACCGATGGGCCTAACAGTGAAACGTGAAAGTGATTTTGGCAGTTTATTTGATAAGTTTGCCTCTCTTCCCGATGATGTAAAAGAAAACGTAAAACGCGTAGATTCTGCAGATAAGAAATCTTCGAAAGATCAAAAGAATCTTAAAGATAAAAAATAAACTTCTCTTGTTTAATGTCACTTCTAGTAAGTGAAGGAATGCCATTTATTTTTACTATTTCTTTAACAAGAACCCTTTTGATAAAGGAAAAGACCTAGGACGTTTGTCTTAGGTCTTTTTTGTCTGGTTAAAAAAGTTTATCACTGTCAGAATTAACATTGCCACCAACTGCTAAAACTTGAAAAGAAACTAACAACATCTGTAGTGCTGGCATGTAAATTAAGACTAGCGTCCAAACAATTATTTCCGCACCCATGAATTTCCAACTAGTTAAGGCACGATAAATTTTCATATCACGAATACTCTTTGCCACTTTAGGATAACCCGCCAACTCATTTTCTCTAGCAATCGTATAGGTTAAGATTACATAAGCAAATGACCATAAGGCATACACGATTGTATAAAATATTTCTGGACCTTGAGCATTCAAATCACGTCCTACCCAAGCAGTGGCTACCGGAATAAATGACGTCGTAAACATCCAAAAGTTATTTGTCCAGAAAACTTTCCTTGTAATAACCTTTGCCTTACTAAACATATAATGATGATTGTACCAAGCAATCCCGATAAATAACCAACCGACCGCATACGAAATCATATATGGTATCTGTGAAATAATCGCAGACAATTTAGCAGACTCCGGTGTCTTAAACTCTAAAATCATAATAGTTAAAACAATTGCAATAATAGCATCAGTAAAAGCCTCAACTCTTGACTTATTCAAAATAATTCCCTCCCTCTAGAGCAGGAAAATTATAGCAATAAATCAGAATCGAGGCTTTTCTATTATGGTAATTATTTTTAACATAAATCGAATCAATTTTTCAAAATAAATACTGTTGTATCAAACCGTTCCATAGTCACCACTAAAGTTAACTTTAGTTTGAATAAAGTCGGCTGCAATAACCGGTAGATTAACATCCCTACCCTTGTCATTGAGGTAACTGTCGGTTGCCAAAACTCGTCCATAAAACTTGATTGGATCGTTCTCTTGGACACTTGCATTACCTTTTTCAAAATTTGATAGGTTGTATTTCAACTTAATCGTTCTCGAAGCATCGTTCCCATCCAATGCAACTAATAAGTATTTATGTTCCATATCTAAATCTTTAATATGTCCGCGTTGATAAATCTTCGTACCATAATACAAGCTTGTATTTGAGTACAAATTATCAAATGACACATAGGCATATTGCTTACGTTCTTTATCAAATTCGGAAACTGTTTTTTGCTTGGACTTATCCATTAGACTAATTTTTGTTTCCTGAATACTTCCAGCAATTTTCCCCTTCGGAAGAACCAAGTATACTGTTGCCAAAATAAGCGTACATAAAAACACGATCAAGAATCTGGTCGGTAAATTTCTTATCATTTAATTCCCCCAATATTCCAAAGATACCAAAGGTCTAAACTAATTACAATCTGTTTAGACCACTTAATTATTTAAATATTCCCATATCAAATAACCAATAAAAAATACTCCTAAACGTTAATTTAGGAATATTTTTTTAAACATTAATTGTTTCCACTTTAATAATATTATCATTCATTGACAATCCTTCAACAATATCAACGTAATCTAAACTTTTGCCAAAGTCAATTGAATAGACATTGGTGTAAACTTTCTCATCATTACGTCGTGTCACGCTGAAACGAACTCCCTCAACGGTAATATCATTCTCTTTAAAGTAGTCATCAATAAACTTCTTTGTATCAACCTTATGCAGATATTCAATTTTTAATTTCCGCACCGGACTGATACGAATAATTTTCTTCAAAAATCCTAACACTGCATACACCACCAAAAATCCTGCGATAGCAATAATGTAGTCACCCATACCGACAGCTAAGCCGATACAAGCAACGACCCATAAGCTGGCAGCCGTCGTTAAACCACGAATGGAATGATGCTCCACAATAATCGTTCCTGCACCTAAAAATCCGATTCCACTAACAACTTGTGCAATCAAACGGGCATCATCTGCTCGAACAACGCCCTTTAATGGTGGATACTGTCTAGCAATATCTAAAGCATTAAATCCAATATTTTGTTGAATCATTGCAATAATACAGGCACCTAAACAAACTAGGACATGTGTTCTCAATCCAGCTGGTCGGTGTTTATAAGCTCGATCAATTCCGATAACACCGGCAAAAAGAACTGATAACAACAATCTAATTACTACTGTAAGAACACTTAATTGACTCTGCAAATAACCCCTCCAATGTTCTTGTTCAGTTTCATAACAATAAGTATAACATTATCAGAATTACTCTATGTACGATATCGCAGGAAAATTTATTTAACAAATAATTTAAAAACTTCTTCAGACGTTCTAGATCGATTCAGCGCATGGAGAAAACCCTTTTTTAATAACAATCGGGCGATACTTGATAAGTATGGTACATGTTGATAATTTTTCTCCGGATCAGGAATAACCAACGACAAAACAATTTGAACTTGTTTATCCTTATCCCAAATAATCGGCTGTTTTAATTTAACAATCAACATCATCAACTGTTCCACTGATTTATCCTGCGCATGAGGAACAGCAATCTGGTCACCTAAGTCAGTCGCAGCATCATTTTCTCGCACCAGATACTTGCCATAAATAGCCTCGGCGTCAATACCATTGTCAATCGTTTGAGCAAATTTGGATAAATATTTTAATAATTCCTCTCGGGATTTGACCTCTACATCAACGGCAATATTTTCAACCTTTAAAACCTGTGAAAAATCACTCATCGGATCTTTTTGTGGGCCTGTTACATTCTGATCATTTGTTTTAATTGACTGGGATCCACCACTTGGACTAAGAAAGTCACCAATCTTTTGCCAAAATGACATAAAATCAACCTCCCTTCTCTTCATGCTTAACATGTTGCACTAATTCATATAATCTCTTTTTCTAAAACCAAAAATAATTTTTTGCTAGCACAACGCCTTACTTATATAATACTATTTTTCTTCCGTAAGTGCTTTCACATGAATAAAAAAAGACCTAATCTCTAAGAGATAAGGTCTCAAGGTATGACTTGCATACCACGGACTCGAAGTCCACATAGGGGCTATGCCCTATATGATTAGGTTAACACTTAAAAATTAAAAGTTAAAGACCTATTGCTTAAACGCTGATTCGTCGACTTCAGAAACAAACCAACTTATCCATTCTTACAAATACGCGTGGTACTAGTTGATTTTTTAACTACAGATTCAGAATTACTTTTAAAATATACTTCGTATCCGATAACCCTCGTCATCACTGACATAATAATACTTAAAATTATTCACTATTGATTCAAGTAAGGAACGAACTAGCCGGAAAGAGCAAGAAATTTTGGTCGCTGTGCAGGTGGCGTTGGCGCTTCAGCGCTTACACCACGGGGCGACTTTTGAAATTCGCGCTCTTTGCGAAGTTCAAAATCGAGACTGGAGACCTTGGCTCCAGTCGGTCCCCATAGCGACCAAAATTTTCTTGCTCTTGGAGGCGGCATTTATTCTTGAAACAATTTTAAAATCTCAGTTTTAGTTTTAGCATTTTTTAGTGATTCAACAAACTCATCATGCATCAATAGCTTCGAAGTGCTCGACAAGTATTCCAGATGATTGCTGCCATCATCTTGATCTGGTATTAAGAAAGAAATAACAATATCGACTGGTTGACCATCAAAGGTTTTCCATTCAATTGGTTGTTTCAACTTAGCTATTAACATTGCCGAACGATTAATTGTCTTATCTTGAGCATGGGGAATAGCAATACCCTTTTCCATACCAGTTGAACTTTCAGCTTCACGTGCCAAATACTTCTTATCAACTGCAGTCGCATCAGTCGAATAGCCTAATTTCTTCGCAAAATTAGCTAAATATTGTAACAACTCGTCTCTTGATTTCACATCAACATCAAGTGCAATATTATCTTCATTAATAATATCACTTAAATCATTACTCTTAGTTTCAGCTACCTCTGGTTCACTAGTAACACTTACATTACCCACAGGTGTTGCGACCATGGCAGCATCATGTTTACTTTGACGACCAGCAATAATTGAAAGTAAGAATCCTGATACCAACGCACCAATGACAATCCAAAGGACCCATAAAAATGGCTTATTAACTAGTGGTAAGACGATGAAACCACCATGTGGTGCTGGTACAGAAATCTTAGTAACGTATGACAAAATGGCTGCAATCGCCGAACCTATCATAAATGATGGGATATTTAGCAAAGGATTCTTAGCAGCGAAAGGAATTGCCCCTTCAGTTATATGAGTTGAACCTAACAAGAAGTTGACATATCCTGCACTGCGTTCCTTTGATGTATAAGCTTTTTTATTAAACAAGACTGCAAATCCAGTAGCCAATGGTGGTGCGATACAAGCTGCCGAGACACCAGCCATGAAGAAATAGTTACCTTGAGCTAATAAAGCTGTACCAGTCAAATAGGCAGCTTTATTAATAGGGCCACCCATATCAGCAGCACACATAATACCAACAATCAAACCTAGTAAAATCGGGCTAGAATTTTCCATACTCTTTAGAAAGGCCATCATGCCTTGATTGATATCTTTCATTGGTACTGAAACATACCACATAATTGTTCCGGCAATCAAAACACCTAAAACAGGGAAAATAAAAATAGATTTCAATCCATCTAAAGATTTTGGTAATGACTTAAATAATTTCGCTAATAAAACAGCTACATAACCGGCTAAGAAACCACCTACGATTCCGCCTAAGAAACCAGTACCGTTAGTATAGGCAATCATCCCTGTCACGAAACCAATAACTAGACCGGTCCTTTTACCAATAGCTTCAGCAATATAAGCACAGAGCACTGGAACCATCAAGTTCATGGCAAAGCCACCAATGGTATTTAATAAAGCGGCAATCGCATTGTACTCAGCACTTTTAGGATCAGCCGAATTGATGCCCCAAAAGAACGATACAGCCGTTAACACACCACCAGCAACAACTAATGGCAACATATGTGAAACACCATTCATTAAGTAAACATACATCTTATGCCAGAATGAACCAGTTAATTCAGCCTCTTCTGAACTACTCTTAGCACCACCTGCCGCATGATAAACAGGGACATTTTGGTCATTCAAAATTTTTTCAATTAACTCATCTGGTTCTTTCATACCTTTCGTGACCGAAACATTGATCAGACGTTTGCCATCAAATCGATCAATGTCAACATCCTTATCGGCAGCGATAATAACTCCATCAGCTTGAGCAATTTCTGACTGCGTAAAGGCATGTTCGACTCCAGATTGTCCATGTGTTTCAACTTTTATGGAAATGCCACGCTTTTTAGCCGCTTGTTCTAAAGCTTCTTGTGCCATGTACGTGTGAGCAATCCCTGTCGGACAACCGGTTGCAGCAATAATTTTATACTTGGTCATAGCTTATCCCTCCAATTGTTTTACTTGAATTTGTTTCATCACTTCATCAACATCACTAAAATCAGTCAATCCCGCACTAGCCGCAGTTGAACTGGCTGCTGCTATACTACGTTGGAGATTAGTTTCTAACGGTAACTTCTGTTCCATTCCTGCCAAAAATGTTCCTAACATGGTATCTCCTGAACAAGCCGTATTGACCACTTTAATTTTAGGCGCATTTCCAAACAAGACATGTTTCTCATTTACAAACAGCGCTCCTTTGGCTCCAATCGACAACAAAATATTTTGAGCACCCTTTTTCAAAAGTTCTTGAGAATACTTGATCAATACTTGTATATCGTCAGTTCTCGGTTGGTCAAACCATGATAAGAGTTCCTCGTCATTTGGTTTGATTAGAAATGGCTTGTGGCTAATTGCCTCAACGACCTCAGGATAACTTGTATCTATTACTAGATCAAAGCCTTGCTTTTCAGCCAACTGTGCAATTTTAACAATGATTTCAGCCGGAATACCTCTGGAGAAACTCCCTGAAACAACTAACTTATCTGCGTTTGTCAAAGTCGCTACTTTGTTTAGAAATTCGTTGACCTTGTCAGCACTGACCTCAGGCCCATTATTAACTTCTTTATATTCGGTATCAGTATCGACAACGCGCGTAAAGACATTGATTCGTGAAATACCATCAATATGGGTAAAATCAGTCGGTACTCCTTTGGCTTGTAACGATTCTTCAATAAAGTTACTTGTAAAACCGCCGCCAACTCCCCAAGCAGTATTATTAACACCTAGATGCTTCATAATAAAAGAAACATTGACACCCTTACCATTTGGTTGAATATCATAACTATTTGTTCGATTAACCACTTCCGGCTTCAAATGATCTGTTTCAATAAATAGATCAATGGCCGGATTTAATGTACAAGTATAAATCATTTAATTAACTCCTTTTTTAATTTCTTATATAGCGTACTCACTAACCCTTTGCGTTATATCTATAATAACTTGTGTTATCATGTAAATGTTTTCATAAATGTGCCACACGACCATTATATCGGAAAAAACTTTACAAAATGGGATGATTTTTTAATGACAAAAAAATTAAGCTCTTCTGAACGCTACTTATGGGATTACATTCAAGAAAACCTTAACGATATTCCGAATTTATCGATTGTTAAATTGAGTGAGGATGCCAACGTTTCCACGGCCACCATCGTTCGAACAACTAAGAAAATGGGCTATTCTGGTTATACCGACTTTCGACAACAATTAATAACTCAAGGCAAAAACAACTCACAATACCAAAATTTGGAAAAAGTCGATCATGATATCAAACAAGCCATTTTTAAAAATAAATATGAAGTTGATAACACGCTTAGTATGCTCAACGTTGGTTCAATTGAAGATGCCGTCCAAAAAATTCGTGAATCCGATGATATTTATATTTTTGCCAGAGGCTTTTCAGAGTTTATCGCTCAAGAAATGCTAGTCAAGTTACAACTGTTAAATAAAAATTGTGTCATGAGTTCTGACCCTAATATCATCATGACTATGAGCAAGCGGATAAGAAGAGAAGCTTTGGTCATTATCATCAGTTTAAATGGTGAGACAAAGGAGTTAGTGGCTGGCGCAAAGAATGCTTTCAATAACGGTGTTAGTACCATCACCATTACTACTAACGAGACCAGCTCCATCGCTAAATATTCCGAAATGATTTTGTTAGGCTATAAGTCACAAACTTCATATTTTCCTGATTATGAAGTACGGTCACGACTACCGTTACAAGTTATTAGTCGTATTTTATTAGATGCTTATGTTATTCGGACTCAAAACAAAAGGGAGTTGGACTAAGGTTTTCGCCTCTAGGAACAAGAAAATTAGGTCGCTGTGGGGACCGGCCTGAGCCAAGGTCTCAGGCCTCGACTTTGAACCTTGCAAAGTCCGCGAGTTTCAAAGTTCGTCCCGTGGTGTAAGAGCTAAATCTCTAACGCCACCTTCACAGCGACCTAATTTTTTTGTTCCTTCCGGCTTGTGTATTGGTTGCTTTTTATAATACAAAAACTAGAAAACTATAACTTAAAAGCTATTTTGAAGTTTTAAAACATTTAGTTATGAAATTGAATGTCAAAAAGGATTAGATATTTTTTATCCGGATATATATCCAGATAAAGTATCTAATCCTTTTTTTAATGATATGAAACTAAGTTATCTATTGAACAGAATCAACTGTTGACCATGTCCAACGACTTACGTACTTGCCCGGTGTTGCACCTGACTCCTTGGACCAGAAATTAATTTTTAGCTTTTTCTCAATTTCACTAGACAAATCAGTTGTTTGACGCCACTGACTGTCCTTTGCCCCTTCAGTTCTACCTACAATAAAACTTTTTGAAGCGACTGGTTGTCCATCCCAAAGTACACCATGGACTAAGGACTCTTTCGAACGTGTCTGTGGGTCAATCGTTGTACTACTGTCATCCCCATCATCTTCGTCATCGCCGTCATTGGGATTATCAGTTTGCAGATAGAACTTCCGAACGGTTAACTTAACCCCTAATGGAGTCGCCCCCTCTTTACGAAAATCCTCTAGTAAAACTTTATTTCCCTTTAAATCGGGTTTCTGGGCTTGATCAGATTTGGTAGCAACTGTCACTTTTCCAAAATCAATTTCTTCTGGAGCAACTAAATGTGTTCCGCCACCGACATGTTTAAAATAAAAAGTATCGGTATCAGTCATACCCTCGGCATCAGTAATTTTTAATACCATTCGATGTTGTTGAAAATCATTATACTCACTAATATCAAAATCAGGAATATGCCAAGCAACTAATTGACCTAATTTAGGATTTTGAAGATTAGACTCAAAAGCTTTCTCTTCACCACCATCAATCGTATAACTCAATGACTTCACCATTTTGTTCTTTCCATCTGACCAAAAGCCATGTAAATCAAACTTATCTGTTACGGGTAAATAAGGCTTACGCTTAGTTCCTAACGGAGCAGTAACGTCAATCTGTGGTCCTTTATTCGCAACCGCTTTTTTAATTAACTTGAAGTTATGCTCCTGTAAAACTGATTGGTTACCATCTTCATCTTCTGCAATTAAACGTACCTTATGTAGACCTTTTTCTAATTCTGAAATATTTATTTTTTTAGTAAAATCGTGGAACGTTCCATTTTCCGCTTCATCTTTACTTTGAGCCCCATCCAGTAAAATATTTTTCTTTAATTCTTCGGGTTTCTCACTATCTAAAGCATAATAGATTTTAACTTTCTGACTATCAAAGTCATACCAGTGTCCCTTCATGGTTAACTCTCTTGATCCAACTGGTAAAACTTGTGGAAAATCTTCGTAACTCAGTCCATCAAACTCAACTACTGGGCAAAAATTTGAGCCAGGAATATCGGTCTTGGTCCCATACTGTAAATGTTTAGTCTCCCCAACTTTTAAGTCGATTGGAGCTGTACGCATTGTTAATCCTGCATCCCATTGTGGATCATTTTCATTATCAGTCCCTAAACGAGTTCCTAAAGCTCTCGTCTTACCTTTGTCACCAGGATCTCGTTGATCCTTAAAGGCATTGAACTTACCTGATGGTGTATAAGGAAATTTATACGAATTAGTCTTGTGATCAAAGAAAAAGTTATTTTGACCTTTCCCAACTTTCCACGGATAATACGTTTCCTTTTGAACTCCAATCAAGCCTAACAATCCCGGATTATACATATATCCCTTGGTAGCTAAGTAAGACCGTGAAGCTGAGCGAGCTGCCCAAGCACCTGGACCATCATTATGATTCATGTAAAAGTTGGTTCTCACTTCATTATTTGGTGCTTGAATATACATTCCACGATCATTTGTTAACGAACGCATAGGAATATAATTACCAATTTTCCGACCACGCTGATCTTGCAACTCCTTGCCATCCTTATTTAGAGATAAGTCATGATTAGAAAAGCCACTAAAATTATTGAACAAAACTTTCCCCGTATTCTTGAAGGAAATATCCGTAATAACTCGACCCGTTCTAGTAAACGACATCTTAATAGTAGTCGTTATTTCAGGATTTGTTTTGCCTCTCTTATCAGAATAAAATGCTCGTTGTTTGTAGACCAAACGTTGTTCTTCAAAACCAGTTTTTTGATTGGTTCGATAATACAGCGCTGGTTCACCAACCATGGCATAAGCCTTTCCCAGCTTATTTGGGCCTGACGTACCAGGCTTTAACCAATTGTTACTATGAACAACAAAGTTAAATAAATTATTTGAAGTATAACTTGTCGGAGTTCCAAATGGTAAATCTTCCTCATCATGTAAAGGAGCATCATAATCTTTCTTTTGATTATCACCATAATGATTTGTATAAATATGATTCTTAGGATCAGAGGAACCTTCATCGAGATTACCACCTGCTTCTGAATAAATAATTCCAGTGTTCGGTGAAGTTAAACTATTTTCACGTGATTTGCGTCGTTGAACCCATGTAGATGTAACTTTTACGATTCCTTTTTCAGCATAAATATAATCACCAAAATAAAAAATCGGTTGTGTTTTGGCTCCATCACTATGTTCCATTATTGGTCCTTTAGAAACACGTAATTTTTCAGCGTGCGTCCAAGTTGCCTCTTCAGCCGCATCATCATTCACTGAGCGCGCAACCTTTTTTTCGACATTAAACTGATACTTAAAAATCTCTACTTGGTCTGCATCTAATACCGTCAACAGGAATGGTTTTTCCTTATCAACATGTAATTTAAAATCAATTGCATCGGGATCGTCTAATGTAACGACTGTTTCCAATTCATTTTTTTGATCAACCTTTTCGGCACCTAATTCTTCTTTCAAAGCATAAATATTAAGAACCGCTGCTTGATCCGTCTTCAAAATTAAATTCTTCTTATCTTCTAAAACATAACTGATTGTCGTCTCAGTATCGTTTTCTTGTTCAACAATTGTCTCTAGATCGGCACTTGTTATGGGATTTTCGCCAGTCGTTTCAGCTTTAACTGTTGTTGTAAAGCAACTGGAAAATAATAACCACAGACAGGCCAATAAAATCGTTGGTCTGATCGTTTTCATAAAATAACACCCTTTCACAAACAATTTCTAAATATTATCATTTGTGAAAAAAGATAGTTTTCCAAAATTTTATAAACAATTTCACTCAAAATGAAGTCGGAAATATTAATCCAGCAATGGTCTTTATAAGTTCGGATTTTACTATTTGTGAAATTTGAAGTTGTATTTTAAAGAAAATTATTATTTAAAGACCAGCTTGCTCAGTATTAAAAAGGCTGATATATCTATAACCGCTTTACCTTTGAAGACATTTTCAATAAATAATAAATATATTTTAAGCCAATTCTTCTTTAATTTTTAATGGCTATTTTAATTATCTGACATTTCTCATCAGTTATTTTCACAATTATTTCCAACCAGTTGATACCAAGCAAAATTCTTTGGTTAAAATGTGAAAATTAATTGTGAATGCTGATTTAAAGCTGTTACCCGTGAACAAAGTGGCCTCTCTGCTTATAATTCACATTATTAATTTAAAAAGTTTGTTACCACTTTATACTTAATCAAAATTTCTTCGATGGTAATCATTCGACACTAAAAATCACAAAAAGATACCATATCTTACGTCAAAGCAAAGAAGACTAGCAATCCATAATCGGATTACTAGTCTTCCTTATTTTTATTTACTACTTTTCACATATAAACTTTTTGACACTTATCTTAACCACTGAATGTGAAGTTGAACTTTAGGCTTTACGCAACTCATCTAACCACAATGGCAACAGCTCAGATAGCTGTCTGTAAGTCCGATTGAATTTGTGATCATACCAAGGATCCTGTACTTCTTCATCTTTTCCAATAATCTCATATGCTAAACGAATTTTACTTTGCATACCTAATGGCGCCATTCTCTTTAGATCAATAATGTTTTGATGATCCATACCGATGATTAGATCAGCCTCTTGAAAATCTGCCTGTGATATTTGTTGAGCAGAATGATCGACAATCGTAATATTTTCTTTCTGTAATTCCCGAATCGCCCCTGGATGTGGAGAATTACCAATTTCATACGTTGAGGTTGAACGGGATTCAACCTGAATTTGTCCAGTTAATCCTGATTTTGTGACCAACTGTTTCATCATCATTTCTGCCATAGGTGAACGACAAATATTTCCTAAACAAACAAAGATAACCTTCTTCATTTAAATCAATCCCAATCTCTTTTTAACTTCTCTTAATTGAGCTTCCAAAACAGGATCTTTTCGATTTAAAACATCTAACGTACTAGCCTGTGTAGCTGTAGATTTCTGTGACTTTTTTTGAGTCTTTGACACTTTCGTTGCGGTTGTTGATTTCTTGTACTTTCTTACCCAAGCAGCCACTTGTTGATATGAAATTTCGTATTTCTCACCTGTAGCCTTGTAATTGTTGTCATGCTCGATAGCATATTGTGCAATTTCTTTTTGTTGACTCTCATTGTAATTCATACTTAAAACTCCTAAATCGCTTATTAATAAAAATTATACCATACAAAATTACTCTCATAATTGCTGTAACACAGTTTTAACAGATTGTTATTGTTTTAAAAAAATTAAATAGGCTGTTGCCGCCTCCAGGAACCAGAAAATTAGGTTGCTGTGGGGACCTAATTTTCTGGTTCCCTCCGGTTAGTTTATTTCCCATTTTGAATAAGCAGTGATTAACAAACATTAGTGAATTGAAGTATCACGTTATATTCTTGACTACTTTTATGTCAATAATGACTAAAGCGCCAATACTTAAGCATATTTGTAATAAAAATAACATACCTACTCTAGCGGGTAGCGTACTAGCACAACGATTTAAATTAAGAAAAATATAAACTATTTTCCGTTTCAACCTAAACTCAGCGCAAAAAAATAGACCGACATTCGTGACAGAATACCGATCTTTAAAATTTTCAGTTTTTCAAAAAAATGGCAGCTCAGGGAGGAACTACCATTAATCGACAATAGTTATTCAACTATTATAATCATGAAATTATCAAGAAAGAGGAAACGTAGGAATTGATTTCCTCTTCACAAACAATGATATCACAATCAAATTTAAATTCAGTAATTTATCCAAATTGGACATATTTTTATAAACATAGCGTTAAAAAAAGAAAGAAAGCCAGTCAAACTGGCTTTCAGACATCAAAATGGATGGTTGTAACCATGTCCTATCCCTCATAAGTTCATCCATTTTATTTAAAAAAAGTGATAATAATGTAATAAAAGCATAATAAAAGCGACTATATTGATGAGATATAACTTCCTATTATATACAGTTACCACTATTTACATACCAATTTAAATTGGCAATTATATTGTAACGTTATTGGACTATACCTGTATACCACGTTTTATTTATATTTTATTATTATTTTTTATATACACTCTTGAAAATGTGCATCAATTTTCCTAATGTCTCATTACCAATCATATTATGACGGTAGACAAACAAAATGTAAAACGACGGCAACTGAATATCTACATCAATTACCTGAATTCCTGGTACATTTTGAAAAGCCGTCTCCGTGATAAAGCTAATTCCCTTATTAGCTTGGACCAAATTAAGCATTAATTTATAGTCATCCGTCTGAAACATCGTTTTAGGCGTGACATTATAATGCTCCGTCAATCTTCTCAATACCTGACTATGAACTGATCTTTCATCTAATGAGATAAAATCCTCTTCAAATAATTGTTCAATCGTCTTGATATGAGAAATATCTTTCTCAGTCGATGCAATGAATTTAAAATGGTGTTCCTTCAACAATTGATAATCTAAATGATTTTCTTGTGGCAAAACCGTCGTTCCTAAGAATGATAAATCAATTTCACCATTTCGTAGTTTATCTAATAATTCCTTTGACCCATCAGATATAGGTTCAATTGCTGACAACAAATTTTCATCCCGCAACGCATCAAAAACTTTAGGAATAACATAATTAGTAATAATTGGTGGCCATCCCATCATAATTTTTTCACGCTTAATGCGCTCCATATCAACACTGATCAAATCATTTTCTTGCAGGATTCGATTAATATGCATCAAAAGTTGTTCCCCAGCATAAGTCAGCGACAATGAATTAGCATAACTTTTACGCTTAACTAATGATAACCCGCAACCGTCCTCCAGACGCTTTAACGAATAGGTAATCGTTGGCTGACTAACTCCAAAAAAGTTAGCCGTATCTGAAAAATTCTTCAATTCTGACAATTTTTTAAAATATTGATAATCTTTTAAATTCATTTTTCCACCTATAGTTAGTATGCCGCCAGCAAGAGCAAGAAATTTTGGCTGCTGTGGAGACCTTGGCTCGAGTCGGTCCGCACAGCTATTGACTATTTTTTCACTCCGCAGACGGCATATTTAACACAATAATTTTCACTTATAAATATTATTTATCAATAATAACACATTTGACTATATTTTTTATAAGGGTATATAGTACGACATGAAAGTTAATTAGGAGGCATTAAATTTATGAAATATACTGGTTTAGATTTATTAAATAATCACTTCTTAAACAAAGGTACTGCCTTTACTAAAGAAGAAAGAAAAGAAAATCATATCGAAGGTTTACTTCCACCATTTGTTCAAACTTTGGACCAACAAGTAGAACAAGCCTACGAAAACTATTCAAGTAAAGAAACATTCTTAGCTAAGAGAATGTACTTGATGGATCTATTTAACGAAAATGTTACTTTGTTCTACAAATTATTCAGCCAACACGTTAACGAATTCATGCCTGTTGTTTATGACCCAACTATTGCGGACACAATTGAAAACTATAGTCACTTATTCTTAGACCCACAAAATGCTGCTTACTTATCAATTGATGATCAAGATGATATCAAAGCTACATTAAAGAATGCTTCAGAAGGTCGCGACATCAAATTGATTGTTGTTACTGACGGTGAAGGTATTCTTGGTATTGGTGACTGGGGTGTCCAAGGTGTTGACATCTCTGTTGGTAAATTAATGGTTTATACAGCTGCTGCTGGTGTTGATCCTAAGTCAGTTCTACCTGTTGTTCTTGATGTTGGTACAAACAGAAAAGAATTACTTGCTGATGACTTATACATGGGTAACCACCACGAACGTGTTACAGGCGACAAGTACTACAACTTTGTTGACAAGTTCGTTGAAACTGCTGAAGATTTATTCCCTAACATGTACTTACACTTTGAAGACTTTGGTCGTAGCAATGCTGCTAATATCTTGAACAAGTACAAAGATGAAATTTTAACATTTAACGATGATATTCAAGGTACAGGTATCATTACACTTGCCGGTATCCTTGGTGCATTGAACATTTCTAAAGAAAAACTTACTGACCAAGTTTACCTATCATTTGGTGCTGGTACAGCCGGTGCTGGTATTACAAAACGTATCTTTGATGCCATGGTTGAAGAAGGTCTTTCAGAAGACGAAGCTAGAAAACACTTCTACCTAGTTGACAAGCAAGGTCTATTGTTCGATGACACTGAAGGTCTTACACCAGAACAAAAGCCTTTCACAAGACAACGTAGTGAATTCAGCAATGCTGATGAACTAACAAACTTGGAAGCTGTTGTTAAAGCAGTTCACCCAACAATCTTAGTTGGTACATCAACACAACCTGGTACCTTCACAGAACCAATCATCAAGGAAATGGCTGCTCACACAGAACGTCCAATCATCTTCCCTCTATCAAATCCTACAAAATTAGCAGAAGCTAAAGCTGAAGATCTTTTGAAGTGGACTGATGGTAAGGCACTTATCGCTACTGGTATTCCTGTTGAACCAGTTGAATACAATGGTGTTACATATCACATTGGTCAAGCTAACAACGCTTTGGTATACCCAGGTCTTGGTCTTGGTTCAATGGCTGTTAACGCTAAGGTTCTATCAGACGGTATGATCAATAAAGCTGCTCACTCATTAGGTGGTATCGTTGACCCTACACAACCAGGTGCTGCTGTTCTACCTCCTGTTTCAAAATTAGATGAATTCAGTATGACAGTTGCTGTCGGTGTTGCTCAACAAGCTATCGACGAAAAACTTACTGATGCCAAAGATGCTAAGAAGGCTGTTGCTGACATCAAGTGGGAACCTAAATATTAATTAACATATTTGTCAAATAAAGGGGAATTTTATTCATGGAAGCATTTATTACTTCACTAGAAAGTGTTGCTGAAATCGTTCTAGTTATTGCTCTAGGTTACTGGTTAAGAGGATCCGGTCGTCTAGGTGATGAATTTAAGGGCAACATTTCTTTCATCATTATGAAAATTGCTTTACCAGCTTCAATCTTCGTTTCAGTTCTTAAATATTTGAACCGAGACAAACTAGCAAGTCTATCTGGTGGTTTAGTTTTCACCTTCGCCAGTTTTACAATTGGTTACATCGTTGCGTGGATCTTAACAAAGATCTTCCGCATTCGTAAAGGTCGTCGTGGTACATTTATTAACATGTTCGTTAATGCTAATACAATCTTCATCGGTTTACCTTTAAACATGGCTTTGTTTGGTACTAAGAGTTTACCTTACTTCCTTATCTACTATGTTATGAACACAATTTCAACTTGGGCTATTGGTATCTTCTTTATCTCAAGTGATGATCCAACTGTTGAAAAAGGTGCTAAAAAAGATTTCAACTGGAAGAAATTACTTCCTGCTCCACTTGTTGGTTTCTTAGTATCATTAGTATTCTTACTACTTGCTATTCCCGTACCAGAATGGATCAATAAGACTCTTGATATGGTCGGTGGTATCGTTACACCTATGTCACTTATCTACATTGGTATTATCTTAGCTGATGCCGGTTTGAAATCAATCAGATTTGACCGTGATACAATTCTTGCCTTAGTAGGTAGATTCGTTGTTGCTCCAGCTATCATGATCAGTATTATCTTGATTGGTGGTTCAATGATGGGTAGTTCATTACCAACTATCGAATCAAATTCATTCATCATCCAATCAGCTGCTCCTGGTTTGGCAGTCTTGCCTATCCTAGTTGACCAATCACATGGTGACGTTGACTATGCTACTAACTTGGTAACAACATCAACCGTTCTATTCGTTATCGTTGTGCCAATTCTTATGCAAATTGCCAACCTTATCTAATTAAACTATTCCGCATATTCACACATTCAAAATTAAATCCTTCTCAAATAAATAAACATGTAAAAATCCCCAGTCAACATTCTACAGTTGACTGGGGATTTTTTTCGTCTATATATGAAAATAATAAGTACGTGTAGTGATAGTTAAATATGCCGCCTCCAAGAGCAATAAAATTAGGTAGCTATGGGGACCGACAAAAGCCAAGGTCTTTTGTCTCGATTTTGAACCTCGCAAAGTACGCGAGTTTCAAAAGTCGTCCCGTGGTGTAAGCACTAAAGTGCTAACGCCACCTGCACAGCGTCCTAATTTCTTGCTCTTTCCGGCTAGTTCATTGTCTGTTTTTGAATCAATATTAAAGCTTTAAGCATTATTTTGGCATCAATGACTAGAAATAAAGGATATGGAGTATGTTCTGAATCTTTAGACTTTAAAAAATACTTCAATTCCATAGTTGAAAAATCAACTATGGCCGCGAGTAATAAATATGTTTGGCAATTACAATTGGTGAGTGTGGTCTCTAGGGACAATAAATACACATTACTTATACTTTTGCATATTTCTTTCAAACTCCTGAACCATTTCAACATCGATTCCGTGAATGGACTTCAACTTTTTAACCAACCACATTCCTAGTTGATAATAGCTATTACGATCTAGTTCAAACTTTCTTCCATACACATATTGAATACTCTCATCATATTTATGATGCAATAACAGTTCATCAATATCTGTATATATCTTTCCCTTTTGATTCCGTTGTTGTTGGTAAATTACTTCACTCTTTGGAGCATTACCTTTACCCAAAATCATTCCAAAACCTTCTGAAATGGCTTTTAACTGTCGCATGATAAAATCATTGTCATCCATTCCACTCACCTCTAATTGTCTCAAATTATACAAGCAAAGCGAAAAGGTAGCCACAAAAAAATAAATTCGTCTATCTTTTGTCTTGCGCTTCAATCTAACGTAATACAACTTTGTCATATTTTGTACAGCGTACTTATTAAACAAGAGTAAATGGTTATTGGCTATTTGAGCAAACTAGACGGAAGGAACAAAGGAATTAAGTCCCCATAGCGACCTAATTCTTTTGTTCCTTCCTCAGATTTGGTTATTGAAGCAAATATAAAAAAGGCTATATACTTTTTCTTTGTATCACATCCAGAAAAATATATAGCCTTTTGATTATGTTCAATTTCAAATAATATAGCACCCATTCATCGAATTAGTTAGTTACAACATGTAAAAAAATAACAAATATATTAGTCTCTGGGCGCAACAAATGTTGGCAGCAGTGAAGGTGGTGTAATGGCTAAAGCCATTACACCACGGGACGAGTTTTGAAATTCGCGCACTTTGCGAAGTTCAAAATCGAGACCTGAGACCTTGGCTCAGGTCGGTCCCCACAGCGCCAACATTTCTTGCGCCCAGAGACGGCAACTAACCAACCTTGAGAAAGAACCATTTTTTTTTCCTGGAGGCGGCATATTTATTTAGGAGAAATCATCTTAATCAAACGATTGACTAATTCAATAACGCGTTGCGTATCAGCAGCAATATCTTCAGCTGATCTATTATTAACCATCGTATGGTTAACCTGCAACAAACCAACAGAATCACTGTGGTCATCAAATTCAGCAATTGGCAAATCAACTTGATGATCATACATTGGCACCTTTCCGGCAGAAACATTCACAATTTTCTTACCTTCAGGCATACTCAAAATATAACTTTTAATTCGTTTCAAACTAAACTTATCTTGATAAAATCCATAGATAACCCCAAGTTCATCCATGATATATTTAATTTCATTATTCATTTGTGTTATCACCTCTTACAACATCTCTACTATTAAGTATTACGCAACTAGTGGTTTGTTGACAAGCAAAAACTGCGTAAATGTTGCGCTGTAAATGAAGTCTGATTCTTTATTAAATCAACTGGATATCCTTGGAAAAGTATTTGTCCGCCGTAACGTCCACCACGTGGTCCCAAATCAATGATCCATTGAGCCTGTGAAATAATTGATAAGTTATGTTCCAAAACAATCAGTGTTTTACCAGCCGCCAGTAGACTCTCCATTAACTTCAATAATTGCTTAATATCGGACTCATGTAGCCCCGTACTTGGCTCATCCAAAATCAATAAATCACTCTGTTTGGCCTCACCTAAACTTTTGGCAATCTTTAACCTTTGCAGCTCACCACCTGACAAGGTATCTAAACTTTGTCCTAAGTTCAAGTAACCTAGATTGGCATCTAACAAATTTTGCAAAACAAAATCAATTCGTTTGGAAAACAAACCTAATCCATCGCTGGCTGTCAGTTGTAAAGTTTCAAAAATATTTAACCCATGATACTTAACTTTCAATGCCTCATCGCTATAACGTTTGCCGTGACATTTTTCGCAAGTTTGTTTAACGTCTCCCATATATGCCAAATCAAATTTAATATATCCTTTTCCATGACATTCAGGACACCCTCCTTGACCATTAAAACTAAATAGTGAAGCTGGTCGTTGTGATACTTTAGCAAACTGTTTTCTAATATCATCAAAAACACCCAAATAAGTTAAAATATTAGACCGATTGCTTCCTTTAATAGCACTCTGATCAAATGTCACTGCCTGTTGATATTTTTTAGTAAATAACTCTCGAACCAACGTACTCTTACCTGATCCAGCGACACCTGTTACCACCGTTAAAGCATTCTTAGGTATTTTGATGGAAGCGTCTTGAACATTATATTTATGAGCATGCTGTAATTGATAAAATTGTTGAAAATCTGATTTTTTAGTATTCAAATGCTGTTTCTGGCACAAGGCCTGCCCAGTCACCGTCTGAGAACTTAGCAAGGCTTGATAAGTTCCTTCAAAAGTAATTTGCCCACCTTTTTTCCCTGCTCCGGGCCCCATCTCGATAACATTATCTGCAATTTTAATAACATCGGGGTCGTGATCTATCAATAATACAGTATTGCCCTGATCACGTAACTTCGTAAATATTTTATTAATTCCTAGCAAATCTTGCGGATGTAACCCCACACTTGGCTCATCAAAAATATAGCAAACATCGCTCAGGGCACTGTTCAAATGTTTGGTCATTTTAATTCGTTGAGACTCACCACCAGAAAGTGAAGTAGTTGAACGACTTAACGTTAAATAATCTAATCCAACAACTTTTAAACTATTCAATCTCGTCAGAAGATTTTTCAAAACTAAATCAATCTCTTGATTACCGTGTATCTGCTTTAAAAATTCAATTAAATCGTCAATCGCCATCTCACTACAATCAGCAATTGATCGACCATTGATCTTGGCTGAGCGAATCATTTCATTTACTCTGGTTCCATGGCAATCAGGACAAGTTTGTTCGTTGAAAACTTCATTTAAAGCCTTTTGATAGTGTAAACCACCTTTTTCCATGATTGTCGTTTTAATACGCTCGACAACTCCCACATATTTAGACGTTTTGGGCCACTTCGATGTGGGATTATCCGGCTGACTTCCTTTATCAAACAATAATCTTTTTAACTCTACTTCAGAGTAATCACGAATCTTTTTGTCATTATCAAAATTACCTGTTTCGGTATATCTTAGCCAGCGAAAACCACCAGGCTGAAAGGTTGGAAATTGAATCGCACCTTCGTTAAGTGACTTATCAAAATCAAGTAACTTATGAATATCTGCTTGCTTCGTAACGCCTAGGCCCTGACAAGTTGGACACATACCCGTTGGATTGTTAAATGAATATACCATTGAATAACCGACAAATGGTTTGGCAATTCGAGAGTAAAGCAAACGTAAGCCGGTATAAATTTCTGTAATCGTTCCAACCGTGGAGCGCGCATTCCCACCGATTTTCTTTTGATCGATGACAATGGAAACTGGTAAATTGTTAATTGCTTCAACTTGCGGAGCTTCATACTTAGGCAACATCTGTTGTACAAAAGCTGAATAAGTTTCATTCAACAACCGTTGTGACTCAGCAGCTATCGTATCAAATACCAAAGAAGATTTGCCCGAACCAGACAATCCTGTAAAAACTGTAATTTGATGCTTGGGTATTTTGACTGAAACGTCTTGCAAATTATTATTTTTTGCACCTATAGCTTCAATAAATTCACTCAACTATCTTCCCCCCTATTTATATTGGACAAATAGCATACAGCAATAAAAAATCTAATTCAAACTTATTTTTAAAAACGTGTGGTGTTTCTTAAATATGCCGCCTCCAAGAGGAAAAAATTTTGGTCGCTATGGGGACCGCCGAAAGCCGAGGCCTTTCGGCTCGCTTTTGAACCTCGCAAAAACCGCGAATTTCAAAAGTCGTCCCGTGGTGTAAACACTAAAGTGTTAACGCCACCTGCACAGCGTCCAAAATTTTTCCTCTTTCCGGCTAGTTCATTCTTTGATTTCGAATCAATAGTGAATGATTCTATGCATTATTATGTCTCTGAAGGCTAAAATCATTGGATAAAGAATATATTCTGATTTCAAAAATAATTTTAAATCCCTAACAAAAATTAACTGGCACTACGCGTTTTTAAAAAGAATATAGTATGATTACTTTGTAAGTTAATGGTTGATTGATTCAAGACCTATTTTAATCTGATATAAAAATGTCCAATCTAAACCAAAGGAGAAAAATCTTGAAAATAATTCCTGTAACTAAACGTACCCCACAACTAATCAAGCAATTAACTGTTGTTTGGGAAAATGCTGTACGCAATACCCACTCTTTCTTAACCGAAACTGACATTCAATATTTCAAAAACTCCATGCCTGATATTCTGACACAAATTCCAAATTTAATTATTGCCGTTAACGAACAACAACTACCAATCGGTTTCATGGGTATCGACGGTTCAGAGATTGCCATGCTTTTTATTGATCAAAAATATCGTGGTCAAGGTGTAGGTAAGCGATTAATTCAATTTGGCATCAAAAACTATCAAGCTGACAGGTTAACTGTTAATGAGCAAAATCCCCAAGCAGTTGGGTTCTATGAACATATTGGCTTTGTTGCTTACCAAAGACATGAAACTGACGATCAAGGAAAACCATTCCCTGTTTTAAAGATGAAATTAAATATACGAAACTAAATAGCTTTTTTTGCTAAAAAATGGCTCCAGCAATCTGATTTTAGGTTGCTGGAGCCATTTGTTTTAAGAATCGAAAAAAGAGTATGTTTTATCACACTCTTTTTTCTTTTTCACAATAAAATTTTAGTTTTGTTTCGTATTTTTGATTAAGCGGCCGATATTCTCGGCTACTTGTTGTAGGTTCTGGTCTGTATTTTTAATGGCAGTCGATAGTTCTTCAACACCCGGAACACAGGTGAAAATGGCATCAATGCCTAATGGATATAATTCTGAAATCTTTTTACCAATTGAACCAGCCACGGCGATAACTGTTGTATCAGGATTAACAGCTTTAGTGGCCTTAGCTACTCCAATTGGGGTCTTACCAAATTTAGTTTGAAAATCAATTTGTCCTTCGCCTGTAACAACAACGTCAGCATCCTTAACTTTCGACTTCAAATCGGTATAATCAACTACAATGTCAACACCTGAGCGCATTTGAGAGTTGGTAAAGGCTAATAAACCAGCTCCTAATCCACCCGCAGCACCGGCACCAGCGACTTGTTCAAGATCTTTATGTAAATCACGTTTTAAAATATCAGCATAATGTGACAATGCTTGATCCAAAAACTCGACCATTTCTGGACTAGCACCTTTTTGGGGTCCGAAGACCTGACTAGCACCATCGGGGCCTGTTAAGGGATTCGTTACATCTGAAGCAATAATGACCTTTACATCGGCTAATTCAGGTAACATTTCTGAAATATCGATATGATCAAGCTTTTGCAACATAGCACCGCCATATTGTAATTCTTCACCTTTATCATCAATTAAATGGGCACCTAAGGCTTGCGCCATACCAGCACCACCATCATTCGTAGCTGAACCACCAATTCCAATGATTACCGTTTTAGCCCCATGTTTAATTGCTGATTTAATTAATTCACCCGTTCCAAAAGTAGTTGTAATATAAGGATTTTGGGTAAATTGATTAATATATTGGATACCACTAGCTTCGGCCATTTCGATGACTGCCACTTGACCATCATCAATCAGACCATAATGTGCTTCCGCTTTGTTACCTAACGGATTAATTACTTGTTCGGTAACCATTTGCCCATTTTTCGCATCAACTAATGACTGAACTGTTCCCTCGCCACCATCAGCCATGGGAACATTAACATATTCAGCATCAGGATAAACTCGCTCAAAACCCTTACGTAAGGATTGAGCAACTTCCTTAGCTGTTAAAGAATTTTTATAAGAATCTGGAGCCAAAACAATTTTCATTTATATCCCACCTCTAGAACAAATTTCCATACATTAACGTTGCAACAATCGTCATGGAAAGTCCAACCAGCATTTCCCAAAAGACGACACTCATACGTTCTTTAAAGTGCATATCAACCGCTTTGGCCGTGACATGGAAGTAGTTACCGTGTGGCAATTGATCAATAACTGTGGCACCAGTATGAACCATGGCAGCTGCACCTGTCCCCGAAATTCCAAAGGACAGAATTGACTTGCTAAAGGAATTAGAAGCAAGAATAACACCCGTCGATGTCGAAGCTGTGGCAGCAGCCATCAAAATACCGGCAATCGGTGCCAAGAATGTTCCCGAAATACCTGAAGCTTGAACAATTTCAACTACCTTTTGGGGCAAGTTAGAGACTGAAACTAGCCCAGCAATCGCACCAGCACCAATTAAAATCAAAACAACATCCGTCATTCGGGCTAAGCCTTTTTGCATGTAGACTAAGAATTTCTTACTCTGTCCCATAGCAATCGCACCAATCAAACCAGCAATTGGCAAAATATACATCGCATCTAAGTTAAATGATGCCAATGACTTAATACCTAAAATATCGCCTAATGGAGTAATCAATAATAATACAACAGCCACTAACGGCGTAACAATCGCTGTTCTCAAACTAGGCAAATCAGCTTGAGTCTTAGTTTCAAACTTTTTGGTGTCCGCCACAAACTCTCCCCGATTTTTGATCAATGTTGCTAAAATTACTGTCACAATCAAACCAACAATTGCTGGAATAAAATCGGCAATCATTACCTGTGATAAATCAACATTGAAGCCCTTAGCTGCCGCAATCGTATTTGGATTAGGTGAAATAACGTTACCCGCTTTACCACCACCAGACAATGCCACTAGTAATGAAAGCTTACTGTAATGCATCTTTTGACCAACTTCTAAGGCAATTGGAGCAACAATCAACACGGCGACTGGGATAAAGATACCAACACCTGTCAAAACCATAGTTGATAATGCTAAAGCTAGTATCGCTAATCGATCACTAAAACGATTGACAATATTTGAAGCAATGACGTTAGCGGCACCAGATTCCATCATTACCCCAGCTAAAACTCCAGCCGCAATTACTCGAACTATCGTGCCCATCACACCAGAGCTTCCTTTTACAATCGTATCTGTCGTTTGTGCAAGTGACAATCCACCTACTAAACAACCAACAATTGCACCGAACATCAAAGCATAGACCGGATTAACTCGAAATAAAATTAAACCAATCGCTAAAAGCAGTCCTAATAATGCTGCCCACCAAGCAATAACCATTCTTCCAAATACACCCTTCCTCGAAAACATTCCTCTTGTTAAGTTTTTAACAATTAATTAACGAGTGTATAATACAGTGATAACTTAGCTAAATCAATGTACAAATGCACAAAGGTTTTTGGAAATTCTTTTAAATTTTAAATATATTTCCTGTTAAATCAATGTTTCAATCCAAAAAAATATTGTAAAATATTTATATGCACAAATCATAAGCTTACCGTTTTCATGAAAGATTGCATAATAATGCACAAGGAAGTAAATAAAATGAAACTAGACCCGAATCTGGCACAATCAATCGTTGATAAAATGATGGAGAGTGTCCCCTACAATATTAATATGATGAACGAAAAAGGTTACATCATTGCTAGTGGTAATAAAGAACGGATAAATACTCTTCACATTGGTGCGATTGACACGATTCAAAGTGGTAAAACTAAACCCATGGTCGAATCTTTTGGTAAATTTGGTCAGCCCGGTGTCAATATTCCTGTCGAATTCAATGGTGAAACTATCGGAGTTATTGGAATTACTGGTGATCCGAAAAAAGTAACGCCTTTAGCATCCCTACTTAAAATTTCTACCGAATTATTGATTTCTCAAATCAACAGCACCAAACTTGAAAATCAGCGCAAGGAAAGTCTGAATCATTTTCTTTATCAATGGACTAGTACTGACAATATCTTAAATAACGATGAGTTGAGACTTCGTGCCCAAACACTAAAAATCGATTTATCGGTCAAGCGTTATGCCGTTATAATCGCGGCTAAATCGTTAGTCAAACTTCAACTTAACCCAACTGATTTCAGCTTTAGTAAAACTACTAACCAACAACTCATTATCACAAAAAACAAATCAGACTTACTCCGCTATCTTAAATTTTGTCAGGATAATCATTTAAAAATTGGTATTAGCAATCGCACAATCAATCTCAAAGAGGCTGTCAAACAAGCTCAAGATACAATAACGGTTAGTACCGAATTAGAATTGACCGATATTTATTACTTCAAGCAAATAAGTTTTTTGAATCATCTTTTAGAAAGCAATCTGCATTCCAACCACACATTGGACATTTTCAAGGGTTTCTTAAAAACAAACTCCGGTCTGGAACTGCTCGAAACCTTAGATTCGTATTTCAAACATAACGGTAACGTAACGGATACATCCCAGGCTTTGAACATTCACCGCAATACGACTAATTATCGCTTAAATAATATTTCTGAATATTTTGGACTTAATTTACATGACTTAACGGACACTCTCCAGCTCTACGTTAATTACTTATATTTCAAAAAATATCAATACGAACACAAATAATTGCTTGTTCAAGGGCATGAATGGACTTTTTCTTAAATAATGCTTATTATTTGATTGAATCTACAATAAGGCGAGGCTTTTACAATGGTTTTAATGAATCTTAGTTATCGAACTAATTATTTACACACTTACTTCAAAACAACCGTGGTAGTTCCTGATACTAACAAACATGACTATACGGCAGTTTGGCTATTACACGGTTACACTGGTGATGACTCTGCTTGGATCCGACATGTTAACGTTGAAAAAATGGCTAGGGAACACAACTGGGTCATCATTATGCCTGAAGGTCGCAATGCCTTTTATTCTGACTCTAATTTCATCCCTTACTATTCTTACTTTATTGACGAATTTATTCCTAAAATGCAAAATCTATTGCCCATCTCAAAGAGTCGCGCTCAAAACTATATCGTCGGTTCCAGTATGGGTGGTTACGGAGCTTTGAAAATAGCCTTTTTAAATGATCTTCAATTCAGCAAAGTAGCAGCCCTCTCACCGATTACTGACATTGAACACTTTCGTGACAATCCTAAAGGACCAATGCCCAAAAATACCTTCGACAGTATCTTCACTAGTCCTGAAGAAATTGCTCAAAATCAATTAACTAATATTTACAATA
Source organism: Companilactobacillus zhachilii (assembly GCF_003606365.2). Lineage (NCBI taxonomy): Bacteria > Bacillati > Bacillota > Bacilli > Lactobacillales > Lactobacillaceae > Companilactobacillus > Companilactobacillus zhachilii. Next base: position 1,579,670 of record NZ_CP031933.2, read on the forward strand.
AACATCAACCGCAACAACAAATTTTGACACTTTGTGGCGATGAAGATTTTATGCATGAAGATAACATCATGTTTAAAAACTTTCTCTCAATTCATGCTAAAGGTCGTTACACTTGGATGCCTGTAAAGGGTAATCATTCCTGGAAAACTTGGGGTGAAAACATCGATAAAGTCTTTAAATGGTTAGACTGATTTTTATTTTAATAATCGACTTAATTGTAAAACCCACACATATGATTGAAACATTTGATCAAGCTTTACAATATTTAAATTAAGCAAATAGTGGGACAAAACATGCTCAACTTTCGAGTATTAAGGCAAATAGCCCCAGTAATCCGATTTTGGATTGCTGGAGCTATTTGTTTTGAGTGGAAAAAGCTATGTTTTATTCCACGTCTATGCTGCATGTTTAAAAATAATATTAGTTTTGTCCCTGATTCTAGTCATTAGAGTGAACATCAAAAGCTGACAGAAGCATCGACTCTACACCCGGTGCATCTGGATTATGTGAACCATGACCTTTATCCAATTTTGTCATTGCCTCCATTTCGGAATTCGTCAGTTCAAAGTCAAATAACTCCATATTACTCTTCATACGTGTCTCATGAGTTGATTTTGGCAATACAATAATACCCAATTGATTTTCAAATCTTAAAATAATTTGACCGGCATCTTTATGATATTTTTCAGACAATTGTTTAATCAATGGTTCAGCAAACAATTCACTATTACCTTGTCCCAAAGGTCCCCAAGCCTCAATTTTAACATCAGCTGGAGCTAAAACTTTACGTAATTCAACCTGTTGAAAATAAGGATTAAATTCAACTTGGTTAACAGCAGGCAAAGTCTTAAATTGTGGTACAAAGTTATTCCAAATCTTAGGGGTCATATTGCTGACACCAATCGACTTAATTTGTCCATTTTTCTGGCCTTCTTCTAAGGCCTTCCAAGCTCCAACTACATCCCCATAAGGCTGGTGTAGCAAATATAGATCGATATAATCTAAGCCTAGTTTCTTTAATGAAGTCGCTAATCCCTTCTTGGCCGCCTCATAACCATAATCTTGAAGCCATAATTTACTAGTAACAAAGATGTCTTTTCGATCAATACCACTATCAGCAATCGCCTTACCAACTTCAGCTTCATTAAAATATGCTGCCGCTGTATCAATATGACGATAACCAACCTTTAATGCTTGTAAAACAGCTTTGTAAGTTGATCCATCGTTGGGAATTCGAAAGACTCCAAATCCAACTGCTGGAATCTTATTACCATCATTCAATAAAATATTTTCCATCATAAATACCCTCTTTTTATTTTAGTAGTTTGCATTTGTTGGACCTCTTTATCCAAGTGATGAATTCATTCTAAAGCCAAAGCTTATCTTTGAAAATTACTAGATAAACATGCTACTATACGATTGACGTATACTAAGGAGCAGACTAATGATTGAAAACTACTTGTTAGAAGAACTGGTTACCTTTGCTAAATATAAGACTCTTGCTGAAACAGCTAAACAATTGATGGTCACACAGCCAACTATTACTCGCGGTATGCAAAAACTTGAAGAAGATTTTGGTGTGAAGCTGTTTGATCGTCAGCCTAATCGCATCACATTGACCGAAAGTTGACGGTTGTTAGAGACTTTGAAGAAGCACATCACCAAATTAAAATTGCTTCCGTCGCACCAGGTCCACTGATTGCCTTAAAGACAATCGAATTACCATCAAATGCCAACTTAACCGATCAATTTATTACTCCTGACTCAGTTGCTACACTGCTCAGGCAAAATAATTTTTCCTTAATCATAACTAATCAGGAAATTTTAACTGACGATATTGAATCGCGGTTTATTGGTACTGAAAAGTTATCGGTTAACTTAGATAAATTCACCTATTTAGCTAATAAAAACTCTGTTAAATTTTCAGAGCTCAAAGGAACTAGTTTCATTGTTTTAATTGATATTGGTATCTGGAAACAAATTATCCAAACTCATATCCCTAATGCTAAATTTCTTTATCAAAGTCAAATTGATGCCTTTACTGAAATAACCAAATACTCTAATTTTCCATACTTTAGCACTAATATTTCCAAAATTGATGTTACTCATGCCGACAATGAAAATGATGATCGAGTTGAAATCCCTATTAGTGACAAAGAAGCAACTATGGAATTTTATGCCTCTTATTTAAAAGAACAACGTGAACTAGTAAATCCCGTAATAAAGTCACTTTCTGATGCCTGGATTTAGAACCATACAATTTTTAACGAACAAAAAATAGGTTCCTCAGTCGGCGTGTAACCAAAACTGAAGAACCTATTTACATTCACAATTACCAAACAAACAATCCAACAAAGGCTGCTGACAGAAGTGATACCAAAATACCTGAAAGCAACATGTAACCAACGTTTTTAGAAATAACGTCGTTCTTTTCTTTATCAACAATTCCCTTGAAACAACCGATAATCATACCTAAGGTTGAGAAATTAGCGAATGAAGTAATGAAGACTGTTAGAACGGCTTTGAAATGGGGATCGAAATTCTTAATGATTCCGGTAACTTTACCCATAACAACAAATTCATTTGTAACTAACTTAGTACCCATATATTGAGCCATTTGGAACGAATCGTGACCATTCAATCCTAGTAACCAGGCGAATGGATACATAATGATTCCTAGAATATGTTCCAAAGTCAACCAAGGGTTAACTAATTGGAGAATCTTATCAATTAAAGCAGCTAAAGCAACGAAGGCAATAACATTGGCAGCAATGATCAAAATCAAGCGACCGGCGCCCAAAATTGAATCACCCAAAAATGAGAAGAATGGTTCTTTTTTATCACCTTCACCTTGACCGTGTAACTTGGCGATAGTGTCTTCTTCTGATGTAACCGTAACAGGATTTAACAAACTTGTTACGATAATTGAATTAATGATATTAATCGGAATGGCCGTTAAAATAAACTGACCAGGCATCATTTGAATATATGAGCCAATAATTGATGCAGTAACACAACTCATTGACATCATAGCCAAAGTAACATTTCTTTGGGCTTTAATTTGTTTCAATTGTAAACTTGAAACAGCTAAAGCTTCTGTATTACCCAAAAACATCATTTCAACCGCAAAGAATGATTCAAACTTTGGTTGGCCGGTGATGAATGACAAACCTTTACCGATCCATTTGATAATAAATGGTAAAACACCGATATAAGTTAAAATATCAAACAGTGGTACGATCAAAAGAATTGGTAACAATGCGCTAGTAACGAAGTCCATACTCTTCACATGAACCCAACTAGGTAAAGCAAATTCAATTCCGACGTACGCCACTTGAACTAACCAGTTGAAACCATCAGCAGCTCCAGAAACGATTGCACGACCGATGTCAAAACTAGTCAAAAACCAAGCTAAGAATAAGTTCAAAACTACCATAATAGCAATTGATTTCCATTGGATATTTTTCTTATCCTTCGAGAACAAAAAACCGATTGCTAAAAAGGCGATTACACCTATGACATTAACTACTAAGTACATATTCATATATACTTAACCCCTTTTTTTATTTGAAGCTCTGCATTAGTTAAATTTTTCACTTCTTTTTCATATTACATGGGGTTCAACTTTTTGTAAATATATTTTTACAATGATTTCACACTAAAATCGTCATCATTTTAAATTTTATAGAATAGCTCTATAATAGTATTGTTATCGTTTACAAAGATATTCAATATTTTAAATATTAATCCTTTTGAAAGCGAGGTTTCAATTTGAAATCTATCACATTTAACCACCAAAATACTTCCGCCATTGGTATTGGAACTTGGCACATTGGTGAAGGAAATAACAAGAAAACTGAATCAGAAATGAACGCCATCCGATACGGTTTAGACCATGGTATCAACGTTATTGATACTGCAGAAATGTATGGTGAAGGTAAATCCGAAACACTTGTTGGCAATGTCATCAAGGATTATAATCGTCAAAACTTCCAACTTATCTCTAAATTTTACCCTTACCATGCCACACCAAAACTAATTGAAGAAAGCCTCAAAGCTAGCTTGAAACGACTCCAAACTGATTATTTAGACTTATACTTACTTCACTGGCGTGGTCAAACACCTTTAATCGAAACAGTGGCCGGCTTGGAACAAATGGTTAAAGCCGGTTTGATTAAAAACTGGGGCGTTTCAAACTTTGATCGTAACGATTTGGAAGAACTCTTCAGCCTCCCTAACGGCCAAAATTGCCGCATCAACGAGGACCTTTACAATATTGGAAGCCGTGGCATCGAATATTCAGTTCTCCCCTGGCAAAAAGAACACCATGTTTCATTCATTGGTTATTCTCCATTCGGATCCGATGGTAGTGAATACTTGAAGATCCAACCAGTACTAGAAAAAATGGCTCAGCAAAAACATGTCACTACACACCAATTGTTGTTAGCCTGGGTTTTGCGTAATCACGATCTACTCAGCATTCCAAAGACCGGTTCACCTGAACATATGCAAAGTAACATTGAAGCGGTCGACATCACTTTTACTAATGATGAATTAGAACTCTTAGATAAGACATACCCCGCTCCTAAACATGATGAACCATTAGAAATGATTTAAGTTCAACCTAAAAATAGCAATAAGAATTTATCCTCAACACAAATGGATATTTTCTTATTGCTATTTTTTTGTAGTAATCTATGCATTTAATAACGTTAAATCATTCATTTCTAAGCCATCACAATATAATTTCATCCAATTATGAGACCATACCGAAAAAACTAGCCGGAAAGAGCAAGAAATTTTGGTCACTGTGAAGGTGGCGTTGGCGCTTTAGCGCCTACACCACGGGACGACTTTTGAAACTCGCGCTCTCTGCGAGGTTCAAAAGCGAGATTCGAGACCGCACCCTGGCTCGAATCGGTCCCCATAGTGACCAAAATTTCTTGCTCTTGTAGGCGGCATATTTAACTACCAAACATTACTTAACAAAATTCTTTTTAGTTAGAAAATAAAATGGAACCGCCACTAATAAAGCACCGAAACCCCAGATTAAATTAGAAATGCTTGTCTGAGCTAATAACCAAAGTGAGATAGTAATTGCAATTACAGGAATCAACCCACCAAAAGGAATTTTGAAACCTGACTTGCGATTCTTCATCGTCTTTCGAAAAATCAACACTGCCAAACAACTAGGAATATACTGGGCAAATCGTGATACAGCACTAATTTGAACCAAAGTATTGAAGCTACCTGAAACGGCTACTAATAATCCTAAAAGTGCTGAAATAATAATTGCATTATGAGGAACGCCAAACCGATTTTTATGTGTTAAAAATTTAGGCATCATACCATGTTCAGCCATCGCAACGCCAAATCTTGGAGTAATGAATGATGTAGAAAAGCCTACCCCTCCAATGGACATTAACGTTCCAGCCGCAACTAAGTAACTACCAAAATTACCAACCATTTTCCCAAAAGCATCCTGAATTGGTGTCGTACTTTGAGCTAAAGATGTTCCTAACACACCGATACAAACAGTTTGAACCAAAATATAAAACGCCGCTACAGCCAAAATAACGATAATAAGAACCCGTGGTAAATCTTTCTTAGGTTTTTTCATTTCACCAGCAGCTACGACTGAACTTTCAATTCCTGTAAAGACAAAAAACATCGTCATAGCCGCTTTAGCAAACGAACCCTTATTGGCAACGGACGCTGGTACTAGGGGTGTGAAGTTACCACCTTTAATAAACCAAATCCCCACCGCAATAAAAATCACTAATGGTAATAACTTAGAAATAGTCACCGTATTATTTAAAATCGATGCAACTTTGATACCAAAGAGATTGGTCACCATTAACGTCAAAGCCATTACCGTAACAATTATATCTTTGGCAATGGGATTATTTAGAGCTGGAAATACTCCGGCAACAGCAGTCGCAAAACCTACATATAAAGTTCCTTCGGCAATGATTCTAATCGTCCACGTTACAAAACCAACTTCATAACCGACAAAATCACCAAAGGCTGCTTTAGCATAAACATATGCGCCTCCTGTCTCAGAAAACAGACTAGAATCTTCAGCAAAACACAAACCAATCGTCAAAACTAAAATGGCATCAAACATTAAAACAAAGATACTGGCGGGACCGAACAGACGCATCCCCTCATTAGGTAACAGAAAAATACCTGACCCAATAATACTATTGATTCCAAATAATAATACTGTCCAAAAGCCCATTTTTTTAGACTTAGTTGTTGAATGAACAGTTGGTGCTGCATCGACTGAGATAACTTGTTTCATGATTTTTACCTTCTATATATATTCAGATTTTTTTGATTGATTACGCGAAATACGCTCTGTTCCGGCTGCTGGATCTGCTGAACAGGTTCAAGAAATTCTGGCTGTAGAAGGTCGTTAACTGAAAACTCACCATGCTCTAATCCCATAACTACTGACAATTGTTCGACTAGCTTAGTAGCTCCGTTTAGAATGTTTGCATTGATAATATTTTCAGTTAAATTACTCATGAATTCTTTACCTCTTTTTTTAATTTTAAAGTAAAGCCTAGCACTCTGAAAATCATTGTCAATTTTTCTATAATATAATTAATATATTTCTAATCAAAAAGACTAACCACAAAAGTTTGGGACAAAGCTATTATTATCTTTAAATCTGCAATATAAAAGTGGAACAAAACATAGCTTTCGAGCATGTTTTGTTCCACTTTCTCATAATTAGTCTAATCTTTAAGTTCGATCAATAAATGCTTTAAATAAATCTAGTTGCCGAGAATCATGCTGCCACATATTTTCGGGATGCCATTGAACCCCTTGAATCGAAGCATCGTCGTTTTCTATTCCTTCAATAACTCCGTCTGGAGCTTCGGCAACCACTCTTAAGTCCGTTGCTACATCTTTAATTGCTTGATGATGTCTAGAATTGACAAAAACATTGTCACTAATGGTTTTAAACAAAGCTGAATCATGGTCAACCGAAATAAAATGAGTTGGTTGATCTCCTGGAGCATCTTGATGGTGTTTCAAAACTTTACCAGGATATTGCGTATTTAAATCTTGATAGACCGTTCCGCCAAGAGCTACATTAATAATTTGTGTCCCCGACAAATACCCAAAAGAGGCACTTTTTTAGCCATCGCGGTTCTGATTAAGGCAATCTCAAAAATATCTCGGTTACGATTGGTAGCGCCTAATTGGGGAATAGGTTCTTCTCCCATAAAAGTTGGGTCAATATCAGGTCCACCAGGGACAATAATTCCATCTAAACGTTCAATCAAGCCATTGATCTGTTCTTTGGGGATATATGGCAAACTAACAGGAATTCCACCTGCCGCTACTACCCCATCGACCGCCGGACGTGGTACAAAATCCATTAGTTTTTGATTGATCACCGAAGTAGCTCCAGTATATATGTCTGCAGTTATACCAATCACTTTGCTCATATATTTCGTCCCCTTTTCCATATTCAGCTTAAGCAGTTAAATAATTTATTAACATTATTAAATATTTTCTAATTTAATTCCAGTATTAAATGGTATTTTTTTCAAAAAATTTCTTTTTTTCTAATAAATAGCTAAATTTGGAATAAAGTAGATATATTTTTTAATAAACTTATCTAGCATCATTGAGTCCGTCTTCCTGAGTAATTCGCTGAATATGGATAATGAAATACAACAGTTCCTTATTATTAAGCTCAACACCACGAGCTTTTTTTATCTCTGCTGATACTTGTTTGGCAATCGACGTTGAACCAGGATAATCTCGTTCCATTTCCAACTCAAACTTACGATCAAATTTAGTATCGGCCGACATATTATTCAATCTTTGTTCTAAATATTGCAAATGAACCATGAACCGATCGTAATAATTACGATTACTCTTAGTCCGAAAAATGTTATTTCTTAATAAAACTCTTTTTATTAACTTGGTAAAGTCCACTTTTTTCGTTAAATCCACTGCAGTTGTTTCCACATTGGTATGGGCGTTAATAAAATGTAAAGCAATATTTCTAATCTCTGAACTTGGTAAATTAATTTTTAAGTTTTGATTGATGATATTCACCCCAGCGCTGGCAATCAGGTATTCCTCAATATACTTATCACTCATATCAGGAATATGACTCGGCTGATAATCACCCTCCATATATCGCTTATAAGCGCCATAGATATGATCACTTAAGGTAATGTAAATATAATCTTCAACTGAATAATTAAATTGTTTCCTTGCATAATCAACAATTTCATACGTGGTAGTTACAACATCAATTGGGATATCCTTTAATAAAAAATAGAGATTTTTTTGGGAATCGACTGTATCCAGATAGAAAATCTTTTCTATTTTCGAACTATCAATTTTTGAACCCTTGGATTTATTAAAGGCTATCCCTTTCCCTTTGACGATGGCTTTTTGACTTGAATCTAAATCGACAATTGCTGAGTTATTGTTAAAAACTTGTTTAATGGTTAACTTCATATATTCCCCCTCATATATTATTTAGAGTACAAATTTTTCAATTGCGATACCGACTCCACTATGATTATTGTCAGTCGTCACAAAATCAGCGGCAGATTTAACCTCTGGTAAAGCATTCCCCATAGCTATTCCTTTGCCAACAATTTTCAACATTGGTAAATCATTATCCCTATCACCCATTGCAATTACATCAGATATACTAATTCCCAACTTATCAACTAATTCTTGAATAGCATTACCTTTATTAACATGTTTTGGAAAAATCTCTAAAAAACCCAATCCAGTTCTAACAACAAAATAATTCTTGTCAAAACGTGCATGAACCATATCCGAAATTTCATCAAGTTCAGTAGCACTTCCATTAATAATTGCTTTCACAATTTCAAAATTGTTTGGTAAATCATCCGGTTCCTTAATATATAATCCATTAGCATTTTCAAAAGCTTGCATGATCGTATATTTATCCAACCAAGTGTCATAGCTCGTATAAGTATTCCCTTTATTATCAACAACATTATAGTGAAGTTTATGTTTCTTAACAAAAGCAACAAATTCCCGATAAAATGTATTACTCATCATTTCTTGATACATGATTTCACCAGTCATGTTCTCAATAATCGCTCCACCATTAGTTATCATATATTGATTTTTACCACTAATTCCTAATGATTTAGCAAACTTTATAACGGCGTTATGAGTTCTTCCTGAACACAAAACCACTTTAATTCCTTTATCTAGAGCATTCTTAATAGCTACTTTATTTTGTTTAGAAATAGTTTTTTGTGATGTCAGTAATGTATCATCTAAATCTAATGCGATTACTTTATATGACATTTATTTATCCCCCTTTATATTCCGCTATTTATATTGTAATATTTTGAACTAAAAAAGTTCTGGGATAAATTAATATCTCAGAACTTCTTCATATTTCCAACGGTTAATCTATTTTTAATACCTAGGGGAGACAGAAATCAAGTCTCATATTAAAAACAAACTTTTCGGTAAATAATGTGTAGCATTAACGCCTGTTTTCATTAACACTACTGGGCAAATTATTATTTAAAGATTAAATCAATTCGAGGAAAATTGAAATTCATCTTCTAATTCGTGTGTTTCACTGAGTTTCTTAAACCAATATGCACTCTTCTTTACATAACGCTTCTGAGTTGGAAAGTCTACGAAAAACAGACCATAACGTTTACTATAACCATTAGTCCAAGAGAACTGATCTTGTAATGACCAAATGAAGTAACCTTTAACATTAGCACCATCATTGATTGCATCAATAATAGCGGCAAAATACTTTCTTAAATAATCGATTCGTTTTGGATCATCAATGATAGTATCGTCAGTTGCGTTACTTGGTAAGCTTTCTTTCAAGCCAATACCATTTTCAGTAACATAAGTTGCTGGTACTAGTGGGTATTCATCATGAATCCTCATAAGGATATCATGCATCCCCTTAGGATAAATTGACCAATCCCAGTCTGTCGTTTCGATACCATCAGGCTTTCGTTCTTCACCAATTCCATGCAGTCTTGAAACGGATGTACCTTTAGCACCAGTACCGTTATGAACGGTCTCTGAGTCACCATCATATGCTTTAATCCACTTACTAAAGTAATTATTAACACCAACAAAATCAAGTTGGTGAGCAGCTTTATCAAGTTCTTTCATTTCTTCTTCGGTACTCTTAAACATCGGTTGATTATTGGCATCTAATATTTCTTTAACTAATGAGATGGTTTCTGAACTATATTTTCCAGCTAAAGTCCCATCTAAATATAGTCGATTTTCAAAAGCATCTTGCAACTTGGCTGCATGCTTATCTGCTGGACTATCGCTAAATGGATAAACTGTTTGTAAGGCATGAACAACTCCAATTTGTCCGCCTAAATTCATATTCTTATAAGCATTCACGATTCTAGCATGTGCGACATTTTGATTATGTTCGGCTTGAAAGGCTTTATCAAATCTGTCTTTTTCACCTGGTGGGAATGTCCCTGATACATGTTGTTGAATGGCCATTGATGTAGGTTCATTAATAGTGATCCAATATTTAACTTCTGGAAATTCTTTGAAACAATACTTAGCGTAGTCAACAAATGAATCAAGCATTACTGGGCTTAACCAATCGCCAATTTCATGAAGTTTTAGAGGTGTATCAAAATGATGTAACGTTACAAATGGAATAATATGATGTTTTTTACATGAAGCAAACAGTTTATGGTAATATTCCACTCCACGAGGTTCTAACTTATCAGTTGTTCCATTGGGAAAGATTCTTGACCATGCAATCGATACACGGATTGCTTGCACACCATACTTTTCAGACAAAGCCAAATCTTCATCATATTTGTGATAAAAATCAGCGGCGGGATCGGGACTGAATCGACCTTGTTTCTCCAAGTAATCATCCCAAAGGACTTTCCCCTTACCATCTTCTTTAGTGGCACCTTCAACTTGATAAGCCGCACTAGCGCCACCCATTATAAAATCTTTTGGTAATTTAAGCATCAATATTCTCCTCCTATGCTAAATTTGCTTTAACAAATTGTAGTGATTTCTCCGGATTTCTAGTCAATTCGATATATTCTTTTCCTGAAGTTGTTGCTAATTTAACTCCGTACTTATCAGTAATCTTTTGAACATTACCCTTCATACTATCCATTTGTGGTGCGAGAATAACTAGATCCATATCTTGAATCATGTTCATATCCTGTCCATAGGCACGTGCGGCGGCTGATAATTTCAAGTTACGTTCTTTAGCAGTTTTATTAAGGGCATTAGCCAAAATACCACTAGTACCACCGCCGGCACAGATTACCATGACAGCCGTATCTTTATCAAAAACATTATTTCCAGATTCATCTACTGGACTAGCTTTGGTTTCAGTTGAAGAATCATCGACTGAAGATGCCATAACTGTTGAATCGTCTGTACTATTTTCTTCAACACTTTCATCTGGAACTAGACCTTCTTTAATAGCATTTTCATTTTCAGTTTCAAGAAGATCATTATCATAAACTCTCATGAATGGAAGCCAAATAAATACATCAAGAATCAAACTCAAAGCAACAAAAACAAATGCTAATGGAGCAAAACCTGTACTAATTAAAATACCAATTGGTGCTGGAATAACCCATGGCATGGTGTACATCATACCGTTCATACCTAAGACTTCAATAAAGAACTTGAATAAGCAAATGTTAACCATTGGTGTTACAACAAATGGTACAAAGAAGATTGGATTCATAATAATTGGAGCACCAAACAAAATTGGTTCATTAACTGAGAAACTGACTGGAATAAATGCAGCTTTACCTAAAGCTCTTAGTTGTTTTGATCTGGCTAAGAATAGGAATAAAAATACCAAAACGAAGGTTGAACCAGTACCACCCATGTTCATAACATAATCTTGAGCATTTTGTGCCAAAACGTGAGTAGCTTGATGTCCAGCTTGAATCAATTTCAAGTTGTCAGCAGTATTTGTAACTTCAATAGCTGCTACAGCAGGTGCAACAATTGATGGACCTTGAACACCAACGAACCAGAAGAAGCCCATGGCTCCGGCAATAATTGCTAACCCTAGATAAGAATCACTAGCTGAGAAAATTGGAGCAAGTAGTGAAATAATCAATTGAGCCAAGTTTTTACCCGTAAATGTAGCCAAAAGTAATGAAAAAGCCCAGAAAATTGTTACTGATAAAAACATTGGAATAACATCTTTAAACGTTTGTGAAATATTCTGCGGTACCTGTGGTGGCATCTTAATTGTGACATTGTTCTTAATACATACAAAGTAAACATTAGGAACAATCAAACCAACAATATACGAAGTAACTAGACCTTGTGTACCTAAGTATGTTAGATCGGCTCCACCTTTATTTTGAACGATTGCACTAATAATAAAAGCAATTTCAGCAGCTAAGATAACAGAAACAGCATTCATTTGATTTGTTTTTGGCAAGTCAAGATTCTTTGTATCCGTTAAATTCTTGGCTGTTGTTGCAGTAACAAATAAAGCAAGTAATCCCATTGAATAGTTGTAAGCAATCATAATATTATTTTCAACATTAGTTGGCCAATGGTAACCCCAAGCATTTGGTACGTATGCAACTAGAATAAACAAGGATGAGAATAAGATAATTGGCATTGATGCAATGAAACCATCACGAATGGCGGAGACATATGCATTAGAGGCAATCTTTTCAAATCCGGGTTTCATTTTTTCAATTCTACTAGTAATGACATCCATCTTTAAAATCCCCTTCTATTTTTATTTCTTAATACTCATATAATTAATCTTTCATATCTAATTTCTTTTCAATCTTATTAATACGTTCATACTCATCAATAAAGAACTTACATTGATCCATTAACATCATTGTTGTCATCAAAGTATCTTGACCGTGAACCATGATGAAAGTAACATCCATATCCATTCCACCTGCTTCATTAGCAAGTAGCTTTGTTTGTTCATTGTGAGCATCAACGATTGATTGATTAGCTTCTTCAACTAATTTCTTAGCCTCATCGATTTTTCCTTCACGGGCATTATCCAAAGCCTTAAGCAAAGCTGTTTTGGCATCGCCCGCATATGCAACAATCGCAAATCCTGTCATTGAAATTTCTTCTTTTGTAACTGCCATAATAATTTACCTCTTACTTTGTAGTTTTTTCTTGAGTTAATCGCTGAATGTGAATTATGAAATATAACAGTTCGTTACTACTGAGATTAGTTCCTAATTTTCCTTGCAAATTGCTATATATTTCTTTAGCAATCTTTGAAGAACGCGGATACTCTTTTCTCATTTCCGATTCCAACTTGTCACTGAAATCTCTATCTTCATTGTCCTCATTATCAAGGCGTCCTGCTAAATACTGTAAATGAATCATAAACCGATCAAAATAATTTCCATTTCCGTCCATGCGATAAATCTTATTCTCATTTAAAATCTTGGTTACGATATCATTGATCTCCTTGGTGGTGTCTTCTTTTAGATCACCTGCCTTGGATTCTTCGCCTTTAGCATTGATGAAATGTAGAGCAATACTTTTAATTTCTGACTTTGGAAAGTGAACTCGTAAATTGCGATTGATTACATCCAATCCGTGACTAGCAATCAAATATTCAATCGGATATTGGTTACTCATATCAGGAATCAAACTTTCTTGATACGTTTTTGCTAGCAATCTCTGGTAGGAACCAAAGATATGATCGCTTAACGTTATATAAACGTAATCTAAAATATTATAATTAAATTCTTTTTTGGCATAATCGATAATTTCGTAAGTAGTAGTAACAACGTCAATTGGAATATCTTTAAGCAAAAAATATAAATTTTCTTGTGATGATTTTGTATTTAAATAAAAGATATTTTCAACTTTACTTGAATCAACTTGCCCACCTTTGGTCTTCTTAAAAGCGATTCCTTTGCCCTTTACAATTGCTTGGCGATTATCTCCTAGGTTGACTAACGCACTGTTATTGTTAAAGACTTGGGCAATCTCTACCATCTCATTTCCCCCTTTCTGACAACAAAAAGAGACCACCAACGTTTTTCATCATGATAGTCTTTTGACATATCATTGAAGAAAATACGTTGAGTGATCTCGCCTAATTTAATAGTAACAATTCACTGAAAATATATTCATCTTTCAACACGACTTAGTATATGACACATTTTTATTTTTGTAAACGGTTTCAGTAGATTATTTTTTAAATCATTTATTTTTACTTTTCAAACCTACCGCTAAATCCGCTCAAGATCAGGCATTGAGGCATGATTTTATATGTAATCGTTTTCTTAATCTTTTCTACCGTTATAACGCACAATTAATGCTAGACAAATTATCGTTATCGTAAGAAATTCTAGTCTTTTTTATAACTCGATTTTTTTAAGGTACTTTTTACTAGATACTTTTGTAATCGACAATAAAGCGATTACAAAATTTCCTATTTCATCAAAATAATAACTTTCTGAAACATTCAGTCCAATTGTTTTTAAATAATCAAGTAAAATACGAACTATTTACTATTTATTTACATAAACATTCATGTTATTCTTAAACATATAAAATTTAAGGAAGTGTTAGATTATCACCTATCAATTAGTTATTGAGGGAAGTTACTTTTCTTCTGCTAACTTTGACAAGGCGGATTTCACACCAGAATCACTTATATGTGTAGACCAGTCAGGAATCATTGACCGTGTTATATCCGTTACTGATAACGATTATCAGACCGTCAAGCAAGTTGCAATAGACAATAACGTCCTCAAACAAGTTCCAACAGGAAGTTATCTTTTACCCGGATTCACTGATTTACATATTCATGCGCCCCAGTGGCCTCAAGCTGGATTAGCTTTGGACAAACCGCTTAATGAGTGGCTCAATACGTATACTTTTCCATTGGAAGCTAAATTCAAAGATTTAGACTACGCCAAAAAAGTTTACCAAAGTTTAATTCAAGAATTACTCGCCAACGGAACAACAACTGGTTTGTTCTTTGGCTCTGTTGATACAAATGCTAACTTAGTTTTAGCTCAAATTTGTGCTGATTTAGGACAACGTGCCTTCATCGGTAAAGTTGCCATGGATAATCCTGAACAAACACCTGATTATTACCGTGACGAATCAGCTGCAATGGCCTTATCTGAAACAGAAACTTTTATTCAAAAATTGGCTGAAATGAAACAAGCAACTGGCGCCGATTTAACGGCTGTTATCACTCCTCGTTTTGTTCCTAGCTGTACTGACGAAACGCTTCAAGGATTAGGTGATTTAGCTAAGAAATACGATTTACCTATTCAATCTCACTGTAGCGAAAGTATTTGGGAAGACCAATACGCTATCGATCGGTTCAATTTACGCGATGCCGAAGTTCTGAATAAGTTTGGTCTTTTAACCGACAAAGCTGTCATGGCTCACGGAACACAACTCAGTGACGATGATTTAGCGTTATTTGAACAACAACAAGCAGCTATTGCCCACTGCCCTATTTCCAACGCTTACTTTGGAAACTCGGTTATGCGCGTTCAAGCTGCTCACAATAAAAATGTTAAAGTCGGTCTTGGGACTGACATCTCCGGAGGATTTTCTCCTAGTATTTATCGCAATATGCAACAAGCTATTATGTCATCACAAATGTTACAAGATTCTGGCACACCAGCTGCTCGTCTTTCTGCAAGCAATGCCTTCTATCTAGCTACTATCGGTGGTGCTAAAGCTCTACATATCAATTCTGGACAAATTAAAGCCGGCTTCAAAGCTGATTTTCAAATTGTTCAAGATCAATACTTCGAACTCTCTTCAGATAAATCATCTGAAATATTTGAGAGACTTGTGTATCACACAAATAAAGAAAATATCAAACAAGTTTATGTGGCTGGTAAATTAGTCCATAACAACCAAGGAGAAAATAATGGCAAATAATAAGAATAATCTACTCGTCGGTCCAGATGACAAAATCGGCATGGGAGAGGCTGGTTTCTTAGGCCTACAACATGTTCTAGCAATGGATATCTACGTTCCACCTATTATTTTGGCCGGTATGATGGCTATGGGTCTCAGTGACCAAATGGGACTACTTCAATCTACCTTCCTGGCTGCAGGTATCGGTACCATTCTTCAAACGTTTGTTTTCATGAAGATGCCCGTTTCTCAGGGACCTTCCTTTGTTCCACTAGGAGCAGCAGCAGGTGTTGTGTTAGCCTCTGGTGGTCTAAAAGGTAATGGTATGGGTACACTGATCGGTGCTTTACTAGTTGGTTCAGTTATTTTAATTATCTTAGGTGCTACTGGTATTTTCCAAAAAATCATCAACCGCTTGGTTCCCGCTTTAGTTGGTGGAACAATTATTACTTGTGTTGGTCTGTCATTGATTCCAACTGCTCTAAACAGCAATATCTTCAATGCGCCAGGTAAAATTGACAACAACATTATTTTAGCTTCTGTTACTGCCCTAACTTTAATTGTTTCTGTTGGTATCAGTTTGAAATTTCCAAGTGTTCGCCGTTTCTTCAGAACCAGTTCAATTATTCTAGCCCTTGGTGTTGGTACAATCGTTTCAACTATGATGGGTATGTTTGATTGGAAAGCTGTTTCTGACGCGGCATGGTTTGGTTTACCACAAAGAACTGTCTTCCACTGGGGGATTAATTTTAGCCCTTCAGCAATCATCACATTTATTATCATCTACGCTGTTATTACAACCGAAACAACCGGTACTTGGTTCGCTATGGGAGCCGTTACAAACCATGAAATCACAGACAAACAATGGAACCACGGTATCATCGGTGAAGGTCTAAGTTGTATGGTGGCTGCATTACTCGGAACAACCCCTGTTACTGGCTATTCAACAAATGCCGGTGTTATCTCAATCACTGGTGTTGCAAGTAAAAGAGTCTTCTTATTTGCAGGTATCTGGTTCTCCATTTTAGGATTCTTCAGTAAATTGTCAGCTTTCCTAGCTGCTATTCCAGCTCCGGTTATCGGTGGTGTTTTTGCCATTATTACAGTTACAATCATGCTTAATGGTTTAAACGTTATCCGTGGTCTTGAGACAACTGACCGTGACCTTTACATCATTGGTATTCCAATTGTCTTAACTTTGGCCTTGGTACTTCTACCAGCCAACGTGACAAAGAATGCCCCACAAATTCTACAATATCTACTAGGTTCACCAATCGCTATGGCTGCCATTGCTGCTATTATTCTTAACCTAGTTATGCCTAAAACAAAACAACTTAAAACAAAGGCTGCTTAAGCCAATCAAAAAAGAGTCTGGAACAAAACATAGCTTTTTCCGCTTAAAACAAATGACCCCAGCAATCCAAAATCGGATTACTGGGGTCATCAAAAGCTGAACATGTTTTGTCCCACTCTCTTTTTTTAATTGGCAGTAATTTGTGTACGGCCATTTTTTTTCGAATGATAAAGATTTCCATCAACCCGGGCATAAAAATCATTAGGTTCCAAATCAGCTTGGGAAATAGTAGAAACACCAACCGATATGGTTAATGAAATAGTCTTACCATTTACTTCAACATCTGAGTGATTGACAGCCATGAATATTTGGCGAACAATCGGTTCTGTCGATGGTAAATCGTAACCAGGAAAAATGACATTGAATTCCTCACCACCGGTCCGAAAAAGTTTAACCGTTGGATCATTTTCATCAATGACCGTTTGCACTATTTCCGCAACATGACGTAACACTTTATCACCTGCTAAATGACCATATGTATCATTAACATGCTTAAAATGATCAATGTCAAACATCATCATCGATAAATGTAAATTATTTTTCGTACTCAAATCGAATAAACTTCTAATCTCCGTTACATACGCTGCATAATTCTCCGTCTTGGTTAAGGCATCGTGATTAGCGAATTCCAACAGATGTAATTTTAATTTGCTATCACGCAAAATCATCGTTACATAACTATACAATAACACCTGGAAAATGATGAAATATGACAGTTCTTCAAACAGAGTCGACCATGCAAGATCAAACTTGATCAACATGAAAAACCACAATAGCGATCCAAAGAAAACCCCACTTAAAATGTATGCCACAAAAGGATAGTCACTATGCTGTCGGCGTCGAATAATATTCAGCGAAGAATAATAAGCCACTAACGTAACGCCGTGACACCATGACTCCCAATAACCTAACGAGCCATTGAAAAACATATATGCCACCATTATTGGAAAGAAAATATAATATGGCACATGGATATTCAAAAAGTAAGCACAAAAAACTAAGGCAATCAACTGAAAGTTCATGAACTGCCATGATACTGGTGTTCCCACAATCGTCGCCTGCATACTAATGATAAAAATCCCCATATAAATAACCCCAAAATAGGAATTTATTTTATCTTCATCAACCTTAATTTTTTTAGCTCGTAACACCGTTTTAAGGCCATCATACATAACTTGATATAGAGTAAAGACTCCCAAAATGAAAAAGACGCCGGAGATAAATGGCGATACCCGCCATATTGACCATGTCAAAAACGCAAAACCTCTTTTAACTTTTATTTTTGAATCTCACTGAAGCTACTAAACTAGCAATTACATTTTAATTAATCATAATTTTATTTATAACATGACCTAGTTATCTTAGCATAAAAAAATCTCACCATTCCACTTATTTGTAGAAAAGCGAGCATTATTTTAGTAAACACCTAAAGGTTGAAACTAGAACGTGATTTTAAACGGTTCTTTAAAGTTACTTGAACTTCTTATTCTTAGATAAATTCAGCCTAGCAAAATATCTTAGGTATCAAGCTATTCTTGAGTTAATAAAGAACTAGTCGGAAGATTCAGACCGTGGCTCGGGCCGTTCCGCACCGCCAATGACAACTGTCTGAATCTGGAGACGGCATTAGTACAAAAGTCTAAATGGCAGTGATTTGCATACGTCCGTTTTTCTTGGAATGATACAAATTATCATCGACTCTCTTATAAAAGTCATCTGGCTTTTTATCGGTCGAAGAAATACCCGACACTCCCATTGAAACAGTAAAACTAATTTCATCGTCACTACTTTTAACAGTTAAGTGATTCAATGAATTAAAAATCTGATGCACAATCGGTTCTGTTGCTGGCAAATCATACCCTGGAAAAATCACATTGAATTCCTCGCCACCAGTTCGATAGAGTTTAACTTTAGGATCATTATCATCTATCACATTCTGGGCCGTCGCAACAGCTTTTTGTAAGACCAAATCACCTGCCAAATGTCCATAAGTATCATTAACATGCCTAAAATGATCAATATCAAACATCATCATTGATAGATTTAAATTATTACGCAAACTATTTGAGAAAAGATATTTCATTTCTGAAGTGTAAGCTGCATAATTTTCTGATTTTGTTAAAGCATCATGATTGGCAAAAGCTTCTAGGTGACCTTTAAGTTCACTTTCACGTAACAACATGCGAACGTAGCTATATAGTAAGCCTTCAAAAATAACCAGATAACCCCATTCTTGTAAGAAGACACTTGTTGTTAAGTGGAACTTCAAGGCAACAAAGAACCACATAATACCACCCCAAATAACACCGACAATTATATAGCCGATAAAAGGATGGGCACGTGAAGGAAGTCTTCGTATGTAGTTGAATGACCAATAACTAAACATGACACTCAATGCGTGACACCACGACTCCCAATAGCCAATGGAATGATTAAAGAGCATGTACACGAGAATAATTGGCACAAAATAATAAATTGGCACCCGAATATCAAGGAAGTACGCACAAAAAATAAGTGCAATGATAATAAAATTCATAAATTCCCACGATATAGTTTTCCCCACAATCGTTGACTGCATGCTAAAAATAAAAATCAGCATATAAACCACACCGGAGAATGATTTCACCACATTATCGGAAATGGGTACTTTCTTTTCATGGACAACTGTCTTCAACCAATTAAAAACTACTTGATATAGTGTGAAAACACCTAAAATGAAAAAAATACTGGTGATTACCGGTGAAACGTGCCATACACTCCATGTCATACCGTTTATTTGCCCCTCTCTGAATCAATACTTTCATACAATCGTTTTCACATTTTAGAATACTCTTATTATTATATTTATCAATTAAAATTTTACTATTTTATTTATCGAATTTCGATTAAAATACATTTTTCAAACAAAAAGAGCGTGACAAAACCTAGTCAACTTTCGAGAATTAAGGCAGATGGTGCCAGTCATCCGATTTTGGATTGCTGGCACCATCTGGTTTAAGCTGAAAAGCTATGTTTTATTCCAACCTTCTAAATTACTTTTTAGAAATAATCGATTAATTCGGGCTTTTCCTGAACAAATACATCACATACGAGTCCAATCTTTTTATCATCACCAGTTATACGACCATATTTTCTCAACGACTTCAAAGATCGATAACCAAACATCGCTTTCGTTAAATCTTGAATTGTCATTTCCATATCTGGTGTCGCATCATCAGCAATTGAAAAACCGACGATACCATTTTCAATAGAAAGCTCCCAAACGTGATTGTTCCAACTTAACTCATCGGTAACTTTTAAATAAGTTTTTGGCAAAACTGATACCTGTACAGGATAACGCCCCATAAAATCACTTAATTCTACAATTCGAGCCATCATATAAGGCTTAACAACTAACTTTGCGGAATTAGGATCGTCTAGGATATCAGCTTTAAAATCAGGATCTGGTGTCTCGTAGACAAACTTTTCAAAAATGGATTGATGCTTTGTAACAAATTTTCCGAGTAATTGACGGCTAAGTGGATTTTGATTAAACCACTCGTGAATATAAAAAGTTGTCCCGACACTGTAATAAATCAAATAACCAATTAAATTACCATTATCATCAAAAGCTGTTGCCACTTGATAATCATTGTGCTTATCAAGCATATGGTCCCACCACCACTCGGCACGAACGACACCGCCTAAATGATTGTGACCCAAATACATTAGTTTAACGTCATCATGAAGATTTTTAATATTATCTCGCTCAACGTGACCATGATCACTATTAGCAATCCGTGGCAAATCTACACTCTTCATAGAAACAATAGAATGGTCAAAAACTTGCTCATAACCAAATTTTCTATAATAAGTATAGGCAAAAGGTGCTAAATAGGACAAAGTCACATGATTTTGATGCATATCCGTCAAAGCAGCATTCATTAAAGAACCCGCTCCCCCACGACCACCAAACTCAGGCGCACTCATTACATCACCGATACCATTCATTTTATAATTGACACCGTGAAAATTAACATCAAACGGTATACTAAACAATCCACTACCTAAACGTTTGCCATTCATAATTCCATAAACTAATGAGTGATCAAAACGCTCTTTAAAAACATCCCTACGATGCTTTGAATCCTCACGATTAAATGAATATAAATACAGTTCATAAAATTCATTAAACTTATCTTTGTCGAGTAAATATTTATTCATATTTCCCTCCTATAATGAGTTGTCTTGGTTTATCTATCCGATTGAACATTTCAAATTATAATATATAACACACCATGCTAGGTGTATATTTTCAACAAGCCTATACAACATTTACTTTCAAACAACTAGCTGGAAAGAGCAAGGAATTTAGGTTGCTGTTAAGGTGGCGTAAGCACTAAAGTGCTAACGCCACGGACGAGTTTTGAAATTTGCGACCTTTGTAAAGTTCAAAATCGAGGTTTGAGACCTCGGCTCAAACCGGTCCCCATAGCAACCTAAATTTCTTGCTCTTGGAAGCGGCATATTCACGCGCTCATCCTATAAAAAAATACTATTCAATTGAGAATAGTATTTCTTTATTTTTATTCGGCTAAT
The DNA here is from genome assembly GCF_003606365.2 of Companilactobacillus zhachilii. Classification (NCBI taxonomy): domain Bacteria; kingdom Bacillati; phylum Bacillota; class Bacilli; order Lactobacillales; family Lactobacillaceae; genus Companilactobacillus; species Companilactobacillus zhachilii. The sequence continues at coordinate 1,601,511 of NZ_CP031933.2, forward strand.
TTGAAACTGATCCAAGGCTTGATGTAGTTTAACAAGAAAGCCTCATTAGAATTCAAGTGTCCCACAACATTACGACGACCATCGTTCTTTATATCACGAAGGGCAATTTGCGTCTCACCTTTGTATTGACCGTAGTTCTCATTAACAATGATGATATCACCGCGTTTGATATCTTGAGTATCATGGGCGGGAAAGTTCCCATCTTTATAAACTACTCGTGTCATTGTACTACGTAACAAATAGTCAGATGCATCACCACGATATACATGAGTCGATTTCAAAATAACTTCTTTTTCAAGGTCAGTCGCATTGTCTGAGAAATCAACTTTCAAAACTGGATATGGTGCAAAGAATGCATCGGCTGCTTCTTTGAGTTCTTCATCAGATGCGTATGTATTACCAATGATGACATCATCAACGACCCCACTCAAGAGCAGATGCTTAACTTGAGTAGCGATTGGTAAATCACGATCATCTTCAAGGGTTGGTAAACCATCTTGAACAGGCCAAGGACCAAAAGTTGCACTATGTGAACTGACAAATGCAGCTGAGTGAATATTACGGTCCTTGAAGAAGTTTGACCATTTAATGAAGAAGTCTTCACCTAAGCCAGTATATCTTTGAGGATAAAAGTTGTGACAACCTAGGAGATTATTCGTATCCGGATGATATGAAATAATATTATCTAAGTAGTGTGTACCAGAACTCATATTGATTTCAATCTTCAACCCATAAGGATTACGAGTCATCTTAGCCTCTTCCATACCAGAGAAGCCCTCGTCTAGTCGGATACCGGCAGCGCCAAGATCGTGGAAGAATGATAAATCATCATAACTAATATCAAGTGCTTTAAACAATCTAGGATTCATATCAACAATCGTCACAAAGCCCAATTTATTACCATAGGCAATGGTTTCTTTGAAACGGTTAATTGTCTTGTCTTTATCATCACCTAATTCAAGTAATGATGCGAAAATACGTGAATAACCTAATTTACTAGCAGTATCAAGATATTTTTTATCTTCTTCTAAAGTTGAATGCTCTGGATATAATGACAATCCAAGTCTTCTCAAAACATGACCTCCAAAAAACTAATTATTATTTAGAAAGTTTAGCTGAATCTAATTCTTCTGCCAATTTTTCTTTATCCATTGACTTGAAGAAGTAGAAGTAAATCAAAGTATCAAGCACAATATTGATAATTTGCATTACAGCACCTGATAAGTGACCAGTTGAAATAAATCCTGAAAGGATTGGTGGAGTTGTCCATGGAATATAGACACCCATTGGTCTTGCAACTAAGTTTGTTGCCATACCAATATATGTAGTTGTTACGTTAACAAGTGGAGTTAAAATAAATGGAACTAACATCTTGTAGTTCATAACAATTGGTAGACCGAAGAGAATAGGTTCGTTAATGTTAAACAAAGCAGGTCCAGCAACAAGTTTACCTAAAGTCTTAAGCTCTTTACTCTTAGCAGCGAATGCTAGAAGCATAGCCAAACCGATTGTGGCACCAGAACCACCCATGTGAACGAAGTTATCAAAGAATGATGTTGTAACAATATTTGGTAGAGCTTTACCAGCAGTGAAGGCTGCGTGGTTTTGGTTCAAAGCTGTTAGCCAGATAGGCATCATAACACCAGAAACAACGTTAGCACCGTGAATACCGAAGATCCATAAGAAGGAAATTAGGAATTCAGCAACTAAAGCACCTGGCAATGTGTTACTCAAGTGACCTAGTGGTGTTGCCAAGAAGAATGAGATGATGTTTGGAATACTTTGCATTGGTGTTGCTTCAACACCGATACGAATAATCCATACAAGAGCCAAAATAATGAAACCTGGGAACAAAGCAGCAAATGAGTTACTTACTGCAGGTGGAACTGTATCAGGCATCTTGATTGTCCAGTTCTTGTGAACCATCCAAACATAGAAGTCGGTAATGAATAGACCGACAATAATAGCTGTAAATAAACCAGCTGAGTCAAATTGTGTCAATGGAATCCACAATGCGCCAGCCTTATCTGTCTTCAATGGAATAGTAAGTACGAATGCACCTAATGAAACAATTGAAGCAGAGATAGGATCAACTTTATAACTCTTAGCCAAGTTATAAGAAATACCAATGACAGCAATCAATCCCATGATATGGAATGAAGCGTTGGTTGGATATTGTAATACTGTTGCCCAGTTCTTACCGAAGATACTAGCCATGAAGTCTAGATAGGCTTGAATTGGAAATTGTGCGATAATCATGAACAATGAACCAATGATGATCATTGGAACAGCTAATGTCATACCATCACGCAATGCAATCAAATGACGAGAAGAAGCAAGCTTGCCGGCGATAGGAATAATCTTATCTTGGACAAAGCTGCCGTTTTTCTTTTCAGCCATGTGCAAAACCCCTCAAATAAAATTTGTTACAAAGCAGAAACACTGGTAACTGCTTACAAGAACCATTGTAACCCTTTTCATTAATAATTGTGTACTTTTATGAACGAAATAATAAGTTATCATAAAAAAAACACGTTACTAATCCGTAACATGTTCCGTAAATCTATTATCAATTTGGTCTACCATCTTGTGGTAAGCACAATTAGCAATTTGCTCTAGTGTGTACACGATTGGCACCTGTGTTGTCACATTAATGTGACCTTTGCGGTTTTGTGGAGTGTCATACGAAATCGAAAAGTCTGTTATTTGGTTTAAAACAGAGTACGAATTAGCCGTTAAAGCTATCGTTTCCGCCCCATTCTTCTTATAATAACGTGCTTGTTCCAAGACCTGATCCGTCTCACCTGACACAGAAACCAAAACTAATAAGGTTTTTGAAAAATCACGGTCTGAAAAAGGTTCTGGTTGGAATGGATCAATTATTGGTAAAGAGTAAACTCCATAACTTGAAAGAATACTGGAGCCATACTGAGCGACGCGGCCACTATTACCTACTCCAAAAAACAAAACTAAGTCAGCCGCGTTAATCATATCTGCCGCCTGATTAATCTTGTTATCAAATGGTTCCTCATCAGCAACCAACTGGAAGAAATTCTTAATAGGCTCCATACTAGGATCCTGTTGAGCTTTAGTAGGTTGCTTCAGACTTTGTTTTAGAGCAAATTTGAATTCGGAAAAGCCACTATAATCCATCTTCTTCAAAAATCTTAAAATAGTAGTCGTTGAAACATGAGCAGCATCAGCCATCTCACGAATAGTCATATTTTGAACTTCTTTTGTATGACCAATAATGTATTTGTAAACAATCAATTCCAAACGATTGAGTTCATGAACTTTTTGATATGGGAACATATTTTGACCTCCTTTGTAATTGGTCTATATCTATTTTAGTAAATATATTTCTATTATATATGTAACAAATTACATATTCTATAACGAAATCACTTTAAATGTGCTTGACTATGGATATTAGGTAATATTCCGCCTCCAGGAGCAAGAAATTTAGGTCGCTATGGAGGGAATGTAAAAATATATATAAATTCAACTAGTTCACACACTAATCATGACTATTTTTTTAGTGAATAATTCTGTATTTTAATATTAAAGAATATTGCTAATAACCTAGCCTCCGGTAGCGTGAAATGTAGGCAGCAGTGCAAGTGGCGTTAGGGATTTATCCCTTACACCACGGGACGAGTTTTGAAATTCGCGTACTTTGCGAAGTTCAAAATCGAGCCTGGAGACCTTGGCTCCAGGCGGTCCCCACAGCAGCCTACATTTCACGCTACTGGAGGCGGCAATTAACAAAAGAAGCTGAGACAAAAATTTACGATTTTGTCTCAGCTTCTTTTAATTGACTCAGTCTAATTGTGATCCGTTTGAACGAATTACTTTTTGATACCAGTAGAATGAGTCCTTCTTTGAACGTTCAAGTGTTCCGTTACCTTCGTCATCTTTATCAACATAAATGAAACCGTAACGTTTGGACATTTGACCTGTTCCTGCAGAAACCAAATCAATGCAGCCCCAAGGTGTGTAACCTAATAGATCCACACCATCTTCATTAACCGCTGTTATCATTTGTTGAATGTGTGCTCTAAGGTAATCAACACGATAGTCATCATGAATACTGCCATCAGCTTCAACTTTATCGTAAGCACCGAAACCATTTTCAACAATCATTACTGGCTTGTGATAGTGTTCTGTCAACCAGTTCATTGAGTAACGCAAACCAATTGGATCAACTGGCCAGCCCCAATCGTTATATTTCAAATTAGGATTTTTAACTGTTTCACGATCACCGACAAACTTAAATTCAGGATTATCATCACTGTATTTAACTGTCATGGAATTGTAGTAACTAAAGCCGACGTAATCGACTGTTCCTTCAAGTAAAACAACGCGATCTTCTTCAGTAATATCAGGTCTTAAATCATGATTCTTGAAGTATGCTTCCATGCCGACTGGATATTCACCCAATGCTTGTACATCAGCCCACCAGTAACGTCTTTGCATGGCCTTCTCGGCTAGAAGAATATCACGTGGATCTGCTGATGCTGGATAAACTGGCGTAAAGTTAACCATATTACCAATTTCAAAATTAGGATTGATCTTATGACCAATTTTAACAGCTAATGCGCTAGCAACTACCTCGTAATGAGATGCTTGATACATCAAGGCTTCACGTTCAGCTTCTGATTCATTATCTCTGAAAATCAAGCCCGAATCAGTAGCGATAGCAAAGTCATTAGTAAAGGTAGTTTGGTTATTGATTTCGTTAAAGGTCATCCAATACTTAACCTTATCTTTGTAACGTTTAAAACAAACGGTTGCAAATTTTACAAAGAAATCAATTACCTTACGATTTCTCCAGCCACCATACTCTTCAACTAAGTGATATGGCATTTCAAAATGTGACAAAGTGATCACAGGTTCAATTCCATATTTTAAACATTCATCAAATAAATCATCATAAAACTTCAAACCAGCTTCGTTAGGTTCTGTTTCATCACCATTTGGAAAAATTCTTGTCCAAGCAATTGATGTTCTAAAGCATTTAAAACCCATCTCAGCAAATAATTTCACATCACTCTTATATTGGTGATAAAAGTCGATTGCTTCATGGTTAGGATAATTTTTACCGGGGATAATACCATCAGTAATTTCACGTGGCTTTTGATATGCACCAGCGGTCATAATATCTGAGACACTGACACCTTTTCCATCAACATTCCAGGCACCTTCGAGTTGGTTAGCTGCAACAGCTCCACCCCATAGGAAGTCTTTTCTTAAACCACTTTTTGTTGTTTCAGTCATCTAAAAACGCTCTCCCTCTTTTGTTTATTCTGCGATATCTTGACCGTTTGAGGCGATAACTTTCTTATACCAAGCAAACGAGTCCTTCTTATAACGTTTCAAACTACCGTTACCTTCATCATCTTGATCAACATAAATCATACCGTAACGTTTCTTCATTTCACCGGTACTTGCTGAAATCAAGTCAATGTGACCCCAAGGTGTGTAACCAATTAAATCGACACCGTCTTCTTTAACAGCTTTTTCCATTTGTAAAATGTGATCATGGAAATAAGAAATGCGGTATGGATCATGGATACTACCATCAGCTTCTAACTTGTCGTGTGCACCAAAACCATTTTCAACGATAAACAATGGTTTATGCCAACGTGTTGTCATCCAATTCATAGCATAGCGAAGTCCAACGGGATCGATTTGCCAACCCCAATCTGATTTCTCTACGTATGGGTTTGAAACCAAATCGTTATGTTCATCATAGTCGAAATGAGTTTCACCATCTTTAGCTTGTGTTGTGAATGACATGTAATAACTAAAGCCAACATAATCAACCGTGCCAGCCTTAATTGTTGCCAAATCAGCAGCGGTAATATCAAGATCATAACCCTTGCGAGCCCAATACTTTTCAATCCATTCTGGATAAAAACCAAGTGCTTGAACGTCACCAAAGTAGTAACGATATTGCATAGCACGCTCGGCTTTCATAATATCGGCAGGCTTAGAAGTCAATGGATAAACTGGGCACATTGCAATCATCGAACCAACTTGTAAACTTGAATCGATCTTATGTGCGATTTGAACCGCATGTGCACTGGCAACAAACTCATAATGAGCAGCTTGGAACATTTCTTTTTCCCAGTTGTCATCTTTGCCTAATTCCAAACCAGAGTCTTGCAACAATGGATGTGGATCACGCCAATCAGTTTGATTATTGATTTCATTAAAAGTCATCCAATACTTAACTTTATCCTTATAACGCTTGAAACAAACTTCAGCAAACCGATCAAAGAAATCAATCAACTTACGATTGCTCCAACCACCGTACTCTTTAACCAAATGGTATGGCATTTCGAAATGTGACAAAGTAATTACTGGTTGAATACCATATTTAAGGCATTCATCAAACATATCATCATAAAATTTTAAACCGGCTTCATTAGGTTCTGTTTCATCACCATTTGGAAAAATTCTTGTCCAAGCAATTGATGTTCTGAAACATTTCAAACCTAATTCGGCGAACAACTTGATGTCTTCAGGATACTTGTGATAGAAGTCATTACCCCAATGATTAGGATAAATTTCTCCATCCTTGACACCATCTGTTACTTTACGAGCAACTCCATTAGCACCAGCCGTCATAACGTCAGCAATACTTACACCCTTGCCGCCTTCATTCCAGCCACCTTCTAATTGATGAGCTGCTACGGCGCCACCCCAAAGGAAACCTTCGGGCATTTGAATTCCTTCACTCATTGAAATTATTTCCCTTCTTTAGCAAGTCTCTTGTACAAATCAACAATTTCTCCAGCCAAGTCTCTGAATGTGATTGCATTCATGATGTGGTCTTGTGAGTGAACCATCAATAAAGTAACTTTTGCATGTTCACCATTAGCCTCTTTAGTAAGCATATCTGTTTGTGAGTTATGAGCATCTACTAGAAAGTCATCTGATTCCTTCAATTTTTGATCAGCAACTGTAAATTGACCCTTCTTAGCAGCATTGATAGCTTCAAATGCTGAACTCTTGGCATTACCACCATTGATAATTAGTCCCATTACTGTTTGTAGTTGTTCATCATGTTGTTCTTCAGCCATTTTATAAATCTCCCTCAATAATTTAAGCGTTTTCTTTATTTTAAATAACTAAAGGGGTGCTAATTTGCGCCCCTTGTGTGTTTTTTTTATTAATGATTAACCGATTAATTTTACAGCTTCACGTAGAACCTTTTCACCGTTCATCATTCCGTAGTCTTGCATGTTGATTACTTCAACAGGAATACTCAACTTGTCTTTGAATTGTCCTTCAAGATATCTTACTTGAGGTCCAAGCATTAATACATCAGGATGTTTTTCTTCCAATTTTGCATCTGCATCAGCAGCAGCGGCAGCGAAGATTTCTGCATCAATGCCATCACTCTCAGCAGCCTTTTGCATCTTTGATACTAGTAAACTTGTTGACATACCTGCTGCACAACATAACATAATTGTTTTTTCAGCCATAATTAAATACCCCTCTTGATCCGTGATTTTATTTATTTGTTTTTTTGCTAAAACGTTTACTAAAAACGCTTTCATAGAACAATTAGATTGTATAACGCTTACTGAAATTTATCAAGATGTTTTTACTAAAAAACAAATTTTAATTAATATTGAACGTCGTAATGGTTATTTCTTGATATTAATAGGTTTTATATGCCGTCTCCAGATTCGGACAGTGGTTACTGGTGGTGCGGAACGGCCCGAGCCACGGTCTCGGACCTCGGTTTAAGCCTTGCAAGTTCGGCAAGTCTTAAACGCGCCCGGTGCTGTAAGAACGACAAAAGCGGTCGTCCTAACACCACATTCACCACCAGTAACCACTGTCCGAATCTTCCGACTAGTTCTTTATTAACTCAAGGATAACTTATTTTCATGTCTTTTATTACCGTTTGAATAGGATTCTGTAACAACCATGCTATTAAAATATTTATCCGTAACAGAATAGATTCATACCAGACTATTTTGAGACCCACTTTAGTGTATTTGTTATTTTTGATACGGTATAACCAATCAATTTGATAAAAAGTGTCGCATTATTTGAAATTAAACATAATAAAAGGCTAGATACTTTTTCTGGATTAATACCAAGAAAAAATATCTAGCCTTTCATATATTCGACTCTATAACCAGCTTTACAACTTTGATGAATCTTCCAAAATTTGATTAATCATGGTTGCCACACCATCTTGATTATTTGTTCCAGTTATTTTCCACGCCGCACCCTTGACACTATCAATTGCATTATCCATAGCAACGCCATAGCCAGCTTCTTTGACCATATCCAAATCATTACCATAATCACCAAAACACATGAAATGCTGCATGGGGATTCCTGTGTCACCTGAAATCTTTTGCAGTGCTGACAATTTTGTAACATCTTGACGATTGATTTCAAAATAATAGCTACCAGAGCGACTGATAGTCACTGGCAATGATGTAAACGACTCTAATTTCTTCTGTAATTCTTTTAACCGACTGGGCTGACAACTGAAACATACTTTATAGACATTGAAGTCCGCTTTATCATTCATCTTTTGCAGATCACCCATGGAACGGGCCTTGATATGATGACGGCTCATCCCTTCAAAATACGTTGTCCAACTGTGATTGGGGTCATAAATGTGTACGTCATTCAAACCATCTAAGACAACTTTAAATTTGCTAAATTCAGACCGTTTCAACATTTCAGCTACGACAGCATGGTCGAGTGGTTGGTCGATTACCTTTTTCCCCTGTGGATCAACGACGACTGCCCCATTTAAAACAACTCGATAACCTGGTACTTTCAAATCATTTTCAAAATACTTATTTACAGAATGTAACGTTCTCCCCGAACAAATAGCAAATTCAATTCCAGAATTGACCGCATTACGAATAGCTTGGACATTTTTGGATGATATTCGACTGTAACTATTCAGTAACGTTCCGTCTAAGTCAGTTCCAATAAACTCAATCATTAGTTACGTAACCCCTTACATTGATACAATTTATTACAATCATACGACACTGCCTGTAAAAAAAGAAGTCCCTTTCACAATTACTTTGTGACAAGGACTTTATTTAGATCAGCAATGAATCCTGGATAGGATACATCAATAGCTTCAATATTTTTTATTTTAAATGGCTGATCCGTCAAAATTGAAGCGATACAAAGCATCATCGCAATTCGGTGATCATTATGGCTATCAACATCATCTTTAACCTTGATTTCTTGATTTCCGTCAACAATAATTTGATCATCATGAACTTGCATAACAATACCTAATTTAGCTAATTCAGTCCGCATATTGATCAATCGGTCACTAATTTGTAAATAAACATCGTGGATTCCATCAATAATCGTTTGTCCACTAGCTTGAGAAGCCAACAGTGCAATCAAAGGTATCTCATCAATAATAAACGGCACTTGTTTGGCAGAAATCACCGTTCCATGTAATTTTTGCGCTTTGATAACTAAATCACCAAATGGCTCAACACTGTTAATCGAGCGGTTTTCGATACCAATATTAGCGCCCATTTGTTTAACAACATTTAACAAGCCTATCCGCGTTGTATTCAGGCCTACCCTAGGCAAAGTAATCTGGCTTCCTTCTGACAATAAAGCTCCGGCAATATACATTGCAGCTGATGAAAAGTCACCCGGTATCGTTAAATCTTGTCCGCGTAAATCACTATGACCAGCATGAACGGTAATAATTTCTGGATCGACAGTCACATCAGCTCCAAAATAATTAGCCAAAATTTCCGTATGATTACGTGTTGGTAACTTACGAATTAATTTCGTGTCGCTGTTCGCATAAATTCCTGCCAAGATTAAACTACTTTTTATTTGGGCATTTGAGATATCTTGATGATATGTAATTCCTTGCAGATTATTACTACCAGTAATCTGCATCGGTAATGCCTGCTCAGTCGTGGGCTGATAGCTTGCACCCATCTCTTTTAAAAGGCTCACTAAGTGGCTTGTAGGACGCTGACTGAGGTATTTACCACCTTGTACTTCATAAGCATTGGTACTGCTAGCTAACACCCCAAATAACAGACTTCTCAAAGTACCAACATTGTCGATCTGCAAGGGATGATCTAAAGGCTTTAATTGATGATTAACTCCTTTAATTATCATATCCTTATTGCTAATTTCCGTATGAATCTTAGCACCAAGCTCCCTAAAAGCTTTGACCGTAACAGCCAAATCATCGGCATACATGAAATTGCTGATTTGAGTCACCCCATCAGCCAACGCACCAAACATAATGGCTCGATGTGCAATACTCTTGTCACCAGGTACTGTAACCTCACCTTGAAATTTAAATTTACGTGGTTGCGTATTAAAATCGAACATTACTCCTACACCTCAAATATGTTTATAGCCGTTTTATAAAATCTCATTACTTCCTAACTGCTACGCTACCTAATTTTCAAAAATAAAACAAATTTTTAGCCTTGAATGCAAAAAAAAATAGGACATCTGCCCTATTTTCTTTCAAAAATAAGAAACTTATTTGACACAAAGACGATAAATTGCTTCAGCAAAGATTTCCATAGCTTTTCTCATATCAGCCTTACTCCAGTTTTCGTTAGCTTGATGCATGAAATCAGGAGTGGTTGGTAGCATTCCACCAAAAGCCACACAGTTATGCATAGTTCTAGCAAAGGTTGCCCCACCGGAAATAGCAGGTTGTGACTTTGTATCACCAGTCAAATCTTGATATGTTTGCATCAATGTCTTAACTAGCTCGCTATCTCTTGGAACATATAATGGAGCTACGTAATCAAAGTTTTCATACTTCATATCAAACTTGGCAACAGCATCAGATACTTGTTGAATCAATTGATCATGATCAACTTTAACAGGAATTCTCATATCAATTTGCATTCTTGACTCTTCTGGTGTGATCTTCAAACTTGAAATATTGAATGTCAACTTACCAGAAACATCATCAGAAACGTCACCCAACAAGTTTGTCGCATTAGCATCTTCACCAAATGTCTTCAAAAATTGTAAGACTTTAATATCTGGAAAGACTTCAGCCAAAGCCATCCCTAATCTAACAACGGCATTAACACCTTCTGGGGCATTCATAGCATGAACTGACTTACCATGAACTTCAATTTCACCGTCTTTTTGATCAGCATCAAAGCCTAATTTTTGTAAGGCAGCAAAGACCTCAGCTTGTTTAGGACCATCATAAATTGCCTTACCAGGAACCGCATTGAAGGCATTCTCAAGGTCAAGTTTCAATTCATTCGAGCCAGGACCTGTCAAATATGATTGTTGCAAACCTTTTTCAGCGTAAATCAATGGAAATTCAGCATCAGGAGCAATTCCCAAATCAATTGGGTCTTCCTTCTTGTTATATTCGGCTAAACATCTCCATAAAATTTCCTCATCGGTACCAAAGATCACACGAATCTTCTTGTTCAATTTGTAGCCTTTATCCAAAATTGACTTAATAGCATAAATAGCTGAAATTGTTGGTCCCTTATCATCTTGAGTTCCACGACCATATAGCTTGTCGTCTTTGATAGTCAGCTTATAAGGTTCAACATCCCAAGCTTCTAAGTTTCCGGCTGGGACTTCGTCCAAGTGACCAACAATACCAAAGGTTTCATCACCTTCACCAATATCAGCATAGCCATAGTAACCGTCTGGATCTTCATGAGTTGTATAACCCAATTTTTCCATTAATTCCATCGCCTTATCAAGGGCTGCTTTAGGTCCCTTACCAAAAGGCGCATTAGGTTCGGCCTTGTCATTGTATGAGGCAATCCCAACTAATTCACCTAAGTCCTTAATAGCTGCATCTTGAATCTCATCTGTAATAAATTGTTCCATTATTCAAACCCCCAGAATTATTTCCAAAAATTATTTAAACATTGAACAAATAACTAAGAATACGGCAATAACCACGAATAAAATGGCAATAAGCTTCCACATGTACTTCCACCATTTAACGATATCAACGTGACCAATTGCCAAGGCACCCATAACGATACCAGAAGTTGGTGTAATCAAGTTAACTAGTCCTGAAGCTGATTGATAAGCCGTAATAACTAGTGAACCGTCAACGCCTGAGAACTTACCAAGTGGTCCCATAATTCCCATTGTAGCGGCAGCAAGACCGGAAGTTGAAGGAATTAAAAATGACATTGGAATATAGAAAATGTATGTCAAAACAATGAAGACACCAGCAGAAAGATTTTGCAAACCAGTTTCACCAGCATGCAAGACTGTAGCAGTAATGTAACCATTATTCATGATAACTTGAATACCACGAGCAACGGCAACAATAATAGCAACACTAATAAATTCTGTCATACCATTCATGAAAGCACTAATATAGTCTGATTCTTTCATGTGGAAAACAAACATGATGATAACTGACATCATAAAGAACAATGTCGTAATTTCTGTAAAGTACCATGTACCTAGTGGAGCAATATCCTTACCAATTAAAGCGCCAAGGAACGGAATCTTTGTTAGCCACTTTGTAAAGCTTTCGAAGAATGTCCAGTTAGGATTCAAACTTGTCCAAGGAATCAAACTAGTGATCATTACAACAAATGTTAAGGCAAATAGCCAAAGAACACTCTTTTGTTTCTTAGTTAGCTTATCGCCAACTGATCTTTCTTCCATGTTGAATTCTTCAAGGTCCTTCTGACGACGTTCAAAAACAACCGACTGTGAGGGATCCTTCTTAACTTTGTCAGCATAATGCATAACATAAGCGATACTAATACCAGTTACAATAATCAATAAAATAAAACGTGGAATCAAACCATCACCAGGTGAAATGTTAATTGTTTGTGAAGCAACACCTGTCGCAAATGGGTTAACTGTTGAAGCTAAACAACCAACCTGTGACCCAATCAGAGCTAATGAAATGGCTGTGATCGAATCGTATCCAACACTGATCATAACAGGAATCAAAATTGGATAAAAAGCAATCGTTTCTTCACCCATACCATATGTTGAACCACCGATTGCAAATAAGGTCATTAAAATTGGGATAAGAGCTTTTTCTTTACCATGATATTTACGAACTGTCGCACTAATTCCATCATCTAGTGCTTTAGTTTTATTGACGACCCCTAGGAAACCACCAATAACCAAAATAAAGAGTGAAACTGAAATGGAGCCTTCGGTAATGTCGGTACCAACCATCCCATTGATTGGTGCCATAAATACATCCCAAATACCTTGGGGACTGCTAGCACGGGCTTTATAAGTCCCCGCAATAATGTTTCCCGCTTTAGTAGTTGCGTACTCACCTGCAGGAATAATCCAAGTTAAAATAGCAACTACGATTATTAGGAAGAACAAAATTGTATAAGCCGATGGCATTTGCCATTTTTTTGCCTTCTTTTCCATAAATCAACCCTCCTATATTTATAATATAGTTTCAGGATATACGATAAAATAAACTATTACAATGCTTTCCAAAGAAATATTTGTAAATAAATTTTCCTTTAATATCAGTTGTGTAAACGCTTTCTGAATATTACAATATTATTAGATTCAAGAGGGAGATATTAGAATGCTCGATACGATCGAATTCGGAAAAAGAATCAATCATCGTCCAATAATTGTAAGTTTTTTAGTCAGCTTTTTGGCTGGGGCCCTAGGATTAACCGCTGACATAAAGACTGGTATATTATCATTTTTGATAGTTTTATTTTCACTACTTTGCGTTTATTTTCCAATTTATTTACCAAAATTGTTTGGTCACTGGCAACTAGAAAAACACGGAATTTCTTACTATAAAATGACTACTTATTGGGACAAATTAAAATTAATTATCCTTCCCAATCAAGCTGACTTTCAATTTATCAGCTATTCACAAGTTAAAAGTTTTTCCATTAACGAGGAAAATCACCAGTTTCAGAGTGAAGATATTTTAAAAATCAATCCAGCTAAGCAGTCAATTTTTCCTTGGTTGCGCAAGCCTTTTTTCCTGAAACTTAATATGAATCAGACCAATGCTAAGTTAGATCTCTCTTTTGACCAATTACACGATCCTCAACACACAATGTATCGTTTAAACAATGCCATTCAATTTTTGAATACTAAAATAAATTAAAAAACTGAAACGAAAATATAATTTTCGTCTCAGTTTTTTTAATTTACTTTAATTGTTCCGGAAACTGCTCTAACTGACAAATTATATTGGGGATTGGCTCCGACAGTTCCTTCTTTAAGACTTTGAACATCATGTTTGTAGTTAGCAGCATGGTTCATCTTGACAGTTCCACTCTTAGCTTCCAAATCAAAATTATATGAATCATGTTCAGGCATGGTTAATCTGACCGTTCCACTAGTATTTGTTACATCGACATCGCCCGTCACTCTAGCAAACTCCAATTTGATTGTCCCTGATTTAGCCACGATTTTACCGCCACCACCAAGGTCAACTCCCTTAATAGTTCCACTACGAGCAAGGATATTATAATTGGGACTATAAATATTATCTAACTTAATCACACCACTTCTAGCTTCAACCGATAAGTCACCTGTAACATTCAAATCTTCCATGACTACTTTTCCTGAATTGGCATTAATCAATAATTGATTAATCTTAACATCTCTAACATTGACTAAACCACTTCTGACATTGATTAAAGCTGCTTCCAGTTGGCTCAAATTTTGCATCAGTAAGTTACCATTACGATTATTTACTCGTAATTTTCCAGCAAAATTCTCTGGTAATAAGATTTGTACTTTAACTTTTAGTGGTAAAAAGTGTGGCCAACGACCTTGTTTGATGACTAGAGTCCAGTCTACCAAATCAGTTTTAACTTGATAGTCAGGATTCGTGCGAGACATATACTCACGAACTAAAATTTTTGCACCCTTAGTAGGTAAAATCTTAACGTCTGCATTCTCGTAAGTAACATCTACTTTTTCAACATCCTCAACAGAAAATTCATTCTCATCTGTCAAAGGTAAAGATTCCACATGGACTTCAGTATCATAATCATTATTGTTAAATTTAGCATTGAATTCGTCAAAGGAAGTTTCAGGTTGTGGTTGCCCGTGAAAATTAATCCCATTTTCGTTAATAATCATGTTCCCTAATTTCACACCATTACCGTCAATCCGAACAGTTCGACCATTGTTGATTGTTAAACCATCTTCATCAATATTCAAAACTTTTCCGTTGTCGATTCGAACACCATCATCGTCCAAATCAATATGATGTTCATGGATCGTTTTGTGATAATGATTGTCAGACTGGTCATCTTCATGCAAGACTTGATTAATAACCTCATCAATATCACCAAATTCTTGAAAGGCCTTTTCAACTGCCGCCTGATCACTCATTTCAGAAGTTTTCTTATCTTCTGCTGAAGCAATTAAGTCGGAGGCCAACTCTTCCTGTAATTCTTTTAAGTTATCAGTTGTTGGGTAATCTGCAAAAATCTTAGTTAATTTTTCATCTACTAATTCATTTATCATTTCACTCATAATCTTCAATCCTTCCTAAAATCAAGTCATCAATGACTTCTTTAGCAAAATTCCAAGCTTTAATATTATCCGTCAAAGTTTGTTTACCTTGGTCGGTTATTTGATAGTATTTTCGACGACCACCTTGACTTTCATCACCCCAGTAACTAGTGATATCACCGTTTTTTTCCAGTCGACGGAAAACTGTGTACAAAGTTGCTTCATTCAACTCATAAGCATCACGACTCAAAACCTTAACCATCTTGGCAATCTCATAACCATAGCTATCACCTTGACTAAGAATATTTAAAACGATGGTTGTCGTATGGCCACGAATAATATCTTTAGAAATTAGTGGTTTCACATTCATCCCTACCTTCTATTTCCATGACAATAATGTATCACCAATTACTGTGTGTGTCAAAGTAATTTATCTAAAATAGTATTTTATTTGCTAACATCGGGTATTCCCGGGTAAAAAACAAAAATACCCATGAACAACTTTTTTTGTTGTTCACGGGTACAAAGTTCTAATCTAATGTTAAATGGCTTAAAAAGTCATCTTTATTACTACGTTCTTCTTCTCTAGCAGCCAATCGATCAGCGAAGCCCGCACAGAGATACTTTTCCTCATCAGTTTCTGGTACTAATTCTGGCAATTCAATTTGTTGGGCTGAACGTAAAACTACCAATGTACAAAAACTCGTAAAGGCCACTTCAGTAATATCTGTTTTCAAATCGTGGCTGATAACTTTCGTAAAAACTTCGATTTGCCGACCAGAAACACCAGTCACAAAAGATTCGAATTTGACATACTTATCAGTTGTTATAGGTCGCCAAAAGTTAACATGATCGTAACTAGCTGTTGCAATTTTAGCATGGACTAATTTAAAACTAGCCAAACCAGCATTTTCATCCAAAAGGCTCAACGTTTTGCCACCAAAGAGTGTCTGTTTATCGTTTAAATCTCCATCAAAAATAATGCGCTCACTTATCGTACGTGTTTGTTGACATGTAATTTGTTTCATAATCTACCTCACCCATTAATTGTAACTTGCCATAATTTAATTGCCCACCCGTTTTTAAAATACAACAAGTCAATCTGATTATTTTCATCGAAAATATTATATGATAAGAATAACAAAATATGGGAGGAAAATTATGGCATTTCAACTTTGGTATACAAATTATTTCGTCGACATTGCTTCAGATGAAGTCGTCGACCCTAAAACCCTTAAAGGCATTTCAGATTTAGGTCAAGTCTCCGCTAATGGAAATCTATCCGCTTGGCACGTTAAATCACAATTACAAGAAGAAGATTTCAAGAGACATTTAAATCAATTGTTAAGTGAGCAAACTAAAATCAACCCTGACGACGTCGTCGTTACAAAAGGAATTAATGGTGGGCCACTTTCAATGCTTTAATTTTCATCTATGTGTGGTGCTAGTCGATATTTTTACTATGAAAGCTCCAATATACTCCGTATCCTATAACTCTAGTCATCAATTACAGAATAATACTTAAAATTATTCACTATCGATTCAATAAACTAGCCGGAAAGAGCAAGAAATTTTTGGTCGCTGTGAAGGTGATGTTAGGGATTTATCCCTTACATCACGGGACGAGTTTTGAAACTCGCGATTTGTGCGAGGTTCAAAATCGAGCCGAAAGACCTTGGCTTTCGGCGGTCCCTATAGCGACCAAAAATTTCTTACTCTTGGAGGCGGCACATTTACCCAGCACCATACGTATTTCTATCATTATTCAATAAAATATTTTTAAGAATCTTATTCACAACCATAAGTCAAAAATTATATAATGTATAAAATTGATTTAAGAGGGAGTTATTTTATGATTCTAATTGCACTATCAGCGGTCATCTTGCCACTAGTTTTACTAGGCATCCTCAACATGCCAGCCACTAAGGGCATGTCGATCAGTGCATTCATTGTTTTATTAGAGGGATTTTTCTTTTGGAAAATGCCCACAACCGTTCTACTGGCTTCAATTATGCAATCAATTCATAAGGCGTTACCGATCTTATGGATTTTGTTTGGAGCCTTGATGATGTTAAATATCTTACAGCACACTGGAGCGATTGAACGCATTAACGCCGGGTTCCATACTATTTCTGCTGACATGCGGTTACAAGTTTTATTAGTTGCCTTTTTATTCGGTGGACTAATCGAAGGTGTCTCCGGATTCGGTACTCCAGCAATGGTTACAGCTCCATTAATGATTGCTTTAGGTTTTTCACCAATGGCAGCTGTAACTTTGGCATTAGTTGCTGACTCAACTCCAGCCGCTTTTGGGGCAGTTGGTACACCATTAACCGTCGGACTTAGTAACGTTAGTGAAAAAGCCGACTTTCTTAATGCTATCGGTCAACGTATTACCCAGTTAGACTTATTTGCAGGGACATTCATGCCCTTGATTTTAGTTTTGATGTTAACTTTTCTATTCGGCAAAAAAGATACCAATCATCTGAAAGACTTTTTAACGCTAGTACCTTGGTCGCTCTTTATCGGCATCACTTATAGTCTGTTTGCACTTTTAGTATCATTTACAATCAGTTATGAATTCGTAGCAATCTTAGCACCATTTGCCACAATTATTATTGCTATTATTTCAATTAAACTTAAATTCTTACTACCAAAATCAGTCTTTGAACATCCCTGGACCACTTCAACACAAACAGTTAAGTCAGACAATAAGATGTCACTCTTAACTGCTTGGTCACCATACATTGTCGTTATTTTGATGCTATTGGCGACTCGTACAATTAATCCACTTAAAAATTTCTTAGTCACAAATGTCAATTTATCGTGGAAAAATATTCTCGGATTCTCACAAATTAATTCAGACTGGGAATTCCTTTATTCACCCGGAACCCTATTAACAATTGCGGTTATCATTGGTCTGTTGCTCCAAGTTAAATCACTCAAAAGTTTCTTGCCAATTGCCAAAAGAGTGGCTTTCTCAATGAGATCAACTGCCTTAGCCTTAATCGTAACTTTAATAATGGTACAAATTTTCACCAACTCTGAATTGAATAATGCTAATTTACCCAGTATGCCCATGTTTATAGCAAAAGTTATCTCCAAATACTTATCATCAGTTTGGATTATCATTGCCCCATTCCTTGGCCAACTAGGATCATTCGTTACAGGAAGCACGACCGTTTCAACCTTGACCTTTGGCCAAATCCAAGCTGATATTGCTGCTAAAGCGGGTGTCGGTAAAGATTTAGTCTTGGCAGCACAACTAATCGGTGCTGCCGCCGGAAATATGATTTGTGTACATAATATCGTTTCAGTCAGTTCCGTAGTTGGATTGTCTGGACAAGAAGGAAATATCTTACGTAAAACCGTTGTTCCAGCTTTATTTTACAGTTTACTCGTTGGAATCATTGGTTTTATCTTCACATTATTTATGTAAAATACAGTCAGATTTTTAGCATTAAAACAATGGCTCCAGTAATCCATTTTGAGATTACTGGAGCCATTTGCTTTCAATAAAAACTGTTGTTTTGTTGCTTGTCGATGACTCTTAACCGTAGATAATTTTCTTAAAAGTCTATTTCGACTACATTAACAATCCTTCTTAACAGATTTAGGTTATTGAAAGATTCAAGATAGAATTTAATTTATAGTGTTCCGTTTATTCAAAGCACAAATATACTAATTGATGTATATAAAATTCAATATTATTCTGTATAAAAAACAACGAATAAACTAGCCGGAAGGAGCAATAAAATTAGATTGCTGTGAAGGTGGCGTTAGACACTTTAGTGCTTACACCACGGGACGAGCTTTGAAACTCGCGGTTTTTGCGAGGTTCAAAGTCGAGATTCGAGACCGCTCTCTGACTCGAATCGGTCCCCACAGCGACCTAATCTTATTGCTCCTGGAGGTGTCGGCATATCACCAATTACAAAGCTAGATAACATTAAAAAGGTGTTCAGTTCACTCCGAACCGAACACCTTTTTTAATATTTTTTTGATTTCCATAATCTATTATAGTCAGACTTGTGCAAGCATGTTTAAACAACGAATCAAAGATAATTTTTTTAAACTTCTTTTCTCGAGAAGAAAAATAAACCTATTGCCATAAATAATACGATATACAGTATATTGCCCATTAACAT
Organism: Companilactobacillus zhachilii; assembly: GCF_003606365.2. Lineage (NCBI taxonomy): Bacteria > Bacillati > Bacillota > Bacilli > Lactobacillales > Lactobacillaceae > Companilactobacillus > Companilactobacillus zhachilii. Next base: position 1,621,136 of record NZ_CP031933.2, read on the forward strand.
CTGATTATTACTCAAGTGCGTCAGTCTAGAAAGTAATTCTCCTCTGCTCAATTGGCTGGGATAGTTTAAAAAATTCAGTGGATTCCATTTTAAGAAATTCCATCTTTCAATTAAGATAAACATCAATGAACTAATAACTTCCAAGGTAAAGTACCCCACGACACCCACTACGACGGCCAATGCACCCTTCTTCATTACGGCAGCTAATAAGAGTACAACGCTCAAGATTAACCAAAGTGTAATAAAAGTGGCTCCATTACTAATCAGCCAGCTTTGCCAAACCAAATTAGTACCGCCACTCACCTTATCATTTAGCGAAAAGGTAGTGTTAAAGAAAACAAACTTATCGACCAAACTCAAAATCATGGCCAACAAGTAGATTGCCACTGAATAAGTTAAAATAGTTAACCACTTGCTGACTAAAACTTGGCCACGCGAATACGGCTGCATCACTACATTCTTAATCGTATTGTATTCAAACTCTGTCGAAATAATCGTGGCACTGGCTGCAATCATGATCAATGAAATAAATGATGTCGAGGCAAAGTCATACTGAAATAATAATTTTGCTTCAAAGAATTTTGAATATGATTGGCTAAAAATTGCCATACCAATATTTTGTAACACGATAAATAACAGACAGAACCAGAGACTCCGCTTTTTTAACAACTTAAAAATTTCTTGTTTATATAAATAGCCCATAATCTTCTCCTATTCTGCAATTAGTTGCAAAATTGATTCTTCTAAATCAGCATCTTCATGCTGTAAATCAGTCACATTAATTTGCTGTTTCATCAAAATATTCATCAATCTTTCAACGGTATTTTTTTCGGTCAAAGCAAAGCGCAATGGCGATTGTGAGACAGTTTTAAAACCAACCACCTCTAATAATTCTTGTGCCTTGGTATCATCACTAGTTTTAATTACGATGAAATGTTGATTACTGGCTAATAATTCGTTCATGGTAGTTCTTTTGATAACTTTTCCATGGTCAATCACGATCAAATCTTCGGCTAATTTTTGTAATTCACCTAAAATATGACTGGATATCAAAACCGTCAAACCTTGATCTCTTCGTTTCAAAATCATTTCACGTAAATCTTTTGTTGCTTGTGGATCCAAACCATTCATAGGTTCATCAAGGATAACTAGATCAGGCTGGTTGACCAAAGCCATCGCAATTCCTAATTTTTGCTTCATCCCTAAAGAGTACAATTTGGCTCTTTGGTCAATATAATCGTTCAATTTCAAATCATTAATAATTGTTTGAATACGTTCTTGACTATCCTTTGAATCGTTCACAAATAATTTAAGGTGATCTCTTCCACTTAAGTATGGATAAATGCCTGGATACTCAACTAATGCTCCGACTTTTTGTAAAATGGGATGGTGGTTGAAGGTAGTTTTTTGACCATCAATAGTTATCTGACCTTCACTTTTGATCAAACTTAAAATGGCCTTCATTATTGTAGTCTTGCCGGCACCATTAGCCCCAACTAAACCAATGATATGCCCTTTTGACATTCAAAATTAATATCAAATAGCGTCTGTCTGTTACCAAAAGACTTATTTAAATTTTTAACTGATAAAATTATTTCTTCCAAAATCTTGCCTCCATTTGAAGTCTCCCTAATCCCCATCTAATCCGATAATTAAAGTCTATCGAAGTATTGATTTTCAAGATATTCAAATAAGTAATTTTTCAAATTTTTTTCAGAACGTAAAAAAACATGTAACAAAACACAGTTAACCTTCCAGCATAAAAATAAACAAAACTAGCTATCCTAAACTGGACGACTAGTTTTGTTTGTTTTAAGAGGAAAATACTATGTTTCATTACACGTTTAAGTAAAAATCACAGAACTTCTTCTAATAATTATTCAAGAAATGAAGCGCCTGAATTAGCATCTAATTCAATTTTTTTCTTGTCATCAATATCGGTAACGACAACATCTTCACTAGCTCGCACTGGAACTTCTGCAATCTTAGGTGAATACGTTACTTTTTGTAAAACATCATTCTTAGAAAGATATTGGTTAATTTGATTGATCATAGTTGGACCATTATAAATAAATCCTGTATAAACTTGTACCAAACTTGCTCCAGCCATTAATGCCGCTTGTGCATCTTCGGGTGTAAAAACACCACCGGAAAACATAATTGGCAAATCTGGGAATGCTTGATGGATAGCCTTTGTTAAGCTCAATGATTTTTTAAAAATTGGCTTCCCACTAAGTCCGCCACCTTCATTCTTATGCTCAGATTTCAAATTATCATGAACAGAACTAGGATTGGCAGCAGTATTAGTCAAAATCACTCCGTCTATCAAATGACCTACTTCAGTTAACAATTCAATCAGTTTTTCAGAAGTGATATCATTGCCAAACTTACAAAAAATTGGTTCCTTGATATGCAAATTATGGATTTTTTGAAGTAATTTTTTAGCCACGGGAATTTCTTGTAACGTCGTTACACCCTTTTGATTAGGACAACTTTGATTTAACGCAATGTAGTCACCAAATGAGTGAATCTGTGCAATATTATCGACCATTTCATCAATCATACTGTCGCTATCTAACCCATGTCCCGGAGCAACGCTGATACCAATCTTAACGTGTTTAGGCGTATTGGCTAGATGTTTTCTAGTTTCTTCCACGCCGACATTATTTAAACCCATGCGGTTAATAATTGCTTGATCTTGGGGCAAACGAAAAATTCTCTTTTTCTTGTTACCTGGTTGTTCATTTTTAGTAATACTACCAATTTCAACAAAGCCAGCGCCTAAAGCACCCAAACTATTATAGAACTCAGCCTTTTTATCAAAACCAGCTGCAATACCAATTGGTGAATCAAAAGTTACACCCTTAACTGTCACACTCAAATTAGCATAGTTTTTTGTTCGAAACATCGTTCGTAACACTTGTGGCGTTTGATTAAACACTTTTAAACCAGTCGCTACCAAATGATGATCAACTTCTGGGTCTACTTTGAAAATTGCCGGACGAACTAATTTGTATAAGTCCATTATTTACCCCAGCTTTCTGGGTCTTGATACCATTGTTTTAATAATTCCATATCATTTGCTTCAACATAATTTTGTTCTTGGGCAACTTCAATCATGGTTGGATAGTCTGTCAATGTGAACAATTGCGTATCATAGTCAGCAAAGTTTTGAGTGCTTTCTGGCAAGCCATATGAAAAAATTGCCACGGTCCCAATCACGTCGCCACCTTCTTCACGAACCGCCTTAACAGCCTTTAAAATACTACCACCAGTTGAAATTAAGTCATCAATTAGAACAACTTTATCACCTTTTTGACAACGACCTTCGATTTGACTCTTCTTACCATGATCCTTCTTTTGAGGACGAACATAGTTTAAAGGTAAATTCAAGATGTTAGACACACCAGTAGCATGAGGAATTCCTGCCGTGGCAACACCACCGATAACTTCAGCATCGGGATAGTGTTCTTTAATCAATTCAGCTAAATCATGTGCAATTGTTTGGCGGAAATCTGGATAAGCAATCGTTAGACGGTTATCCGTATAAATGGGAGCTTTAATACCACTGGCCCATGTGAATGGCTCTTTGGGACTTAATGTAACCGCCTTAATTTTTAATAATTGTCCGGCAATATTATTTGCAACTGCTAATTCATCCATTATTTATTCCACTCCTTACAAATATTCATGTATGCTTGATGACCATTTTCTGCTTGAGTAATCGGACGACCGACAACGATAGCATCACTACCTAAACTTCTCGCATGAGCCGGTGTTGCAACACGCTTTTGGTCGCCAACTTGGGCTGATTTAGGTCTAATACCTGGAGTTACACATAAGAAATCAGTACTAGTAGCATCTTTGATCATTGGAACTTCAAGTGCTGATGAAATAACACCATCGGCACCATTTTGATAAGCCAATTTTGCTAGATGTGTCACGTAATCTTGTGACTTTAAAGGTACTTGTAGTTCATTAGCTAATTCACTTTGTCCAAGTGATGTCAATTGTGTGACCGCTAATAATTTAGTTTGAGAACCGTCCAAACCTTTTTTAGCAGCTTCAATCATCTCGGCACCACCAGTGGCATGAACCGTCAACATCTGAACATCCCATTTAGCAATCATTTCACACGTTCTCTTAACGGTATTGGGAATATCATGCAACTTCAAATCTAAGAAAATATTGTAACCACGTTCTCTCAAATTTCTGACAAATGGATAACCAAATTGACAAAACATTTCCAAACCAATCTTTAAAAACAATTTTTCATCCTTAGGAAATTGGTTTAAGAAGTTAATACATTCAAAATCATCTGCAAAATCTAGCGCTACTATTACTGGTTTACTCATTTTTACCCCTCATTTTTTATTTTGAATAGACACATTCTCCATCAATATACGTTTGTTCGACTTGCCCATAAACATTTTGGCCGATAAAAGGACTGTTTTTCCCTTTTGATAAGAAATCAGTTGTTTTGATCTCGTATTCATCTGCCAAATTAATAATGGCAAAATCGGCAGCTTGATTCAGTTTAATAATGCCGGCATTTTTTAAATTAAAGAGCTGTGCTGGTTTTTCAGTCATTAAATTCAATAATTGCTCCAAACTGATAATTCCAGTCTTAACTAAACGACTGTACATTAATGGGAATGACGTTTCGATGCCCGTGATACCAAACGCACTCTTTTCAAAGCCTTGATTCTTTTCATTTTCAGCATGTGGTGCATGATCAGTTGCAATCATGTCAATCGTACCATCCTGCAGTCCGGAAATTAATGCTTGGCGATCTGCTTCACTACGAAGCGGTGGATTCATCTTAAAGTTAGCATCATCAGTTAAAATATCGGCATCACTTAATAACAAATGATGTGGTGACACCTCACAAGTGACATTAATACCAGCATCCTTGGCCATTCTGACTAGTTCAATACCATCTTTAGTTGAAATATGACAGACATGATAGTGTACACCAGTCTCTTTAGCTAAAACCAAATCACGAGCAAGTTGTGAAGTTTCGGCGACCTGTTTGATTCCTGGCAAGCCTAAACGTTGTGACGCTGAGCCAAAATTAATTACACCGCGATTGAAAAGATTCTTATCTTCAACATGTGCTGCTAAGTGACTATCGATAGCGGCGATTCGTTCCATGGCCTCGTACATGGATTGTGCGTTCATAATTCCATGACCATCATTTGAGAAAGCAAAAGCTCCTAACTTAGCCAGCCCTTCAATATCAACCAATTCATCACTAGTTTCGTTCACAGTAACGGGTGCATACTGCAATGTGTGAATTAGCGAATTAGCCTGATTCAAGGCTACTTGTTGTTGAAACTTTTTGGCATCATCTGGTACGGGAGTTACATTTGGCATTGCTCCAACAGTCGTAAACCCACCATGAGCTGAAGCTAAGGTGCCAGTTCTAATAGTTTCCTTATGAACTTGACCTGGTTCTCTAAAATGAACGTGGACATCAACTAATCCTGGCGTAACCAATTGAAATTTAGCATCAATTATTTTAGCATCAGTTGCCACAATATTTTCGGCAATTTGTTTGAACTTACCGTCTTCAACTAAAACGTCACAGTTAATTAATTTATTAGTGTAAAACAACTTGGCGTTTTTGATCAGCAGTTTCATTTTTCACCTTGTCCCCTTCCAAAACAGCTTCAATCATGGCCATTCTCATGAATACTCCGTTAGCCATTTGTGGGAAGATGTATGACTTTTCACATTCTACAACGTCATCAGCAATTTCAGCTCCACGATTTACTGGTGCAGGGTGCATAATCATAGCATCTGGTTTCATCATTTTGACGCGGTCACTATTCAAACCATATTTAGCAAAATAATCTGCTTTAGAGAAGTTCTTATTTTCTTCTTCAGAAAGACGTTCGTGTTGAACTCTCAACAACATAACAACGTCCATTTCTTGGCAAAGTTCATCAACGCTCATATGTTGACCAATTTCAGCAAATTCTGGAGTATACCAAGCATCTAGACCACCGAAGTTCACTTGAGCTCCTAGACGTGTCAAAATTTCGGCATTAGAATGGGCCACACGTGAATGACTTAAATCTCCGATAATACCAATCTTCAGACCTTCAAACTTACCGAAGTGTTCGTAAATTGTCATCAAATCTAATAATGATTGTGAAGGATGTTGACCAGTTCCGTCACCACCGTTAATGATATGGATATTTAAATTATGATTATTTACAAGGTCTTCATAGTATTTATCTTGGCTGTGACGAATGATTGCTACTGAAGCTCCGATACTTTCTTCAGTCTTAACAGTGTCATAAAGGCTTTCACCCTTAGTTGTTGATGAAGTTGATGCTTCAAATTCGATTTCTTTCATACCAAGCTTCATTTCAGCTACTTGGAAACTTGATTTAGTTCTCGTACTATTCTCAAAGAAAAGGTTGATAGCAAATTTATCAGCACCAATTGCTGATTTCTTGCCTTCTTTGAACTCCATAGCTGAATTTATCAAGCTATAGACCTCTTCGTTTGATAATTGTGACATAGAAAGTATATTTTTCATTGTTTTCCTCCAAATTAAAAAGGGCTAGCTTTCATCCAGCTAGTCCCTAAAAGTTTGGAATTATTCCGACCTTTTAGACCTCACTGGATCCATTTAAAAGTTCCCTGATTTTCTTTAAGTAAACAAAAAACTTCCTATCCCACAAGGAAAGGAAGTTTACACTTTTTTTCGTCATATGTGTAAGTAACCTTCCAAGCCTCACAGGACTTGATTAAAAGTTTTCGTTGGAAATAATATATACGATTTTGGGGCTAGCGTCAATAGTTTTTTCTTTTTTGGGGCGGCCGTCGGAAGAGCGGGGAAAAATTAACTGGCTATGCGGACCGAGCCGAGCCAAGGTCTCGTCTCTCGGTTTGAAGCCTTGCAAGCAAGTCTCCAAACACGCCCGGTGGGGTAAGAGCTAAAGCTCTAACGCCACTTTCACAGCCAGTTAATTTTTCCCCGCTCTTCCGACTAATTTATTTTTAAACGCTCAGATGTTTTCTCAAGTTACTTTGAATAAACTTTGGATATATACAATTTGGCAATTTTTACGAAATTATATCTTAAACTCAAAGTGCCAAACTTCAAAAAAGAAGTTTGGGAAAAACTATTATTAACTTTAAACATGCGGCATAAACGTGGAACAAAACATAGCTTTTTCCGCTTAAAACAAATAGCCCAGCAATCCAAAATCGGATTACTGGGGCTATTTGCCTTAATGCTCGAAAGCTGAACATGTTTTGTCCCACTCTCTCCCAATATTAATTACACTTATTCAAAAATAAATATTTGATTATTATTTAACTGTTGCCAAGAAATACTTCTTCTTACCACGACGGATAACAATGTACTTACCATCAAATGAATCTTTAGGATTGATTTCCATTGTTGTGTCTGTCAATCTTTCGCCGTTGATTCTGATTGCACCATTTTGAATATCTTCACGTGCTTGACGCTTTGATTTATCGACGTTTGTTGCAATTAATAGATCAACTAAGTTGATTGGATCGGCTGAGATTTCTGCACTTGGTACTCCATGGAAGGCTTCAGCTACTTCTTCTGTTGTTAACTCTTGGATTTCTCCTGAGAAGAGTACGTCTGTAATCTTTTCAGCTGTCTTCAAGGCTTCTTCACCGTGGACAAACTTAGTAACCTCTTCAGCTAAAGTCTTTTGAGCTAAACGTTTTTCAGGTGCTGTTTTAACTGATTCTGCCAAGTCTTCAATTTGTTCCTTTGTTAGGAATGTGAATTTCTTCAACAAATTGATAACGTCTTTATCATCTTGATTGAACCAGAATTGATAAAATTCGTAAGGGGATGTCTTCTTAGGATCAAGCCATACGGCACCACCAGCTGTCTTACCAAATTTAGTACCATCTGCTTTCAACAATAATGGAATTGTCAATGCATAAACTTTAGCATCTTGACCTTCGGCTTTATGGATCAAATCAAGTCCAGCGGTTAAGTTACCCCATTGGTCACCACCACCAACTTGTAATTGAACGTTATGTTTACGATATAGTGTCAAGAAATCTAGCGATTGAAGAATTTGGTATGTAAATTCAGTAAATGAAATACCTACTTCCAAACGGCTTGAAATAATTTCCTTATTAAGCATTGTATTAACGTTGAACAACTTACCATAGTCACGCAAGAAGTCCAAAATACCAATAGGTTCTGTCCAGTCATAATTATTAACCATTGTAAAGCCACTGAAAATCTTGTTAGCTTGGGCACTTAAAGCTTCAACATTATGGTTAACTTGGTCCATTGTTTGCATTGGACGTTCAGCTTTCTTACCACTTGGATCACCAATAGAACCAGTAGCACCACCAATAACGATGTATGGATGATGACCAAACTTGCCAAATCTCTCCAATGTCATAAATGGCAATAAATGTCCGATATGCATGGAATCACCTGTTGGATCCATACCACAGTATAGTGAGATATCCTTTGAATCAACTAATTCACGTAAACCTTCTTCGTCAGATTGTTGGTTGATCAGACCACGCCATGATAATTCGTCAATAATATTCATAAATCTTCCTCCTATTTTTAGCCCAGTTATAGAAATAAAAAAAACGCCCCTGCAATAATGCAGGGACGCTTTTTGCGCGGTACCACCCAAATTCAAGTTAATTAACTTGCTCTTTACTCCCATAACGTAGGACACGAATTTCAGCCTCGTATTTCACAATTTACCCTGCTTGACTTGCACCAACCGTCAATTCTCTAAACACTGAAGTAAACCACTACTTAATTAAAACTAAAATCTTACTATAAGTATGATGATACACAGCACATCAATATTTTTCAAGAGCTTTTTTGAGTTATTGTATAATTGAATTGTTTTCACTAGGGGGAAAATTATGAAAAAGACACTCTACATTATGCGTCATGGACAAACACTTTTTAATATTCAACACAAAATTCAAGGTTGGTGCGACTCTCCATTGACACAAACCGGAATTCAGCAAGCCAAAATAGCCGGTAAATACTTTAAGGACAACAATATAACCTTTGATGCCGCTTATTGTTCCACAGCTGAACGTGCTAGCGATACTTTAGAACTCGTTACCAAAATGCCCTATACTCGTTTAAAGGGTCTCAGAGAGCTTTCTTTTGGTAAATTTGAAGGTGAACCGGAATATCTCCATCCTAAAATCGACCCTAAAAAACATTTTGGAGATTACTACGTTCAATTTGGTGGTGAAGATAATCAAGTTGCCCAACAACGTGTTAAACAGACTTTAACAAAAATTATGCAACAAGATAATCAAACTGTTTTAGTTGTCAGTCATGCTGGATCCATGATGATGTTCTCCGACCTTTGGACTGACATGCAAAAATTACGTCAAAGTGGATTTACCAACTGTAGTATTTTGAAATTCACTTATGAAAACAATAAATTTAATTTTGAAAAGATTATTAATTTTTAGTTACTGAACCGTTAAAAAAGGTTCTTTCTCAATTTTGGTTATAGAATCGAATATAAAAGGGCTAGATATGTTTTTCTGGTATAAATCCAGAAAAAACATCTAGCATTTTACTTATGTTCAATTTCAAATAATATAGCACTCGTTTATCGAATTGGTTACATCGTATTAAAAATAATAAATGTATTAGTCTCTGGATGCAAGAAATGTTGGCAGCAGTGAAGGTGGCGTTGGCGCTTTAGCACCTACACCACGGGACGAGTTTTGAAATTCGCGCACTTTGCGAAGTTCAAAATCGAGATTGGAGACCGCACTCCGGCTCCAATCGGTCCCCACAGCGCCAACATTTCTTGCACCCAGAGACGGCAACTAACCAAATTTAAGAAAGAACCAAAAAAAGTAGTCATAGGAATTTCCCATGGCTACTTTTTTGGTATGTCGCTATTTCATATGATTTTCGATCCATTCCCAAATTTCATCTTTACCCTTTTTAGTTTCAGAACTAAATAGTTGTAACGAATCAGTTTGGTTGATCTCCATAGTCTTTTTAACTTGGCTAATAGTCTTATTCCATTGGTTTCCCTTTACCTTATCCATCTTAGTGGCAACAACTAAGGTTGGGATATGGTAATAGCTGACAAATTGATACATTGATATATCATCATCACTTGGCGCATGACGACCATCAACTAAAATGACAACGCCTTTTAAAAGCTTTCTAGTTGTTAAATATTCTTCAATCATGACACCAAATTCTTCACGTTGCTTTTTGGAAACTTTGGCAAAACCATAACCCGGAACATCAACTAAATACAATTGATCTTCAATATTATAGAAGTTCAATGTTTGAGTCTTACCGGGCGTACTAGACGTTCTCGCAAAGCTTTTACGATTGATTAGCGTATTTATCAATGATGACTTACCAACGTTTGAGCGTCCTAACAAAGCGATTTCCGGATAACCTTCATCTGGATATTGCTTTGAACTGACGGCACTTAAATTCATAGATACATTATTTACCTGCATAATTCACCTCAATGGAGTAATTTTACCATATAAAAAAAAAGCTGCCAATTAGGCAACTTCTCCATTTTTCAAAATCAATTCTGGTTCTTTAACTTTTCTGACAGCATCTTTAGTTACTTTGACACTTTCAACGTCATCACGTCCAGGAATATCGAACATCGTATCAAGCATTGTCTCTTCAACGATAGATCTCAAACCACGGGCACCAGTATTTCTTTCAATTGACATCTTAGCAATTTCACGCAATGCACCATCAGTAAAGATCAAGTTGACACCATCAAGTGCCATCAATTCCTTATACTGCTTGATTAATGCATTCTTGGGCTTTGTAAGGATATCAACCAAATCGTCCTCAGTTAGCTTCTCAAGAGCTGTAACAATAGGAATACGACCAATGAATTCTGGAATAATACCAAACTTCATCAAATCTTCAGGGATGATTTGTTGCATCAAACTCTTCTCTTCAGCAACGTTAGCTTTTTGTTCAGCACCAAAACCAATTGTCTTATCACCAAGACGGTTCTTAACGATTGTTTCAATACCATCAAAAGCACCACCCACGATAAAGAGGATGTTTGTCGTATCGATTTGAATCAATTCTTGTTGAGGATGTTTTCTTCCACCTTGTGGTGGCACACTAGCAATCGTGCCTTCAAGAATCTTCAAAAGTGCTTGTTGAACACCTTCTCCGGAAACATCACGCGTAATTGAAACATTTTCACTCTTCTTAGCAATCTTATCGATTTCATCAATGTAAACAATACCATGTTCAGCTTTATCCACATCAAAGTCAGCATTTTGAAGCAACTTCAAAAGAATGTTTTCAACGTCTTCACCAACATATCCAGCTTCAGTAAGTGTTGTAGCATCAGCAATGGCAAACGGTACCTTCAAGATACGAGCTAAAGTTTGAGCAAGGAAAGTCTTACCAGAACCAGTTGGTCCAATTAAGGCAATGTTACTCTTTTGGAGCTCTGTTTCACCATCTTTAAGGTGTTCCATTTTATTAATTCTCTTATAGTGATTATAAACAGCAACTGACAATGCACGCTTGGCATCAGTTTGTCCGATCACGTAATCGTCAAGGATCTTCTTGATTTCAATAGGTGTAGGAATATTGTCTAAATCTAGTGGTGTAGCTTCATTTAATTCTTCGTCTATAATTTCTTTGCATAAATCGATGCATTCATTACAAATATAGACCCCAGGTCCAGCAACAATTTTCTTAACTTGATCTTGTGTCTTACCACAAAATGAACAGCTAATTGTGCCAGTATTTTCTGTACTATCAAACATATGTAATTTCTCCTTCAATAGTTCCAATACTTTAGAAAGTCTAGCATTGTCATAATTAAGAGTAAAGTAATTAGTTTCTATTGTCCAATTATATTAATAAGAAAGAGTTTTGGACAAAGCTAATATTGTCTTTAAACATGCAGCATAAACGTGGAACAAAACATAGCTTTTTTTGCTTAAAACAAATGGTCCCAGCAATCCAAATTCGGATTACTGGGACCATTTGCCTTAACGCTCGAAAGCTGAACATGTTCTGTTCCACTCTCTCTTTAATAACAAAATAGCTTACTTTTCAACAGCTGAGTCAACAATCAATTCGATTGCTTTCTTAGCAGCGATGTCATGAGCCAACATATCGTCAGAAAGTGCATTTCTAACAGCTGATTCTTCCATCTTGTATTCGTCAGCAAGTGACTTGATTTCTGCTTTAATTTCGTCTTCTGAAGGCTTGATGTCTTCTTTAGCAACGATTGCTTCGATAACTAAGTCAGTCTTAACACGTTCTTCAGCGTCCTTAGCAAATTGCTTCTTCAAATCGTCTTCGCTTGTACCAGTCATTTGGTAGTACAACTTAGGATCGATACCTTGACGACGTAAGTTAGCTAAGTATTGGTTCAATTGGTTTTCAACTTCTGTATCAATCATAGCTTGAGGAATTGAGTCAATCTTAGCATTCTTAACGGCACCAGAAATTGCTTCTTCTTGAATATTTTCTTCAGCAGTTTCTTTCTTTTGATCCTTGATTTCATCATGAAGTTTAGTCTTTAGTTCTTCAAGTGTATCAACATCTTCATCAACGTCTTTAGCAAAGTCATCATCTAACTTAGGTAATTCCTTTGTCTTAACTTCGTGAAGTTTTGTAGCAAAGACAGCCTTCTTACCAGCTAATTCTTTAGCTTGGTAATCTTCTGGGAATGTAACGTTAACGTCAACATCTTCGCCAGCAGCATGGCCAATCAATTCGTCTTCGAATCCAGGGATGAATGTACCTGAACCAAGTTCTAGTGAGTAGTTTTGTGCGCTACCACCATCGAATTCTTTACCATCAACAGTACCAACGTAATCGATGATTACTGTATCGCCTTTTTCAGCTTTACCATCTTTAAGAACAAGTTCAGCTTGTTGTTTTTGTAATTGAGTCAAACGTTCTTCAACGTCAGCCTTCATAACATTACGTTTTTGTTTCTTAACTTCGATACCCTTGTAATCACCTAGTTCAACATCAGGCTTTACAGTAATAGTAGCTGTAATTGCCCATGGTTGATCTTTTTCCATTGATTCAACAGAAATTTGTGGTTGGTCAACAGGTTCTACTTTAGTGTCATCAACAGCTTTTTGGTATGCATTTGGTAGAACGGCGTTAAGAGCATCTTCGTACAATGCTTCTTCACCATACATACGGTTAAAGATTTGACGAGGTACGCGGCCTTTTCTGAAACCAGGTACGTTCAAACTCTTCTTAACACGGTTGAATGCAGTATCCAAACCTTGTTTGATTGTGTCTTGGTCAATTTCAAATTTCAATTCACCAGTATTGTTTTCTTTTTTTGTAAATTTAGCCTTAGCAGACATTTATATTATCCCTCCGGTATTTCAACGATCTCATACTTTGTAATATTACCTTAAATAGGCAATATTGTAAACATTTGACGTGATTTATAGGTATTTTAAGACATCATGTTTTCTATTATAAAATACTTTTCACTATTTTTGAACATTATTCCATAAAAAAAAGAGCTGGAATTTATCCAACTCTTTTTTAATTATTACTACTTAGAAATTAGTCTAAGATTTCTGTAACAACTCCGGCACCAACAGTACGGCCACCTTCACGAACAGTAAATCTTGTACCATTTTCAATAGCAACTGGAGCAATCAAGTCAACTTCGAAAGTAACTTGGTCACCAGGCATAACCATTTCTACACCTTCTGGCAATTCAATAACACCAGTAACATCAGTTGTATGGAAGTAGAATTGTGGACGGTAGTTTGAGAAGAATGGAGTATGACGTCCGCCTTCTTCTTTACTCATAACATAAACTTCACCCTTGAACTTGTTGTGAGTTTGGATTGAACCTGGCTTAGCAAGAACTTGTCCACGTTCGATTTGGTCACGGTTAATACCACGAAGAAGAACACCAACGTTATCTCCGGCTTCACCAAGATCCAATGTCTTACGGAACATTTCTAGACCAGTAACAGTTGATTTTTCAACTTCTGGCTTAAGACCAACGATTTCAACTTCGTCACCGATCTTAACTTCACCACGATCGATACGACCAGATGCAACAGTACCACGACCAGTGATAGTGAAGACATCTTCAACAGGCATCATGAATGGTTTTGTATTATCACGTTCTGGTGTTGGGATGTATTCATCAACAACATCAAGTAATTCTTCAACGTGTTTGATTTCTTCTGGGTCACCTTCAAGAGCTTTCAAAGCTGAACCACGGATAACAGGAATGTCATCCCCTGGGAAATCGTATTCTGATAGAAGTTCACGAACTTCCATCTCAACTAGGTCAACTAGTTCTGGGTCATCAACAAGGTCAGTCTTGTTCAAGAAGACAACGATGTATTCAACACCAACTTGGCGAGCAAGCAAGATGTGTTCACGAGTTTGTGGCATAGGACCATCAGTTGCAGCAACAACAAGGATGGCACCATCCATTTGTGCAGCACCAGTGATCATATTCTTAACGTAGTCAGCATGTCCTGGAGCATCAATATGTGCATAGTGACGCTTTTCAGTTTCATACTCAACGTGAGCTGTGTTGATAGTAATCCCACGTTCTTTTTCTTCTGGGGCTTTATCAATATCAGCGTAATCTTCAGCCTTAGCTAAACCTTTGTCAGCCAAAACCTTAGTGATTGCTGCTGTTAAAGTAGTCTTACCGTGGTCAACGTGACCAATTGTCCCAATATTTACATGGGGCTTTGTTCTCTCATAATGTTCTTTTTCTGCCATTACAAAGAATCCTCCTAAAATTTCATTTCATAAGATTGATCCAAAGAAAATGTTCTTTAGACGACTCTTTACTGAAAAATTATACTACTTTCAGAGGTGAAAGCAAACTAATTCATAGCAAATCACCGACTAAAAATATACTCTTTGGAGTATACAGGCCGTAAACGTAATTGTAAATACTCAAAGTGAAAAAAGTTTAAAAATTTCACTCCTGAAAGGTATTTATCAGCTCATCGAACCTCTTTAACCAAGTTTTTACATCGTCTAAACCTTGATTATCACTTACTTGTGAATCATCTACTAAACCATACCTTAAAAGCATGGCTTTTGTCCAGAGTTCCGGTGTTTTTATTATTTCATCACCAAAAGGATAGACAAATGCAGCATATAACGACAATTCACCCTTAAAGTTTTCGATTTGCGTTTCGTTTTCATCGGTCAATAATTTTTCTAATTCGTCACACATTTTCAAATAGACATCAGTTGACATAATAGGCATTAGCTTGCTTGGATTGCAAGTTTTATTTTCACCATAGAATGAAATATCGACATTTTCATCAACGCCTAACTTCAATAGGTTCTCCAAGGCTTCACTCTTCAAAAGCGGATGTAGCAAGGGATTGCCTAATAAAAGCTTAGCATTTTTGATGTAATCAACTTTGTTAAATTCTCTTAACTTTCTTAACAATTGAATTTGCTCAGCTGTTGGTTCAGTCACAATTGATAACAAACGTGCCGATATTTTTTCCTTCTCTGGTTTAAAAGAGCGTTCATGCCTATCTTCGGCAATACTGATTCTCTTAACAAATTCGTCTAAAATATCTGGTCTAATATTTGGTGACGGATTAGTTGCATAAAAATTCAACATCTGATTAGCCAACAAAAAGTCGTTATTCTCTAGAACAACATCTAAGGCTAATTCAGCTGTTTCCGGTTCACTGAGGTAATAGTTAAAATAATCTAAAATCACAGCTTCGGCATCGCCCGGTCTTTTTTGATTCAATAAAGAAGCAGCAAGCCCCCTGTTAATATCAAAGGATTGCTGCATCGAATATGCCTGTGTATATAAATCAGTTGCTTCGACCCAATTACCTTGGTCAAAGGCTTCTTCAGCCTGTTCAATGATTTTTTTTAGATTATCGTCCATACAATACCTCAACAATATTCGAAATAGATTAAACTACTCTATTTTCTTGCTTTTCTATGTCTGTTTTGATTAACTTCCATAATCACTGGCAAAATAACTGGATGTCTATTAGTTTGCTCATACAAGTAATGATTTAACTTGTCTCGAACGCCTTGTTTCAAGTCTGACCAATCGAAATCTTTACTATTTTGCATATAATCAACAATTGTATTAACGATAATATCGGAACTTTCACTTAACAAGTCACGACTAGCACGCATATAAACGAAGCCACGTGCGGTTATTTTTGGCTTAGCGACGACTTTTTTCTTCTTACGGTCAATTGTAGCGACTGCAATAAATACACCGTCTTCGGCCAATAATTCACGATCTCGAAGAACAATACTTCCAATATCACCGACACCAATACCATCGATCATAGTATCTCCAGCATCAACTGACTTGGCACGATAGAATTGGCCGTTTTCATAGTTCAAAACATCACCCTTCTTTGTAAGGAAGATATTTTGATATGGAATGCCAGTTTCATGGGCAATTCTAGCATGTGCATCTAAAAGACGATATTCACCTTGAATAGGAATAACATTCTCTGGGTTCAATAAGTTGATCATCAATTGCAAATCAGACTTGTTAGCATGGCCAGATGAGTGTTTATCATCACTAAGTGCCTTAACCTCAGCGCCAGTACGATAAATAGCATCACGAGCCTTAGCAACAGTTGTATCCATTGCATGTGAAGGTGTTGTAGCGATAAAGACTAAATCACCCTCTTCAACTTGAAACTTCGTCTTAGCGGCTGGATTGGCCATCTTTTGAAGTAACTTAACAGGTTCACCCATCTTACCAGTTTCAATGACAACTAGCTTATTTTTATCAACATTCTTTAATTCCTTAGGTTTCACTAACAATTCCTTGTTATTGATCTTCAAGTAGCCTAATCTCATTGCCGTCTTCAAAATCTTTTCTGCATCAGTACCTGATAAGAAGACCCGACGGCCAGTTTTATCGGCTGCATCAACAACTTGTTGCATTCTTTGAATGTTTGAAGCCACTTGTGCCACAATAATACGGCCATTGTGATAACTAAAGGTATCTAAGATATATTCATAAATATCTTTTTCACTAGAATTTTCGTATGGTGATTCAGCATTTGCAGAATCACTTAATAATGCTAATACTCGCTCACTACCGATTTTAGCAATTCGACCATAATCAGTCTTATATGTAGGTGCAGCGGCTTGGTCAAATTTGAAATCACCAGTATAAACAATTTGTCCCTCACTAGTCTTAATTACCGTGCCTAGTGAGCCTGGGATTGAATGTGTTGTCTTGAAGAATGACACTGAAGCTTCTTCAAAATCAATTGCTGTGTTCTCATCAATAATATGGAAATTATTAAATTTCTTACTACGACGATCATTTGAACAAACAATCTTAGCTAATTCGATGGTCATTTCTGAACCAAAGACAGGGATATCATATTCACTGATCAAATATGGCAATGCACCAATAGCATCAGCATGTCCGTGTGATAAGAAAATCCCAACAACTTTATCAATGTTTTGCTTGATATAAGTCATATCTGGCACAACAACATCGATTCCGTAAAGATCATTATCAGGGTATTGTAAACCAATATCCAAAATATAGATCTCATCATTTACTTCAACTGCGTACATATTTTTTCCATTTTCACGTACGCCACTTAACAAAATTATTTTAATTTTTTTGCTCATTTTCATCTCTCATTTCATTAAAATAGCATAGATCATAATATTCTATTGTGATTTTTAAGTCCTTTTAAGACTATTTAAGCTATACCTGTTTTTTATTCTACCATATCAAGCGAGGTTTAGAAAAAATATGCGCAAAAAATGAACTTGAGACAAAACTACTATCGTCTTTAAATATGCTTTTTGTACAAAATAAATAGCGCCAGCAATCCAAAACCGGATTACTGGCGCTATATTCGAAAGCTGAACATTCTCTGTCCCGCTCTCAAAAATTATTATTAACGACGTAGACCTAATGACTTGATTAGTTCACGGTAACGTTGAACATCTTTGTTACGTAGGTAACCTAATAAGTTACGACGGTGACCAATCTTCTTAAGTAGACCAACATATGAATGGTGGTCTTTCTTGTTAACCTTCAAGTGATCGTTAAGTGCATTAATATCATAAGTTAATACAGCAATTTGTACTTCTGGAGAACCAGTGTCTCCATCTTTACGTGCATATTGTTTAATAATTTCGTTTTTCTTTGCTTTTGAAATAGCCATTTCAATTCACCTTTTCCTTATATATTTAGCCAAACTATGTCTGCGTTGGTGATTCGACAAACAGAGCATGGTTAACACAATTAATAAATTTACTACAAATTGTTGCAATTTGCAATACTTCTGCTGTAATACATTTCACATAGAGCTTACTTATCCTTTAATGTAAATTTTTCATCAGCAAGATCAAAGTAGTAAATCGTGCACAAGAGTATCATATTCAATCAACCAATTGGGAGGTTTAAGAGAATAGGTTCCTATGACGACTTAATTTCTTAATCTTAGAAGACCCTTAAACAAAAATAATTTACATTAAAATAAATTGAATAATATCATCTTTGCCTTTAATGCAGTATAATATATTTTCGGAAAGCTTTAATACTGAAAAAAAAGCAGACATTTCATTGCATTGTGAAAATGAATTATGTATAATTCTATGTATTGAGTTTTTAGCTTACTATGTAATCGGAGGTGAAATTAATGCCACAAATTAAATCAGCTATGAAACGTGTAAAGACTGCAGAAAGCGCAAACCTTCGCAATACTGCACAAAAGAGTTCAATGCGTTCAGCAATTAAGAACTTTGAAGCATCAGCTGCTAACAACGCTGACAACAAAGAAGATTTGTTCAGAACAGCTGTTCGTGCAATTGATATGGCTAAGTCAAAAGGCCTAATCAAGGCTAACAAGGCTGCTCGTGATAAGTCAAGACTTGCTAAGTTGAATTAATGAGATAAGCAGCCAGAAGGTTGCTTTTTTATTTTGTCTAATAATCAAAGAGTGGAACAAAGCATGTTCAGCTTTCGAGCGTTAAGGCAATGGCGCCAGTAATCCGATTTCGGATTGCTGGCGCCATTTGTTTTAAGCGAAAAAAGCTATGCTTTGTTGCACGTTTATACTGCATGTTTAAGACAAAAACAGTTATGTAACAGCCCCTATCTTTTTTTAAGCATATTTAGCAATAAATAAATCAAATAATAGTTCTTTATCCCCTTGCCCTGACTTAATTTGATAATCCAAATTAACAATATCGTCATACATTACTTGTAATCTCTTTCGATTCAAAGTGCGTGCTTGGCGATAAGCATATTTCACTCGGTAGGGATTAAGTTTTAAATTCTTAGCAATTGAAGCTTCGGATAACCCTTTTTCTGACAGGATCTTCACCTGAATCAATAAGCGTAATTGAGAAATAATGATTGCTACTAACAAAATTGGATCAATTTTCTGCAAAAGAAACTGATTATATAGTTCCTCAGCCTTATAAACATTTTTATTAAGAATCTCAGTCATTAAATCAAACACATTATCTTCAAGTGATTGTGGAACTAATTCTGACACAGCAGCCTGATCAATTTGCTTTGATTTCATTGCATAAAGCTTTAATTTATCTAATTGATTCGTGATCAACGAGTAATTACCTTTTGTTTTATTGATTAATAAATCTAAAGCTGCGGGTTCAATTTGATAACCAGCATTTTTTAAATCATTCTTAATCGTCCGACTCAAAACTGGACCTTCCATTTGTCCAGCATCAACCATGGCTGCTGACTTTTTCAACTGTTTAACAATTTTCTTTCGTGAATCTAACTTATCATACGATGCAAAAATCACTAAAATTGTTGACGGCGTTGGATTTTGAATATATTTCAGCAATAAATCAGGGTTTTGCTCAACTGCATTTTTTGTTCTCTCACCTGTCAAGAAGAAAGGATGCTCAGCAAACACAAGCCTTCTTTCTCCAAAAAAGGGAGCTGAAATAGCTTCATTAATCAAATCGGCTAAAGAAACTTCCTCCAAATCAAAATTAGAAAAATTCATTTCACGTTCTTCTGGTGACATAATATCTTTAAATGATTTTTGAATATCCTTAATGAAGACACGTTCTTTACCAGTAATCAAATAAACATTGCTCAAATTACCTTGTTTTAAATTCTTTTTTAGTTCTGCTATTTTCAATCAAGTCACCCTTTAAAAAAGTTGTTAGTCTTTCCTCATTACTATAGGAAAAATAATACCAAGTAATCATACCATATTCAGCCGTATTAAAATATTGGACCTGATTCTTTCCCAGACGTTTCAACGTTTCTTGATTAGGATGACCATAACGATTGTTAATCCCTACTGAAATAAAGCCTATTTTAGGTTGCGCTATTTTTAATAGTTCTTCACTGGTGGCTGTCTTTGAACCATGGTGGCCCACCTTCAAGTAGTCAATTTTAAACTTATATTTTTGTAAAATCTCCTTTTCACCATTACTATCCAAATCTCCTGGAAACAGCCAGCGTTTATTTTTGATTTTGGCCAATAACGTCAAAGAGTCACCATTCTCACCTACACTACTGTGATTTGGCCAAAGGACTCGCCAATTAATAGCCCCTGTTTTGACAACATCCCCTTGCCGTAAATTTTTGAACTTCACTGCGGGATGTTGCTTGATAGCCGACTTAATGCGGGGATTATTTTCCAAACCTAAACCGAAACAAACTTCTTTTACCGGAAACTTGGCCAAAATCGTCTCTAAATTGCCAATGTGATCGACATCCTTATGTGATAAAAAGATTTTATCAATTTGACTGATCCCTTGCGATTTCAAAAAAGGAATCGTGCTGTTATCCACTTGATTAGAACTAAGCGTCTTTGCCCAGGATGGTTTGGGTAACTTTAATTTTCCGGCGACATCAATCAAAAAAGTTTGTCGCAAAAGAGGTGTAGTCACTAGAATACTATCCCCTTGCCCAACATCAATGATATGAACCGCTCCGAAAAACGGAAATTTATTCATAACGATGCAGACAATAAAAATTGCACCATATTGCCACAAAAACTTATTCCAAACCGTCTTACTTTCGACATAAAATAGCACAATCACAATCAATAACAAGACAACCCAGCTAGGAAGTGAACCTGTCACAAATGTAAATCTAGCATCAGCCGCTACGATATCTAAAAAGTTATATAATCTATCAAATAAATAATTCGGTATCTTCCAACCTGACCAGTTAACCGTTAACGCCGAAACTAAAGCTATCGGTAGAATCACATAAGTAAATAAGGGTACGAATAAAACATTAGTTAACAACTTTAACCAATTTAGCTGATAAGTATAAAAACATATCACCGGTAAACTTACCAAATTCATCTTCAAGGCCGCTGTTAGTAACCGACTCTCTTTATACAAATAAAGAATCGCAAATGACAAGAGGAAACTTAATTGACCTCCCATTTCAGTGACTGCAAACGGATAAATAACTACACAAATCATTATTGTTAGACTAAAAACATCTAATTGGCTCCAAGATATTCTCAATTTATTTAAAATTATGCTGACCATGGCCAAAACGATTGCTCGCCAAATCCCACTTTTTGATCCTACCAAAATTCCATAACACGGTAATAATATCAGCATAAAATCGTCGACCCACTCCAGAGGAATCTTCAACAATGACGTCAATTTTCGCATAATAGTTAACAAAATCAAGACATGTAAGCCTGACAGACTGAATAAATGGATTACCCCTAGGACACTCAAAATTTTGAGAAAGTCCCGTTCGGAGTTCTCTGTATAACCAACAATCAAACTTTGTGCATGAATTTTCAGCCATTTTGGTAGTCTCGCTAAGTGATTGATTATATGTATTCGTAAAACATTTATTTTCTCGAATATAGTCTTAGGTTGGTACCTTCTCACCGACCCTATTTGCTGTAAGGTGGCTATATAATGAATATTTTTATGAATTGAATACTTTTGAAAATTAAATTCCCCAGGATTACGCGGACCACTTAATTTCTGAATATCTTTAATTTTTACAGGAGCTTGGACCATTTGCTTTTGATTCTGCCAAACTGTCTGCTCAGATTTGGTTTTGAAACGATAAATAAATCTCACTGTTTGTTGTTTAATATGCAGTTCTCCACTAAGGATATCGCCATTAACCGATATTTTATCTGGCGCAAATACAGCTTCTGAAAAATGTGGCACTTTTGCTTGTAAATTATTAGAAACAAATTGGCACCAAATCCAAAAACCACCGGCAATTGTTATTACCAACAATATTAAACGAATATTTCTCAAGTAAATGATTCGAAGCAATAATAAAATTAATGGTACAACAAAAAATAAAGATTCAAAATAAATAGCTACAATCAATATCGCTGCTACGGCTGGGAAAATCAACAATCCCTTCATAGGCTAAACTGTCAGTTGATCTTTTAAAGAATCCAGACTCTTCTCACCAATACCTGAAACTTTTGTGAGATCGTGCAACTGTTTAAATTCCCCATTTTTCTCTCGAAAGGCAATAATTTTCTCAGCTTTTTTGGGACCAATTCCAGAAACATTTTTAAAATCTTCAGCAGTTGCAGTATTAATATTGACCACTTTTTTATCACCACCACCATTACTGCCAGTTGCACCAGAATTATTTGCACTGCCCTTCTCGCCGATAACAGGTACATAAACTTGCATTTGGTCCGTTATTCGCTTAGCCTGATTCAATTGTTTCAAATCAGCAGTCGATATTGCTCCTCCAGCCATCTTCAGTGCATCTTGAACAATTGCTCCCTTTTTAAGTCGGTAGACCCCAGGCGTTTTTACCGCTCCTTGAACATCCACGATTAAAATATCAGACTTAGATTCTTTGTTATTTTTCACTTGTGGTTTTTTATCCACCTTTGGGGATTCAGTCTTAATGTCATTTTTCACTTCCGAATGTTCTTTATGCGTGAAAAAATATCCGCTTCCTAAAAATAACACCATTAATCCCAATAAAATATAACCTCGATTACGTTTACAATAATCAAAAACTTCTATCATTTTTATCACCTCAATTAGAAAGTACGAAAAAAACAGTTCTTTCTCAATTTTGGTTATAAAAAAAGGCTAGATATTTTTCTGTGGTACACATCCAAAAAAATATCTAGCTTTTTGATTATATTCAATTTTAAATAATACAGCACTTTTTATCATCATTTTGTTTTTTCAAGATAATTAATCGCATCATTGAGACTCTTGACTGGAACAATCTTCATCTTAGTATGCAATTTCTTAGCAGCACGTAATGCTAAATGATAATTGTTAACGTAATGTGGATCATACTTCTTAATTTCTTTAGTTACTGGATCATCTGGTGCGAAGAAAATCGTTGCTCCCTCCTCTGAAGCAGCATAAACTTTCTTTTCAATCCCGCCAATTGGACCGACAGTTCCATCTGGATCAATTGTTCCGGTACCAGCAATTGTCCGGCCAGCCTTTAGATCCTTGTTAGCAACTTGAGAGTAAACTTGCAATGTAAACATCAAACCAGCTGAAGGTCCTCCGATATTACCAGCATTGATCTTAGTTGGCGGATTACCCACCGCCTCGGTATTATCGGTTAAAGTAATACCCAATCCATAGCGTTTTAAACTTGGCAACTTAACTAATTTACCAGAAGCTGATTTCTGCTTGTCATCACGCATGAAATTTATTTTGACCTTCGAATGTTTATCTTGTTTCTTAACATACTTAATAAATTGATCAGCATTATTAAAATGATAACCATTAATAGAAGTAATTGTATCGCCAACTTCTAACTTATTCTTAAAGTCAGAGTTATCTGTAACATTCAATACATAAACACCTAAATACTTTTTGGTAAATTGTTTATCAGCCTTGGAATAAGCTGCCTGAATAGCGTTATTTTGTGCTGACTTCATAGCATATCTTTGAACCTGAAAATACTGCTGACTATTTTCATCACCCATTAAATCTTGTTGCGAGTAAACTGTTTCAAAATTATTTCCTAATGACTTAAGCATCGTAAATGGTGTTCCAGTAACAATACCAACCGTCGTTAATAATAAATTACCCTTTTTCTTATCATGTTTACCAGCAACTTTAACGAACTGTGAAGTATCCTCGGCTGTACCAGGAACTTCCAAATAATAGCCAGTTGGCATCATAAAAAAAGCTACGACAATAATAAATATAAAAATAGCGCCAAAAACTTTATTTCTTGTTTTATTAAATTTCAAAATAGGCTAGTCCTTCCTATACTTCTCTATCAACGCTTGTGCCACTGCCGGAGGAACAAAGCCTGAAATATCCCCGCCAAAACTTGCCACTTCTTTCATCATTGATGAAGATATCGTAGCATACTTGCTATTTGCTAGCAGAAATATAGTTTCAATTTTCTTATCTAAAATCTGATTAATGGCCGCAACACCAGATTCATATTTAAAATCATCCGCTGTTCGCATAGAACGTACCAAGAAGTTGACACCCAGCTTTTCAGCCAACTTAACAGTTAATTCACCTTTGGCATCAACCACTTCAACGTTGTCCAAATCAGTTATCTCTTTTTCAATGAAAGCTTTTTTCTCTTCATAAGTAAACAAGTACTTCTTGGAAGTATTAGTCATTGGTGCAACATACAATTTGTCAAACAACTTGGCTGCTCGACGAATAATATCCAAATGACCATAAGTAATAGGGTCAAAACTTCCCACAAAAAGTCCAATCTTTTGTGACATACTATCCTCCAAATTGATACAACGCTACTTTCGTATCCTTATAACGTTTTTCCTTTAATAACTCGATACCGTCAAAATCACCTAAATCAATATCATAATCAGTCTCATCTACGATAATCGCATCAGGATTTAACAAATTCTGTTCAACCATATCTTTAATGATTTGCTCAGTTATTTTCATCCGATAAGGTGGATCTAGGAAAACTAAATCAAATTTAATACCATCAGCCGCAAATTTTTGTAATGCTTCAGTAGCTGCTGTTTTCATAATGACAAAACTGTCTTCAGCATGGGTCTTTTCAATATTTTCTTTAATTGTATTAATAGCCTTATACGCTTTATCAACTAAATATGCCTTTTCATACCCACGGGACACGGCCTCAATACCTAAACTACCAGTACCAGCGAATAAGTCCAAAGCCACTCCATCAACCATATATGGTGAAATCATACTAAAAACAGCTTCTTTAACTTTAGCTGAAGTGGGACGGGTATTATTGGTTGGGACTGCTTTTAAATTTAAACCACGAAATTTTCCAGAAACAACTTTCATTAATCTTCCTCATCAGTGCTATTTGATTTTAAAACAAAATGCTCGTCTAGCTCTTTACGATGAGCTAAAGCCACGCGTTTTACATAATTTTTGGCAATCAATTCTTTTTTAATTTCCGATGCTCGATTTGAATTAACATACAGCATCACATATTTCATTTTTGGAGAAGTGTAATAAATCGTACCGTAACGTTGTAATTTTTTTCTCCATTTTAATGAGTAGACCCAGACGTACAATGCCTGACGCTCTACCTTTTTATACATAAAATCACCTTTTTTTCATTTTCTCAAATTTAGCCGTGGTCTCAAGGTTTAAAACAATCCCTAGAGCAACGGACAAGATCAGCATACTAGAACCACCATAACTAATAAATGGCAAGGTAACACCGGTCAATGGAATCAAGCCGAGCAAGCCACCGACGTTTAAAATAATTTGGGCCAAGATCATCGTTGCAACACCATAATAAACTAACGAATTGTAAGTCTTCTTAGATCTAAAGCCTAAAGAAATCATTCTAAGAATCATAATCAACAACAATCCTAGAATTAATGCCACACCGACAAAACCCAGCTCTTCACTCACAATCGACATAATAAAATCAGTGTGCGGCTCCGGTAAATAGCCACGCTTTTGGATACTATTTCCCAATCCAACACCGAAAATACCACCGTTACTAATAGCATAAAATGAATTAACTAATTGTGCTCCGGCCTTTTGTTCCAATAAGAATGGATGTTGCATAGCTAAAAACCGTTGGTACGCATAGTTATGTTTCACAAACCCGGGTGGGAACTTCGTTATTACTACAATCATACTAGTAAATAAGACAAGTAAAGTTCCACTTAATTCTGCAATCAAACGACCGGGAATAGTTGATGACGATACTAAAACTAAAGTAATCAATGATAAAATCAACGCACCACCAATATCAGGCTGTAATAGAACCATGATAATGATTGAACCAACAACAATCAAAGGTTGAAAAACTTCGCGAAATACTTCACGCCAACCTTGTTTTTTAATCAAACGATTTTGCTTATTTGTCAAAACCAGTGCTAAAAACATTATTAAAAACAGCTTAGATAACTCAAGCGGTTGAAAGTTGAAAAAACCTAAGTTAATCCATGCCGAAGCCCCATTAATACGACTGCTAGGTACCAAGTAGGCTCTAGCTAACAAATAAAAGAGCGACAACACTGTAACCAGCATCACAATGCTCAAAATCCGCTGATTTTTAAGTATTTTCTCTTTTAGCATAAATGTTATGTAACACAGAAAAAGACCCAATACTGCGTAAATGGCTTGTTTTATCAAATACTGATCAGTTTTACCACCAGCAACTAAGGCATTATAAAAACTGGCCGAATAAACCATGACGATTCCAATACCCAAAAGCAAGATATATGGAACAACTATCCATAAGTCGATTTTCCTTAATTTTTTCACATTGTTCTCCTAAAATCTGATAATAAGATTATACCACCAAGTTAAACCATACAAAAACTGTTGGCAAAACTTAGATTCACTGTCGAAGTTTCGAAACTTATTTTAATCTCATATCACTTGCAACACTCGTTTGAAAAACAGTTCAACTTTGATTATATCAAAAAAGAGGCTCCAGACTTTCGTCATGGGCCTCTTTTAATAAACTAATTACTTAGTATTTTTCTTTTGTTTGTCAAACTTCTTACGTTCGTTTGTGTTCAAGATCTTCTTACGTAATCTAACACTTTCAGGTGTTACTTCACAAAGTTCGTCTTCGTTTAGGAATTCGATTGATTGTTCTAGTGACATATCCTTAGGTGTCTTGATAGCAGCAGCGTGGTCTTTACCAGAAGCACGAGTATTTGTAAGGTTCTTACCCTTTGTAACTGTAACGGCGATATCTTGGTCACGGCTACTTTCACCAACAATCATACCTTCGTATACATCAACACCGGCACCGATGAATAATGTACCACGATCTTCAACTGATTGTAGTGAGTATGTAGTTGATGGACCTTGGTTAATTGAAACCAAAGCACCAGTTCTTCTACCTGGATTCCAGTTCTTAACAACTGGCTTGTATTCTGAGAATGTATGGTTCAAAATACCGTAACCACCAGTCATTGAAAGGAATTCTGTTGAGTAACCAATCAAACCACGTGAAGGTGCAGAGAAAATAAGTTTTGTTTGACCATTTCCTGTACTTTCCATGTTAACCATGTCACCTTTTCTTTGTGACATTGAATCAATAACTGAACCAACGTATTCGTCAGGTGTATCAATAGTTACCTCTTCAAAAGGTTCACACTTTTGGTTATCAACTGTCTTGTAAATAACTTCTGGACGTGATAGTTGCAATTCGAAGCCTTCACGACGCATTTCTTCAACAAGGATTGACAAGTGAAGTTCACCACGACCTGAAACCATCCAAGCACCAGCTTGGTCAGTATCTTCAACCTTCAATGAAACATCAGTATGTAGTTGTTTCTTCAAACGGTCTTCGATCTTTCTAGCAGTAACTTCTGTACCTTCACGACCAGCGAAAGGTGAATTGTTTTGTAGGAACATCATCTTCAATGTTGGTTCATCAATACGTAGCAATGGAAGTGCTTCTTGATGATCAACTGGTGTAACAGTTTCACCAACGAAAATATCTTCCATACCAGAAACAGCAATTAAGTCTCCGGCTTTAGCTTCATTGATTTCAACACGGTTCAAGCCCATGAAACCAAATAACTTAGTAACACGGAAGTTCTTTGTAGAACCATCAAGCTTCATAACAGTAACATTGTCACCAACCTTGATCTTTCCACGGAAGACACGTCCAATACCAATACGACCAACGTAATCGTTGTAATCTAGCAAGGCAACTTGGAATTGTAGAGGTTCGTCTGAGTTGTCGATTGGTGCAGGAATTGTCTTCAAAATTGTATCAAACAATGGGTTCATTGTGTGTTCTTGATCAGCAGGATCATCTGAGTAACTTGATGTTCCGTTAATAGCTGAAGCATAAATAACAGGGAAATCAAGTTGTGAATCGTCAGCACCTAATTCGATAAATAGTTCAAGAACTTCGTCAACTACTTCAGCAGGACGAGCACCTGGTCTATCAATCTTGTTAATAACAACGATAGGTGTTAAATGTTGTTCCAAAGCTTTCTTCAAAACAAAACGTGTTTGAGGCATTGTACCTTCATATGCATCAACAACTAGAAGTACACCATCAACCATCTTCATGATACGTTCAACTTCACCACCGAAGTCCGCGTGTCCTGGTGTATCCAAAATATTGATCTTCTTACCTTGGTAATCAACAGCCGTATTCTTAGAAAGGATTGTGATACCACGTTCTCTTTCAATAGCATTTGAATCAAGGGCACGATCTTGAATTTCATAGTGCTTTCCTAGTGTGTCTGATTGTTTTAACATTTCGTTAACTAATGTAGTCTTACCGTGGTCAACGTGAGCGATGATCGCAATGTTTCTAATATCTTCTCTTCTCTTAGTCAAGTTAGTTCTTCCTTCCGTAAATACGTGTTTAAATTACTTTGCAATAAAAAAACTGTGAATGACTGTCACAGTTCACTAACGCGCTTTAAGTGTCTTTAGTGCTTCAGAAACAACTTTCTGAGTACCAACTATTACGACTTGTGATTCTAACATATTTATTGGGGCACCGTCAATACTTACGACACTCATCCCTGCTGCCTCACACATAACGCGTCCAGCGGCTAAATCCCATGGTGCTAAGTATGACATATACATGACTTCTTTGCCAGTCAACAGATGACCGAAAATAATTCCGGCACTACCGTAAACGCGAAAGCCACTGCTCTTTTTAATGACGTCTTGAACAGCAAACTTATTTGCCAAAGCCATTGGAGCAGATACATCAACCAAACCTTCCACCAAGGGCAAATTCTTTGGATTATCAATTTTTCGATCATTGATAAACAAACCAATTTCTTTGCCACCGTGATAAATTTCATTACTCATAACGTCTATGATAGCACCATTTAATGGTTCACCGTCAATGTAAGCGCCAATCATTGATGCAAAATTATCTCCGCGTTTAACAAAATTCATTGTTCCATCAATAGGATCGACAAAGAAAACCAGGCCTGACATATCTTTGACCAAATCGCCATAACCCTCTTCACTGACGATTGTAGCCTCAGGATAAGCATCCTTAATTTTACCATTGATATATTGCTCAGTTTTCTTGTCAAAATTAGTTACTAAGTCGTTACGATTTTTTTTAGTTGCAACTGACATCTTTTTAATTGAGTCTTCTCGAAGAAACTTGCCAACTTTAGTAAGCAATTCAACTAAAAAAGCATCAATTTCTTTACTATCTACTTGCATTTCGAATCCTGACTTTCTCACTATTTTTTGCTTGTTGACATTGTTTGAAAACTTGATAAATTGAATAACCAGACTCTAGTTCAAATTCCCGATCCAAACGCTTTTGTTCCATTTTCATTGGAACAACCTGTTGAAATGAGCGATACTTCTGCAAAAATTCATCCCTCTTAACACCAGACTCATAAGCTTTTTCTACCGCATTATACAATGCAATCACAGTCACAATATCTGCTTGCGTCCAGGCTTCATCAAGTGGATAACTATAATTCTCTTGCATACAATAAACCCCTCTCATTTTTCAAATACAATCAAAGGTTGAACACTGCCGCCTCCAAGAGCAAGGAATTTAGGTCCCCACAGCGACCTAAATTCCTTGCTCTTTCCGGCTAATTCATTTTTCAATTTAATAATGAATAATTTTATTATTACATCATTGATTACTCTAGTGCAGGATATAAAGTAGATATCTATTCATAAGATATCTACTTTTACCAGTATCCCTTTTACAGAATAACCAAGTGGAAGAGCTGATAAATAGTCACTGGCTGTGAAAGTGGTGTTAGTGCTTTAACACTTACAACACCGAGCGCGTTTGAAGACTCGCTGGTTTTGCGAGGCCTCAAACCGAGACTTGAGACATCGGCTCAAGTCAGTCCGCACAGCCAGTGACTATTTATCAGCTCTGGAGCCGGAACCCTTAATCAACCTTTAGTCTACTATACAAAAAAAGCGATGTAATTGCATCGCTTTTTTGGTTAATTAATTCATTTAGTATACGAAACGATATTATTTCGGTTTCTAAATAAGTTTTCTCTAAATATGTGTTGGATAACCAATCAAAATATCGGCAGCTTCTTGAATTGGTTCGCCTAATGTTGGATGTGGATGAATTGTAAGAGCAATATCTTCCGCATTCAATTGACAATTTACAGCAACACTCAATTCAGAAATCAAATCACTGGCACCTGGTCCAACAATTTGACCACCCAATAATGTACCGGTATCCTTTTGAGCTACTAATTTAACAAATCCTTCAGCAGCATCCAATGAAACGGCACGAGCATTACCAGCAAATGGGAATTTAGCTACTTTTACTTCAATATTCTTATCTTTAGCATCTTGTTCTGTCAAACCGACACTAGCTAACTCAGGATCAGTGAAACAAACGGCAGGAACGCCAATGTAATCATTTGCTGTATTCTTACCAGAAATTGCTCCAGCAACTGTCTTAGCTTCAAAGAAAGCTTTGTGAGCCAAAGCTGGACCTGGAGTAATGTCACCAATGGCATAAATGTGATCAACTGAAGTCTTTCCTTGTTCATCGACTTCGACCAGACCTCTGTCAGTTGTTTTAACATTTGTCATTTCCAAGCCAAAGTTATCTGTGTTAGGACGACGACCAACAGTTACCATACAGTAGTCAGCACTAAGAGTTGTTGGTTTACCGTCAACTTCATATGTAACATCGACGCTATCACCTTTATTTTCACTCTTCTTAGCCATGGCATTAGTAATAATCGTAACGCCTTTTTTCTCAAGGTTCTTTTTAACGATTGAAACCATATCTTTTTCAAAATTAGGAATAATGCTTGGTGAGCCTTCAAGAATTGTAACGTGTGAACCAAGGTCGGCATAAGCACCAGCTAATTCAGTTCCGACATAACCACCACCAATGATGATGAATTCCTTAGGAACTTCTTTCAAATTCAAACCACCGGTTGAATCAATCACACGATCATCAAACTTGAAACCTCTAATTTCAATAGGACGACTACCAGTTGCCAAAATCAAATTCTTAAACTTGATGGTTTGACCACCACCGTTATCCATAAATTGTCTAGGACCACTTGGCATAACACGTAATTGTGTATCACTGTCCAAATATGCTTCACCATTGATTAATTCAACGTGATGTTTCTTCAAAAGCATTTGAACACCGCCAGTCATTCTGGCAACAACTTTTTCATCTTTCCAAGCTTGCGTCTTGGTAAAGTCAATTGTGGCATCACTTGTGGTAATTCCGTATGTTGAAGAATCTTTAGCTTGTTGAAGTCTGTGTCCAGCTGTAATTAAAGCTTTTGATGGAACACAACCAACATTTAGACAAACACCACCAACGGTATCAGACTTTTCAATTACGGTAACATCTTGTCCAAGTTCTGAAGCTCTGATTGCGGCAACGTAACCACCAGGGCCTGAACCAATAATAACGGTATCTTTTTCTATTACGTTTTCTGCCATTTTAATTTAGCCCTCCATTAATAACATATCTGGATCATGCAACAATTTCTTCAAGAGATTTAAAGCATTTTGGGCTAAGGCACCATCAATCAATCTGTGATCATAGCTCAATGATAACTTCAACATATTACCTACTTGAATATTGCCATCTTCATCAACATATGGTTCTTTAGCAATCTTACCAACACCAAGAATTGCAACTTCTGGGTAATTGATAACTGGTGTGAACCAGCCACCACCGATTGAACCAACGTTACTGATTGTAATAGAACCACCACTCATCTTATCCATGCTTAACTTGTTGTCGTAAGCAGCTTGACTATTTTCAGTGATTTCTTTAGCAATTTCAAACATACCTTTAGAATCAACGTTCTTAACATTTGGAACGTATAATCCATGTTCAGTATTTGTTGCAATACCGACGTTGTAATAATGCTTGTAGACGATTTCTTCAGTTGAATCATCAATTGAAGCATTTAATTCTGGATATTCTTTCATAACGGCCACTAAGGCTTTGACGATATATGGCAAGAATGTCAAATGAATACCTTTATCAGCAGCAATTGCCTTATATTTCTTTCTATTGGCCATCAAAGCTGAAACTTCAACATCATCAAAACTTGTAACGTGTGGAGCTGTGTGCTTGCTTGTCAACATTGCCTTTGCAATAGCTTTTCTTGTAAGTGACATCTTTTCACGAGTTTCAAGTTCAGGTGTAGCTGATTTGTAAGGGGTAATTGGTTGTGCAGGTGCACTGGCATTTGCTGCAGGTGCAGCTGGAGTACTAGCTGAAGCAGGAGCTGCTGCAACTGGATTACCACTCTTATAGGAGTCAACATCCGCTTTCGTGACTTGACCATGTTTACCACTTGGTGTAACAGCAGCAAGATCAACTCCTTGATCACGGGCATATTGACGAACTGATGGCATTGCTAAGTAGTTTGTATTTGCCGAACCAGTAGCGGGACCAGCAGGTTGTGCAGGTGTTGATGAAGCAGTCTCAGGAGCTTGTGCTGCTTTCTCTTCTGCCTTTGGAGCTGATGTTTCATCATCGCCACTGTCAGGAGAACCATCGTCAATTACGATCAATGTATCACCGATTTCTACGGTATCTCCTTCTTTAGCTACAATTTGTTTAACAGTCCCAGCAACAGGAGATGGTAGTTCTTCAACGGATTTATCATTTTGAATTTCTACTAAGGAGTCATCTTCTTTGACAGTATCTCCCTCTTTTACTAGCCAGCTAGCAATCTCACCTTCGGCCATACCTTCGCCAAGCTCTGGTAATTTAAATTTGTATGCCATAGTTTTGTCCCTTCCTTCGATTAATTAGTAGTTGAGAATTTCATTTACTTTTTCTTCAATTTCTTTAGCACGTGGAATCCAGATGTCTTCACCAAGAGCAAATGGATAAACACTATTTGGAGCAGCAACTCTACCAACTGGTGCATCGAGAGAAAGAATGGCACCTTCAGCAATAGCTGAAGCAACTTGGGCACCAACACCCGCCATCTTTTGTGCTTCTTGGACGATTACAACTTTATGAGTCTTTTGAATAGATTTGAAAATTGTTTCGGTATCAATTGGTGAAACGGTTCTCAAATCGATTACTTCAACTGAAACATTCTTTTCAGCTAAAGTATCAGCCACTTTAAGAGCTTCATTTACTTCGGCACCATAAGCGACAATTGTAATATCGTTACCTTCACGAACAACGTTTGCTTTGTCCAAAGGTACAGTATATTTGCCATCAGGAATATCGTCTTTCATTGAACGATATAGCTTCAAGTTTTCCATAAATAGCACTGGATCGTTATTTTCAACTGATGAAATCAACAAGCCCTTTGCATCATATGGGTTACTTGGCATAACAACACGTAAACCAGGAATTCCGGTAAAGAAGTTTTCCAAGTTATCAGCATGCATTTCAGCTGTATGTGTACCACCACCATAAGGTGTTCTGATTGTTACAGGGGCATTTTTAAGTCCATCAAATCTAAAACGCATTCTAGCTAATTGACCAGCAATTTGATCAACCGCTTCAAATGAGAAGCCCATAAATTGAATTTCAGGAATTGGACGCCAACCAGTTAAACCTAAACCAGTTGCTAATCCTAAAATACCTGATTCAGCTAAAGGTGTATCGAAGACACGGTCCTCACCATATTTATCTTGAAGTCCTTGAGTAGTTCTGAAAACACCACCATTTTTACCAACATCTTCACCGAAGATCAATGTTTTTGGATCGTCTTCCAGAACAATGTCTAAGGCATCTGTAATTGCTTGAATGTAAGTTTTCTTAGCCATTTTTACTTCGACTCCTTTGCTTCAAATTTATCAATTTCTTGTTTCATTTCTGGAGTTGGAATTTCAAATGTACGTTTCAACATATCGGAAACTTTATCAGGAGCAACGTTATCTGCTTCCTTAATAGCTTCCTTAAATGAAGCTTTGTATTCATCAACTAATTTATCTTCTTGTTCTTCTGACCAAAGTCCTTTATCTTCAAGAACTTTTCTCAAACGAATCAATGGATCCTTTTCGAACCAAGGTTGTTCTTGTTCCTTAGTTCTGTAACGCTTAGGATCATCACCAGCACTTGAGTGAGCACCGAAACGATATGTCAAGGTTTCAATCATAACTGGACCATTACCAGCTACCATGTAATCACGGGCAGCTTTAGCAACAGCATAACAAGCTAAGATATCCATCCCATCAACTTGGACACTTGGAATACCTGCAGCAACAGCTTTTTGAGCTAGAGTTGGAGCAGCAGTTTGTTTAACACGAGGTGTTGAAATTGCAAAACCATTATTTTGAACAATGAAAAGAACTGGTGCTTGATAGGCACCGGCAAAGTTCATACCTTCGTAACTATCACCTTGAGAAGTACCACCATCACCTGTATAAGTGAAAGCAATTGTATCTTCTTCTTTATTCTTCTTAATACCTAAACCAACACCGGCAGCTTCAACATAAGCAGCACCGATAATGATTTGTGGCATCATTGAACGAGCTTTAAATTTATTACCAACAACGTGGCCTCTTGACCAAAGATATGCTTCAGTCACAGTTGCACCGTGTTGAATCAATTGAGGAACATCACGATAAGCTGGAAGCAAGTAATCTTGTTTCTTCATTGCCAAAACAGTTCCCATCTCGGAAGCTTCCTCACCTTCAGTAGGTGCATAGAATCCCATACGTCCTTGACGTGAAAAGTTCATTGTTTGTTCGTGTAGTGCACGCTCCCAAACCATCTTCTTCATAAATTCAACTAAATCATCATCAGAAAAAGTATCAAAGATCTCTTGATCTGTTATTTCAGCGTTTTCATTCAAAACTTGAATGGGTTTTGAAACATTCGATAAGTTATTCTTAATTGCTTCAAAATCAACAATTGGTTTATTTGCCATTCTCCACAGTCCTTTCATAAAAAAACTCATCCCTTGTGAACATTGTAAGGGTTTTCATATAATTTTAGTCTAACATTGATCTGCCAAAAAACAAGTGGTTTAGGCATTCATCAACGAAAAAAATTTTCCTAATTGCTTGTGAAAAAAGTAACTATTTTTCCAAATTTATTTCATTTTCAGAAGTTCCCTTAGTCAATTCTGACATCATGGAATTCAATGAAATAGTAGCCATGTTCTTAACTGCCTTGGTCGTATAGAACGCGATATGTGGCGTTAAAATGAACCTTGGACTTTGAATAACTTTTTCCAAAAGCTGGTCTGAAAATTCAGCATCCGTTAAGTCAGTATTAAAAATACCCACTTCATTTTCATAAACATCCATCACAGCACCATATAGCTTGCCATTCGCTACGGCCTCATAGAGATCCTTCGTATTGATCAGATCGCCACGAGCGGTATTTACGACAATGGCGTTATCTTTCATTTCAGAAATGGAATCCTTATTGATGACAGTGTGTCCCTTGCCCATACTTGGAATATGCAAAGTGACAACATCCGACTCCTTTAAAAGAGTGTCAAGACTATCAACATAAAGTCCCTCTTTGTCAATTTCGGGATTGTGAAATTTATCGAAAGCGATTACTTTTGCGCCAAATCCTTGATAAATTTTTATTGCTGCTCGACCAATTCTCCCAGTTCCGGCAACCCCGACAGTCAATTGATTTAACTCACGACCAATATCAGGTACCCAACGGAAATCATGTTGGTCCACCTTTCTGATCATATGCTTCATGTTACGTAGCAAAGCCATCAAACCAGTAACTGAATACTCGGCAATAGCTTCTGGTGAATAACTAGGAACATTGGTTAGACGGATATTATTACGCTTTAAGGCCTCAAAAGGAACATTATCAACACCAACATTTCTCAACGAAATAACATGAATCCCATATTCATTCATCGCATCAAAAATCTTTTCATCATATGGCAATTGCTGATAAGCAACGATTCCATCAAATCCTTGTGCCATTTTGACTGTTTCAGGGGTCAAAAGATCAGTGACGATTTTTACTTCAACATCATTGTCTTTTGACCATTCTTGAATGTATTTCTTCTCATCTTCTCTGACACCAAAATCAATTAACTTCATAAGCTAACCTCCAATGATCAACATTTTTATGTAACCTCATGAAATCGGTAACATATACGTTATATATTTTAGCATGTTGGAGATTATTATCACAAAGATATAACCTATAGTTTCCGTCTCCAGAGCTGAAAAATAGTTACTAGCTATGCGGAACGCTTCGAGCCAAGGTCTCGAAGCTCGGTTTGAAGCCTCGCAAAAAACGCGAGTCTCCAAACACGCCCGGTAGTGTAATGGCTAAAGCCATAACGCCACTCTCACAGCTAGTAACTATTTTTCAGCTCTTCCGACTCTTGATATTATTCAGGTCGTAGTATATGAAGAATTTTTTCTTAAAGTCAAAAGTTCCTAAGCAATCTTTAAATTCTGCCACTACTGACATTTAAAAAGTAAAATTAATATTTACCGTATCTGTTAATATCTATTTTTCAATATTATTCATTAACTAAAAAATCAACTAGCCGGAAGGAACAGAAATTTTGGTCGCTGTGAAGGTGGCGTTAGCACTTTAGTGCTTACACCACGGGACGACTTTTGAAATTCGCGTACCTTGCGAAGTTCAAAATCGAGGTTCGAGACCTTGGCTCGAACCGGTCCCCATAGCGACCAAAATTTCTTGTTCCTGGAGGCGGCATATTTAAACAATCCCTTGTTGCAAACGTTTACTTAACCCAAAACACTAAAAATTTTGTCAATTATTTCTATTTTCAGAGAAAAATAATCTATAATAGATATACTAAGGTATTTTTGTACAATTAAACATTTGGAGGAAACTATGTATTTTATGAAAGATATCGTCCGTGATGGCGATCCCGTTTTAAGAAAAGTTGCTAAAAAGGTCCAATTTCCACTAAGTGATGAAGACAAAGCATTAGCTGCTAACATGATGGAATATTTGGTTAAAAGTCAAGATGAAGAATACGCTGAAAAGCACCAATTAAGAGCTGGTGTTGGTTTGGCTGCACCTCAAGTTGGTGTTTCTGAAATGATGGCTTCTGTCCTCGTTCCTAATGAAGACGACCCAGACAAGCCTTTACTAAAAATTACTTTGATCAATCCGGTTATTGTTCGAAATTCAGTTCAAAGAGCTGCTCTTTCTGAAGGTGAAGGTTGCCTTTCAGTTGATAAAGATGTCCCTGGTTTTGTACCACGTGCTGACAGAATTACTATTAAATATGATGATTTTGAAGGTAACTCACAAACATTACGTGTTAGAGACTACCCTGCTATCGTTTGCCAACACGAAATTGATCACTTAAATGGTCACTTATACTACGATAAGATCAGTAAGACATCCCCATTTGATCTTGACCCAAGTACAGTCGTTATTTCGTAATACTTCTATATAATATGTATTACCGAAAAATCTCAATATACTACTACCAGAACACGTTAAGTATACTTACCTTAATAGATATGGTAGAATTGTGCTATCTATTGATTAATGCGCAAATGGACTAGAAAAAAAGACAAATGAAACTGACTTGTTTCATTTAATTCGATTAAAGGAGAAATTTAATATTGATTTATAAAGTTTTATATCAAACAAGCGAACTAGATAACCCCCGTCGTGAATTTACACATTCACTTTACATGGACGCAGACTCAAGTATTGCCGTGCGTCAAGCAGTCGAAGACAACACTGACTACGACATTGAATTTATTCAGGAACTCGATGAACAACACCTCGAGTACGAAAAGAAGAGCCCTGACTTTAAGTTGACGGAGTTTTAATTAATGTCGTTTAAAGTAAAAAATAATGAAGTTGCCGTTTTTGCCATCGGGGGCCTTGGCGAAATCGGTAAAAATATGTATGGAGTTCAATATCAAGACGAATTGATCGTTATTGATGCCGGAATTAAGTTTCCTGAAGACGAACTTCTCGGAATTGACTATGTCATTTCTGATTACAGCTACTTAGTAGAAAACAAGGATAAGATTAAGGGTCTATTTATCACCCATGGTCACGAAGATCATATTGGTGGTATCCCTTATCTTCTCCAACAGCTTCCTAATATTCCTGTTTATGCTGGTCCACTTGCATGTGCATTAATTAAAGGTAAATTGGAAGAACATGGTTTACTAAGAACAACTGAATTGCACGTCTTACACGAAGATGATGTTATCAAATTCCCTAAGACAAGCGTTTCATTCTTTAGAACAACTCACTCAATCCCTGATACCTTGGGTATTGCCGTTCACACACCTCAAGGAATTATCGTTGAAACTGGTGACTTTAAGTTTGATTTGACACCAGTTGCGGGATTACCTTCCCCAAACTTACAAAAGATGGCTGCACTTGGTGCCAAAGGTGTTTTATGTTTACTATCTGATAGTACAAACGCTGAAATTCCAACCTTCTCTAAGTCAGAACGTTCTGTTGGTTTAACTATCCATCAAATATTTGAAACAATTCAAGGTCGTATCATCTTTGCTACCTTTGCTTCAAACATTTATCGTATTTCTCAAGCGGTCGATGCTGCGATTCAACAAGGTCGTAAGATCGCGGTCTTCGGACGAAGCATGGAAGGTGCGATTGAAAACGGTCGTGAACTTGGATACTTAAATATCCCTGACGACATATTGATTGATCCTCATGCTTTGAACAAAACACCCGCTAGTGAAACTTTGATTTTATGTACTGGATCACAAGGTGAACCATTAGCTGCTTTGAGTCGTATCGCTAACGGTACTCACAGACAAATCACAATTCAACCAGGCGACACAGTTATTTTCTCAAGTAATCCTATCCCTGGTAACACAAT
Organism: Companilactobacillus zhachilii; assembly: GCF_003606365.2. Lineage (NCBI taxonomy): Bacteria > Bacillati > Bacillota > Bacilli > Lactobacillales > Lactobacillaceae > Companilactobacillus > Companilactobacillus zhachilii. The sequence continues at coordinate 1,660,307 of NZ_CP031933.2, forward strand.
CAGTGTTAACCACTTGATCAACCAACTTTCTGAAGCTGGTGCCGAGGTCATTCATGGTAAAGTTAATAACATCCATGCTTCTGGTCACGGTGGTCAAGAGGAACAAGAATTGATGCTTCGCTTGATGAAACCTAAATTCTTCATGCCAATTCACGGTGAATACAGAATGTTGAAGATTCACACTGAATTAGCTGAATTGTGTGATGTGCCACAAGATCACTCCTTCCTTTTGGAAAATGGTGATGTTCTAGCACTAACTAAAGATTCAGCTCATGTGGCTGGTCACTTCCCTGCTGGCGATGTTTACGTCGATGGTAAAGGTGTTGGTGACATCGGAAATGTTGTTATCCATGACCGTCAAGTTCTTTCTGAAGAAGGAATGGTTGTCGTCGTTGCAACAATCGATTATCAAAAACATATTGTCTTAGCTGGACCAGATATTCTTTCACGTGGTTTTGTATACATGCGTGAATCTGGTGAATTAATCAATCAAGCACAAAAACGTGTCTTCCACTTGATTAAGAATGCTTTTGACAATGACGAGAACGAAAAAGTTACTGAAGCAACATTGAAACGTATCATCATTGAAGGATTACAAGAATTCTTGTACAAACGTACAGCTAGAAATCCTGTCATCTTACCAATGTTAATAGGAACTTCAATCTAAAGAAGATCATTTGATCTTCTTTTTTTATTTAAAGGGATTCAACATGAGTAGAACAAACAAAGTAGAAATCATCCTCAATCATCACGCTGGTAATGGACATGCTCAAAGTGCCTGTCGTAAAGTTACCAAGTTTCTCGACCAAATCAATTTAAATTACGAAATTCATGCTACTAAAACTGATGGTGACGGCGTTAGAATTGCTAAAATTTTAGCTAACCAACAAGTTCCAAATGTTAAAATTGTCGTCATTGGTGGTGATGGCACACTTAATCAGTGCGTTAATGGTATTAAACAATCTAATTTTCCTAACACCCCACTAGGTTATATTCCTGGTGGTTCTGGTAATGATTTCAGTCGTGGTATCAAACTAAAAATCAAAAATCCAGTTCACTTAATGCAAGCTATTCTTTCCTTAGAGCAGCCACGTCCAATCGATATTGGTCAAGCAACTGGTCCAAACTTTTCGCATTACTTCATCAATAATATTGGTATTGGTTTTGATGCTAGTACGGTTTACTATACTAACCATTCGGCTCGAAAAGAATTTCTTAACAAATTACGTCTAGGGACTTTGTCATATTTAACTAATCTGTTAAAAGCAATTACCCGTCAACCGGCCTTTAAACTAGATGTCGACTATGACGAACAGTACAAACACTTTGACTCGGCATATATTGTTGTCGCCACTAATCATCCTTATTTTGGCGGCGGTTTCGCTATTGACCCCACTGCTAATCCTTTTAATCATCATTTAAATTTAGTGGTCGTTAAAAAAATTACTGGGTTAACTTTTGCCAAACTACTAACGAAGTTGTTGACGGATGGTTCCCATTTACAAGATAAGAACGTCTGGCATATCGAACGAACAGATTTCACACTCCACAGTTCTCCCAAACAATTTGGACAAATGGACGGCGAGGAACTGGATAAACATAACTTTGATTTACACTTCCAAGTTGACCAACATCTCTTTTGGTTGCCGGTTAGTGCAGAATAAAATAATATGACTTAGTTTCATTTTAAAAAAAGGACTTATACAAAAATATTTAATTTCAAATATTAAATTAGCTTACACAAATCTATACAAGAATGCTTTTGGTTTTGTCGTAGCTTCTGTTCTTTGCACTATTTTATTTGAAAAGAAAAAATCAAGAAAGAAGAATAATAATGTAAACAAATAGACAACCATCCGTAAAAATCAACGGCGGTTGTCTATTTGTCGTTCAATCGATAAGCACTTCACTATCCAACGCTTACGAGGATTGCACCATTTCCACTTAATATAGTTAGCCTAAAAAATAAATGTAATCATATTTCTCCACCCAAATCATGGAGAATCATCATAACATTTCTAACAATTATTTCACTATCTATTTTGCATCCTGTTGCAACCCATCCTATCAAAACATTTAAAAGACCTCCAGTTGCAAATTGAACACCCAAACTAATTTGTAAATCGGTTTTCCAATTCCTCCAAGATGCTGGAAATTCATCCATTTTTTCAGCGAAGCTTTTAGTAAAAGCTGAAGTGAAATAATCAGTCAAGTGTGCTCTGATTAAAACCTTAATAATGCTTTGTTTCTTCTGAAAATAGTCTAAAAAGACCTTTAATATTTCATCAAAGGTTGTCGTTGTTGTTTCCATAGCAGTTACCGCATATCCCTGGATCATATCATTAATAAGTTCTTCTAAAACTTCTTCTTTGGTGGCGTAGTACCGATAGAAAGTTGGACGAGATATATCCGCTGTAACAACAATTTGCTTAACAGTAATCTCTTCCAAATCATAATCTTTTAAAAGCTCTATTAAAGAATCCTTTATCCATTGTTTTGTTTGTTTTTGCATTCGCGTTACATTTTCTACCGATGTGTCTCTATCCATTACACTCACCTCTATTTTATTAAAATCACGGGTTTATTAATGGCTCTATATAAATATTTGAATAATAATACTCTCGAAACAAACAAGGAACGGGAGTGATAACTATGAAAAATATTAGTTCTGGTAAGAAAACCGCAATAATTATTACAATGTCCATTATTGGTTTCTTAGTAATCCTAGATACTAGTATTATGAACATTACTTTACCCAAGATTCAGACAGCCTTTAATGTATCTTTAAACGACTTATCATGGTCAATTAATATTTACGCAATTCTATTTGCCTCACTGTTAATTCCATTGGGACGTTTAGGTGACATGTTTGGCAGAGTGAAATTACTCAATATAGCACTTTTGACTTTCCTGATAGGATCAATTGTCAGTGGAACTTCAAGTAACTTAACTATTTTATTAATTGGTCGAACTATTCAAAGTATTGGTGCTGCAACAATGTTACCCGCAGCTATGCTCATTTCTTTAAATATCGCCACTAAAGAAGAACGCTCAAAAGTTGTAGCTATTTTAGGTGTAACACAAGCACTTGGTTCAGCTATGGGACCAGCTATTGGTGGTATTATCTCACAATTTTTTGACTGGCACTGGGTATTTCTCATTAATATACCAATTGTCATTATTTTACTTATGAGCACTTTATCAACATTATCAATGAAAAATGAACTAACCAAGAGTGTGAAATTAGATACTATTGGTACATCCCTAATTGTTGGAACACTTCTATTAATGACATCCGCTTTAGTAAACGGACGTGACTGGGGTTGGACAAGTTTTAGAACTCTGGGGTGTGGTATCAGTTCCATAGTTTTATTTTTACTATTTATCGTATGTGAAGTCAGAACCAAAGATCCAATTATTCCAATGAACCTATTCAAAAATCGTGATTTTGTTGCATCAATCGCTAGTATTTTAGTAGCATTTATTACTTTAGCTAGTTTCATCGGTATTCTACCAACATACTTAACAAAAGTAACAGATGTTTCACAGTTAAAAGCAGCTTTTCTTATAACTCCAATGTCCATTGCACTACTAATTTTTAATCCACTGTCTATTGCTCTTATTGGAAAAATATCTAATAGAATTTTAGTTGGAATAGGAATTTTTGCTTCAGGAACAGGTATTTATATGTTGAGTAATCTGAATGTAACTAATAACTGGAATCAACTGTACATAATAGATATTATTATTGGATTTGGAATTGGATTCATTAGTGGTCCGGCATTGACGGTTGGTATCGCTGAACTCCAGGGCACCGAGTTAACCGCTGGTCAAAACGTTCTAAATGTTATGAGAAATATCGGTATTATTATTGGTATGGCATTCTTCCTTTCCATGTTAAGTGGTAATATAACCGATGCTAAACACGAAACTTACAATTATGCAGTCGGACAAGTTAATAAAATTGATTTACCACATAGCTCCAAAACAAAAATAAAAAACAAATTACACGATAAATTAATTTCAAGTGATAATAATAATGTAAATACGCCTAGCAAGGTTGAAAGCAATACAATCAATGATTCTAAGAGAAATGAACTAATTAACGAAACATATACTAAAGTTGTTGCTCAAAAGCAAATGGCACTTGGCATGAGTTTGCCACCAGCAGCCAAAGCAGAAATTCGTCAAACAGTCACCACCGCAGTTAATAAGAAAGTAAACAAACTTAATAGAGAAATTAGACATACGACAAGACGCATAAAAAATCACTTGCATGATAAGTTAACAGATTCGTTTCTTAACTTATATGCAATTGAATATCCTTTAGTTCTAGCTAGTCTTGTTATTGTATTTATCTTTAAAAGAAAACACGCTTAAATTATCTAAAATAAGGTTATTTCTCAAGTTTGGTTAGAATATAAATGGTAAAAAAAATAAGAATTAATAAATACCGATGTTACAGGAATTTATTAATTCTTATTTGCTGTCTCATTATAAGCAAGCACCTAATAACCGACCGTGTTGAAAAGTAAAAATACGAAAACTAATCATAATTTTTTTCCTTTAATTTAGTTATTTTTTCGAATTAATTATTTTTAGCATTTAAATCATTTGGTTCATTTATATCAGTTAGAATTTGATTTAGCCACTCACCATTAGATGTTTCTCGTGTAAATAACACTGGAATCCTGGTAGGTAACGAAATAAACTTTAATTTTCTAAACTCCAATTGAACCAATATTAAACCAATCACTGTCAGCAAAGATATTATTGCTCCAAATATTTGGATAAACGTATTCCTATACTGAATAGTAATAACACCATTACCCTTCAAAGAAATTTCTGTCAATCCATTGCTGGACAGCTTCGGAACAGTCGACTCTACATTTTTTCCATATACTGATGATTGATAACCTTTGTAATAGATCAATGGTAATTGAACTTTAGCGACATTTTTATACGTATTAAAATTAAAGGTAATTGATTGATGGTTTAATGCAACATTACTTATGCGCATTTTATTAGATTTATATTCTATTGGACGTTTCTTATGATTTAAAATATTAGAATACTTTACTTGTTCCGGTAAGTATTCGTGCCCTGCACCAATATAGTAACTATCTACATTATCGAATTCACTATACGATTCTAATCGATCTTGTGATTGAATGACAGTCTGCTGACCTAAAGCAATGGCATTAAAAATAATAAAACTAACCACAGAATATTTGATAACCTTTTTACTAAAAATATGTAAATCATCATTAACAATTAAATATGTAACAAGAAGCGATATCACTGAGAAAAATCTCCATGGGAATTGGATCATTGCAAAAATGGAATGGTCGAAAAATTTCCATGGAAACAAATCAGTGCACGTCCAAAATAAAAATAAAGCAATTAACGTAATATCCATATTCTTATTATGCCGCAAATTATAAAACCCATATATAAACAATGCCAGTAATATAACGATTCCTAAATTGACTGTCCGGGCATGAAAAACTTGATTACCCAAACTATTAAATAATAAATTCTTTATCGGTATTACTTCATTAGCAATGTTTATCAATGGGTCGGTTGTCAAAGCATACTTTTGATTTTTCATTTGCTCTAATATTGGCAAATAAATACCTGCACTAATACTTAGAGTTAACAAAGCAGCTTTAGTAATGGCAAACATACGCTGTTTATTCAAAAATACTCTAAGATTTATTATCACAAACATACTAGAAAACAAAACCATCATAAATACTGAAATAGTATGTGAACACATGACGCCAGCCATTGCAAATGCTAGTACATACCACTCATTGGTTTGACCATTTTTCAGCTTTAACATTTCAGATAAAACTAATGGAAAAAACATCATTCCCATCAATTCACCCAAATCTTGACGGCTAAACAAAGTTTGCAATCTATAAGCATTCAAAGTATACATTAGCGTAAACAATAATGATTTCTCAGTAGAAAAATCCATTCTATTACCTGCAATGTAACCTAAAAACAATGTAAAGAAGTTGATTAATACAAGCGTGGATAAATATGACGTTACAGCTGAAGCACCAACCAATTTCAAAAATGCGGCTGGATAAAGAAAGACATCAGGATAAAATAAGCTTGACGCATAACCATATCCGCCAACAAAATATCCATTTACCTTAGGTAGAAAATCAAAACTTCTAATGGAACTAGCCAAGGCTTCAATTCTATCAAGATGGTAATGAAAATCTCCTGTGGCAAAAATATATCCATAATGCCAGTCGACGATACCAACTATCAAAATACTAATCACAAAAAATAAAATTGGTATTAAATATTTTTTTCCTATTGTTTTAATCATAGTTTTCACACTTTAATTATCCTATATTTAGAAAAGAGTTTTTTTCACTAGATCTACAACTTGTGGATTTTGTGGCAAATCGGAATGCTCTGCGTTACTACCTGTGACAGTTACAACAGTGTAATTTTTTACTACCTCTTGAAAAACATACTTTTCAGCCGCGGCACTATTAACTGGTACTAATCCGTCTGTACTGTAATTTTGCGCCCCAGTCACTGCAGTAACTTCTAAGCTCTTAGGTAAATTCTTTCGATATTTAATAAAATCAGCTAGCATTTGAGTCTGTTCTGTTATGGATTGGTTGTTCAAATTAAATGGAGCTCCCAGCGTCATAAACTTCTGTACCCTTACTCCTAATCCAAGTGCATCATGCTCTAAAAAATATGTATAAATCAAGCCACCATTAGAATGTCCTAAAGCATCGAAATGATTAAAGTGATAACGAATAATTAATTGTTCTAAAGCTACTCTTAACCATTCTGCTTGTTTCTTGATATTCGAATATCCATCTTGATTATCAGCGAATGCAATAACAATTACTGGATGTTTTCCGTGTAAATTAGTTGTGCCAGAATAAGTTATTTCATTATTCGTCTGCACGGTTAATTTCAATAAATTGTGTTTTCGTCTGGATTTCTTATTCAATAATGTAACTAATGAATCAAAACGATTTTGAGTCGCATTACTACCAGGAATCATTATCACCGGATCCATTTTGGAAAAATGTTGCTGCTCTAATTCTTGCTTATTTTTCACCGCCCAATTGTGACTTACCAAAAGCAAAATAATTATAAATGAACTAACAATTATCCACCTAAAATCTTCAAATATTTGCTTCATGACTGACTCACCTTCTCTTCAGACAGACCAGAGGATAGATGATTATCCATTAGTAACTTCTCTTCTAATTTTAAAAACGGCCAATAAATCAACGTCGAGATTCCTAAATTAAATATCCCTAAAAATAACGCTAGCCAGTTACCACCTGTTCCTAAAAATACTTGGAGGAATCCTGGGGTCCCCACAGGTACTGGGTAAACCATAGCTGGAACAATGTGCAAGAGAATTGCGAAAGCAGCAATAAACATACTGAGTAATGGTGCTAAAAAATACGGAATAACGAACGTTGGCAAAAACATAATTGGCAATCCAATCATGAGTGGCATATTCAAATTAAAAATCACCGGTAACAACGACCACCTTGCGACTATTCTAAAATCATGTAACTTACTTTCTCTTAGAATCAGTAGCACTAGAGCCAATAGCATCCCACTACTTCCAAAACTTCCATATGCGATATAGAGACTTTTGATTGTTAATGGAAAAGGAATATTCCATAAACTATGATGAATCAAGGCACTATTCAAATTGGTACTATTGTTTGTCGTACTTAAAAAATTCAATTCACTATCATTTAAACCTAAGAAAGTGAGCAGCAATCTCAAAATACTAATGCCAAATATCCAAAATATATGTGAGCGTGTGGTAATTAGATTGGGATTTATTTTTGAAGTTTCAGTAATAATAAAATTAATTATTATGGTACAAATCAGTGCCAATAGGAATGACAAATTGACTGAAAAAAATGAAGCAAATACTTTATTTAAAAAAGATGTCGGATTTTTTGGAATGGGTTTACTCCAACTTTTAAAAATACTGGCAACACAAAAGCCCACTAGTACACCTACAACAACCCCAGTTGATCCAATCCATGACATTGAAAACTGTCTATTGGAAAAACGATAAGATAGAATTAAAAGAGACACTGCCCCCACTAATCCTGCTAATTGGTCATCATGGTGTACTTTGGTAGCAAATTTAGCGGTTCCATAAGCGGATAAAATGCCTAAAATCCCCAACGTTGATTTTGTTAATAACTCAAAAATCATTCCGAACTTTCCGAAGAATCCACTTAATTTATTCAAATAAAGTACCTGACTTGCAAAACTATTAGGTGTAAAGAATATTAACTGTACCAACTGACTTAATGTTCCAATTAATACAAATGGAAAGATCAACACTGCAGTTTTTCGAATAACCTCATTGAACTGAATTTTCCTATGCCATATCAATAGAAAAGGCTCCAAAGCTCCAATAATCTCTTCAGTGATCATCTTTATCACTCCTCGCAAAAACTGAAAAATCAATCAACTTAATTTGAATTCAAAAGTTGATTGACTTTTAATTAATAAAACTTGAAGAAACAACTACGAGAATCCTTTTATTCATTAAGCAACATACTGAATATCCAATTCAAAAATTCCACATCGCCTTTGTAAATAATTTTGGATAGTCTTTGTTAACCTCATAGTGTCAGATACAGTCAACCCAGAATCAACTTTCACGATGGCTGAAATATAAATATCGTTTTCGTATTCCCGTCCATTAATTTTGACTATCCTCTCCACTTGGGGAAATTTAGCTAATTCAAGTTTAACCTGGCTCAACGATTCATTACTAAATCCATCAATTAATTTAAATGCACTACTATTCAAAATGAAGAGGCCCGTTCTGAGCATCAAAAGCCCAATAACGATGGCTGTCAACTTATCAAGCCAAGGAAACCCCAAATCAGACAGCACAATCGCCAATCCAGTCAATATTGCCGTTATTCCATCCCACTTCTGGTCGTTCGATGACGTCAACAAGGGCTTACTATGGATTTTTTGTGCGAAGTATTTGTTTAATAAGAAAACTATAAAGGTCATAATTCCACAACTAATGCCAACTATTGCTGCTAATGAATCTGGTCTTGTAGAACTATTACTGATCCAGTTAATTGTTCCTTTCCAAATTACCCAAAAACTAGTTTCTATAATCAAAATAGATGTTATCAAAGTTGAAATAGTTTCTGCCTTGGCATACCCGAACCTGTGCTCTTGATTCTTAGGTCTTTTTGCAAAGGCAATACCCATAATAATAATTAAGTATGCTAATGTATCGGTTGCACCATTATATCCATCTGCCTTTAAGGCTGTGGATTTGGCAACATTTCCAATAATAATTTTTGCTAGCGAAATAATTAAGTAAAATGTGACATTCATTGATGCTATAAATTGCGCCTGTTTTAAAACATGAATATCATTTTTTTCAAAATCTTTATAATCCAAATTATTCATCACCACCAACTACCATTGGATTTTTCATCATTGCTAATTTAAACCTAGCAATAATCAATAAATTAAGACCAATGGTAATTACAACTACTGTCCATAAATTATTCTGGATTGGAACGCTTGTCGAAATGGTGGCACGTAAAGCATTAATTAGATAGGTCATTGGTAACCACTGATTCATCGCCTTGGCAAATGGACTTAATAATTGTGTAGGATATAATCCACCAGAAGATGCTAGTTGCAAAACTAAAACAATCGATACCAACCAAGTTCCAAAACCACCTAAGAGATTTCTCAAGCAAAAAATTAATGATAGGAACAAACTAGAACCCAACAACAATTCCAAAAATAAAATGGATTGTGATTTAACGACTAAATTATTGAACTTAATGAGTGTAAACCACAAGACAATTGATTGGATTGTTGCTACGATTCCAATAACACTAGCTTTTGAGAACCACCAATTAAAAGGCACTTCCCGGATACTTACGAGGATCATAACCATCGTACATTGTTCCCAGAGCAATTCCTCCAACGTACAAACCAATTGCAATCGCAAATGGCGCCATACCCGTACCATTATTAGGCACCTTAGCAATATCTGTTACATCTTCTTTGATAGGACTTGATAATATTTGGGCATTCTTAGTATCAGTACTAATTTGGGCCAATCTTTGAACTCCAGTTGCTAATGAATTGGAAATCTTTTGGTTACCAACCTTTGCGGCCACGTTTGTATTGGGAATTCCCGCTAATTGATAGTTTCCAGATGCCGCCTGATTCATCCCAACAGTTGCTCCATTTAATGCACTCAAAATAATTTTTGAATACAACTGCGTTACTTGCTTAGAGACATTTTGTTTGATTGAAGTAGCTGCACCATTAGTTATTTTAGAAACAATAAAATTCTGACCTGAATTCATCCGATATTTGATCGTCATCTTTTGAGGATTCTTAGTTAGAATTGTTGTTGCATTTTTGGAAAAATCCTTCGGAATAATAACGGTCATATAGACTTTGCCATTCTTTAAATCTTTTTCGGCTTTGTCGTAACCCATTATCTTAAAATTAAGTGAATCACTCTTTTTAAGATTGTTTGCTAAATTATTTCCAATAGCGATATTCTTGCCATTATATTCAACTCTTCGATCTCGATTTACTACTGCTACAGGAATATTGTCAGTCTTCCCATAAGTATTCCACATCGAAGATAGATATAAATAGCAGTAAATTGCGGGAATCAAAGCAATTGCTATTAAAACTACAATAAACATCTTATTTTTGATTAAATAGGTCCATTCAGCTTTTAGCATTAGAATCACCATCCATTCAATATCTTGTATATTTCATATAATAGAAAGTTTGGCAATTTAAACAATATTCAATATTTCAATATGTGTTGATTTGTATTTAGCCATTTAAATGCAAAAATAAGTTATATCAACTTTAAACAATCAACATATTCAACAAAGTGTTGATTACTTGAATTTATTATTTTTTTCATTATGATTAGCTTCAACAAATCAACCAAGTGTTCAATAGGTGTAAATCATGGAAACTGATCTCAAGGTTATTCAAACAGAAATAAAGATACAAAAAGCATTTATCAAACTAGTGAGTTTGAACGGTTTCGATAAACTATCAGTCAAGGACTTAGTCACTGAGGCTCAAATAAACCGTGGCACTTTTTATTTACATTACTTGGATAAATATGATCTAATTGAAAAATATGAAAACGAAGTCCTTCTTCAAATCGAGGATATCTTCGAAAAATATCCCAAAGCTTCATCGACTGATATCAAAAATAATAAGTATAATAATGCCTTCTTTCAATTATTCAAATACTTATATAGTCAAAAGGAGCTTGCCGTCGTTTTAATGAAAAGTCCCGATTCAGTTATCATTCGAAAAGCTAAATTATTAATATTGCGAATCGTGCATGGTGGAACGATGTTTAAAGATAAAGTTCCGACTGATTTTGCTAATGAAATTTTGTCACAGGGAATTATCGACTTTATTCTCTATTGGTTAAGTCAAGCTCACGTTAAAAGCCCTAAAGATGCATACAATATTTTCTTGAATTCACGAGCACTCAGTCCGGAATTACTTACTCAAGATTAAAAATGCTATATTATTTGAAATTGAATATAATCAAAAACGGCTAGATATTTTTTCTGGATATACCAAAAAATATCTAGCCGTTTTTACATTCATTTCTATAACCAAAGCTGAGAAAGAACCAAAATATGTAAGGATGAGAGCTTTTTTACTGAGTAACTTCAACTTTTAATGAACTAATTTTACCTGCATTATCAAACTGATAATAATCAAAGCCATGCAATGAGAACAAGCTCCCATCACTCTTTAATCCAGCAACGACCCACTCAGTTTGATATTTGTTAGCCACATCTCTAACTGACATAATATGTTTCAATTGCTCATTGCGGCCAAAAAACACTTTGAAAAAATTTGAAATCTCAGTCTTCCCTGTAAACTCGTCACTTGTAGCCGTTTGAATATGAGCTGTTTCACTAAATAAAGATACTATTTCCTGAAAAGCTCGCATATCACTTGAAGCATAATCAGATAGTTTAAAATATTTTTGAATCGTTTTGACATTCATTTCTACATCAGCCATTTCAGTCGCTCCTATTGCTAAATAATAAAATGATTGTACGCCAAAATTAATTTAAAAATACCCCACTATACTGCTCGTCACTATTTAGTTTACTTTCTTACGCCAAAAAGTCTCACAATCTTTTTTATCTTCAACATTATATTCAATAAGATCTTTTAACAAATCATAGTTAACATCTTGATCGAAACCAATCCGAAAAATATGACTGCCATGGCCATATCCAGCAGCTTCAACTTTGGAGACAAACTGATCCATCCACTTCTCTTCAGGTGCCACAGCAATATGCTTCTTAGCGACACTGAAGCCAATAATGAAAGTTCCATGATCAGTAAACATTGGTTGATTCCAAGCAAATCGCTTGTTCAAATTTGGAAAGGTCTTTTCGACCCAATTCAAAATATCTGCCATACGTTGACGATGTGTTTCATCCTCAATATTATTTAAAAAATCCTCGAATACATCCATAATTTTCTCCCTGATAATCTGACTTTTATTTATTATAACAGTAGCGTTCAACTTTTATAAAAATGAAGTACCCATCCTTATGAAAAAAATTCACCATTAAGTTGAAATCTCAAGACTTCAAACTTAACAGTGAATTTTTTTCTAATGATTTATTAACTAAATATCCTTTTGATAAATAAAAAGTTCTCCCAATTTTCCAACTGCTCGACGTTGCGTATCAACAAAGCCTGCTTTGACATACAAGGCTTGAGCTGGGAGATTATTATGATTAACGGCAATAATAATCCGTTCAATTTCTTTATAATGAAAATAAATGAACTCCGGTAGCTGTAACAATGCTACTAAAGCAAAATCTTTTCTTCGAAAACGACTATCGATTGAGAAAGCTCGCACCAAAATATCAGTTCCAAAATTGCCGCCGTAAGCCAGCGGACCATCATTTGTATGCAAACAAAAACTACCAACTAAGCGCTTATCATCTAAAATCATAATTGGCGTCATATTAGAATTACTTTGACTGCGTTTTATTAAAGACTTAGGTTTACTAATCGGTTCATCTTCATTCAACTGATAATCATCTAGCATCGACTGTGTTATCACAGTTGGATCATATTCTACTAATCTAATTTTCATCTTGCGTCACGACCTATTAAGAACAAAACTTAATTAGCTTTCTGCCAAAATATTTTTCACTTAATTTGAAACAAATTTGATGAAAAAATCTTGACACCCTGAGTATAACCACTAGCTTTCACTTTGGGTATTAATAAGTCTATCCAACTATTCAACCCAAAGCACCATGACATGTTTAATCAAAAATAATCGAAAGTAATAACAAAACTTGCTCAGCTTTGTCCTACTTTCGACTATTATTTTAGCCTATGACTAATTTTTTTCACATCAACTTTACCCAAAATACAATTACCATCACAATCCCCATTGCAATCGTAAGACCGGTAAATTCATTCATGAGTGATTCAATTTTTCCAGTTGTAATCATTCTAAAACCTGTGTATGTCATTAACACCATTAGTCCGACCAAAATCCAATTTGACGGTATGCTCAACGATACAATTAACTTAGCAAAAGCAATTGCAGCAATACTTTCAAATATAATCGATTCTAGTGGATGTCTGATAACGTTATTTTTCAATTTTCTCATTTTAAAAATTAATCAATTCCCCATCGCTTAATCATCAAACTAAAAAATGATTAAAAGTTTAATGCAAAACTTGGTTCTTTAACCGCGATACTTGGAACTGAATCAGCATCACCATATGACATATTAACGAATCGATTCTTGCTATCACTTATCTTAATCCATTCGTTATTCGATACTTGACCCCAGTAAACATTATTACTATTAACAACGACTTGACTTACCTTCCATGATGAACCGTTCTGTAACGACCTAGTTAAGGTATTTGAAGACGTGTCATAAACTTTTTGATTGCCTAATAAAGTTACAGTTATAGAATTATTAACCGGTGTGTATGCTCTTTTAATCCATTGATTAGTGGCAACACGGTAATATCTAACATTATTGATAACTTTAACTTGATCGGCTTTCCATGATGAACCAACTGGTAAAGTTCTGCCAGTTACTACACCACTGTCGTTAACCACCGCTGTTTCAGCATTACCAACTGTTACGGTCATATCAACCTTGGCAGTTTCTACGTTGGAACCAGTATTATTATCATTAGACTTTACGATAATAGCTAAAATATATTCATTAGTTGCAACTTGATAATAATTATTACCTTGAATCGTTACGAGCTTACCTAATTGCCATGACGAACCTGCGGGAAGAATTACTCCATTAGATTGTCCATTAATATCGACAACTTTAACATTATAGCCTAATGTGCCAACAACTTTTTGTTGTGTATTAGTAGCTGTACTGCTACCTGTTGAAGTAGTATTTGAGCTATTGTTATTAATCTTCATTACAACAGCATCGGCATATGCATTTGTGCCCACTTGATAATAGGTATTTCCCTTAATAGTTACCAACTCGCCAAGTCTCCATGACGATCCGGCTGGTAATATTCTTCCGGTAAAATCTCCATTAGCATCAACTAATTTAACGTCATAACCCAAAGTACCGATTTTGGGCGTCGTGGCAGCCTTAACTGCGATAGGTTCCTCTACATGAGCGACAGAATCAATTGAATTTAAAATTGAAGGTGCCATTAAAATTGCTAATGAAGTTGCTAATACGATTCTTTTTTTATTCATAATTTTTTCATCCCTTGAAATAAAAATTTTCTAATATGACAGTGTTATTTATATAAACTCTACTATTACTGTTTATCACCATATAACATCTTAATCAAAGTTCGACAGGCCATTACAGAACTCAATAATTTTTCACCATTAATCATCGTAATTTCTCTAGTATGACGGTCAATCGTTTTAATATTTTTTGTGTTCACCACAAAAGATTTGTAACAACGGAAAAAGGCTGCGTTCTCAGCTTCAATCTCTCTTATTGTACTGTAAAACTCGAACTGTCCATTCATCAAGTGAACTATCACTTTGTGTGGGACGGTTGAACTCTCAAAAAATAAAATATCAGCCACCTTAATAGAGCGAACGTGATCGGCTGTTTTGATTTGATAAAAATCTTCATTGTGAGATTCTTTTTGCTTGAACTGTTCAACCGCGAGATTCATTGCCTTAATAACCCGATTTTGAATTTCATCTGGAAAATCTTTTAAAACAAAATCGAGCGCCTCAACTTGATATTTGAAAGTTAAAAAGACAAGTTCCGCATGTGTGGTGATGAAAACTATTTTGCTAGTTAAATCACGTTTACGGATTTTAGAAGCTAATTCAATGCCATTGATATCAGTTTTTAAATCGATATCCAAAAAGTAAAGACTGTTATTAACTTCGTTATTTTTCAAATACTCTAAAATTTCATGCGGACTTTGACTTGCTACTTGAATCTTCATTTCCAAATCTTCAATCAAAATATAATTATTAATATAATTAACTATTTCATTCAATTGTTTAGCGTCATCTTCACAGACATAAACATCAATCATTCTGTACCTCCCCGATTTTAATATTCAACTTTTGTAAGAAGTAACCGTTCAACTTCATCGTTTCTAAAGTAACGTTTTGATTTCGATCGATTATTTCCGTTAGATTTGCTAAACCCATTCCGCGATTATTTCCTTTAGTCGAATATCCTGGAGTCTTCATTTTCCAAACGGGTGGTGTTTCTTCTGTGATAGAATTCTGCACAATTATCATGATTGAACTTTCATCTTTCATTATTCCTGTCAGAATATCGCCATGGCTTTGTTTTTCGGTATCTTCAATCGCATTATCCAAAATAATCCCCAATGCTAACGCTAAATCCAACGAATCAACATAAAAATCATTTATCGGACTTCTAGCTTCAAAAGTTACTTCGATTCCTGCCATTTGAGCTGAATATAATTTATTAAAGATAATACTTTTTAATTCTTTATTTCCAACTCGGCTAATATCTTCCAATTTGTACTTTTCAGAATTCAACTTGGAAGATATCGGTTTAATCGAGTTGTCATAATATTGCTTTAACCCGTCAATATCATCCGTCTTAATGTATTCGTCCAATGACAATAAAGTATTTTGATAATCATGTCGAAACTTTCTCAACTCATTGTAGTGTTTTTCCATTTCTTTGATATAGCGATTATCATTTTTAATACGTTGCTTTTGGCTACGTAATTCGTAATCCCTTTTCGTCTGTTGAACACGTTCGTAAGATATTACGAAAAAAATAATAACTATCAAAATCAATAAAATTAAATTATAGACAATATTATTCAAATGATTATCTTGTCGTATTTCCGTAAAGAAAATCAATAGACAAAATATAATAGATGTCACCATCGCCATAACAGATTCAAGCTTCGTAAATTTAATATCGACATAACTCTGTCTATTTCTCACATACCTAACAAATAAACTTAAAGATAGGGCAAAAATGATCTCTAAAATAATCAAAACAATTAGATATAATTGTCCTAGTTTAAAGGAATCTACAATTATATCCGAAAAATGATCAAGCATAATGCCAGCCAAATATGACATAGTTACTGCAATCACTGAGGTTTCAAGATTACGTATATCTAGATACAAATAGATACAAGTTATCGAAACAAATATTGTCATTGCCAACAGTTGACTAAAATTACTCAGATACCCAATCAGATATGCTCCTGCAATCGAAAAAACTATATCCTTAATTTGAATCTTTTCACGACCTAAAGCAATCTTTGCATTCAAAACTATCATTAACTGCTGAACAAACAACATACTAAGCATTAGCAATAAATATCCTCTAATTATCTGATTTTAATTCTAATAGAATTATATCAAATAGTGCTCCAGTAATATGAAGTTGTCAAAATTCACTCATTTATTATCTTAAACTGATATTTATATTTCAAAATTATTCTATGTATTAACACACTTCCATTTCAAAACAAATGAATATATTGATTATCGATAATAATTTCATTTTTACAAGTTTAGTTTGCATTCCTCCCCAGGTATTATTCAAAACTATACAGATATGAAAATACTCTATCGATTTCATCAATAGTTCTAATAATATCGTATGAAAGTACCTGCAATCGATATTTATCTTAAACTACCTTTTTGCGTTCAAAATCTATTTAAATTACATTAACCATTTGATAATGACATCAAAATTTTTTACTTTTATTCCGATACTCCAGTTATCAACGATACAATAATATCCAAAATTATTTACCATTAATTAAAGAATAAATAATAAACTAGCCGGAAAGAACAAGAAATTTGGGTCGCTGTGAAGGTAGCTTTGGCACTTTAGTACCTACACCACGGGACAACTTTTGAAACTTTCGATTTATACAAGGCTCCATCCAGTCCCATTAGCGACCAAAATGTCTTGCTCTTGTTGGCGGAATATTTAACTAGCACTACGCGTAAAAGCCAGTTTATTAAAAAAGATATAAACTACTCTAAACTGATGATTTTTTAAGTTTGAACGAAAAAATTATCCCTAAAATAGAAATAAGACCAGCACTTAACATTACTGCTCGAAAACCATTGGTAAACAATGCTAAACTACCCATTCCACCAAATTGATAAAAGATAATCACTGAAATAGTCGTTCCTACTGCTCCACCTAATAAACGAAATACGTTATAAATTCCTGAGGCCTTACCGATTTCTGTTTTAGCAACTGCCCCTAAAACAACTTTTTGCAGAGCTGGTCCAGCCATTGACAAACCAACTCCAGCAATCGCTAACGGAATAATCAACTCTACATATGAACTACGATTATTCACTAATATCATAATCAAAATATAGCCAAGGCCTTGAAAGATCAGTCCCCATGTTGCAATCAATTTTTCTCCATATTTATCAACTGCGGTACCTGCAAACGGAGCCACTAATACCAAAGTCCCTGTCCAAGGTAATAGCTCTAAACCGGCAGTTAATGAATCGGCTCCTCCAACTACTTGTAAAAACTGTGGTAAGAAGAAAACTACCCCATACATTGACCCATACAGTAAAAAGGTCGCAATGTTTCCACCTGTAAAAGTTACTGATTTAAAATATTTCAGCGGAATCATTGGCTTAGTTTCCGACTTTTGACGTAATACGAACCAAACACCCGCTAATAAGCCTAAAACACCGACTCCAAGCGGCAATACACTTGATTTAATATCTGTTATGGCGGACAAAGCCCAGATAATGCTACTTGATGCGACTATAACTAACAGTGAATCAAGTAAACCCACCTTATCGCTATTACCAATACTCTCTGGCAACATCTTAACTGATAAAAGGATTACCATGATTCCTATTGGAACATTAATCCAAAATATCCATTGCCATGTCAATTTGGCTACGATCAATCCGCCTAAGGATGGTCCGACAATAAGTGCTAAACCACCGATACCACTCCAAATTCCTAAGGCTTTACCTCGTTTAGAAATTGGTAAAGCATTCGTCAAAATTGCCATCGACATTGGCGTCATCACTGATGCTCCGATTCCTTCAATAACACGGGCAAACACTAGAAATGTAATGTCAGTTGATAAGGCACAGAGAACTGAACCAATCGTAAAAATAAGTATTCCTAAGTTATAAACTTTTCGACGACCAAATCTCTCACCAAAAGAAACCCCAACTAAAAGAACGGCTGCAATCGTAATATTGTAGGCATTCATCGCCCACTGCAAAGTTGAAACGGAAATATGAAAATCAGTGCGAATTGCAGTCGATGCTGTAGTCACAATCATTGAGTCCATCATCGACATGAAAAATCCTAATGACGTTAAAACTAAAATCCAACTTGAGTTAATTTGTCTCTTTATCATTTCTCTTCCCCAGTCTTAAATTTCGTTCCAAAATAGTTCAAAACATTTTGAACTATTTAAAATTAACATGGGGCAAAATCTCTAGCAAGTAAAAAAAGCCAAACAAAAAGAGTGGAAATATCCACTCTTAAATATTTTTATAAAAATTAGTAACATACTTATCAAACGTTGACTGATTGAGACTGACATATTTTTCGCGAGCTTCTTTGTGAGCATTTATCAAGCCAGCTGCTTGTAAGAGCTTAAAGTGATATGATCCAGAGGTTTTACTAATATCAATTGCCCTACCAACTTCACCACAAGAAACTTCGTGATCGGTTTGCTTTAGATATTGAATTATCTCCAAACGCACGGGGTCCGCCAAGGCTTTAAATACTGCTATTTGTTGTGTCTTATTAATATTCTTCATATTGCTTATAATACTAAACCTCTATCATATTATTCAAGTATTCCTAAACCTATTTCTTTTCAAAAAATAATTCAAATTTGCTTTTAAGAATCTTTTTATAAAAAATATTAATACTACTTTATTGACAACATTTTTTGTTTATCCTTTAAATTCAAAATTATTATTATAATAAAAATAATCAAAACAGTTCCAAAGACATTATGGAATGAATTAAGCAGTACTTTATGAATAGCCACCGAATCCTCGATTTTTATAGAACTATTTGTCGAAATAGCCATGTTCAAATGCGCCAAACTTAAACCAGGATACAGTTTAAGATTATGATTAACAGTCAAATTAAAAATCAATCCTAAAATACCTGTCATAAGTGTCTGCCCTAAAGTAATTCCTAAAGTAACCATTGATGAAGCCATCCCGACATTCTTTTCGTCTACCAATGCTTGGGCCAACATAGTGTTCATCGTAATAACAATTCCCAAACCAGCACCTGTTATTCCGGCGATGATGTAAAACCAAACTACTGGCACTTTAAAACTGCTTAATACAAGAATTAAATAAAATAATCCTTGTATCGTTGCAACGGTAATAGTGATATATTTGGGAACATATTTACTAATTAACACTCCCGTAAAAAATGAAGTTATTAACCACATAATAGGACTAGGCGTAATAGCTAGCCCAGCAACTGATGCCGGAAGTTGGTATATTGCCTGAATCCACATTGGAAAATAAATCTGAAAGCCAATTTGAATGCCACTCATCAATAAAGCAGTTGTGACTTGAATCGTAAAAGTAGTTGACCTAAACATCTGTAGCGGGATTAATGGATCCAATGACTTTTTTCAATATGAATAAATAAAAACAATGAAATAACAAATATAAGTAATCCGCTAACAATTATCACTACATTTGGTCGATTGATTCCTAATAGCTGTAAACTAACTAAGGCTGAAAACAACATAATTGTTAACAAAGTTATGCCTAAATAATCAATTTTCAATAAATCATTCTTAACAAAGCTTTCTGTAAACTTAAATAAAATCAATAAGAAAACAATAATTCCTAATGGTACATTTATAAAAAATACCCAATGCCAATTCAATTTATCCACTATGAAACCACCTAACAATGGTCCTGATAAAGCAGAAACACCCCAAGCTGTATTATTCAATGCCATAATTTTAGAACGTTCTTGAAAACTGAACATATCAGCAATTATGGTAAAAGTAATCGGCCGTACAGCTCCGGCACCAATTCCTTGTATAGCTCGAAAAATAATTAATGAGTACATGTTAGTCGCAAAACCACATAAAAATGATCCTAAAGTGAACAAAAACACTCCTATTAAGAAAACCGGCTTACGACCTATATTGTCACTTAGTTTTCCATAAATTGGCGTTGAAATTGCAGTCGTTAACAAATAAATAGCAAAAACCCAACTTTGAATTGATAATCCATTCAGACTACTAACAATAGCTGGTAAGGCAGTCGTCACCACCGTAGTTTCGACTGATGTCATAAATGTAGCTATGAAAATAGATATTAATAATATCCTTCTGTGCATATTCTACATCTCCAAATAGTTTCATTAGTTGTATAACTATCGAAGTACGAACTAATAAAAAGATCCTATAAAGAATCTAAAAATCCTGGTAAATATTTCTTAAATGTTTGTCGATTAATGGATAAAAATTTGGTTTGAGCTTCCCTTCTTGTATTAGTTAGACCTATCTCACGAAGTGCTTTAGCATGATATGATACTGTTGACAGACTAAGGCTCAACAATTCACTCATTTCACTGCAAGACATTTCTTTGTCAGTTTCATTTAAAATCCGAATCATTTTCAAGCGATTTGGTTCTGAAAGTACCTTAAATATTTCTGAAAGGATTTTATCTTTGTTCTGTTCTTCGATAATCATAAAAGTATAGTAACTCCTATTTGTTAATTTTTCCATACTAATTCTTAAAATATACACAACGTTTTTATTATATATATCATTATTAATTTTATACTATCACTAATCAAAAAACATTTAACTGAATCAACTAAATGTTTTTACTACTAATGTTCTTTACGACGTTCTTGTCTTCTATCATAGTGACTGTTCTCTTTTCTTTGTGCCACAATATTTGTTGATATTTTTTGAGGATATTTAACTGAAGCTCGATACCAAACCATCCCTCGTTGTATCAACAATGTCACGCCTAAATATAATAGCAACTTTCATTTTTAAATTTCTACAAAAAAAGACAATCAACTTCATCATGAAATTAACCGTCTTTCCCGTCTCTGGTTCAATTTTTTCTGTGCAAAATAGACACTTTTTATTTATGAATATACATTCTTGTTATATCAGTGTCATCGTCCGCTTGAACCATACACAAAAATTTCCAGCCATATTTTCCATAAAAATTCGTATGATCTGTAATCAAATAGATGGGAGTAATTCCCTTTAATTTCATATCTTTTACAACAATATCGAGTAATTGTCCTGCAATTCCTTGATTACGATATCCTTGCTCGGTATATAATGCACATACGTTTGGAGCCAAATCTTTCCTGTTATGAAAATCATTTTCGATTACGCCCAGGCCACCTACAATATGCATATTATCCAAACAAAGATACCAACCGTACTCTGTTTTATGATTAAGATAAGATTCTATACATTCAAGGTAAGCCTCTTGTGGAACTTTCCATTTGTCATGAAACCACTCAGCTGCTATTTCTTTTAATTCTGGCACTTGTCTCAAAGTGACATATTTATATTCATTCATATCAGCATTTCCTCAATCTTAATTTTTTCTTATTAATGAAATGGCTGTTTTCTTATATCCACCAACTAGTAGTGATATCTCCTAATTTGACAATTTTCTTATTTTCATAATCCAACATAATCTCAATAGATTGATAATTCTCCGGCATCAGCTGCACCATAAATTCTCTACAGGCGCCACAAGGTGGGATAACTTTTCCTTTACCACCAATGGCTATAACTCGACAAATATCTTTCTCACCATTTGTAATCATATTGGCAATAGCACTTCTTTCCGCACACATCCCCAAAGAACATGCTGTGTCAATACAGACGCCGACATAAATATTTCCCTTATTCGTAAGAACTGCTGCACAAACACCTCCTGCTTCAATCAAAGAAGATATTTCTCTTTCATATTGGACATTTCGTGCAACAAGATACATTTTATCCCATGTTCCATCAAATTGTGAGAGGGCTAATTTTTCTATTTTTTGCACAAAATTATCTTTTCCATCACAATATCCATCTATGTCATAAGGAAATTCCCTTGCAAGTTCTTTTTTATCTTTGCATATTCATCTCGTTCTTTCTTATGGGTGCGCATATAATCACGAAAGGCAAGATGTCTTCCAATATTATTCCAGTCCTCCGCCTGAAAGATATGAATTTGATATGTTCGTTCATCTCCGCCTTTACGAAGATACCGTCTACCTTTAATTCCAAATTCACCAAGATACTCATATCCTATTTTTGAAAAATCAGCTGCGGTATGATCTACCCTCACCATACCGGTTCGCTCATTATATATGTCAGAACTTATATCTTCAATATTCATAGATTTAGTAGCATTCTTTAAATCATACTCTTGATGTTGTTCAAATAGACTTTTATAGACTGGAACAAATGATATTACACCGTTATCGTCCATTCTTAATAATGTAGTTATATACAAACATTCTAAACTGATTCACTCTTCATGAAATCACTCGGAATTACCCCATCCATCCCAATCATAGGGTTAATAGCATTATTCATAACCATATCCATCGTCAAACGGTAATCTTTAGGTTCAGCATCTTCCGGTTCCACGTCTTTATCAGTTTCAACATCAGGCTGCTTAATCTTAAAGGTCGTAAAGATACGTTCCTTCAAAGTTGTCTGACGTTCACTTGATTGATCACGAATTGAACGCTCAAAAGCACTCCGATCGCCAACCATAATCAACAAACGTTTAGCACGAGTAACAGCGGTATACAACAAATTACGGCGTAACATCCGTGATTCTTCATTGACCAATGGCAAAATTACCATCTCAAATTCAGAACCTTGCGATTTATGAATCGAAGTACAATAAGCTAACGTGATATTAAGCCAATCTTTCCGGTCCAAAGTTACTTCATTCCCGTCAAAATCAATGACTAATTTATCAACTTTATCCGTATTCTCTTTAGCTAGAATAATACCAACAATTTGACCAATCTCACCATTGAAAACATTGTCTTCCGGCGTATTGACCAAGTAAACAACTTTATCTTTAATCCGATACTTAATGTTTCCCATCGAAACTTCTTTACGCTTAGGTGTCATCGGATTGACGACATTTTGAATCACGTAATTTAAATTATCGATTCCGGCAGTACCACGATACATTGGGGCTAAAACTTGAACATCCGCAATATCAAAACCACGTTCACTCGACTTACTAATAATCTGCGACAAGACATTGGGTACATCTCGACTTGTACAATTGATAAAACTACGGTCAGAACGATTTTCGAAAATTCCGTCAACAATAATACCTTCGTTGATATCATGTGCCAATTGAATAATCGTTGAATCTTCGTCTTGACGGTGAATGTCTTTCAACATCATCGTTGGAAAGGCCTCACTATTGATCAAATCAGCGAACACTTGCCCCGGTCCGACTGAAGGTAACTGATCACGGTCACCAACAAGCACTACTTGTGTTCCCGGTTGAACGGCTGAAATCAAAACTTTAAACAATTTCGTATCAACCATAGACATTTCATCAATAATCAACAACTTACAGTCCAAACTTGGTTCAGCATACTCATCGTCTTCTGTACCAGTTAAACCTAATAACCGATGAATCGTCATTGCTGGCAATCCAGTTGACTCACCCATATGTTTAGCTGCACGTCCTGTTGGGGCTGCTAAGGCGATTGCATAATCATCGGAGCTAGGGTCAAGGGGCATATCGTTTAAGCTCCCATAGGCTTTAACAATCGCATTGATAATTGTTGTCTTACCAGTACCAGGACCACCAGTTAGTAGAAATATCGGTGCGGTCAATGATTGTTCAATTGCTTGAGCTTGTGAATCATCATAATGAACATTGAAATCCGACTCAATTTCTTTAAGTTCTTTTTTCAACGCCTTTTTCTTCCAGGGAACACCCTTAAAACTATCCGTAATCATCTTCAATGATTGAGCAATTGACCATTCGCTGTCTGCTAAATCCTTCAAATAAACATTACCATCTTGAACTAACAAAACACCGTCTTTAACTAAATTACGTAACCCCGCAACAAGTTTATCTTGTAAATTATCAGTTGAACCGGCACGCAAAACTCCACTTACACGTCGAATCAATTCTTGACCATCAACGTAAGTATCGCCAGTCTCATTGATCAACAAACTAACCATTTGAATCAAAGCACCTTTAATTCTACGTGGGTCATCACCGGTAATTCCTAATTGTTTGGCCAATTCATCAGCACGTTTAAACCCGACACCTTTGACATCGATCACCAACTGGTACGGATCTTCGGTCAATTTATCAAGGGTCTGGACACCATACTTTTGAAAAATTCGCGCACTAAGGGTTGGTCCAAAACCATAATTATTCAACTGATACAATGTCTGTTCAGTTTGATGATTGCTAGAAATTTGTTCGACAATCATCTTAGTTTTGTCCTCACCAAGTTTGAGAAAATCTAAAGCATGTGGATCTTGGATAATTTTGTCAATCGCACCCTCACCAAGTTCATCAACAATTTTCTCAGCTTTTTTCTTGCCGATACCAGGAAATTCATCTCCTGAGAAAAAGGCAATCAACTGTTTGCGGCCACTAGGTCGGCTCCGTTTATAAGTTGTCGCTTTGAATTGTTTACCATATTTAGGGTGATCAACGATTTCACCTTCAAATTTATACTCTTCTTCAGCTATTTCACCAAAACTACCGGTGACAACAATATCGCCGGCATCCCAGTCAGTATTGGTCTTCTTAACTTTAATCGTAAAAATTTTATAGAGATTTTCTGGATTTTCAAAAAAGATGGCTTTGACAGTCCCCAAGAAATATGGTTTCTCGTTACTTTCTGTCATCGCTATCTCCTTGTTTGATAAATTCTTGTAAATCGGCTAATTTTTTCTCGTTTTTCAAATAATACTTTTCATCAAGTTTTTTCGATTGATCCAAGTAATTTTGATAATCTTGATGTAAGTTCATCGCACATAAAGCCATATTGAAGTAATACTTCGCCTGTGGCTTGATTTTGTTAGCTGTCTGGTAAAACCCTAAGGCTTCTTGAAAATTACCGTTAGCGAGCAATAAATCAGCTAATAGCTCATTAGCTTGTAAATCACGTGGGGCCTTTTCAGTAGCAGTCAAAGCGTACATAATTGCCAACTGCTTTTTACCTTGTTGATCAAGCGTTTTAGCCATCATGAAATAAGCTTCAAACGCATAGTTATCATTAATTAAACTTTGGAAAATCTCATTTGCTTTATCAAATTTATCGGCTAGATAATAAACATTACCTAAGTTATAAAGTAAATCTTGATTATCCTTAAACATTTCTAATGAACGCGCTAGTAATTCTTCAGCTTGTTCCAAATCACCGGCTTGAACCAAATAAGTCGACAATTGTAGAATTTCAGGTAACTGTTTAGGATTTTTATTCAAATCAGCCACAATCAGTTTGATTGCTTGTTCTTTGTCACCTTGATTAAATAATTTTTCTGCCTGTTTGTTCATAAATACCTCAAATAGTATCCGAACTCTCTAGTTTCTTGTTCAGATATCCTGTCTCATTCCATTTAATTAATCTAAAATAGCCATCCTCATAGCGTAAATGCGTCAAACTAGTATTCGATAGCCCACCGTTTTTGCGGATATCAGCTATTTTGGTGCCTAAAAGTGATTGGATCATAGTAACTAAAGCTGCCCCGTGACTGACGATAACAATATTACTTTGTTCATCGTTTTCGGCCACGATTTTTTTAACCGCTTTGGTCGTCCGTTCAGCAACTTTTTCAAATGATTCCCCTCGAATCAAACCATAATCATAGTTAGTTGGATCATTTCTAAAAGCGTAAATTACTTCGGGCATTTCCTCTTCTAGCTCAGAGAATTTACGACCTTCCATGATACCCAAATCAAATTCACGCAAGTCACGGACAATTGATAACGGAATTTGATGTTTCAAATCTTTGATCAATGTTTCTGCAGTAGTTTTAGCACGGGGTAATGGACTCGAATACATATGATCAATCTTTGTATTCTGAAGTCTTTTTGCCAACAGACTGATATCATGCAAACTTTCTGGTAGTAATGGTGAATCACCATGTCCACCTTGATACTTTCCCTCTAAGTTCCATTCGGTCTTTCCATGTCTGACAAAATACAATTCCATTTTTTTCTCACCTTACCAAGTTAGTTAAGTATAATTATCGGTTTTTTTGTTGGTTTTTTCAAGGTGGATTGAATATAGTGCTGATGTGTATAACATATTTAATAGAATTTTACGAATTGTCTTTTATATATAAAAAGGTTCACTTGAAGTTTGTTTTAACTTCATAGTGAACCTTTCGTTTTTTTGTTGTTTTAAACCATATATTTGCGGCGGCTCTAAAACGAGCTACGACAGGGCAACTCCTTCCGCTTTTCATAGGACTGCAAATCGCACACAAAACCGGTGTGCAATTCACAGTCCTACGAAAATGCTCGGGAGCTGGGCGCCCTGTCTGCCTCTCTGCCTCTCTTAGATATACTGCAACTTCTTCTCTGCCATATAAGCAGCGTCGATTGTTGCTCCTCCTAGGCACTCTTCACCATCATAAAAGACAACTTCTTGTCCTGGTGTGATAGCACGTACTGGATTATCAAACTCTACGTTTACCTTACCATCGTCCAAGACGTGAACTGTAACGCCGACGTCTTGTTGACGATATCTGAACTTAGCTGTGGAATGGAATGTATCGCCATAGTCTAAGCCTGTGATAAATGATAGGTCTGATGCATCCAAATGATCGGCGTATAGTGCTGGATTGTCATATCCTTGGTCAACGTAAAGAATGTTCTTTGACATATCCTTACCAACTACGAACCAAGGCTCGTTTGACTTACCATTTCCGCCAAGACCAAGTCCTGATCTTTGACCGATTGTATAGTACATCAAACCAGCATGCTTACCTTTAACTTCACCATCTGGTGTCATCATTGTACCAGCTTGGGCAGGCAAGAATTCGCTTAGGAACTTACGGAAGTTTCTCTCACCGATGAAACATACACCTGTTGAATCCTTCTTCTTAGCAGTAGCTAAACCAGCCTCTTCAGCAATACGACGTACTTCTGACTTTTGCATACCACCGATTGGGAACAAAGCCTTTTGTAGTTGATCTTGTTGAACAGTACTTAGGAAGTATGTTTGGTCCTTGTTAGCATCACCACCACGTAACAAGTGAACAACACCATTGTCATCGCGGAATGTTTGGGCATAATGACCCATAGCAATGTAGTCAGCATTTAACTTATTAGCATAGTCAAGGAAGGCCTTGAACTTAACTTCCTTGTTACACATAACATCAGGGTTTGGAGTTCTACCCTTACGATACTCATCCAAGAAATATTCGAACACACGGTCCCAATACTCCTTCTCAAAGTTAACTGAGTAGTAAGGAATACCAATCTTGTTGGCAACCTTAGCAACATCCTCATAATCCTCAGTTGCAGTACATACACCAGAGTCATCAGTGTCATCCCAGTTCTTCATGAAAACTCCGATAACCTCATAGCCTTGTTGTTTCAAAAGAAGTGCACTAACTGACGAATCAACGCCACCACTCATACCTACTACAACACGCTTCTTCTTATTATCCATTTCAAAACCTCATTTTATTGGACTTTCTTTATCTTCGGTCGTACCACAAAAACAATTATTAACTTCATTCAATATTTTTTATAGTTATATCGCACAAAAAGTAACAAATACACTAGCCACTGGTTGCAACAAATGTTGACCGCAGTGAAGGTGGCGTTATGGCTTTAGCCATTACACCACGGGACGACTTTTGAAATTCGCGTACTTTGCGAAGTTCAAAATCGAGACTTGAGACCGCTCTTCGGCTCAAGTCGGTCCCCACAGCGGCAACATTTGTTGCAACCAGCGGCGGCAGCTAACCAAAATTAAGAAAAATCCATTTATTTAACTAATACATTTTTTTCTTTTAAAAAGTTCATTAAGTATCGATAATCACTTACTTCTGCTTCAGTGTTCTTTACTTTGAACATATTGATATTATGCAATCCTGATTTATCAGTAATTGCTAATTTTAAACTATCTAAATCTTTGTCAACAGTTGCACGCAAATAATAGCGAGCTTCATATGGAGACGATCCATTGATTGGATGTACCAAACGAAAACTTCCTTTATTTGATTCCATGAATCCTGCATCCATTAGTGAATATTTCTTTACTTCGGGGTCAAGTGTGTAAACCTCTTGGTCCCCTTGTACTTGAGCTTGTCGTTTATCCATTTTATTCATCCCTTACAAAAATTTTATCTTAATTATAAGTTTGAATAAAATGACCTAATTAGTCAAGTCGGAAACGATTTCAATCAATTTGTTGGTAAATTTAACAACTTCTTCTTCAGTGTTATCTTTACCAAAACTAATTCTAACTGAATCATGAACTCGCGGACTATCTTCACCATACATCGCAATCAATACGTGTGAAGGTTCCAAACTACCAGCAGTACATGCCGAGCCACCGGAGATAGCAAAACCTTCCAAGTCTAATCTAGTTAACAAGACGCCACGATCAACTCCTGGCAAATACAAATTCATCACATGATTCAAAGCATGGGCATCTGTTGGCCCATTGATAGCAAATTTTATATTATTTTCTTTTAAAATATTTTGAATTGTTTGTTTAAAACCAAAATATCTAACTTGTCTAGCTTGTTTTTCTTCCGGAGTAATCAGTTCGACGGCTTTAGCAAACCCAGCGATGGCAGGAACATTTTCTGTCCCAGCACGTCGTTTGGTTTCTTGGTCGCCTCCTTTAACAAATGATGGAATTGAAATTGCATCATTGATATAAAGAAAACCGATAAATTTAGGCCCATTAATTTTATGAGCTGATGTCGATAACATATCAATGTGTTCTTTTTTTACATCAATATCTTCCATTCCAAATGCTTGAACAGCATCAGTATGGAAAAAGGCTTGATGATCTTCTAGAACTTCTCCAATTTCCTTGATAGGGTTCATGGAGCCGACTTCGTTATTGCCATACATGATTGATACTAAAATAGTATCGTCTCTGAGGGCATTTTTAACTTGTTCGGCAGTCACTTCACCACGTTCATTAGGTTTCAAATATGTTACTTCAAATCCTAATGATTCAAGATATGCTAAAGGTTTGAGGATAGCCTCATGTTCAATAGCAGTTGTAATGATATGTTTACCTAATTTTTGTCTAGATAATGCTGTTTCGATAATCGCTGTATTATCACTTTCAGTACCACCACTAGTAAAGACAATTTCTGAGTCTTTAGCGTTAATACTTTGAGCAATCGTATGGCGACTTTCATCTAAGACTTTTCGTGCCTGACGACCAAAATAATTGGTAGCTGAAGCATTACCAAAATTATTAGCCATCTGGTCATGAATCACATCGACTACAGGTGTAGCCATCGGTGTGGTGGCAGCATTATCTAAATAAATAAATGCCACAATAAATCCCCTCTATTCTTGGTCTAAAAAGTTCAGCAACATAGTTACTGATTTGCGTCCGGCTTGTAAAACAAAATCGTCAAAATTGACACTAGCATCTTCGTCTCCCACATCACTCATTGAACGAATAACAACAAATGGTGTATGGAATTGTGCACAAGTTTGAGCCACAGCGGCACCTTCCATTTCAGCGGCTAAAGCATCTGGGAACGACTTTTTAATTGTAGCAATTTTTTCTTTAGAGTCAACGAATTGGTCTCCGGTCACAATTAATCCGACACGTGCAGTTAAACCTGTCCGTTCGGCAGCGTCAGAAATTTTCTTAACGTAAGTGGAATCAGCATTGAAATAAAGCTCTTGTTGTGGAAGTTGACCAACTTTGTAGCCAAAACCAGTTGCATCAACATCGTGATAAGCCATTTTATCAGAAATGACTACATCACCGATATGTAAGCCAGTACCAATACCACCAGCTGAACCTGTATTAACAACAAAATCTGGTTGATAACGGTCATTGATCAAAGCAGTTGTAATACCAGCTTGAACCTTACCAATACCACTTTGAGCTAGATATACATCATGGTTCTTATATTTACCAATTGTAAATTCAACACCAGCAACTGATTCCTCTTTAACATCAGTTAGTGATTCCTTCATTAATTTAATTTCTTCTTCCATTGGAACAATTACACCAATTTTCATACTTTACCCCTCAAATAAAAAATAATATTAAAAATACTAACACAATTAAGCCGAATACTGTAATGATGGCAATATTTAACTTTTTTTTCAATTTATTTGTCTTTTCATCAAAAACCGATAAATTTTCTTGTATTACTTGCTCTGGATGTTGCTGACGATACTCTTCTTCAGCCCGACGACGTTCTTGTTCGCGAATCTTTTGCTGTTGAGCTTCAACTTGATCAGCTCGAACGACCGTCTGCGGTTGTTTGGATGATTTAACTTTTGAATTATAAAAGTCCTTTATTTTATCAAACATTTATTTTTCCCTTGCTTGTAATAACTCCCAATAAGTAATGGCATAAATTGATTTCGAATCACAAATTACACCAGCCTCAACTTGAGCTTTGGCTTCATCAAGAGTTAGTTTTTCAACATTCAAGAATTCATCTGGATCAAGTGGACGTTTGAATTCAACTTCCTTCAAGTCAGTTGCCTTAAAGACAGTTAATTTTTCATTGGAATAACCCGGGCTAGCAAAAAAGGCCGTTACCTTTTCTAGCTTGTCAGTTGTCATCCCCAACTCTTCATCCATTTCACGTAAAGCAACTTCTTTCAAGTCACTACCTTCATCTGGATCAATTTTTCCGGCTGGAATTTCTAAAGTTTCTTGTTCTAAAGGTGTCCGCCATTGTCTAACAAAAATCATCTTGCCATCATTAGTAAACGGAATAATCGCCACAGCACCATGATGTTGTACAACCTCACGAATATCAGGAATACCGTTAGGCAAAACAACTTGTTCCACGTCAACGTTAAAGATTTTGCCGCCAAACATCCGTTTTTTAGCAACAACCTCTTCGTAGTATCTTGAGTCTTCTTTTTCCATTGTAGAACCTTCTTCTTCAGATTTATCAAATAGAGCCAATGCAAGTATTTTACCAGATTTTCTATTATCTACAAGGTTCCGCCTCCAGTAACAAGCAAATTAGAGCGCTATGGGGACCGACTTGAGCCAAAAAGCGGTCTCAAGTCTCGATTTTGAACCTCGCAAAGTACGCGAGTTTCAAAACTCGTCCCGTGGTGTAAGTGCCAAAGCACTAACACCACCTGCACAGCGCTCTAATTTGCTTGTTCCTTCTGGCTCTTATATACATTATTTTATTAATAAATAACAAATACTTTTAACTAATTTAGTATAAATGAATAGGAATTTTGAAGCTATTCCGCGACTAAGTGCAACGTAATAGTTATAGTGTCTGAACATTCTTGATAGTTTAATCTTGTCTATTAATTAAATTATCCTATTTTAGAATACTTAAGCAATCCATGGAAAAATTTAGTTCAAAAAACTAGTCGGAAGAACCGAGAAGTAATTACTGGCAGTGAAAGTGGCGTTAGGCCGAGTGAATTCCTCGACCATACACCACCGGGCGTGTTTGGAGACTCGCCGCTTTTGCGAGGCTTCAAACCGAGGTATGAGACCTTGGCTCATACCGGTCCGCACAGCCTGTAATTATTTCTCGATTCTGGAGACGGCATGCTACCCATAAAAAAAAAGAAAGCGCTATTCAGCACTTTCTTCCTCTTCTTTAATGGTAATATTGACAGCTTGTGGTCCCTTATAACCGGGCGCAACTTCATAGCTAACCGTCAAACCGTTCTTGATGAAATAGTCATCACGGTTCAACACTGAGTCAGCAAAGAAGAAAATATCCTCGCCATCGTTACTAATAAAACCAAAGCCACGATCATTATTAAATCTTACAATTTTTCCGGTAAACATTTAGTCACCTATCCTATTTTTCATCAAAGCCATCTGTCATTGTTTCTGGATACTCTGCAGCAACAATTTTAGCACATCTAGCACAGAATGTTGGATAATTTTCATCACTACCGACATCTGTCTTGATCATACGACATCTTTGACAAACATCGCCTTCAGCTTTTTCAACTAATACATCAGCAAGTTCATACTTGTCAGCACCGTCTAAATCAGCATCAGTTAAGGCAAATTGTGACACGATCAATAATTGACCAAAGTTACTATTGATTTTATCAAGAACGGCCTTCAAATCTGCACTTGGTTTAACAGTTACTTTAGCTTCAAGTGACTTACCAATCAACTTATCAGCACGGGCAACTTCAAGTGACTTCAAGACGTTATCTCTAAAGTCCATGAAGACTGACCAGTCTTTTTCAATTTCAGCTTGATCAGCAATTTCTTCAACCTTAGGCATTTCTGCTAGTTGTACGAAATCTTCTGGTTCCTTCAAGTATTCCCAAACTTGTTCCATAGTATGAGGCAAGATTGGGGTCAATAACTTAGCTAATTTAACAGCAACGTTATAAATAACAGTTTGCATTGAACGACGTGCATGTGAATCTTCAGCATCAATGTAAACGACATCTTTAGCAAAATCTAAGTAGAATGTTGACATTTCATTAACGATGAAACTAACAACGTCTTTTGATACGTCAGCAAAGTCATACTTATCATAGTCAGCTAGAACTTCTTTAACGAGGTCATTTAACTTAACAGTTACGTACTTGTCTTCTGGACGAAGGTCATTGTATGCAACAGCATTAGTCTTAGGATCAAAGTCAGTTGTATTAGCTAACATAAATCTGATGGTATTTCTAATCTTACGATATGTTTCAGAAACTTGTTTGAATGAGTCCACTGAAACAGAAACGTCAGAACTTGAATCAACTGAAGCAACCCAGAGACGAATAATTTCAGCACCGAATTGTCTTTCGATATCGCTAGGAGCAATAACATTACCAAGTGATTTACTCATCTTAACGCCGTTCTTATCAAGGGTGAATCCTTGTGAAAGAATAGCTTTATAAGGTGCAACACCATAAGCAGCAACTGAAGTTACAAGCATTGAGTTGAACCAACCACGATATTGGTCAGAACCTTCAAGAATCAAGTCAGCTGGGAATGTTAAGTTGTCACGAGTCTTGGCAACACCTGAATGCGCTGTCCCAGAGTCGAACCAAACATCCAAGATATCTGTTTCCTTAGTAAATTTACCATTGGGACTACCTGGATATGTAAAGCCTTCTGGTAGAAGATCCTTAGCATCACGTTCAGCCCAAACGTTTGAACCATATTTACCGAATAAGTCAGCAACATGATCAATTGTCTCTTTAGTCATGATTGGATCGCCATTTTCAGCATAGAAAATTGGTAGTGGAACACCCCAAGCACGTTGTCTTGAAATTACCCAGTCACCACGATCACGAATCATGTTGTAAAGACGAGTTTTACCCCAGTCAGGCATGAAGTCGATTTTTTCGATTTCATCAAGAATTTGTTGTCTGAACTTGTCGATTGATGCAAACCATTGTGGTGTAGCACGGAAAATAACTGGTTTCTTTGTACGCCAATCATGTGGATAACTGTGAGTGAAGAAACTTAGTTTCAAAAGTGAACCATTTTCTTTCATTCTGTCAGCAATGATCTTATTAGCATCATCATAGAAGACACCTTCATATTCAGGTACTTCATCAGTAAACTTACCTTGAGCATCGATTGGTGAGAAGATTGGTAATTTGTATTTCATACCAACAACAAAGTCATCAGCACCAAATCCAGGGGCTGTATGAACTAAACCAGTACCATCATCAAGTGTAACGTGGTTACCAAGAATCAAGAGTGATTCACGGTCATAGAAAGGATGTGTAGCTGTGAGGCCTTCAAGATCACGACCTTGAATCGTCTTAATAACTTCAACATTTTCCCAACCTAATTGTTCTTGAACGTATTGCAATCTTTCTTGAGCAACAACGTATTTCTTACCGTCAGCATTAACTTCGCTATAAATGAACTTAGGGTTCACACAGATAGCTTCGTTTGATGGGATTGTCCATGGAGTAGTTGTCCAAATAATGAATGAAGCATCTTGATCAACAACACCTTTACCATCACGTACTTTGAAAGCAACAAAAATTGATGGTGACTTAATATCTTTATATTCAACTTCGGCTTCAGCTAAAGTAGATTCTGAAGATGGTGACCAGTAAACTGGCTTCTTACCACGGTAAATGTAACCTTTATCAACCATTTCACCAAAAACTTCTACTTCAGCTTTTTCAAATTCTGGTTGGTAAGTAATGTATGGGTGATCCCAATCTGCAGAAATTCCCAAACGTTTGAATCCTGCCATTTGTTTCTTAATTTCACCTTGGGCAAATTCAAAACATAACTTACGATAATCAGAAAGGCTCATTTCCTTACGTTTAACACCTTTTTTAGCAAGTTGTTGTTCGATTGGAAGACCATGAGTATCCCAACCAGGTACGTAAGGTGCACGGAAACCATTCATTGATTTATAACGAACGATAATATCCTTTGAGATCTTATTTAAAGCATGTCCCATATGGATATCACCATTAGCAAATGGAGGGCCATCTAGTAGTTCAAAAGTTGGCTTACCTTCATTTAATTTTTGACGACGTTCATAAAGTTTATTTTCTTCCCAAGCTTTTTGCCATTCAGCTTCTTTGGTAGGTAAACTACCACGCATTGGAAATTTAGTTTTACCTAAATTTAAAGTATCTTTTACTCGCATTCTTTCACCCCTTCTAAAATAAAAAAAACTCATCCAATTACTAGGACGAGTTCTCGCTATACCACCTATTGGTAAATTACATAAATTGTCTAAGAGCTGATATACCCGAAATTATTTTTACTAGTCTCACACCATACACTAGCTCGCTGAAAAAATATCTTTTAAGGCACGTGGTCTCTTATTCTTTTTTAGAATTATCATTGTCGGTATCATCTTTAAAATTGAACGTTGGTTCATTTTGTTGATGATTGATCGTGTAAGATTCATCCGGCTGATCATTCTGAATATTGTCATTATAATTCATTTGCTCGGAATTGAAAACCGAATTTTGGTCATTTTCATAATCTTGTTGATTATTTGGTTGATCAGCTTGATAATTTGGGTCCATTTGTGAGTTTGTCTGGTCGCCAACTTCTTGTTTAAGTTTATCGGTAGATGTACCGTCATTAAGTTTTGACCACTCTGGACTGTCGACCATATCTAACTGTTGCTTCAACATTCCCTGTAACCCTTGACGGAAGGAATTGACACTCCGCTTCAAGTTGTCAGTTTCAATCGTGACTTGACGAGCACGCTCAGAAGCATCTTGCAAGATTTGATTAGATTTTTCAGTCGATTGATTCAATAAATCACGAGCTTTTTTTTGTGATTCTTCGACAATAATTTGTGCTTCTTGCTCAGATTCAGTTTTAACTTTTTCAGCCGCTTCTTGCGCAACTAAAATCGATTGATTCAAAGCATCTTTCATATCAGTAAAGTATTTCAACTGTTCTGAAGTTTCTTTAAGTTCTTTTTCTAATTGCGCATTTTTTTGCAATGCCAAATTATAGTCTTGAGCTGCTTGCTTCAGAAAGCTGTCAACTTGGTCGCGGTCATAGCCTCGAAATTTACTATCAAATTCTTTATCATGTATTTCTACTGGTGATAATACCATAACGTCACGCCCCTACTATTTCTTAATGATATTGACCGAAAGTAAGTATTTTTTATTCTTTGATCGACCCATAATATCATTAATTCTTATTCGGCCATAGCCTCTGGTACTTAGTGTATCAGTAATTGTAATAAATGAGCTAGCATTTTTATTCACAACCCAATTAATCTGGACTTTACCATGTTCAACTAATGCTTTCGCATTTTGTCGTGATAGATCATATACATCTGAAATAATCGTGTCCAAACGTAATGATTGAACAGTGATTGTCTCATCAGTCGACTCATCTTTTGGTAATAGCAAATCATTGAAGCTCTTCGCAATTAAA
This sequence comes from Companilactobacillus zhachilii, assembly GCF_003606365.2. Classification (NCBI taxonomy): domain Bacteria; kingdom Bacillati; phylum Bacillota; class Bacilli; order Lactobacillales; family Lactobacillaceae; genus Companilactobacillus; species Companilactobacillus zhachilii. The sequence continues at coordinate 1,696,925 of NZ_CP031933.2, forward strand.
TGAATCTTATATGGCCCAATTTTTTTAACTTGGTCTTCAATGTAATCACTCATTGACTCAAAAACAAAAAATTGCCAATTTTCGCCATCGGTAATAATGTCTCCAAAACGGTCACGTTCAACGCCTGATCCCGTTAAGGAGCCTAATATTTGACCGTGATGCAAATTAGCAAATTTTTCTGGATAACGAATCTCATACATTGCGATTCCATAATCCGACTCTTTGGGTACAAAATAGTCAGGAGCAATTATTCCCCTGACTCGTTCTGCACCATCATAACCACCAAAGTAGTGAACGAACAAATCGTCATATTTATTGATCAAGTTATTTAAAATCGTCTGTTCACGCAGATTCAAAAAATCAGTGAGTTGTGGAGTGTACATTGTTTGAGCTTTTAGTAAAATATCGCTTACTTTATCAATGAACGTTTTCTCTTCTGGACGGAAAAAACCTCCACCAATGATTGTTTTTTTATCATCCATATTTAGATTATTAAGAATACCGCTTTCTGCAATAATTGAATTACGATAAGTGCAATTATTGGAGAGAAATCAAGAAAACCTATACTTGTTGGTATAATTTTTCTGATTAGATTTAAGAATGGTGCCACCAATGCAACGATGAACCTTCCAAAAGCTGAATTGTATAGTGAAGGTATAAAGGATAACAAACAGTATACAAAAATTATGAATTCATACAATTGAAAAGCCATGCTGATGATAAATGGCAAGCCACTTAAAATTCGATCCATATCTTTCCTCGACTTTATTCGTTTATATCTGGTATGCTTCCATCAATTTCAAACTTAGGTGGTGTACAAAGAAAGATTTTTTCTCCAACACGTTTAATTTCACCATTTAAGGCAAAGATAGTACCTGTTAAAAAGTCTACGATTCTCTTCGATTGTGCATCATTGACATTATTAAAATTAACAATTACAGCTTTATTATTCAAAAGTTGCTTGGCAATAACTTTTGCATCTGAGTAAACTCTTGGTTGATAAATTGCAATTTTACTACTTGATTTAGTCCTTGCCTCACTAGCTGTACTCATTGATACTACCTTTTCATTATTTGAATAATTTGATTTAGGTTGTTCAGTATTAGTTTGACCAACGGCTTTTTCTTCAAAGTCCTCATCATCATTAATACCAAAGAAACTGCCTAATTTTTCAAATGCCATCAGAAAATCTCCTTTTATTTATTATTACGACGTTTAAAAATTGGAGGAGTTGAGTCATCATCGTCGTCACTTAAATCAATTGTTTCTGGTTTTTGGAAAATTTCAAAATCGCCCTTTTCGCCAGAAGTGTTCTTTGACTTAGATGCTTCACGATTGATGTCCCAGTCGGCCAATGGGTCATTAGATGGTTGTTGTGTAGGCTTTGGTTGTGCAGTTTCACTGCCATCAGCCTTTTTATTATTATCTAATGTTGCACGAGGGTTGTTAAGTGGACGTCTAGATGGTTCACGTTTCTTGCTCTCTTCACTTTCAACACCCGTAGCAATAACGGTAACTTTAACTTGGTCACCCAAAGTATCATCAATTGAAGTACCAAAGATAATATTAACATCAGATGTAGCTTGTTCGGAAACAATTTGCGCTGCATCTTGAGCTTCAAATAGTGACAAGTCTGGGCCACCGGTAATGTTAAGAAGAACTTGTTTAGCACCATCGATTGAAACTTCAAGTAATGGTGATGAAATAGCCTTCTTAGTAGCTTCAGTAATTCTGTTCTCGCCGTTAGCTTGACCAATACCCATAAGAGCTGAGCCTTGATCTGACATAACTGTTTTAACATCGGCAAAATCCAAGTTAACGAATCCTGGTGATGTAATCAAATCAGAAATACTTTGAACACCTTGACGTAAAACATCATCAGCAATACTGAATGCTTCACTCATTGGTGTCTTCTTATCAACGATTTCAAGTAATTTACTATTTGAAATTAAGACTAGTGTATCAACGTCTTTTTTCAATTCAGTAATACCATCAGCGGCAAAGCGTGAACGTTTTGCACCTTCAAATGCGAAAGGACGTGTCACAACACCAACTGTTAGGGCACCACTTTCTTTAGCAATATTAGCAACGATAGGAGCAGCACCTGTACCAGTACCACCACCCATTCCGGCTGTTACGAAGATCATATCAGCGCCTTCAAGGGCTTCTTTAATGGCTTCTTCACTTTCTTGAGCAGCTTTTTGTCCAACCTCAGGGTTTGAACCGGCACCTAGACCACGTGTCAATTTAGGTCCTAACTGAATTTTTGTTTCAGCATTTGAATTTTCTAGAGCTTGAACATCAGTATTAGCGGCAATAAATTGTACGCCTTTGATTCCTGCTTCTACCATTCGATTGACAGCGTTGCCACCGGCACCACCGACACCGATAACTTTGATTACCGCTCCCTTATTTTGGGTAGAGTCTAAAGTATATTCCATTAAGGAGTTCCTCCTATATAAATCATTTATTATTTATTGTTAATCAAAAAATTTGCTCCAAAAGTCTTTGAATTTCGACATTTTTTTACCCTTATCGGGTGTCGTCTCATCTTCAGTTGGTTGGTCCTCTTGGTCCATTGGCTCAGGTTGTTTTCTTTGTGGCTGTGGTTGTGGATCAGCTGCAACCTGAGGTTGTGGTCGACTGCCGCGGTCAACAGTTGCTCCATTGACAACATTGTCAGCAATCACTCCAATATCATTTAATCGTGAAGCATAAGTAACCAAGCCCAGTCCCAATGAATACGATGGATAACGCATACCCATCTGTGTTGGAACATAGCTTCGTACTTTGACATCAAAAATCTTTCTAGCCAAGTCTTCCACATTAGGTGTAGCTGCTACCCCACCGGTCAATACAATTCCACCCGGCAAAGATAAGGCTCCTGCATCCTCTAATGGTGCTTGTAATCTAGTAAAGATTTGATTGAGTCGTGCTTCAATAATTTCAGCTAAATATTCTTCTGAAATCATTGTTGGTTCGTTCTTACCGACAACTTCAACGCTAATATTTTCATCAGTCGCTGATTTATCAGCAGAAGCGTTACCGTAATAAAGTTTCAATTGATTGGCGTTTTCCACCGTTGTATTCAATACAACGGAGATATCATGCGTTACATAGTCGCCACCTTCAAAATCGACAGTTGATAATTTTAAGTTGTGATCGTGCACAACTGAAGCGGTCGTTTGACCAGCTCCCATATCAATAATTACAGCACCAAAGTCACTTTCGCCGTCGTTTAAGACAACTTGACTTAACGCCATTGGAGAAATAACTTTATGAATAATGTTTAGGCCAGCCTTTTGGATAGCCTTCTTCGTATTATGTACGATTGTTTTTGGTGCTGTATACAAAATTCCCGACATCTCTAGACGGACACCGATCATTCCACGGGGATCTCGAATATTATTAAATCCATCAACGGAAAATTGCTTAGGTATTAGAGAAACAACTTCTCTCTCACTAGGTAAGTTTTGCACCATAGCAGCCAGCATAACTTGTCTGACATCATTTTCATTGATTTCCTTCGATTGAGATCCGACCGCAATCATACCTTGACATTTCTCAATCTGTAACATGTTAGCCGATATACCGACTACAACGTCACGAATGGAGATATTTGCTTGTGTTTCGGCCTTCTTGATGGCTCTTCTAATAGCGTTTGCCGCTTTGTCTATGTCGACTATAACGCCACGGCTTACACCTTCTGATCGTTCGCTTCCTACGCCGACAATGCTTAACCTGTCATCAGACGATTCAGCAACAACTACTTTTATCGAATTTGTGCCAATATCAAGACCTACAAAAAATTCAGAATTGTCCATTAATCGTGGCAGCCTCCCTTACCTAGAAAAAATCTATTCACTAAAAAATTTTAACACAAATATGATTATATTAAACCTATTTCTTACCTTTAAAGGGATAAGAATAGGCTCCAATCTCCAAATCTATAACGCCCTTCTTTTTCATTTGCGCAGCCATTCCCGGATAATACTTCAATTTCGACTTGACAGTACGCATATCGGCAACCACTTTGTTACCATCATTCATATCAATTTTAATACGATATGGGTTTAATTTGGTTGGTGCGTTATAAAATTCGGATACGTTCGTCTTAACGTTACTAGGCAAATTTGCGTATATGTTCGACATTTGTTTCAAACGACTCTTACTAAATCCACTATATGTCGGATAATTTCCAATTGGTGAGCTCATCTTTTGCTTCAGAATTTGACCGTTATCAATAATTCGATAATAACCACCGTTCTTAGAAATGAATCCCAAGGTTGGACGCTCTTGCACGTTGATTGTTAAATCACGTAAATTATGTGTTCGAAACGAAATAGACTTAATTGATGGTAGTTTTTTTTCAGTTTTTTCAGAAATTGATTTGTGATGCAGTAATACATTGAACAGTGTCGAATTATCATCAATCTTTGTTGCATCGATCACTTGTTGCGCACCAAGATCGTTAACACCCTTAACATTGATATTACGAACTTTACTCAACGACGAACCAAAATAAGCAATCAATACTATGACAAAAACTATTATAAAAATCAGACTATTTTTACTTATTCTAATCCTTTTCTTCAACACTATTAATCCTCATATTACTTATTTACTAAGTCCGTTAATACTTTTATCAAACGATCAGCGGCGTCTGGAACTCCAATATGTTTGGAATTTTCAGACATTTTTTCCTGAACCTTGTTATCACTCATGATTTCGTTAACTTCTTTGAACAGTGAATCAGGAGTAAGTTCTCCTTCAGGAATTAACTTAGCTGCTCCAACCTTCGATACAGACATAGCATTTTTAGTTTGATGATCATGCGTTACGTAAGGACTTGGAATAAAGATGGCTGGAATGCCTAAGGCAGTAATCTCAGCAATACTTGTTGCGCCGCTACGTCCCACAATCAGTTTAATGTCAGGTAAAATTTCTGGCATATTATCAATATATGGTAATACAGCAATATTTGCACTATTTAAATACTTAGAATCAATTAATTTAACAACATTGTCATAATGAACTCGTCCTGTAACGAACAAAACTTGATAATCAGCTTGTACAAAACGATCCATCGTTTCAATTGTCGCTTGATTAATCGGCTTAGCTCCACGTGAACCACCAAAAATCATCACTGTATCTTTATCGGGAGATAACTTAAATTCTTTCAAACGGTCATTTTTTTGAATATTAACAACTTCTTGGGCTCGGGGGTTACCGGTGAAAACAATTTTCTTCTTTTCACTAAACTGATCAGTTGCTTCAGTAAAAGCCACAGCAATCTTATCGACAAAATGTCCTAAGAATTTATTTGTCACGCCGGCAATGGTATTTTGCTCGTGAATGACAGTCGGTATATGCATTGAATGTGCCGCATAAACAACCGCACTGGAAACATAACCACCAGTACCAATAACGATATCTGGTCTAAACTCTTTAATAATTTTGCGTGATTTGCGAATACTGGATAAGAATAATTGGACAGTTTTAACATTTTCCAATGTCAAACGACGCTTGAAACCTTGAATCTCAATCGTCTTAAAATTCAAGCCCGCATTCTTCACTATTTTGCTTTCTAAGCCTTTTTCGGTCCCCACGTAAAGAACATCATCAATCAAATCGCGTTCCTTGAGACGCTTAATTAAGGCCATTGCTGGATAGATATGGCCTCCGGTTCCACCACCAGAGACAATTACGCGCATTTTTGTCATTTATTTAACGTCTCCCTTTAAAGTTTCGACCTCTTGAATAAATTGATCACCACGTTCTTCAAAGGTATGGAATTGATCCCAACTAGCAGCTGCTGGAGATAGTAAGATAACATCCCCATCGTCGCTTTGTTTATAAGCCTCTGGAACGGCTTCAGTCAAGTTATCAACTTTAACGATATTGTCAATATCAGCCTTTTTAGCAGATGAAATCAACTTGTCAGCCGTTTGACCATAAACAACTAAATTGTGAACTTTTCCCTTCAACGAAGGAACCAATTCGTCAAATCCATTACCACGATCAAGTCCACCTGCAATTAAAGTAATTGGAGCCTTGAATGCTGTCAATGCTACGATGGTAGCTTCTACATTGGTTGCTTTAGAATCATTATAGAATTTATGTCCACCAAAAGTATCGACATATTGGATTCTATGCCTGACACCTCTAAATGATGATAATACTTCAATGATATCTTCATTTTTAACATCGAATAACTTAGCTACAGTAATGGCGGCCAAAGCATTTTGAACGTTATGTTCACCGGGGATTTGAATCTCATCGGCTGTCATGATCTTTTCACCATTACAGTAAAGAACATCATCTTTAACATATGCTCCATGTTCTAATTCTTGATTATCAGAAAATGGCAAGATCTGTGCATTTGACTGTTTAGCTAAATCACGCCATTCTTCAGTATTGTAATTGATAACAAAGTAATCATCCGCTGTTTGGTTCTTAGTAATATGCATCTTAGCTTTAATGTAATTAGAACGGGTCTTATGAAAATCCAAATGGGTTGAATAAATATTGTTCAACACTGCCACATGTGGATGGAGATCAATCGTTCCTTGAAGTTGAAAACTGGACAACTCAGTAACGACAACATCATCTTTAGTAGCTTTTTGAATCACATCTGAAATTGGAATACCGATATTACCAGCATAATAGGAATTCTTAAACTTAGGTGAATGTTTCAACATTAGTTGAATCAAAGTTGTAACAGTAGTTTTCCCATTTGTACCCGTGACACCTACCATTGTGGCATCTGCATAACTATAGGCAATTTCTGGTTCAGTAATAACTGGAATCTCCAACTTTTCAGCTTGTTGAATCAGTTCATTTGAATAAAAAATACCGGGGTTCTTAACTAGGTAATCGTATGAATCATCAATCAAACTAGCATCATTACTACCAGTGATAACCTTAAAACCGGCATCAATCAAAGCTTGTGCTTCGGTATTTCCCTCTAGTGGATTCGAGTCAACAACTGTGACCTCTGAACCCATCTTTTTTAATAATTTGGCTACAGCAAAGCCACTTTTAGCTAAACCTAGAACTAAGATCTTTTTATTTGAATAATTACTCTTTGTTTTCATTGCTATCTTTTACTTCCTATACGAATAAAATTAAATAAATTGCTGAACAAATGGCACCAATAATCCAAAAGACAATGTCGATCTTCCACTCAGTCCATCCCATCATCTCAAAATGATGATGAATTGGTGTCATCTTGAAAATACGACGATGGAAAACTTTGAATGAAAAGACTTGTAACATAACACTCAATGTTTCAACCACATAAACAAGACCAATCAATAGTAATGACCAGTAACGTCCAAGTAAGATTGAAATTGCTGCCAAACCAGCACCAAGTGCTAGTGAACCAACATCACCCATAAAAATTTTGGCTGGTTTGTGGTTATAAATTAAGAATGCTAATAGTGCACCCACGACTGAGAAACAGACGATAGCTAAATCAAAACGATTTTGATTCAAAGAAATAATTCCGTAGGTTGCGTATGAAATTGCTCCTAAACCACCTAATAGACCATCAAGTCCATCTGTTAAATTCGTCGCATTTGAAAAACCAACGAGCCAAAAAATTGTAAACAGTATGAAAACCACTGCCGAGTTGATTGACAATACCCCTGGAATGGTAAAGTTCATTGGAAATTGGTCGCCGTTATAAACGTATAAGAAAATGATACCGACAACGATTTGAAGTAAAGCTTTTTGATAAGCTCGTAAACCAAGATTTCGTTTCTTAAATACTTTAATAAAATCATCAATAAAACCAATGCAACCGTATAAAACAATGACAAAGGTCGTAATTAATAGTGAATGCGTCAATTGACCTTGCCAAAGGCCAACCCAAATATCAGTGATCAAGGTGGCTACAATAATCAGCAAACCACCCATCGTTGGTGTTCCTGATTTCTTTTCGTGCCACTTTGGACCTTCCTCACGAATAGATTGTCCTTCTTTATGTGCAACCAGATAACCAATTAAAAATGGCATTAAAATGGCCACGATTGCAAAAGAGCTAACTATGTCGAAAATAATATGACTAAATTCCATGAAAATCCCCTTAATTATTTATTTTTCAATGTAACTATAATTTTACCACTCCCATTTATCACATGACCAGACTTGACCGACTGTTTAACGACATATCCGTCACCTTTTGTGGTAACTTGCTTGCCGGTTATTTCAGCAAATTTCAAGACATCATTCTTCGACCAACCTGTCAAATCGGGCATTGTCATAGCTCCATTGGTCAATAGGACGATTCTTTGATCAGGCATAACTTTTTCACCACTGGCTGGTAATTGTTGTACGACCTTGTTACCAGTACCAATAACACCTGATTGAAGATCAAGATCTTTGATTCTTGCGAGTGAGTCGTTGGTTGATTTGTCCAACAAACTTGGGATGCTGACATACTGACTGCCAGCTTCAGTAGCTTTGGTAGGAGATTTACCTTGGTTGACTAATCTCTTAACTAACGGATTGAAAACTTCAGAAAGTATTCTTTCGGGAGCTTCAGTCATTTTTTGTGGTTGTTTCATCGTTACATAAACAATGTAATTAGGGTCATTATAAGGAATCATCCCTGCGACTGAAAAAATATAGTTATTTGAGCCTGTTAAATAACCACCAGCAGGCGAGGCAATCTGGGCAGTACCAGTCTTTACTCCAACCTTAACTCCAGGCACATTATAAACCATACCAGTACCATAATTCTCTGTAACAACTTTACGCATTGCCTTTTGAACTGCTTTAGCGGTACTTGCTTTTATCGGTTGACCAACAACTTCACGTTTATATGTTTTCGTTGTTTTTCCGGTATTTGGATTCACAACTTTTTTAATGATTTGTGGTTTGATCATCTTACCGCCATTAGCAATTGCCGAAAAAGCTTGTAACATTTGAATCGTATTAACATTGACACTTTGTCCAAAGGACGTCATCGCTTGATCACTCAAATGTTCATAAGAAATATTTCCCGCAACTTCGCCAGGTAATTCAATCCCCGTTTTGTCACCGATACGGAATCTCTTCATGTATTTCATCCAAGTTTTAGCACCCATTTGTTCTTCAAGCTTAACCATACCAACGTTTGATGATCGAGTGAATGCTTCAGAAAGTGGAATGTAACCCCAACCTGCGGTATTCCAGTCACCAATTGTTCGACCACCAACTTCAACTGTTCCTGACTTATACAGCTCATCAGGATTATAGTTACCTGAATCAATTGATGCTGATAATGTCAAAATTTTCATAACGGAACCAGGTTCAAATTGGTCTTCCACTAATGTATCACGCCAACTAGTATCAAGGCCTTTACCGGTCGTTGGATTAAAGGTTGGGCGTTGTGTGGCCGCTTCAATTGCGCCAGTTTTAGCATTCATTACTAAAATCTGTAAGTCTTTTGGTTCATACTTTTCATCGATATTTTGAGCCAAAATCTCAGTATACTGTTGAATCTTACTATTCAATGTTAAATAAACATTAGAACCATCAGCTGAACTCTTTTCAATTACTTGTGAATCTGGTAATTCATTTCCGCTATTATCAACTTTAGTGATTTTTTTACCATCACGTCCGGCCAAAATCTTATTGAAATATTTTTCAATTCCCATCACACCACTAATATTACTATTTTGATCATTAGCATTATTAGCTTGGGTGAAGCCAACTAAATTAGTTGCAAAGACCCCATTTGGATAAGATCTTGATGGCAATTCAACGAAATGGATCCCAGGAAGTTTTTGAGCTGCAATCTTTCGTTTGATTTCAATCGACAGACCACGACCAGATGGTCCAAATTCAACTTGATATTGTTTTTTATTTTTTGGTGACAAATACTGACGTAATTGCTTAGCTGATAAAGGCAAATACTTACTTAAAATTCGAGCTGTCTTTTCACGATCGACAACATAATCAGGTTTACCAGCCATCGTTTTCGACTTTTTCGAAACAATTGCGTAAATATTGTAAATTGTGGAGTCACCAGCAATCATATCGCCGTTGACATCCAAAATATCGCCACGCTTGGCATTAACTTTATCTACATTTTCATACTTTTGTTTAGTCCTTTGTTCCAAATTAACGCCATCATATTGCTTACTCATGGAAATATAAGCAAATCTTTGGATAAAAAGGATAAAAGAAAAGGCAGTCGCAATCAAAATTACCATACCAACAATATAATGATTGCGTCTTGCCTTATTTTTAAATAATTTTCTGAACTTACTCATTTTGAAATGTTCCTTACATTGTTGTCACTCATTTTCAAATTATGCTTTTTTGCAAAAGAAGAAAAACGATCAAAACTAGTTAATTCAGAAATCTCTTGTCTTAAATTAACGTTGCTCGTGTTTGTTTTGGACACTTGCGTCGTTAGACCGTCCAATCTGTTTTGAGAAGAAGTCATCGAAACCTTAATACTAACCAAAGCAACCATTAATGCCAAGGTCAATAAGCCTAATCCTACAATTGAAAAACTTTCAAATTTGGACAGGGATACACTGCGGGTCTTAGGGGCCGACTGAACTTTAGGTTCAGGTTGGGCTGCAGTTTGATAATCTTGTAAATTTCTAGCAGTACTTTCTTCTCTCATATTCTTAATTCTCCATTATATCTTTTCAACAACACGTAATTTAGCACTATGTGCTCGATTATTTTCAGATAATTCTTCAGTGTTAGGCAATATTGGCTTGCGAGTTATTTGTTTCAAGACGGGTTTTATATCGTCGGGAATAACGGGAAGTCCTCTTGGTAAATCGACATGGGAATTGTCTTTAAAAATATGTTTAACGATACGATCTTCTTTGGATTGAAAAGTTATAACGCTGATTCGGCCTTTTGGAGCTAATAAATCAATTGCTTGTTCAAGTGACCTTTCAAGTGAACCCAATTCATCATTAACTGCAATTCTAATAGCTTGGAAAACACGCTTAGCTGGATGACCACCGGTTCTTCTTGCCGCAGCCGGAATAGCGTTCTTAATAATATCAGCTAATTCCAGTGTTGAAGTAATACGATGTTCAGCTCTTGTTCTCTCAATGGCACGTGCAATTTGTTTAGCAAATTTTTCATCACTATATTTATAGAAAATACTTACTAATTCATTGTAGGACCAATCATTAACGATTTTTTCTGCATCAAGATCTTGTCTTTGATCCATCCGCATATCTAAGCGAGCTTCTTTTTTGTAACTGAAACCACGAACGGCATCATCGAATTGAGGCGATGAAACCCCCAAGTCATAAACAATACCGTCAACTTTCTCTACTCCAAGTTCATTCAAACGTTCTTGCATATTTTCAAAATTGTCACGTATTAATGTTAATGAGTTATCGCCAATAATTTTGGCATCGTTTTGAATACTCTCACCGACTTCAATGGCAGCCTCATCACGATCAAACACATAAAGATGACTATTGTGTACACGACTTAATAGTTCCTTGGTGTGACCACCACGGCCAAAGGTAGCGTCTACATAAATTCCATTGTCATGGGGATTTACTTCGTCAATAGTTTCTTTTAAAAGTACTGTTTTATGTTTATATACATTAGAAGTCAAAGTCTGTCATTTTCTCCGATATTTCTTCAAAATTATCTTCAGCCTCTTGGCTAAATTTATTCCAACGGTCCTCATCCCAAATTTCAATCCGGTCTGAGACACCGACTATTACACAATTTTTAGTTAGTTTAGCGAAATTGACTAAGGAAGACGAAATGTTGATTCTTCCCTGTTTGTCAAATTCCATCTCTGCCGCAGCAGAATAAAAGAAGCGAGTGAATGCCCGAGCATCCTTTTTTGTCAAAGGCAACTTATCAAGTTGAGCCTCCAACTTATCCCATTGTTCAAGGGGATAACCAAAAAGGCAACCGTCCATGCCACGCGTAATAACAAAGCTATCACCCAGCAACTTTCTAAACTTAGCAGGCACGATTATTCGGCCCTTAGTATCAAGTGTGTGATGAAATTCACCCATAAACACGGACAGTTCACCTCGATTCTTTAACACTACTTAATTTACCACAATTCCCCACTTTTAACCACACGATATTTGACAATCAGTCAATTAATGTGAAAGCAGTTACTAATTATACAGTTCAAGCAGTGGGGGATAATTTCAATTTTCGATATAGGCGCTTACAAATATTGCATATTTTGTATATGTGAAGTAACATTTCACTATACATGAATTAGGTGGTGGAAGCTTTGGACGATAAAAAACCTAAGAGCACTTTGACTAAAATTACACAAGTGGTTGTTTGGCTAATGATCTTAGTAACAATTGGCGGTGTAGTTTTAGGTGCCGTAATGAGTTTTATTTAATCTACGTAGATAATTGACACTTTGAATTGGGGACAATTCATGGTGTTTTTTTGTTGGCCGTCTCCGGGAGAACACTACACAAGCCAGTCTGCTGTGGGACCGCCCGGAGCCAAGGTCTCCGAGCTCGATTTTGAACTTCGCAAAGTACGCGAATTTCAAAATACGTCCGTGGAGTAAGAGCTAAAGCTCTAACACCACTATCACTGCGGACTGGCTTGTGTAGTGTTCTCCCTCCGACTAATTTGACTTTTTTCTCTAATACAATTCGTCTATTTGAATAAAAACATAACAAAACAAAAAAGGCCTGGCGATTTTGAAAATTATTCAAAATCGCTAGGCCTTACTTATTATCTTCACATATGAAATTAAATTCTAATCAACTTTATCCAACTAGTTATCCAAAACAGAGAATACACTAGCCGGAAGGAGCAAGAAATTTTGGTTGCTGTGCAGATGGCGTTAGTGCTTTAGCACTTACATCACGGGACGACTTTTGAAATTCGCGCACCTTGCGAAGTTCAAAATCGAGCCGAAAGACCTTGGCTTTCGGCGGTCCCCACAGCGACCAAAATTTCTTGCTCCTGGAGGCGGCACCAATTATTTAGCTTTTCACAATAATCAACTGCTTAAAGACCCGGTTCAATACAACTACCAACACTGCCAACATAATCATATTGGCTACAAAGCTTCCACCATTGATTACCAATGAGTAGATCCATGGATTCATACCCTTAGGAGCATACATCCCCAATAAATACCACCAGCAATGAAGTGGAAGAAGTATTTCGCAAAAAATCCAACTGCTGAATAAAACAATATCAAGCCCATGGCATTTTTTCCACGTTCAATTGCTTCCTTAACTGGTTTGCTACCAAGTCCAACTAAACCAACTACCGCAAAAGCTACTGGAAATTCAACAAATCCTTGTAAAGGATTTAGGACACTTCCCTTGCTAATTCCAAACAGTAGCATATCAGCCAATCCCCAGACTAGCCCGGCAATTAAGCCAGCTCTCAAGCCTCGGCGTAACGCATAAATTGCCATTGGAATCAATCCATAGACAAATTCAATGGCTGAAACTCCGGTTGTATGTGGAACGAATGATAAAGCTAATGCTAAAGCGGTAATTATTGCCCCTTCGGTAATAACAATCAATTCGTTATTTTTACCAACATTAGTCATAAAAAAAGAACTCCCTTCTGATTTTAGCCATCACAAGAGAGTTCGAGCGTCTGCTTGAACAACACTATCCCTACGCATGTATTAACATAACAGGTTTAAAGGGTCTGAACAAAATGTTCACTCTCAGCCAAAGGCTCCCCCTGTGTTGACTTATTCAATTACAAAAGAATTGTACCACAGAGCATTATTTTCTACCAAACACTCTGCCCCAAAAGCCAACTTTTTTTGTATGCTCAGACAAATTCAACGGTATATTTTCACCCAACATCCGATGAGCAATATTTTGATAACTGTGACCTGCATCACTGTCATTATCAAAAACTACTGTTTGTCCGGAGTTAGAAGCAGAAATAACTTTATCTTCATCAATTACGATTCCCAACAAGGGAATTCCTAAGTGATTAACGATATCGTCAATTTTCATTGATGTGCCATCGTTAATCATATTTTTACGGATACGATTAATAATTAAATGCGGTGTTATTGGCATATTCATGCTTTCTAAAATACCAACTACTCGATCAGCATCACTCACAGAAGCAACTTCTGGATTAGTGACAACCAAAGCCCCATCAGCAATTGATACTGCATTTTGAAAGCCATATTCAATCCCTGCCGGACAATCGATCATCACAAAATCGAAACGTTGTTTCAATTCGCCAACGATATTACCCACTGACTCTTTGTCTAAAACATATTTATCCGCAAACTGTGAGGCTGCCAATAAATATAAGTTATCCTCGAATCGTGGATCACGAACTAGAGCTTGTGAAACAACAACGCGATGTTGCGCTACATCAACGATATCGTAAACGATTCGATTGGTTAATCCCATTACCGCATCAAGGTTACGCAACCCAATGTCTAGATCGACCATACAAACCTTTTTACCAAGGCTCGCTAAGACAGTACTAACATTTGCAGTTGTAGTTGTTTTACCAACTCCACCTTTTCCAGAAGTTACAACGATTGATATCCCCATAGCTAACCTGTCCTTTTTCCTAAATCATTTAATCTATCTTTATAATTAGTTAAATCATCAACACTAATTGAATGCAAGTCATCAATAAAAGCAAATTTACCAGCTTGAAAATCTTTTTTGTTATCATCTGTAACAATTTCAATCACATCAGCGATTCGCAATTGATCAACATTTTGTAAATTCCCAAAAATGGCTGCTTTGGTATTGTCTGGATAACCTGCTTGCACAATACCATTGACCTCACCCAAAATATAAATTGAACCAGTTGTACAAATTTGTGCATCCCGATGTAAGGTCCCCAAGAAAATTAAATCACCTTCATAGTCTAATTTTTGACCACTGCGGACAATTCCTGATTCAATATTCATTTTATTGGCTTTTAAAATTTCAGCCACTTTTACTTTATCTTCAACATCTGATTGAATATCTTTTAATTCTAGCTGTGGATATTGATCAAAGAATTCTCTAATTCCATCTTTTTGTTCATCAGTCAAAAGCCGACGACCAGTTTTAACCGTAAAATAAATGACATCATCATTTTCATTGGTTGATTCAACGTTTTGCTGCATAATCAATTCTTTTAGTTTTTTAAACGCATTAACGTAATTAGCTTTATCATCCATTAATACAGAAAAGCCGTTTTTATCACCCTTTAAAATGATATCTTTCATTTATTATCCCTCCGATATTTCACCAGCCATTCGGACAAATTATTCAGTGGAATGTAAAGAATAAAGAAAACAACGATATTCCAAAGTAAAGTTGGTCCTAATGTATATGTGATGAAATCAAAAACATTTGTATTAGTCTGCTGTAACAATCTTTCCAACAGATAAATACCTGATTGTAAAAATGTCAACGACAAGAAGTAAATTGATAGTTCATATCCCAAATTATTTTTAACTAGTAAAAACTTAAAGTGATCGATTCCCACCATCAACAGTGGTAAAAGAATGGTATAAAGACCAATAATTCCATAATAATAAGAATCATAGATCAATCCAAAAACCACACCATAAGTAATCAGTTGTCGACGATTATCGATCCGCATTGTTAGCATCACAATTAACATCAACATCAACTGTGGCAAAACTGCAAAAGTGCCGTGATTCATATTATTTAAAAAGGCCCATTTCATTAAACCATCAAGGTAAAATGCAAGAAAAATAAATAATACTTGTCCGACAACCTTTCGATTTTTAATATTCATTACTTTTCACCATTAACAGATGACTTGATAACCGTAACTACTGTAAAGTTACGCAATTCAGCAGCTGGAGTAATATATACCGAATTCGTCATTCCGTAATTATCCTTCTTAATTCCGTAAACTTTACCAATGTACAATCCACGTGGTGTTAGACCACCTAAACCAGATGTGATAACGCTTTGGCCTTTTTTAATATTCTTTGTCGAATTAACATTTTCCATCACTAAGTCACCAGTTGCACTATCATAGCGACTCACGACACCCGTGATATTCTTGTTATCACCCATGATTTCAGCAGCAAATTTATCATTCAATTCATTGTCGGTTGAAATCAATTCAACTTTGGAACTAATCTTATCAACTTCAACGATACGACCAATCAAACCACGTCCAGACATAACTGGCATATTTTTCTTAATACCACTAGTTTGTCCACGATTGATTGTTAAATAACTTTGCCAACTACTTGGTGAGCGTGACAAAACAGAAGCATTAACCGTCGTATAGTCAGTCAATGAACCAGTAAGTTTCAACTCTTGTTTGAGCTTTTTATTTTCATCTTGAACTACTGCTAACTTAGCCTGATTTTGTGCTAATTCACCAATTCTGGCTTTAAGGCGCTTATTTTCAGAATATGTATTATACAAATCAGAAAATTCTGAGGTAGCATTTTTAACAGCGTTCGTTGGATAGGCAAAAACACCACCTACGACACTGACGACATCATTACCAACTTGTTGAATAACTGGCGGTGTACTTTTCTTATCACGAATGTTAACCGTAACTGCCAGCAGTCCAAAAGTAACGATAATAAGTATCATTAAAATAATTAATTTTTTATTTGAAAAAAACTTTTGCATTGCTTCCTCCTAGTAGATCAACTAACCAAGGATGAAAATGTCTGTTCTTTGCTTCCATTAGTTAATATCTTAAATATTACCAGCATTTTCGACTATTCAATTCTTTCATCCTAAAATCAAATAAAAAAAACGGGATTAACCCGCTTATTTTTGGCGACGCATTACATCGATATTTTTAAGTGATTCACCAGTACCGATGGCCACACAATCTAGTGGGTCTTGAGCAATGAATACAGGAACTCCCGTTGCTTCAGATATTACTTCTGGTAAGTGATGTAATAATGCACCACCACCAGTAAGAACGATACCATGATCGATAACATCGGCAGCAATTTCAGGAGAAGTTTCCTCAAGAGTTTCTTTAATTGTTTCAATGATCTCTTCAACATTTTCATGAATAGCTGTCGCAATGTCTTCACCTGACAATTGAACTGTCTTTGGTAGACCAGTAACTAAATCACGTCCACGAATTTGCATTGATTCGAGTTCTTTTGATTTTTCAATTGATGCTGAACCGACTTGAATTTTAACATCTTCAGCTGTTCTTTCACCAATTTGCAAATTAAAGTTTGACTTAATGTATGCAGAAATTGATTCATCAAACTTGTCACCTGCAACACGGATTGAACGTGAGGAAACGATGCCACCTAATGAGATTGTAGCAACATCAGTAGTTCCACCACCAATATCAACGACCATGTTACCTGTTGGATCCATAACTGGAAGTCCAGCACCAATAGCAGCTGCAAATGGTTCTTCGATTACATAGGCTTCACGAGCCCCAGCATGTTGAGTGGCTTCAATAACAGCACGTTTTTCAACTTCTGTAACGCCACTTGGTACACAGACCATAACTGATGGCTTTGAGTTGTTAGCTGTCTTCTCGATGAAGTACTTCATCATAGCTGCCGTTGTATCGTAATCGGCAATAACACCATCACGCATTGGACGAATTGCAGAAATACTACCCGGTGTACGACCAATCATTTCCCTTGCATCTGAACCGACTGCAACGATTTCTCCAGTGTTATTATTCTTTGCAACAACTGAAGGTTCATTTAAAACTATACCTTTTCCTTCAGCATAAACTAGAGTATTTGCAGTTCCCAAGTCTATACCGAGCTTCTTTGATCCAATACCAAACAATTTATTTTCTCTCCTTTAAAGTACACACCACATTTTACGCTAAACAAAATTATATCATAGAAAACGTCGAATTAAAGTGCGACGAAATCATATCCTAAATTAAATTTAAAGTCTTAAGACTAGAATAAGTTTTTTTTGTAACAATTAGATGATCGATAAAGTTTATTCCTATTAATTGACAGCCTTTTTTGAGCCGCAGACTGAACTCCTGGTCATTTTGTGAAAACACCAATGATCCATTGGGATGATTGTGCACAATAATGAGTTGGGTTGCTGATATCTGAACAGCTTCTCGCAAAATATCACGCGGATGAACAGTGGCTTGATCAACTGTACCAATAAAAATAATTTTTTCATCAATTACATGATAACTATTATTTAAATAAACGGCTACTAGTTTTTCTTGTGGGGCATTTCCTATTTTATTTATTAAATGCTGACCGATTTCATCAACAGAAACGACTTTCTCAGATAACGTATCATTTTGAACTTTACGACTGCCTAATTCAAGCGCAGCCATCACTTTACATGCTTGGGCAACACCTATGCCATTGAATGACATAAGCTGCTCTAAGCTCAAATTTAATCCCGATTGACAAATAATCTTTTGGGACAAGTCCAAGACTGAATTCTGTTTGGTGCCGTTTCCTATAATTACAGCCAATAATTCTTCGTCTTTTAAATTACTAACACCATGGGCTAAAATTTTTTCTCTTAAATTTATCATCATATCTCAAATTACGAGAAATAATCTTCCAAATCCGAAATTAAATAAAACGAACCAGTTATTAATAATAATTGGTTGGAATTCATTCCATTTAAAATTTTCTGTAATTCTTTTCGATAGTTTTCAACGAACGAGACATTCTCATATTGTGACAAATTATAATCACTAGCCGTGGCAGAACGTGCCATATCAAGCTTTGTGATATAAACATGCTCTACCTTTGGTGCTAATTCTTCCAGAATCTCATGACGATCCTTATCCTTCATTCCAGCGTATAAGACAATTATATCCTTATTTTCATAGTTTTTTATCAAAGAATTAATTAAATTGTAAATTGCTGAAATATTATGGGCTCCATCCATTAAAACTAACGGATTTTCATGCATAACTTGAGCCCGACCAGGTAAATGTTTTTTATCCAAATTATCAATAATCGTTTTTGACGTTATCGAAACATGATGAATCTTTTGATACAGCCAAAACGATTGAATCGCAATCGAAGCATTCATCGCCGTAGTCTTCTCGAAACCCTGACAATGAATCTCTTCTACTGTTACTTTATCATCATAATATGTAAACGAAACATCAAAACCATTATTTTTATAATTTCTTATACCAAAATCTTGACCAAACTCAAATATGGGACTATCTTTTTCCGTCGCTGTTGTTTCCACGATGGATCGTACCGATTCTTGTAGGAATCCCGTAATAATCGGTCTTTCTGGTTTAATGATTCCTGATTTTTCTTGGGCAATATCCTGAATAGTTGGTCCAATCAGTTTTTCATGATCCAAGTCAATGGACGTAATAATCGAAAGCACCGGAGTTATGACATTAGTTTTATCATGCTTGGCACCGATACCAGCTTCAATCACAGCTACATCAACACGTCCACGGAAATAAAAATAACCCAAAATGGTCACAAATTCAAATTCAGCTAACGGAATATCACCAATTTTTTCAATTAGATAATTAACATTCTCCAATAAATCCGCATCCGAAATATATTGATGATTTATTTGAATCCGTTCATTAAACCTTGTTATAAAGGGCGATGTAAACATTCCGACACGTTTACCAGTACCTTCCAAAAGGTTAGCTAAAAAATTAGTTGTCGTCCCTTTCCCATTGGTTCCAGTAATATGTATCGTCTCATAATCATTTTGGGGATCATTTAAACGATGTAAGGCTTGCTTAATATTGCCAAGATCATTAGTCCGTTGAAATTTTGGTAAACCATGAATATAATTGACCGCTGCCTGATAATTTTCTAACAATTTATACGCTCCATTTTTTAATACGATTTTACAAAAAAGCCTTTATTTGAATCTTGGTTATTCTTAAAAGTTAAATATGCTATGAAGATGGTGGTAGGCCGCCTCCAAGAGCCAGAAAATTAGGTCGCTGTGGGGACCGACAAAAGCCAAGGTCTTTTGTCTCGCTTTTGAACTTCGCAAAGTACGCGAATTTCAAAAGTCGTCCCGTGGTGTAAGGGATAAATCCCTAACGCCACTTTCACGGCGACCTAATTTTCTGGCTCTTTCCGGCTGGTTGATTCTTTATTTTGAATAAACCTAAGTAAATTAGTATCACATTGTAGTCTTGACTACTTGAGTGTCAATAACAACTAGGACCTGTCTTCAAATTAGTCTCATAAGAATTTATTCTGATACGGATAAATATTTTTTAAGAGCATGATTGTTCCAGAATCCTATCAAAACGGTAATAAAAGCCATAAAAGATATTTGAGATATCAGGTTATTCTTGAGTTAATAAAGAACTAGTCGGAAGATTCGGACAGTGATTACTGGCAGTGAAAGTGGTGTTAGAACGACCGCTCTTGTCGTTCTTACAGCACCGGGCGCGTTTAAGACTTGCCGAACTTGCAAGGCTTAAACCGAGGTCCGAGACCTTGGCTCGGACCGTTCCGCACCGCCAGTAATCACTGTCCAAATCTGGAGACGGCATATCCATAATATAAATAATTTGAAGACACATCCTAGATAACCAAGACTTAAAGTATACTTGTAATCTTTCAATCTTTAGATATGAAATCGAAAGTTTCAAAAGAAAAAGGGAGCAGACTGCTGTCCTCCCCCTTTTTAATTATATACTCAAACTTTATTGATTGTCTTTGAGTTGTTGAATTCTTTGTTGAACTTTAGCTTGACGTGATTGATAATCAGCCAATTTTTCTTTTTGTTCATTAACAACCTTTTCAGGTGCTTTGTCAACAAAGTTCTTATTTGATAATTTCTTATCTAAACGTGTGATTTCTTGATCTAATTTCTTCATTTCCTCATTTTGGCGAGCAATTTCCTCATCAATATCAATCAACTCAGCCAATGGAACATACAATTCGGCGCCGGTTGTTACAGCTGTCATAGCTAAAGCTGGGGCCTTCAAGTCTGTTGCCACGTTCAATTCTTTTGGATGCATGAAACGGTCAATGTATTCTTTGTTATTTAAAATAACCGCTTTAACTTTTTCATCTTGTGGTTTGATCATAATATCAACCGCTTTTGACATTGGTGCGTTAGCTTCCAAACGAATCTTTCTTGATGATTTAATTAAATCAATCAAGACATCCATTTGATCCATAGCTTCAGCGTTATCTAAGTCTGCTTGATATTCTGGATACTTAGCATGCATGATTGTCTTACCGTTATGAGGCATCGTCAACCAAATTTTTTCAGTAACAAATGGCATGATTGGGTGCAAGAGACGTAGTGTTTGATCTAAAACGTATGTCAAAATCATCTTCTTTTGTTTCTTAGCTGCTTCATCATCACCAGTAAGTGTTGCCTTACTCATTTCGATATACCAGTCACAGAAATCGTTCCAAATGAAGCTATAAATATTACGTTCTACTTCACCAAATTCAAAGCGATCTAGCAAGTCGTTAACATTCTTAACAGTTGCGTTTAATTTAGCCAAAATCCACTTATCTGATAAATCATAGCTTGTTACTTGTGAAAGATCATCCATTGCCGGAGTATCATCGTCTAGGTTCATAATAACGTAACGTGAAGCATTCCAAATCTTATTGATAAAGTTCCAAGCTGCGTCCATCTTGTCATAACTGAAACGTGTATCTTGTCCAGGAGTTGTTCCATTCATGGCAAACCAGCGTAAGGCATCAGCACCATATTTTCCAATAACATCCATAGGATCAATCCCGTTACCGAGTGACTTACTCATCTTACGGCCTTGAGAATCACGCATTAAACCGTGGATAACAGTATTTTCAAATGGTTTCTTACCAGTAAACTTCAAACTTTGGAAAATCATTCTTGAAACCCAGAAAGGAATGATATCGTAACCGGTAACTAAGGTATCAGTTGGGAAGTAACGCTTGTAGTCTTCAGCATTTTCATCGGGCCAACCCATAGTTGAAAATGGCCATAAGGCACTTGAGAACCATGTATCAAGCACATCTTTATCTTGTTCCCAATTTTCAATATCTTTAGGTGCTTCTTCACCAACGTAAGTTTCACCAGTTTGTTTGTTATACCAAGCTGGAATTTGATGTCCCCACCATAATTGACGTGAAATAACCCAATCATGAATGTTTTCCATCCATTGTGTGAAGGTATTTTCAAATCTTTCAGGAACAAAGTTAACTTTATTATCACTCTTTTGATTCTTCAAAACAGTTTCAGCAAGTGGCTTCATCTTTACAAACCATTGTGTTGAAAGTCTTGGTTCAACTTGAACACCTGAACGTTCTGAATGACCAACACTGTGGACATAAGGTTCGATATTGATCATGTAGCCTGCATCTTGCAAGTCTTTAACGATAGCCTTACGAGCTTCAAAACGATCCATACCGTTATACTTGCCGGCATTTTCGTTCATTGTTCCGTCGGCATTCATTGTGTTGATACGTTTTAGATCATGTCTGTTACCAACAGCAAAGTCGTTAGGGTCATGGGCTGGAGTGATTTTAACCATACCAGTACCAAACTCCTTATCAACATAATGGTCAGCAATAATCGGAATCTTACGGTCAACTAATGGTACGATGATTTCCTTACCAACGATATCCTTGTAACGGTCATCATCAGGTGCAACGGCAACCGCAACATCACCAAACATTGTTTCAGGACGTGTTGTAGCAATTTCGATGAAACCAGAACCGTCAGCATATGGATACTTAACGTGATAGAAAGCACCTTCATCATCCTTGTGGATAACTTCGATATCTGACAAAGCAGTTTGAAGTTGCGGATCCCAGTTAATAATGTATTCGCCACGGTAGATCAAGCCTTCGTTATATAACTGTACAAAAACCTTACGCACAGCCTTTGACAAACCTTCATCCAAGGTAAATCTTTCACGTGAGTAATCAAGTGATAAACCTAATTTACCCCATTGTGATTTGATAATTGAAGCAAATTCATCTTTCCATTTCCAAACTTCATCAACAAATTTTTCACGGCCAAGGTCATAACGCGTTACACCTTGTTCACGTAATTTAGCTTCAACTTTAGCTTGAGTAGCAATACCAGCATGATCCATACCTGGTAAATACAAAGTGTCATAACCTTGCATACGCTTGTAACGAATCAAAGTATCTTGAATAGTAGTATCCCAAGCGTGACCCATGTGCAACTTACCAGTAACATTTGGTGGTGGGATAACAATTGAATAAGGCTTAGCCTTCTTATCACCTGATGGTTTGAAGTCATCTTCGTCAAGCCATGTTTGGTAACGACCTGCTTCGACTTCTTGCGGATTGTATTTCGTATCCATGTCGATTTCTCTCATAGTTAGTTCTCCTTTTATAAATCTCTTTATCATTAATTTAAGATGCAACAATCTGCGTTGGGTTCCGTCTCTGGTCACGAGAAATTTAGGTTGCTGTGGGGAACGGTTCGAGCCAAAATACGGTCTCGACCCTCGATTTTGAACTTCGCAAAGTACGCGAATTTCAAAACTCGTCCCGTGGTGTAGGGACTAAAGTCCCAACGCCACCTGCACTGCTGCCAAAATTTCTCGTGACCAGAGACTAAGTTATTATTTGAAGATTCTTATAATTCACCATTCAATGATATTTATCTAATTAACATTTGAAATCAGAGATAACAGAATTTACAACTAATAACTTAGCTGGAGGGTGCCAGTGCTATAAGTACGCTGTGAATGTGGTGTAAGGGCTTTAGCCCTTACACCACGGGGCGACTTTGAAGACTTGCTGGTTTTGCAAGGCTTCAAAGCGAGGTGCGAGACCCTGGCTCGCACCGGTCCCCATAGCGTATTTATAGCACTGGCATCCTCCGGCGGCACCCCCAAAAAACAAAAAAAGACTTCATCCCTAATAGGACGAAGTCTTCGCGGTACCACCTAAATTAAGAGTCTTACTGACTCTTCACTCAACAGTTAACGATGGCCCGATCATAAATTATGATAGCTCACAGGTAACAGTCTTTTAGTTCGATTCGGCAATTCTCAACAACATGCCTTCTCTGAAATCTAGCTAAAAAACACTCCTGCTCAAAGCTGATATTTTGATAATAAATCATAAATCAGTAAACGTCAATTAATTTTATAGTAAACTACTGATGTTTTCTTGGTCACTTTCCATAAACTTGTCACCATGTTCGATGGTTGTAATCTTAATGCCATCCATTGCACGTTGAATCAAGCCATCAATATCAAGTGAGCTTTCAAACTTACGTGTCTTTTCAATGTTTGGACGTGTTTTTGGTGAAGGTGGAGCAAAGACGGTACAGCAGTCTTCGAATGGTTGGATTGAAAGATTAAATGTATCGATTTTTTCAGCCAAACGAATAATCTCAGTCTTGTCCATTGTTGCAACAGGACGCAAGATTGGGGTTGTTGTGACGTCATTGATTGCTGCCATACTTTCCAATGTTTGTGAAGCAACTTGTCCAACGGCTTCACCGTTAAAAATAGCTAAACCATGACGTTTTTCACGAATCAAGTCAGTCAAACGTAACATGAAACGACGTTGGATAGTCATCAAGTAACCTTCTGGAACACTTGATTTGATAGTTTCTTGAATTTCGGCAAAAGGAACTTCAATAAAGTTGATATTGCCACCAAAGGCTGTCAATTTCGAAGTCAATTCCTTAGCTTTATTCAAGGCTTGTTCTGATGTATATGGTGGACTGAAGAAATGAACCATCTCAATGTCAACACCACGTTTCATTGCTAAGTAACCAGCAACAGGTGAATCGATTCCACCAGAAAGCATTAGCATCGCTTTACCTGCAGTACCAACGGGCAAACCACCAGCACCTTTAACAGTTAAGTATGACAAGTAAATTCCATCTTGACGTACTTCAACAGAAATCTTAATATCTGGTTTCTTCATTTCAACATCAATCTCAGGGAACTCATCACAGATGGCATCCCCTAATTGTAAGTTGATTTGATTAGTATCAAGTGGATAACTGTGATCTGAACGCTTTGTTCCAACTTTAAAGCTCATGCCGGGCTTATAAGCCTCATGCATCATTTCAACAGCTTTTTTCTTAACATCTTCAAAATCACGTGAAACCTTAACACTCAACGAAAAAGTTTGAATTCCAAAGACATTCTTTAATTTTTCCATAACTGGCTTGGCGTCAGTTCCATTTAATTTGATATGCAAACGGTCACGATGTGGTTGCATTCTAAGCTCAGGGAAGTCTTTCAAAACTTTAGCAACGTTACCATGTAAGCGGTCGATAAAGCTCTTACGATTCTTACCCTTTGTTGATAGCTCGCCGTAACGAACCATAATTTCAGTATATTCCATTTAATTCTCCTAATTCAAAATTTGGAAATGATCGTGGATCTCATCCAAATTCTTGATAAATTCATCCATTTCTTTTTCTGTATTACTTTCATCTAAACTGACACGAACAGCACTGGTTGCAACATTTTCTTGAATATTCATTGCTTTCAAAGTTCCTGATTCGAGTCCCTTCTTTGAAGAGCAAGCACTTGTAGTTGAAATATAAATGTCACGGTCTTCAAAAGTATGAACAACTGTTTCACCGCGCACACCATCGATTGTAAAACAAATGATATGTGGCGCAAAATCTTCCCCAATTTGTGAGAAGACGTGAACATTATCCATTCCCTTTAAGTGATTGACCAATTTTTCTTTCAACTGTTCCATCTTGTCAGCTTTGCCAGCTTCATTCTCTTTTAACAAGCGAATAGCTTTAGCCATACCGGCAATCGCTGGAGTATTTTCTGTCCCACTACGAAGGTTTGATTCTTGACCACCACCAGCCATCAATGGTTCAAGTTGTTTACCTTCTTTCATATAAATAAAGCCGATTCCACGAGGTGCATGGAACTTATGACCAGAGAAAGTATAAAAATCAACTCGAGGATCAATAAATTTCGACTGCAAATTCTTACCGATAGCTTGAACAGCGTCCACATGATAACTGATGCTTGGATAATCTTTTAAAACTTTAGCAATCTCATGAATTGGTTGAATCGCACCGATTTCATTATTGACAGCCATTGTTGAAACTAAAATCGTATCATCACGAATAGCATCCTTAACATCCTGCGCACTAATATGACCCGTCTTATCAACTGGTAAATAAGTTACCTCAAAGCCTAATTCTTCAAGCTGATGCATCGTATTCATTACCGATGGATGCTCAATTGAAGTAGTAATAATATGTTTACCAAATTCACGTTTCTTAAAAGCAGTTCCCTTGATGATCCAGTTGTTCCCCT
Source organism: Companilactobacillus zhachilii (assembly GCF_003606365.2). Lineage (NCBI taxonomy): Bacteria > Bacillati > Bacillota > Bacilli > Lactobacillales > Lactobacillaceae > Companilactobacillus > Companilactobacillus zhachilii. Next base: position 1,723,094 of record NZ_CP031933.2, read on the forward strand.
CAGTACCACCACTGGTAAAGACAACCTCGTCTTGCTTGAAACCCATCAAGTTAGCAATTTGTTTACGAGACGTTTCTAGTAACTCATAGGCTTTCAAACCCAATTTGTGCAAACTAGAAGGATTACCGAAGTATTCTTGACTAGCTGCATTGTAAGTTTGGAGAACTGAATCGTTCACCTTAGTTGTTGCACTATTATCAAAATATATCATTTTTGCCTCACCAAAATAAAAAGGCCCAAAGGGCCTAAATTTTTATCTATTATAACTTAACACACTTTTGAAAAATTATGAATTTATTGTCTCTTTAATTCTATCAACTGAACCAGATTCGACTTCTTCCAAGGCTTTAGATATGACATCGACAGCGTCATTATAGTTATAATCATCATCAAACAAAGCTCGGGCACGAACTAATTGATCAGTAAACTCTGGATTCTTGTTAGCATAGCGGTTGGCATACTGAAGTAATTTCTCAGCCAATTGAACGTTATACTTCAACTTCTTCGATTTTTCAACTAGGTTTTCCAAATCTTCTTGAGTCACAATAACTTGTTTACTAATGTCTTCCATATTAATTTGGTCTGCATCAAGTTCATCATACAATTTATTAATTTCATCATAAACCATATAGAAATAGTCCAAATAATCATCAGGGAGACCATTCAAACGTAACTGTTCCATCATTTTCTTCTGAATTTCTAAACGTTTAGCATAATCGTCGACACTGTTACGAGCAATTTGTTCACTTGAAAGCATTTGATTCAAATCGTCATTGATTGTCTTTTCACTTGCTTCAATATCATCAAGTTGTTTAACAATTTCTTTAAAATCAGTTTTAACTTCTGAGAAAATCACTAGTCTGTCAGCGATACTTTGCACATCAGCATCATATTTTCGACGGATCTCATTTAGGGTATCAAAATTATTTTGGAAAGTATCTAACGTCTTGTCTGCTAAAATATAGCTTTCTTGTAACTTTTGGATGCGTTTATCCAAATGGTTATGTTGATAAACCGCATGATTCAAATAATCTAAAACAGGCTTTTGTTCTTTTAAAACATCACGTTTTCCATCAATTTCTAAAGTCAACGTTTCATATAAGTCATCAATTCTTTGTTTAATATCTTCATTATTAGTATTGACCGCATCAAAATTCAACTCACCCAATTTTGTATTTGATTCGTCCACTTCATGTTGAACATCTGAAATCAATTGCACGATATCGTCAGAAAACTTGAAATGTTGTTGAGCCAACTTTTGATAAACAAACTTAATTTCATCGATTTGGCCTGGGAAAACTTCATTCAAATCATGGAACAATGGTTCAATAATCTTCAATTGATCAGTGATCAAACCTAATTTAATTTTGACATCATCCAAACATTGACTGGCTTCTATATGGTCACCTTTTTGAGTCAATTGCTTCTCTTTATCCAACAGATTAGCAATCTCTGAAAGTTCATCCTCTAACTTATCAGTGGCTGGACCATAACTGAATGATTGGGTCAAAACTTGTTTACGTAAAGTCTGATATTGGTGTTGCAATTCTTCACTGTGAGTCGCGTTCAATTCATTGCTTGCCAACAATTCATCGAAGCCCTGTGAAACCTCACCAATTTTACTTTCAAAATCATTCATTTCATTATTTAATTTTTTCAGGTCATTAGCGGAACCAAAAACTTTGAATTCCGTATTTTTATATTCCGCTGCCCGAATTTGTCTTAAAATATCGGAAAAGATATCATCTGTCTGTTTATGATATTCAACCTTCAACTGATTGAAACGGTCATCACTCGCACCTGATAGCTTCATATCTTCCAATTTTTTGATTTTATCATCTAGTTGAGCCTTTTTTAACTCATCAGTTCGTTCCTTATATTTATTGAGAGTGGCAGCGTTACGCTTTTGTAGGAACCACATATACCATAGGAAGAACAAAATAATTAAGATTATTCCAATAATAATTACAAACACATTTACACCCCTAATGACGATTCAGTCTTATCTTTAAGAAATTATAACAAATATTAGTCCTATTATTGTCGCTGTCTACTTTTCATAATAAAGTTTTAAACTATTGGTTTAGAAATATGCCGTCTCCAGAATTGAGAAATGGTCGGTGGCCATGCGGACCGGCATGAGCCAAGGTCTCATACCTCGGTTTGAAGCCCCGCAAAAAGCGCGGGTCTCCAAACACGTCCGGTGGTGTAATGGCTAAAGCCATAACGCCACTCTCACGGCCACCAACCATTTCTCAATCCTTCCGACTAGTATCATTATGATGATTCTTTTACTATTGTATTATGTAATTCTTTAACTATTAGTAACATATGAAGCTATTTGATTTTTGATTATTGATTCAAAATCAAAAAAAAAACTAGCCGGAAAGAGCAAGAAGTTTTAGTCGCTCTTGGAGGCTGCATATTTAATTTGTACCACGCATTATTGGCAAAAAACATTAACTCTGCTCTAACAAATCAGAGCTATCAAACACTATATTGACTAAAGTTGTATACAATACCTACAAATTAACTTTGACATTCGTCCATCATCACGGTATACTAGCCTTCGTGTAAAATATGCAGCAAAGAGCGGCAAGAACGTCAACAGTTATCGACGATTTAGTTCAACTAGTAACCTGTGGCTGCACAAGGTGAAGACTGTAACGATAACTGCACGAATGCTAAGCTCTAGTTAATTATTTTACTCCAGACAAACATTTTGGAGGAATTTATTTATGTCAAGATATACAGGCCCACGTTGGAAATTATCACGTCGTTTAGGTATCTCACTTTCAGGTACTGGTAAGGAAATCGCTCGTAGAAACTATGCCCCAGGACAACATGGTCCAAATGGTGGTCGTCGTAAGATTTCTGAATACGGTCAACAATTAACAGAAAAGCAAAAGTTACGTTTCATGTATGACGTTAACGAACGCCAATTCCGTAACCTATTTAACCGTGCCGGTAAAATGGATGGTATCCATGGTATTAACTTGATGATCCTTCTTGAAACAAGATTGGATAACATGGTTTATCGTTTAGGTCTTGCAAGTTCACGTCCACAAGCTCGTCAACTTGTAAACCACGGTCACATCACAGTTGATGGCAAACGTGTTGATATCCCTTCATACGAAGTTAAAGTTGGTCAAAAGATCAGCCTTCGTGAAAAGTCAAAGGACCTTGCTATTGTTAAGGATAACCTTGAAAACGTTGTTGGTCGTCCTGGTTTCGTTACTTTCGATGACAACACATTGACAGGTTCACTAGTACGTAACCCAGAACGTGACGAACTAGAACCAAATATTGATGAATCATTGATCGTTGAATACTACAACCAAATTCTTTAATATTTGCGAAGAATACATTCACTTATTGGTGGGTGTATTTTTTTTGCGCTCATTTTCTTAATCTCTATATACTTATAACTGACTGAACAGTAACAAAATTTTCACCACATCATTCAAGCTATACGATTATTTCTCAAAAATTAAAGACTAGCAACCCAAAAGTTGGATTACTAGTCTTGTTCGTTTTAATATTCGAAAGCTGACCGTATTTAGTAATACTACTTGTGACACTAGTTGTTTTTTGACTATGGAATGGAAATAATTTTTAAAGAAAAAAGATTCAGAGCATATTTCTATATCCTATAATTCTAGTCATCGATGGCAAAATAACGCTTAAAGTTATTTAATATTGATTCAAAAATAAACAATGAACTAGCCGGAAAGAGCAAAAAAATTAGGTCGCTGTGTAGGTGGCGTTATGGCTTTAGCCATTACACCACGGGACGACTTTTGAAACTCGCGTTCTTTGCGAGGTTCAAAATCGAGACAAAAGACCTTGGCTTTTGTCGGTCCCCATAGCGACCTAATTTTTTTGCTCTTGGAGGTGGCATATTTAACTAGCACCACGCATAGTTATACTACCTTTTTGATTATATTTTTAATTTTCCAATTACATTCAATACTAGAATCATCCCCACAATGGTTGAAACTAATGCACCCCACCACATAATGTCATATGTAGGAATAAAGAATAGTTCAAAAAACGCCATTGTTATTAATATTCCGATCCAAAACTCAACTGATTTATACCATTTCATCTTGATCATCCCTTTGACTAACCCTATATTTACTTTCATTATAATAAATTTATCTAGAAAATAAATGGTAAAGCTCATTAAAATAATTATTATTCAACTTCTTGATTAAATGACACTAGAAATTTACTCAATTGCATAAACTTATCAATCAACAATTGATCATAATTACCTTTTTGAACAATCGGGTCATCAGCTCTTAACTCATAACCGATTACTAAATCACTTGACTTCACTTTTTCATAATGAGCAACTACTTCTGGAAAATCATTTGCCGGTTTCATCACACTTGAAGTGTGGTCATTTGACACGTTCCAGTCCTCTGTTATGATTGTATTTTGGTGATTTTTTAAGAGTGGATAATACCCAGAACGATTTTTAATATCGGCCAACAAACTAAACGTAATAAAATAACGGTCGGGCCACAAGCCTAATTCTAAATGTGGGGTCTTTTTATAACCGCGTTTATCTTGATTAATAGCTAACCATGTATCGGGCGGCGGATTCTTGGTCCGTCGCTGATGTTTAGCAATTTTCATATAGAACTGTTGTTGATATTCTTCCTCCAAACGTCGCATCAACTCAGAACCAATTTCTTCAAATTTTGGATCTAAGTTAGTTTTGATCAATTCAAGGCGTCCAGGTAGAGTCATATCCTCAAAAATTTTAAAATCATTTTTATCAAACATGTTCTCATTCCTTTGTTGTAAAATATACATATCAATTATATAGGAGGTTCTATGCAAAAACCACTAGCATATCGAATGCGTCCAACTAACATTGACGAAGTTGTCGGTCAACAGCATCTTGTTGGCCCTCATAAAATTATTCGTCGCATGGTTGAAGCAAAAATGTTATCTTCAATGATACTTTATGGTCCTCCTGGGATCGGAAAGACAAGTATTGCTAGTGCTATCGCTGGTAGTACAAAATATGCTTTCAGAATGTTAAATGCGGCAACTGATAGCAAGAAAGATTTACAAATTGTTGCTGCCGAAGCCAAGATGAGTGGTACGGTCGTTTTGATGCTTGATGAGATTCATCGTCTCGACAAGACTAAACAAGACTTCCTTTTACCTTTACTTGAAAGCGGCTCAATTATTTTAATCGGTGCAACAACTGAGAATCCATATATCAATATAAGCCCCGCAATTCGCTCAAGGGTCCAAATTTTTGAATTACACCCTCTTGAGAGTGATGACTTAAAAAAGGCCGTCAAGCGTGCTTTAAAGGACAAAGAGAACGGTCTAGGAAAGTACAACGTCACCTTGGATGAAAATGCCCTAGATTTACTAGTTAGTTCAACTAATGGTGATCTCAGAAGCATTCTCAACGGTTTAGAATTATCAGTTCTTTCCACCGAACCCAAAAAAGATGGTTCAATTCACATTGATTTACAATCGATTGAAGAATCAGTTCAGAAAAAAGCTATTTCTTCTGATAAAGATGGTGATAGTCACTATGATGTCATGTCAGCTTTTCAAAAATCGATACGTGGGAGTGACCCTGACGCCGCCCTATTATATTTAGCCCGACTACTCGAAGCCGGTGACCTAACCTCCGCAATTCGACGGCTTATGGTCTGTGCGTACGAAGACGTCGGTCTAGCTAATCCGCAAGCTTGTGCCCGAGCGGTACAGGCTGCTCAAGTGGCTCAAATGGTAGGACTACCTGAAGCTCGAATACCATTGGCCGATGCCGTGATCGACCTTTGCTTGTGTCCTAAGTCTAATTCAGGCATGGTCGCTATTGACAGTGCCTTAGATGATGTTCGAAATGGAAAAGCTAATTCAATTCCTGATGACCTTAAAGATGCACATTACTCAGGGGCTAAAAAGTTAGGTCATGGTATCGGTTATAAATTTCCTCATGATTATCCCAACGCCTGGGTTGATCAGCAATATTTGCCTAATAATTTAGTTAATAAAAAATATTACCAACCAAATAATACCGGCAAATATGAACAAGCCTTGAATCTACGAATGCAACAAATACACGAATGGAAAATGAATTCAAAACGGAGTCAGAATAATTATGATAATTAAAGTTTTAATGATCTTCTTTATTATTTTTTTATTAGCCCTTGCCTACATTCTCTGGAGTCACAGTAGTGGAAAATTTCTCATTTACTCGCCAGATGAAAACCTCACATTAAAAAACGTTATGCGTTTTACCGCCGGTTTATTGATTTTAGTCGCAATAATGGGAATTGTCATTGCCTTCATAGGTAGCAAGGAAGCCAACTTTATAACTTTGTTGCTTGGTAGTTTAATTGCAGCAGCTTTTTCAATTTATTTAGCAAATATTCGTTAAATCTTAACTGATTACTGTATTTATTAGCCTGAATCAACTAAAATGAAGATATAAAAGCAGTAATATTACATTAACGGGGTGATACTTATGTTACAACAATATAAAAACATTCTCGTACCAATTGATGGTTCTTTTGAGGCTGAGCTAGCTTTCAAGAAAGCAGTTGAAGTAGCTAAAAGAAACAAAGCGGCCATTCATTTAGTTCACGTTATTGATACTAGAGCTTTTCAAAACGTTTCTAGCTTCGACTCAACAATGGTTGAACAAATCACTGAAAAAGCCAAAGAAACAGTTAAGAGCTATGTTAAAACAGCTAAAGAAGCTGGACTAGAAGATATCGACTATAGCATCGAATACGGTGCACCTAAAGCAATCATCGCAACCGACTTCCCTAAGAAGTTAGGCGTTGATTTGATCATGATCGGTGCCACAGGTTTGAATGCGATGGAAAGATTATTAATTGGTTCAGTTACTGAATACGTTACAAGAACAGCCGCTTGCGATGTCCTAGTCGTAAGAACTGACCTTGACAACAAAACAATTAAGAAACCAAGAAAATAGTTTTAGTAAAATAAATGGCATTAAAAGTAGCGATAGGGATATTTCCTTATCGCTATTTTTTTCGGTTAAAATTACCCTCTCCAGAGTTGCAAAAGATTATCCTATCTAACTAATTCATCATTTAATTCGATTACAAAACAAAATGGCAGCTAGCTATTGTTGTCCCTTGAACCAATCGAAATTTATTATTTAACCATGCCTTGTACTAGCTTATATATTTAATGCTTTTAAAAAGTATATTCTGAATTTTATTGCACGGTAACAACTAATCATTAATTCCTATCAAAAAAACTAGCCGGAAAGAGCAAGAAATTTAGGTCGCTATGCAGGTGGCGTTAGTGCTTTAGCACTTACACCACGGGACGACTTTTGAAATTCGCGTACCTTGCGAAGTTCAAAATCGAGGTTGGAGACCTTGGCTCCAACCGGTCCCCATAGCGGCCTAAATTTCTTGCTCTTGGAGGCGGCATATCTAAAAGCAACAAAAAAAGGATCAACCCCGAAGAATCAATCCTTTTTTAAGAAACGGAAATTAATAAATTGTTTTTTTATTAAAAGATATTCAAATGCATATCTTTCACTTTAGCTTTTAATTTTTCAAAAACTGGTTTATTCTCACTGATGCTTGAAATCACATAGGCTTTAATGTAGTCCTCATCGGTCTTTTGACCTTCACGAGTACCAGCATCGGCTAAGTAACAGTACATTTCATCAAGCTTGAAAAGTGTTTGTTCTTTTCTTGCGATGAAAATACCTTCGTTAGCATATTCAATTGCCTTTTGATTATCATCAAGTTTCAATGACAAATCAGCCATATTAGCATAGATCAAAATACTATCGTGATAATTTTCGTCGCCAATCTTATCAAGGCTTGACTTAATCAAGTCTTTAGCTTGATTATAATAAACTCTAGCCTCGTCAACTGACTTCTTATTAATGTAGGCTTTGGCTGTAAAGACATCGATTAAGATATCATACATGTCAACGTTAGCGATGTTAACGTTCATAGCCCGGTTAAAGTCAAAGATGGCTTTGTCATAATTTTTACTTGTGACATATTCAATCAAACCATTGAAGAAGTGAATCAATTTGATTTCTTGTTTGTTATTGACATTGATGTTTTTAAGCTTACCCAGTTTATCGCTAATGCCATCAAAATCATCTTGATAGAACGACTTCTTAATGTCACTGATGATGGAATAAATTTGACTATCGTCATTGACGATAACGAGGTTCATTGTGATACCCAGTCTTTCACAAATGCGAACCAATATTTCCATACTTGGAATCTTGTCTTTTTTTTCAATCAGGCTGACAGTTGCCTGTGTACATATGCCATCGGCCAACTCAGATTGCGAAATGCCTCTGAGTTTTCTGTAATGGCGAATCTTTTCACCTAAAATTTTCATTCTAAACTATCCCCATTCATTTATTAATTCCAAGGATAATTTAAACAGTTATTAAAAAATGTTGCAAGAAATAAGCAGCGATAAAAAGATAAATTTTAAAAATTTAATTATTTACTTCAAAGAACCATGCGTCTTTTTCAGTACCATTTAATAATTCAGGATTATCATTTAATTTATCATTTACCTTAACAATTTTCCCACTAACTGGTGATTCCAGCTCAACCACAGCCTTTTGAGCTTCAATCTCACCGCTAGACTCGCCTTTTTTGATATCAGAATCTATATCAGGTAATTCGACATATTTGACATTACCTAAAGCGTCTTGACCCTCTTTTGTTAAACCTATACGAGTTGTATGCTCGCCTTTCTTAATCCAGTAATAATTTTCATCACTCATAATAATTCCTACCTTTGTTTAAACGTACCATTTTCAAACATATAACTCTTATGATGGAAGCGCATTGACATTATCAAGCCAATACCAATCATGTTACCTAATAAGGCTGAACCACCTTGTGAAATAAATGGTAATGGGATACCTGTCAGTGGTAATAAACCGACACTCATACCAATATTTTCAAAAACGTGGAACAAAATCATCATAATAACACCAGTTGATACATAGGCATAAAATTCATTTTTAGTGTCAAAAGTAACTTGAATCATTTGATAGATTAATAAGAAATACAACAAAATTAATACACATGAACCGATAAATCCAAAATTCTCACCGATAACAGAGAAAATCATATCGGACTCACGAACAGGAACATAGACATTGGAAACATTAAAACCTTTACCAAAAAGCTTACCTGAACCAATGGCCTTCATATTCTGCCAAATCTGATAGCCATTTTCTGACGTATCAGCAGAAGGATTGAGCCAACTATCAATCCGTGAAAATTGGTAAGCTCTAAATCCAAAGTGTCCCAGGATCTGACGGCCCCAATCGGTTGTCGCAAATAACAGAGCTGTCCCTCCAATAATAGCAACAATCAGGAACCCAGTTAACAAGATTCGCCAATCAATTCCTGATACTAAAATCATGCCACCAAGGATAGCTACGAAAACCAAAATAGTACCAAAGTCATTTTGAAGTTTTAACAAAACCATAACTGGAACAGTCCACAAGAATAACTTTCCAAGTAAAATAAAATCGGTTTTGATTGTATGAGACTGGTACTCACTATTGTGATTTGTAATGACTTTTCCCAGCATTAAAATAAACGCCGGCTTCATTACTTCTGATGGCTGAAAGGTAAATGAACCAATGGCAAACCAACTTTTTGCACCGGTACTAGCCGCATAAGAACGACTATAAAAAATTAAAACTAAAAACAGCAACGCTATCCCGGCAAAATATGCATAATTAGCCACTTGCCACAATTGCTCTGCATCAAACTGCATGATTACAGCAATAATCACCGCTCCAATCACATACCAAGCAACTTGCGAGACAACGTTCTTTAATGGATTTTGAGAATCTTGAATCGTTGCAACATAAATCGACATCAAGCCAATTATTGCCAGCATCATCACTGAAAAAATAATGCCGTAATCGATTCTTGAATCTACATCATTCTTTCTCTTATTTTCTCTTATTTGCATGTTTTACACCTGCTAATGATTATGTAAATTATATTGCATTAGCAATTCATTAATTGCATCGTCCAACTTTACAGATTTAAATGGTGTGTCATTACTTTCGACATATGAAAGATAACGTTCACCATCTTTTTTAATTGTACCTACATACTTCTTGCCATCCCATAATTCGTATGTTTCGGGATCACTACTAATATCTTTTAATTTAATTTCAACTGCTCTTTTTCTGCTAGACATTGAATCTTTCCTTTATTTGTTATGAAATTTTTTTGCGATAATTTCATCTTCATAATCTTCCGGATGAGGATTACGAAAAATCGTGAAATTATCTGGGACTGGATCTACTCCACCACGGACAAAGGGATTACAACGCAAAATACGTGCAATCCCCATAATGGCACCCAAAATTCCACCGTGTTTTTTGACCGCATCAATAAAATAAGTCGAACACGTTGGGTAGTAACGACAACTCGGTGGCAATACTGGAGAAATAAATTTTTGATAGAATCTAACGATTCCAATTAAAATCTTCTTAAGCATATCGCTACCTTAAAAAGTCGAACATATGCATCCAAGTTCCTGGCCACAATACAGCTAGTGGATTAGAACCACCTAAAGCCGAACCTATCAACATGCCCAAAACTAAGAAAATTAGCATCAACAAGAGTACCCAACCTATCTTTTTGAAAATATCGCGACGATATTCTTTACCAAAGTCTCTTTTCATTTTTCATCCTAGTATTTTTTATGTTTTTCAATATTTTCTAACAAGACACCAGTTCCTAAAGCAACGGAATCCAATGGGCTGTCAGTTAGTAAAACAGGGACTTGAAGTTTCTCAGACAATAATTTATCCAAGTTCTTCAATAGTGCTCCACCACCTGTAAGCATGATACCACGATCGATAATATCACCCGATAGTTCTGGAGGTGTTTGTTCCAAAACGCTTTTAGCGGCGTTAACAATTTGTTCTATGCCATCTTTCAAAGCATCTTGAATCTCAACTTCATTTGTTGTGATTTCTTTTGGCAAACCACTAACAATATCAATACCACTAGCAGAGAAAGTCTTGCTTTCATCTGCATCCATAACACAACCAATCTCCATCTTAATTTGTTCAGCAGTTCTTTCACCAATGATCAAACTATGATGTTGCTTAATATATGCTTGAATGGCACCGGTCATCTTATCACCAGCGAAACGTAATGATTGGCTTGTGACAATGTCACCCATTGAAATAACAGCGATATCACTTGTACCACCACCAATATCAATCACCATGTTACCTTGTGGCTTAAAGATATCTAAACCAGCACCAACAGCGGCAACTTTGGGCTCTAATTGCAGATAAACCTTGCCACCACCAGCTTGTTCAGCAGCTTCAATAATTGATTTTTGCTCAACTGGAGTTACGTTAGTTGGTGCACAAATCATAATCGTTGGTTTGGAGAAGCGACCGCCAACGTTCAACTTTTCAATAAAATATTGAAGCATTTTTTCAGTAATATCAAAGTCGGCAATAACTCCGTCTTTCAAAGGACGAATGGCCTTGATGTTAGCTGGTGTTCTACCAACCATCATATAAGCATCCTTACCAACAGCGACTACATCATTATTATTTGTATTAATTGCCACAACGGAAGGTTCGTTCAAAACAATACCTTCACCTTTGACATCTATAAGTACATTTGCTGTACCCAAATCAATTCCTAGATATTTCGACATACTATATCCTCCAAGACTTAAACACAAAAAGTATATCATAACCAGCTTAATCATTAAATTGCCAATAAAAAAAGAAAGTGGAAATTCCACTTTCCTAAGCTAATATTAAGCCAATTTTATAGCGCTTGATACTGTATTTAATACTAAAGTTTCACGACCTGCTTCATCAACAGAAACACGTCTGATTTTAGCACCTAATTTTCTTAACTTTTCAGTGAAATGATAATATCCACGATCCAAATATTGAAGATTTGACACACGAGTCTCACCTTCAGCGACTAATCCTGCTAAAACAAGTGCTGCAGCAGCACGCAAATCAGTAGCAGCAACATTAGCACCACTTAATTGAGCTGGACCAAACATAATAACTGAATTACCTTCGATCTTATAATCGGCTTTCATCTTACCCAATTCTGGGAAGTGCATGAAACGATTTTCGAAAACTGTTTCTGTCATAACAGTTGTACCGACACTCAACAGTTGAATCAATGTCATTTGTGCCTGCATATCTGTTGGGAAACCTGGATATGGCAACGTTTTAACGTCAACTGGTTTTAGTTGATTAGTTCCAATAACACGAATACCTTCATCCGTTTCGTCAATCTTAACGCCCATTTCAATTAATTTTGAAATCAAAGGACGATTGTGAGCAGCAACGGCATCCTTAATAAAGATGTCACCATTAGTAACAGCAGCGGCCACCATAAAGGTACCGGCTTCAATACGATCTTGCATGATTGAGTGTTCACAGCCATGGAGCTTTTCAACACCATTGATACGAATAGTATTAGTACCCGCACCAGTAACATCAGCACCCATCTTACTTAAAACATTAGCAAGGTCGACAATTTCAGGTTCTCTAGCGGCATTATCAATGACAGTTTCACCATCTGCCAAAGTTGCTGCCATCATAATATTTTGTGTTGCACCAACACTTGGGAAATCCAAGTAAATATTAGCACCATGCAAACCTTCAGTCTCAGCATCAATAAAACCGCCATTTTGACTGAATTTTGCACCCATAGCTTCTAGACCCTTGATATGAAGATCAATTGGTCTTGATCCAATAGCACAACCACCGGGCATTGCAACGTGAGCCTCTTTGTTACGGGCCAAGAGTGGTCCTAAAACAACGATTGAGGCACGCATCTTATCAACTAGATCTTCAGGAGCAGTTGTTTCTGTTCCCTTACTTGTATCAACAGTTAACACTTCATCCACTTCATTATATGAAACATCGGCATTTAAAGCCCTTAAAACTTTCGACATAGTAATTACATCTGATAACGGAGGGATATTCGTTAATAAGGTCTTACCCTCAGATGCTAAAATTGTCGTTGCCAAAATTGGTAGAGCGGCATTTTTAGCACCTTCAACTCTAACTGTTCCCTTTAATTGCGTAGGTCCATTTACGATTATTTGTTGCACAATATTCTCCTCCAAAAACCTGGAATCATTTAAAAAGCAAGGCTATATTTTGAGATAGACTGAAAATGCTCATAAAAAAAGAGCTTACTGTATAACCAAGAGCGATTGCAATAAACGCTACAAGTAATTGTAACATTTTAGGATTGGTTTTGTTATATATCTTTTTCCAATCTACCACTTGCAATAAATTAAAACTTAGCCAAATAAATATAACATGACTTATAAGGGCTATTATCGCATTTATTCCAACATTTATCATTTTATAAACCTCTCTTTTCTAAATAATAACATTTTCTTAAGAAATTCGCTGGAGATTCTTTGATTGTTAAATTAAGTATGCCGCCTCCAAGAGCAAGCAATTTAGTTCGCTGTGGGGACCGATTCGAGCCGAAAGGCGGTCTCGAATCTCGATTTTGAACTTCGCAAGGTACGCGAATTTCAAAAGTCGTCCCGTGGTGTACGCCACCTTCACAGAGAGCTAAATTGCTTGCTCTTTCCGGCTAGTTTATAATTTTTGAACGAATTGGAGTATTACCGTTTAGTCAGTACTCTTCCATCAATAATGGCCAGATTAACAAAATATACGGCATGTTTTGAATCCTAAGTACTCAACAATACATTTACCATGTAGCATAATAATTCAACTCAACACATCATAAAATATACTAGCTGGAGGGAATGAGAATGTTTTTCTGCCGTGAAATTGTAGTTAGAGCTTCAGCTCTTACTACAAGGACGTATTTTGAGATTTGCGGTCTGGGCAAAGCTCAAAATCGAGGTTCGAGACCTTGGCTCGAGCCGGTCCCATGGCAGGAAAACATTCTCATTCCAGCAAGCGGCATAAAAAAAGAAGCCTAGGTCTCCCTAGTCTTCTTAATTATTATACGTTTCGATGTGAACTTACGTTAATTCTGTTTACAGCTTTACGCAAGGATACCTGAGCACGAGCCAACTCATCAACGTTGTGTTTCTCTTCCGCAACTTTGATAGTTTGTTCAGCTCTTTGCTTAGCATACTCTGCACGTCTTAAATCAATGTCTCTAGCTCTTTCGGCACTATTAGCGACGATTGAAACTAGATCATTGCTAAACTCCAAGAACCCGCCATTTACAGCAATTGAGTCTTCATGGTGAGGTTTGTCCACACGACGGACACGAACTTCATCAATGACCAATGGGGCAATGATTGGAGCATGGTGAGCCATGACACCAATTTCACCATCAATGGTACTCAACACAACGAGTTTTGCATGATGATCATAAACAACACCATCGGGAGTAACAATATTGACCGTCATAATATTTTCAGCCATATTATCTCCTCCTATCCTTAATTGGCAACAGCTTGTTCAGTATTTTCATCTTGTCCATCAGCTGGTTCCCAGCCCATCTTCTTGGCTTTAGCAATAACATCCTTGATACCACCAACACCGTTGAAGGCATCTTCAGGAATATCATCGTATTTACCATCTAAGATAGCACGGAAATCTTTAACTGTTTCTGCAACAGGAACATATGAACCTGGCACACCAGTAAATTGTTCAGCAACACTGAAGTTTTGTGACAAGAAGAATTGAATACGTCTTGCACGGGCAACGACAGTCTTTTCTTCATCAGACAATTCGTCCATACCCAAGATAGAAATAATATCTTGTAGTTCGTGATATCTTTGAAGAACCTCTTGAACCTCTGTAGCAACATCATAGTGTTCTTGTCCAATAATATCTGGATCAAGGGCTGATGATGATGAAGCAAGTGGATCAACGGCTGGATAAATACCTTGTTGTGTCAACTTACGTTCCAAGTTAGTTGTTGCATCCAAATGGGCAAAAGTTGTAGCAGGAGCAGGGTCAGTATAATCATCGGCAGGAACATAAACGGCTTGAATTGAAGTGATTGAACCCTTCTTTGTTGAAGTGATTCTTTCTTGCAATTGACCCATTTCTGTAGCCAATGTTGGTTGATAACCAACGGCTGAAGGCATACGACCAAGCAAGGCAGAAACTTCTGAACCAGCTTGTGTAAATCTAAAGATGTTATCGATGAACAATAGCACATCTTGACCTTCAACATCACGGAAGTACTCAGCAATTGTCAAACCTGTTAAGGCAACACGCATACGAGCACCAGGTGATTCGTTCATTTGACCATAAACCATGGCTGTTTTAGCAAGAACACCAGATTCCTTCATTTCATAATAAAGGTCATTACCTTCACGTGTTCTTTCACCAACACCAGTAAATACTGAAATACCACCATGCTCTTCGGCGATATTATGGATTAACTCTTGAATCAGAACGGTTTTACCAACACCGGCACCACCGAACAAACCAACTTTACCACCACGAACGTAAGGTTCGAGAAGGTCGATAACTTTGATACCTGTTTCAAGAATTTCAGTTGATGTATTTAATTGATCATAAGCAGGTGCTTGACGGTGAATACTGTTTCTTGGGAAGTCAGCAGGAAATGCCTTTCCTCCATCGATTGATTCACCTAAAACGTTAAACACACGACCCAAAGTCTCTTTACCAACTGGTACAGAGATAGGACCTTCAGTGTTAATAACTTCAGCACCTCTTTGAAGTCCATCGGTAGAACTCATGGAAATAGCACGCAAGGCGCCATCACCTAATTCTAGGGCAACTTCAAGGGTAATATCAGATCCGTCGTTTTTCTTAACTTTTAGCGCATCGTTAATTTCTGGTAAGTCTTCATCTAATGAAAACTCAACATCGACAACCGGACCGATTACCTGAATAACTTTACCTTTGCTACTCATTAATTTGGCTCCTTTCTAAACTATTCAAGTGCAGCAGCACCACCGATGATTTCAGTGATTTCTGTAGTAATTTGAGCTTGACGAGCACGGTTATAATGCAATGACAAACTTGAAATAAGGTCGTCAGCATTATCAGTCGCACTCTTCATAGCTGTTACAGAAGCAGCATGCTCTGCTGTTTTTGCATCCATCATTGCTCCTAAAACTAAACACTCAATATATTGAGGCACAATTGCAGATAAAACTGCTTTAGGGTTTGGTTCTGTGATGTATTCAGTAGCAACTTGTTGTTCTTCAGCAGTAACATCATCAGGTTCTGTCAATGGCAATAACTTATCTGTTGTAAAGTTAGAAACCAATGAATTGACGTGATGATTATGACAAATATCAATTTCATCAAACAACTCTGCTTGATACATTTGCAAAATTGTCTTCATGATTGGAGTGATATCTTTAACTGTTGGAATATCTGGTAAACCACGGTATTCGTAAGAAACGTCAAAGCCACGTGCTTTAAAGAATTCTGTTCCAGTAGCACCTAAGGAAATAATAGTAAATTTACTCTTGTCGCCATTATATTTCTTTTGGAAAAGATCCATCATAGCTTTCAAGATATTACTGTTATATCCACCAACAAGACCACGGTCTGATGTAATAACAACATAGGCAGTCTTTTTGACTTCACGAACTTTTAGAAGACTGTTCAAACTTAGCGGATCAGTGGAATCATCAGCAATTGACAATTCTTTGAACACATCGGCCGCTGTTAAATGTCTAACAATATCTTCAACCTTTTTTGCATACAATTGATAAGCAATAGATTTCTTTTCAATACGAGAGAGTTTAGCACCAGAGACCATTTGCATGGCTCTTGTAATTTGACCGGTTTTCTTAGTAGAAGAAATTCTTCTTTTAATATCCATAAGGGACTCAGCCATTATTTAAACCTCCTGTATTAGTTTGCTTGCTTACTATCTGAATTATCAGCACTGCCTGACTTAGAAGCTAAGAAGTTCTCTGTAAATTCTTTTACAGCAGCCTTAAACTTATCCTCATCAGGTAATGTACCTTTATCTTTGATTGTTTGTAAAAGATCTGAATGATTTGCATCGAAATATTCAGAAAGTGAAGCTTCATATTCTTTAATGTTTTCAACATCGATTTTATCTAGGAATCCTCTTGTCAAAGCAAACAAAATCAAAACTTGTTTTTGAACAGGAACTGGTGAGTGTACAGGTTGTTTTAGAACTTCTTCTGTACGACGACCACGATCTAGTTTTGCCTTTGTTGCTTCATCAAGGTCAGATCCAAATTGAGCGAATGATTCCAATTCATGATATGAAGAAAGATCTAGACGCAAAGTACCAGCAACTTTCTTCATAGCCTTAATTTGGGCATCCCCACCAACACGAGAAACAGATGTACCAGCATCAATAGCTGGACGTGTACCTGAGTGGAACATATCACTACTCAAGAAAATCTGTCCATCAGTGATAGAAATAACGTT
This sequence comes from Companilactobacillus zhachilii, assembly GCF_003606365.2. NCBI lineage: Bacteria > Bacillati > Bacillota > Bacilli > Lactobacillales > Lactobacillaceae > Companilactobacillus > Companilactobacillus zhachilii. The sequence goes on from NZ_CP031933.2 coordinate 1,740,528, forward strand.
AGTTGGAATATAGGCTGACACATCACCGGCTTGTGTTTCAACGATAGGTAGAGCGGTCATTGAACCACCACCTAAATCGTCACTCAACTTAGCAGCACGTTCTAGCAAACGTGAATGCAAGTAGAAAACATCACCAGGATATGCTTCACGCCCAGGTGGTCTACGAAGCAATAGCGAAATTTCACGATAAGCATTAGCTTGCTTGCTTAAATCATCATAGACGATCAAAACATGCTTGCCGTTATACATGAAGTATTCACCCATTGCAGCACCAGCATATGGTGCAAAATATAGCATTGGGGCTGGTTGACTAGGACCAGCTTCGACAACGATTGTGTAATCCATAGCGCCATGTTTTCTCAAAGTTTCAACTTGTGCTCTGATAGTTGATTCCTTTTGTCCAATAGCGACATAGATACAAATCATGTCTTCATCTTTTTGATTTAGAATTGTATCAATAGCGATTGATGTTTTACCAGTTTTACGGTCACCAATGATCAACTCACGTTGACCACGACCAATAGGAACAAGAGAGTCAACTGATTTCAAACCTGTTTGTAAAGGTTCGAAAACTGACTTACGTTGCATAACACCGGGTGCAGGTGATTCAATAGGTCGTGTTTTGTCAGTCTTGATTTCTCCAAGACCGTCTACTGGTTGACCCAAAGAATTTACGACACGTCCAATCATTGCATCTCCGACTGGAACTTCCATGATACGACCTGTTCTCTTAACAGTATCGCCTTCACGAATTTGATCGTAATTACCTAAAATGATGATACCAACATCATCACTTTCAAGGTTTTGAGCCACACCAAAAGTACCGTCTTCGAATTCTAGCAATTCACTTGCCATAGCATTTTCAAGGCCATTAGCACGAGCAATACCATCACCGACGTATGTAACTGTACCTACTTCATCAACTGAGAGTTCATTTTTATAGTTCTTTAACTGCTCTTTGATCAGCGAACTAATCTCTTCAGTTTTGATGCTCATTCTTTTCACCTCGACTTAATTATTAACCAATAGCGTCTTCTTAATGTCATTAAATCTCTTAACAACACTACCATCGACAACTTGATCTCCTACTCGGATTATAACGCCACCGATGATAGATGGATCAACTATTTTCGTTAAATTTACTTTATTTACTGAAAATCTTTGTTGGATCACTGACTCAAGTTTCTTAGCTTGATCTTCGTCTAAGTCAATCGTAGTAGTAACTGTAGCTTCAACAATTGCATTCTTCTCATCATATTTTTCAATGAAAGCATCAGCAATTTCCACAATACAGTCCATACGATTATTATCAAAAACTAAACCTAAGAAATCTTGCATTAATTCGCCAAATTGGCTCTTCAAAGTATCCAAAACTTTAAGTTTTTCAGTGCGAGAAATAGAACGTCCTGCAAGAGCAAAGCTCAAGCTAGGATTTTCTTCATAGACTTGTTTTAAAGATTTTAAATCTTCAAGCATTTCTTCTACAGAGTTTTGTTCTGTGGCAACTTCGTAAAGTGCCTTACTATAACGCTTTCCCACTTGAATGTTACTTAGTTTCATTTACCGTCAACTCCTTAATGTAAGAGTCGATTAGTGACTTCTGATCGTCTGCATTAAGCTCCTTAGAAATAACTTTAGAAGCAATTTCCAAAGACAAGTTTGCTATGTCATTTTGTGCGCCTGCCATAGCATCTTCTCTAGCTTTAGCTGCATCAGATTTTGCTCTTTGTCTTAATTCTTCAGCTTCGCTATGAGCATCGGATACGATAGACTTCTTTTGAGTCTCACCGCTTTCCTTAGCTTTATTAACAATTTCCACTGCTTCAGCACGTGAATTCTTAAGAGCATCTTCACGTTCTTTTGCCAACTTTTCAGCACGTGTGCGTTCCTGATCCGCATAATCAAGATCACCAGTAATCTTTTCAGATCTGGCATCCATCATCTTTGTTACAGGACCCCAAGCAAAATGCTTCACTAACAGTGCTAAAACGATGAAAGAAACAAGAATGAAAAGCATGTCACCCAAAGCTACTTGATTAGCTCCGAGAACTAATAAACCTGCCAATATTCTTCACTCCTTCCTTTCTAATAAGTACATAAAACATAAAAAGGCGATTATTTTATATCGCCAAATTTTTGGTTGTATGTATTAAACGAAAAGAATAACGAACGCAATAGCAATGGCAATGATAGGAACAGCTTCGATAAGACCAACACCGATGAACATTGTTCCTCTTAACTTATCAGCTACTTCTGGTTGACGGGCCATTCCTTCAAGAGTTTTAGAAATAACAAGTCCGTTACCGATTGATGCTCCAAGAGCAGCGATACCAGCTGCAAGAGCTGCCGCAATATCCTTCATAATTTAAAATCCTCCAATAAATGTTATTCTTGTTCCAGTTTACGTGAAATATATACCATTGATAATGTGGTAAATACATACGCTTGGATGGCTCCAATAAATACAGAAAAGCCTTGCCATACCATCGCTAATGGCATAGCTGCAACAAATGTCACAGCGCCAAGACTCTTCGCAACAGTTCCAATAAGTGCAAGAAGTACTTCACCGGCAAATATATTACCGTAAAGACGTAGTGACAATGTTAGGAAGTTGGTAAATTCTTCCAGAAGGTTAATTGGTAGCAAAAACTTTACCGGTCTCGCATAATTGGATAAATAACCACCGAATCCAAATTTCTTCACTGCATAGTAGTGAGAAATCAAAAGTGAGACTGTCGCAAGTCCCATTGTGATCAAGGGATTAGACGTTGGTGACTTAACATATGTGAAACCGCCAACCTTTACTTGGAAGAATAATCCTAATTGGTTAGAGACAAAGATAAATAGGAATAATACAAACGCATAAAGATTGAATTGTTTACCTGAACCGTCTGGCATTGCCGATTTTACAATACCGTTTGTAAAATCAATCATCCATTCGAGTACATTCTGTGCTTTGCCTGGTCTCATTGTGACTTTACGAGATAATGCAAACACCAAAATGAAAACAAGGACTGCAGAGACTAGAACTGACAAGTCATTTGCAACATTGAATCTTAAGCCTAAGAATTCAACAAACTTATACTTATCATCCAATAATAACCCTCCTTTCTTCGCTTATTGAAAACAATTGATACCACAAAATAATAACACTAAATTTTATATATTCAAACAATGAAATTGTTATTTTGTCCCAAACAATCTGTCACCAGCGTCACCCAAACCAGGGAAAATATAACCACTATCTGTAATCTTATCATCGAGTGAAGCAGCATAAATATCAACATCTGGATGAGCTTCTTGAACGGCCTTAACACCTTCTGGAGCGGCAACCAATACGACTAGACGCATGTGTTTTGCACCACGTTTCTTCAAAGCCTCAATGGCCATATTAGCAGAACCACCAGTAGCAAGCATTGGATCAACGATGAATAATTCACGTTGGTCGATATCGCTAGGGAGTTTTACAAAATATTCATGTGGTTTCAAAGTCTTTTCATCACGGTACATTCCGATATGACCAACTTTAGCAGCAGGAATCAATTCAAGCACACCATCAACCATACCTAGACCGGCACGCAAGATAGGGATAACAGCTAGTTTTTTACCAGCTAAAACTTTTTGAGTTGATTTACCCATTGGTGTTTCCACAACAACATCTTTTAGTGGCAAGTCACGTGTAATTTCATAAACCATTAATTCACCAATTTCGTTGGCTACTTCACGGAATACTTTAGTCCCAGTGTGCTTGTTACGAATGATTGTAAGTTTATGTTGGATCAATGGGTGATTTAATACTGTAAATTTAGACATTTTAAGTCTCCTTAGTTTTTATAATGTGTGTTTCCGGCGGATTTATTCAAACGATTGCTGTATGCAGCACCGTGACCTTCATCTGAGAAGCCTTGAGCTAAAATATATTGAACGTGATCATTATCTAACTGACGCAAACCAGCAAATAATTCTCGTGAAGCACTGATAACATCTTTACCTAGAGAAAAAGTTTCAATATTATCTGGTACTTCTTTCAAAATTTCATCTGTAGCCATGACTCCCATCGGAACATCCTTAGCGACGTATTCAGCGATGGCTTGTTTAAAATCATTTACATCATCAACAATGATGACTTGTGCGCTTGGTGCATAGTGCTTGTACTTCATACCTGGTGCCTTAGGAACTTCATTTGCTGTAACCTTGTGGTGATCGGAGTTGACATTGTCGATTACTTTCAACAAGTCATCTGAATCGATCATTCCGGGACGTAAAACTGTTGGTATATCGACCGATAAGTCGATTACAGTTGATTCAACGCCTAATTTTGTTGGGCCATCATCCAAAATAGCTGCAATTTTACCATGCAAATCATGATAAACATGCTTAGCTAAAGTTGGACTTGGTTTACCACTCGTATTAGCGGATGGTCCCACAATTGGTTTGCCAAAAGTCTTGATAAGATTCAAAGTAGCCTTATTATTGGGCATTCTAAAGGCAGCAGTCGTTAGTCCCCCAGTGACTTCCTTGGAAAGTTTGCCAGGTTGAATTGGCATAATGATTGTCAATGGTCCTGGCCAAAATGCCTTCATCAGCTTTTCAGCCAATGGCTTGTAGCTATTGTCAGCATATTCCCAAACCATCTCTGGTCCTGAAACATGGACAATCAAGGGGTTGTCACTAGGGCGACCCTTAGCTGCATAGACATCTTTGACTACATCAGGTCTTGTTGCGTCAGCTCCTAAGCCATAAACGGTCTCAGTTGGAAAAGCCACTAATTGACCTTTAGCAAGAAAATCTGCCGCTTCTTGAATCTGTGTACTCTCTAGTATCTCAGTATCCAATACTACATCTCCTTTTTAGCTTTTAGATATCGGTAATTCCCACTTATATCTTTATGAAATTCTACAACATAATTGGGTAAATTATCACAAAAAATTTGTTTTATTGCATTTTTTTGTCGAAATCCGAATTCCATATACAAGATTCCATCATCAGAAAGATAATTATTTATCTCCTGAGTAATGTTCTCATAGAATTCTAACCCATTATCTTGACCGTATAAAGCCAAATCTGGTTCGTATTTAATAACACTGGCATCCATATCTACTTTTTCTGCTTCAGAAATGTAGGGCGGATTAGAAACGATGATATCAAATTTTTGCGGGTCAATATTATCAAACAAATCGCTCTGCCTAAAAAAGACATTATTTGTTTGATAATTGTCCGAATTAAGTTCAGCTACCTGTAAAGCATCTTCCGAAATATCGGTTGCTAAAATATCATCTTCCGGAAACTCTAATCCAAGCGTTACGGCAATGATGCCAGAGCCTGTGCCGATGTCACAAATACTCTTTTGTTTAGGACCATGCTCATCGATAATTTTTTGAACCATTTCTTCCGTATCTTGGCGCGGAATTAGTACGTTTTGATTAACAGAAAAGTTTCGATTCATAAAATATGCATAGCCTAAAATATATTGAACCGGCTCATCCATCATTAAACGGGCCAACCCATCACGAAATTTTCGCCAAATGTCATTTGGAACATAATCATTTCGATGAAGTTGTAATTGCGTATAATTGAATCCGCTTAATTCTTCCATTAAGTACTGTGCGTCCTCAGGAAATTTACCTCGGTCCTTTAACATAGAAAAAGCCCTTTTCAGGGCCTTAGAATAACTTAGCTTCTCCACTTTGAATTTGCTCCAACTTCTTGGTTTGGTCATCAACGATTAAGGCATCGATGATTTCTTCCAGATCGCCGTTCATAATGCGGTCAAGTTTATTCAATGACAAACCAATACGATGGTCTGTCACACGGTTTTGTGGATAATTATATGTTCTAATACGTTCAGAACGGTCACCTGTACCAACAGCTGACTTGCGTTGTTCATCGTATTCACTTTGATTTTGTGATTCATAGTAATCATAAACACGTGATTTCAAAATTTGCATAGCTTTTTGACGGTTTTGTTGTTGTGAACGTTGGTCTTGCATAGCAACAACGATACCTGTTGGTAAATGGGTCATACGAACAGCTGATGAAGTCTTGTTAATATGTTGACCACCGGCACCAGATGAACGATAAACATCAGTTCTGATATCCTTTGGATCAATATCAATATCAACCTCATCGTATTCAGGCATAACTGCAACTGTTGCAGTTGATGTATGAACACGCCCCTGTGATTCAGTAGCGGGGATACGTTGAACACGATGTGCCCCATTTTCATACTTCAATTTTGAATAGACACTAGTACCAGTAATCATAACGGCAACATCTTTATAGCCACCAACTTCGGTATCAGTTTCATCAATAATATCAAAACTCCAGCCTTGTTTTTCAGCATATTTACTGTACATACTCAATAAATCAGCCGCAAATAAACTAGCTTCATCACCACCGGCGGCACCACGAATTTCCATGATAATATTTTTATCATCATTAGGGTCTTTAGGTAGCATCAAAAGTGTGATGTTATGTTCAACTTCATCAAGTTCTTTCTTGGAAGTCTCCATTTCATCTTTAGCCATAGCTTGCATTTCAGCATCGTCAGTTTCACGAAGAATTTCGTCACTGTCACTGATACTTTGTTTCAATTCTTTATATCGTTTGAAAGCCGCAACAACGTCACGCATATCAGCTTCTTCTTTGGAATAAGCCATATAACGTTTGGTATCGTTGATAACTTCAGGATCACTCATAAGTTCTTGAAGCTCTTGATATCTTTCAAGCAATGTTTCTAGTTGTTCAAATATTTTATCCAACTTAACTATCCTTTCTTCTATTTATTAATCTTGATTGAGCATTGGAGGATGGTTATAGTGTCGACGGCAAACTGGGTAATACATTTCATTTCCACCAATTGCAATCTGATCACCCTCATAAACTGGTTTACCATCAGCCATACGCATATTCATTGTAGCTTTTTTGTACAGAACCAACAAATTGTCTTCATTTCTTCCAATTTATCAGCGTACAACAATAAGTATTTAGTACCTTCGAACAATTCATTTCTGAAATCATTCTTCAAGCCAAATGCCATAACAGGAATTCCTAATTCATCAACTACTTGAGTTGCTTGCAAAACTTGATCCTTAGTCATGAATTCACATTCATCAATTAAGACACAAGCAGTATTGGGATCCTTTGATTTAACAATGTCAAAAACATTTGAGTCATCTTTCAAAACGATTGCATCACGAGTTAAACCCATCCGACTTCTTATTTTCCCAGCACCGGAACGAGTATCTAAAATGCTAGTCATTAAAATGACTGACTTGCCTTGTTCTTCATAATTATGTGCCACTTTCAAAATCTCGATAGATTTTCCGCTATTCATAGCACCATACTTAAAAAATAATTGAGCCAAAATTCCGCCTCCAAAAATATGTCCTACAAGATTATAACGAAAAAACACCTGCTTGAACACATTAGGTTGAAAGATATTTTAGATGCCGCCTCCAGGAGCAAGAAAATTAGGTCGCTGTGGGGACCGGTTGGAGCCAAGGTCTCCAACCTCGACTTTGAACCTCGCAAAATACGCGAGTTTCAAAGTTCGTCCCGTGGTGTAAGTGCTAAAGCACTAACACCACCTTCACTGCGATCTAATTTTCTTGCTCCTTCCGGCTAATTGGTCCGTTTTTTTGAAATTATAAATAGGCTCTAGTACTTATCTTAATAAATTCAAAAAATGATATATTCTAAAAAATATTTCTATCCATCAATGATTTTCAGCGAGGCAAATTTCTTATCTAATAATAATTGCTGCATAACTCAATACCCTAGTCGGAGTAGCTGAGAAAAATAAACCAGCAGTGAAAGTGGCGTTAGTTCGAGTGCCCTTCTCGGACTTACACCACCGGACGTGTTTGGAGACTTGCCGAATTTGCAAGGCTTCAAACCGAGAGACGAGACCTTGGCTCGGCTCGATCCGCACTGCTGGTTTATTTTTCTCAGCTCTGGAGACGGCATTTTACCCAAACATTAACCATTTTCAAACAAAATAGGCCTTAGGTGTGATAATATTAATTTTAATTAATTTAAATTTGGGGTTTTAGTAATGACATTTAAATCAGGAATTGCAACATTTACAGGTAAAACATCTTACTTTATTTTAAGTAAATTTTTCAACGGTGGTTCTTCATACCCCGGTAAAATTGCTTACAAAATCGATCCAGACATTCTCAAAAGTCTTGGTAAAGATTACGACTTAATCGTTGTTACTGGTACTAATGGTAAAACTTTAACGACATCTTTGATCAATAAGATGTTAGTTCAAAAATTCGACGATGTTCTAACTAATCCAACTGGTTCTAACATGATTCAAGGAATTGTTACTAGTTTTGTGACTCATCACAAGAAAAGTAAGCGTCCTCTAGCTGTTTTGGAAGTTGATGAAGCTAATGTTCCTATCATTTGTAGCTACATCAAGCCAAAATACTTTGTTTTAACAAATATCTTCCGTGATCAAATGGATCGTTATGGTGAAATTTATACAACTTATCAAAAAATTCTTGATGGAATCAAAATGGCACCTGACGCTACAATCATTGCTAACGGCGACGCTGCTATCTTCGCTTCCAAAGACTTACCTAACAAAGTCGTTTCTTACGGTTTTTCCGATAAAGGTCACGAAAAAGAAGATTTCAAAGCTCCTACTAATACTGACGGTGTTCTTTGTCCTAAGTGTAACCACATTTTGCACTACCATATGATTTCTTACGCTAACTTGGGTAGCTATTTCTGTCCTAACTGTGGTTTCAAGCGCAGTGAACTCAAATATCAAGTCACTAATATTTCAACTTTGCTACCTAACAAAACAGAATTTGAAATCGATGGCAATAAATTTACCATGAATATTGGTGGCAAATATAACATTTACAACGCTCTAGCTGCCTATGCAATTGCTTCTGAAATGGGTATCAGCGTTGAACAAATGCAAAAAGCTTTTGCCTATGATGAAAAAGTCTTTGGTCGTCAAGAAACCATCAACGTTGATGGAAAAGACGTTAACATTATCTTAGTCAAGAACCCGGTTGGTTTGAATCAAGTCATCGAGACGGTCTTGAGTGATAAGGATCCGTACTCACTAGCCTTCTTGCTGAATGCTAATTATGCTGACGGAATTGATACTAGTTGGATCTGGGACGCCAATTTTGAAGACTTCGATTACAGCAAGTTACCATTAGTTATTACAGGTGGTAAACGTGTCAAAGATGTCACATATCGTTTCAAGATTGCCGGTCTTGATATGAAAAAGAATATTGAAACAGTCGAAATTGATGATTTTGTTAAAGAAATTCCCAAGGTTCCAACCGAAAAAATTTACGTTTTAGCTACATATACAGCGATGTTAGGCTTACGTAAAGCTTTGATGGAAAAAGGATATATTAAACAAAAATAGAAAATGGGATAAGTCATATTCCGTTTTTCAATAATTACTATAATGGCTCCAGCAATCCAAAAGCGGATTACTGGAGCCATTTTTGTTTTAAACTAAATTTTCTGAAATCAATTTACCGTGATTATAATAAATATCATCATCAGGGCCAATCTCTCTTAATACTTTTGCGGGCGTACCGATTGCCAAAACATTAGAAGGAATATCCTTTGTTACTACTGAGCCGGCACCAACAACTGAATTATCTCCAATATGTACACCTGGCAAAACTGTAACATTAGCCGCTAACCACACATTTTTGCCAATGTACACTGGCTGATTACAACCATATCCTTCTGATCTTAATTTAGGGGAAATCGGATGCGACGCGGAAATAATCGTAACATTAGGGGCAATCATAGTTTTCTCACCAATATAAATATTTGCATCGTCAATCAAAGTACAATTAAAATTTATATACACATTCTTCCCCAAATAGACATGCTTTCCTCCCCACATGGCATGATAAGGTGCTTGAATGTAAGTGTCTTCCCCTACTTCAGCAAAATTCTTTTTTAAAATCATTTTTTTCTTCTGAAGACCTTCAGATGTATAACCAGCGGCATTATAATCCTCCATATTTTGAAGGTACTCATTATAATTCCCCTCTCCATCCGATACCTGACCAACTTTATACAACTTTCCCGAATTCAATATATCTTCACTATTCATAATCTACCCTCCAATTAAAATATCATTAAGCATTACTTACTTTCGTTCAAAAAAGAATTCAAAATAGTTTCTCGCCGTTCCAAAAATAACTGATTATTTTGAATTGGGTGAACTCGATTTGTCATGACGACCATGGCCGTTTGTTGTTGATAATCAACCGCAATAAATTCACCAGTATAGCCCGTATGGAACAAAACATGACCAGAACCATCGGGTTTTACATCCCATCCCAATGACCGACCAGGATTTAAAGTTGTAAAGTTATGATACAAAAATTTCTTGTCCTTTTTCAACATATCTTGAGCAAACTGCATGACATCATCCAAAGTAGCAAACATCCCTGCTGATCCACAATGCTTTCCCAGTTGACGCGCCTTAGGGTCGTTTGCAATCCCTTGCAACATTTTCCCATCAACGACGTATGTTGGTACACAACGATTAGGGTCTGGGTCAAAAGTAGCATCTTTTAAACCTTCAGGCTCAATAATATATTTCATAATCGCATCCTGAACCGGCATGTGATAAAACTGTTCAATTATCAGCCCTAAGAATATTAATCCAGTATCAGTATAGACGACCTTTTTATTAAACGTATCAGTCACAGGTAATTTTAATAACGCTTGAATCAATTCATCGCTATTAAGAGAGTCCCGATTTGGAATATAACCATGAATCCCAGATGTATGGGTTAGCAAATGAAACAACTCTACTCGTTTATCAGAAAATTTTGGCAAATACTTCTTAACCGGATCATGTAAATTAATTAATTTTTCATCTAACATTTTTAAAATCAACGGAACTGTCCCCATGACCTTAGTTAATGAGGCTAAATCGTGCAATTCATCACCTTTAAGCGGTTTTATTTCCGGAACCCATTCCCTACTACCAAAAGTGAATTTTTCCGTCTGAGCCGAGCTTATAAAGCCAAAACTGGCTCCTGGAACGATTCTTCTATTAACCAAATCAATAATTTGTGCTTTAGTCTCTTCAAAATTTGCCATATTACTTTTCCCCTTCATAATTTTAAAATAAGTTTTATTTATAAACGTTACGCGTGATGCAAGTTAATTTTTTGACGATGAATTTAGAATTGTTTTTTAATCAAATATGTCGTCTCCAGATTCGGACAGTGGTCACTGACAGTGCGGAACGGCCCGAGTCACGGTCTCGGACCTCGGTTTAAGCCTTGCAAGTTCGGCAAGTCTTAAACGCGCCCGGTGTTGTAAGAACGACAAAAGCGGTCGTCCTAACAACACTTTCACTGCCAATAACCACTGTCCGAATCTTCCGACTAGTTCTTTATTAACTCAAGAATGGCTTGACGTCTCAAACATTTTTCATGACTTTTATTACTGCCTTGATAGTATTCTGGAACAACCATATCCTTAAAAAATTTATCCGTAGCAGAATAATTTTTATAAGACTACTTTGAAGACACACCCTAGCCGGAAAGAGTAAGAAATTTAGGTCGCTGTGAAGGTGGTGTTAGTGCTTTAGCACTTACACCACGGGACGAGTTTTGAAACTCGCGGTCTGTGCGAGGTTCAAAATCGAGATTCGAGACCGCTCCTCGGCTCGAATCGGTCCCCATAGCGACCAAAATTACTTACTCTTGGAGGCGGCATGTCACCATTAACACAGCATTTTAACTCAAAAAAAGAACGTGCCAACCGACACGTTCCAATTATATATCTATCCATTTTACAAAGCGACGTTTCCGGCAAATTGTGAATTGTAAAGATCAGCATAGAAGCCGTTCTTAGCCATCAATTCTTCGTGGTTACCTGTTTCAACGATTGAACCATGATTCATAACAATAATCTTGTCAGCATCTTGGATTGTTGAAAGTCTGTGAGCAACAACGAAACTTGTCCGATTCTTCAATAAACGTTCCATCGCATGTTGAATATGTAATTCAGTTCTTGTATCAACAGATGAAGTAGCTTCATCAAGAATCAAGATTTCTGGGTCAGCTACGAAGGCACGAGCAATTGTAATCAACTGTCTTTGTCCTTGAGAAATATTTGAAGCTTCCTCATTCAAGACTGTGTCATAACCCTTAGGTAATTGACGCACAAAGTTATCAACGTGGGCCGCCTTAGCAGCTTCGACAATCTCTTCTTTAGTAGCATCTTCTCGACTATACTTCAAGTTATCATAAATTGAACCAGTGAATAGCCAAGTATCTTGAAGTACCATTGCATAATGGCTTCTGACTTCTTCACGGGTCATATTACGAATATCTTTTCCACCTAACTTGATGGAACCACCATTAACGTCATAGAAACGTTCCAGCAAGTTGATGATAGTTGTCTTACCAGCACCAGTAGGTCCAACAATGGCGACCATCTCACCTGGTTTAACACTTAAATTGTAGTCTTCAAGTAAGGTTGGACGTCCTTCATAACCAAACTTAACGTGATCAAGTGTAACTTTATCATCACTTTCAACATCAGGCACATCAACTTTGTCATTTTCCATTTCAGGTTCGTCCAAAATTTCAAAGACACGTTCAGCTGAAGCAACTGTTGCTTGAATAGTATTTGTTAAGTTAGCTAGTTGAGCAATTGGTTGTGAGAACTGGTTCATATATTGTAAGAATGCTTGAATATCACCCAAAGCAATATGACCATTAGCAACTTGAATACCACCGTACATGGCAACGAAAACATAACCTAAGTTATTAACAAAAATCATCAATGGCATAACGATACCAGAGATCAATTGTGCCTTCCATGAAGCCTTGTATAGCTTAGCATTTTCCTTTTCAAATTCATCAATTGATTCTTGCTCATGGTTAAAACTTTTAACAACAACATGACCAGAATAATTTTCTTCAACTTGATTATTCAACAAACCAAGTGAAGCTTGTTGACGTTTGAAAAACTTTTGTGACTGTGGAGCAATGATACCAACAACGATTAAACTCAACGGCACAGTTGCTAAAGCAATCAAGGTCATTTTCCAACTAATTGTGAACATCATCCAAATAACACCGACAAATGTCACCGTACTAGTTACAAATTGAGTCAAACTTTGTTGCAATGTTCCGGCAATATTATCCATATCATTGATAGCACGTGACATGATATCACCGTTTGAATGTGAATCGTAATAACTGATTGGTAGTCTTTGCATCTTTGACTTCAAATCACGTCTTAGTTTATAAACCGTTCTTTGTGAGATTCTCGTCATCACAAACTGTTGAATAAAACTAAAGGCGGCTGAAGCTAAGTACATCAAAATAACAATCATAATAATATGTTCGATCTTGGTGAAATTAATTGGTAAGCCGTTGATCTTTAAACCAGCTTTTTGTTGGGCAATACCCGTCATCAAACCTTTATAAATTTCGGTTGTTGCTTCACCCAAAATCTTTGGAGTCTTAATTTGGAAAACCGCGGAAGCAATCGCCAAGGCCAAAACGACGATTAAACCAACGATATAAGTCGACATGTATTTAGCCAAACGACCAGTTGTCTTCCAAAAGTTCTTTGGTTTCACCACAACTGCTGGACCATGACTACCAGGACCATGTCCAACTGAAGGTGAAGATTGAGGTTTTTTCTCAGCCATTACTTACCCTCCTTTAATTGTGACTCGATAATTTCTTGATAAGTCTTATTATTTTCTTTTAGTTCTTGATGAGTACCAAGACCAACCATCTTACCGTCATCAAGGACGACAATTTGGTCGGCATCAGCAACTGTGGAGATACGTTGTCCAACAATAACAACAACTCCCTGACTGATTTTGGCATCATTCTTCAAGGCCGTTCTTAAGTTAAGGTCAGTCTTGAAATCAAGTGCTGAGAAGGAATCGTCAAAGACATAAATTGAAGCGTCCTTGACCAAAGCTCTAGCAATTGCCAAACGTTGCTTTTGACCACCAGAGAAGTTGTCACCAGCTTGTTCAACTTCACCATCAAGTTGTCCATCTAGTTCTTTAACAAAATCAGCCGCTTGAGCAATTTCCAATGCATGCCAAATCTCATCATCAGTCGCATCGTCTTTACCGTAGGCCATATTTTCACGAATTGTTCCCTTAAAGAGAAAGGCTTTTTGTGGCACCATTGAAACGATACTGTTAATATCTTCAGTACTCAATGCTTTAACATCAGTACCATTAACACTAACGACACCAGTTTCCGCATCATAGAATCTTGGAATCAAGTTGATCAATGAACTCTTACCAGATCCAGTACCACCGATAATGGCCAAGGTTTGACCCTTAGTAACTTTAAAGTTCAAGTTAGCTAAAGCTAAATTCTCAGCACCATGATATCTAAAGTTCACATCATTAAAACTCAATGATGCTTCATCCCCTACCTTGGCAGGTTTAGCAACAACATCAAGCTTACTTTCAGTTTCAAAAACTTCTTGAATACGAGCTGCTGAAGCTGAAGCACGGGGCACGAACACGAAGACCATTGATAGAATCATGAAACTCATCAAAATTTGCATAGCATAAGTCATGAAAGCAATCATATTACCAATTTCCATTGATTGGTTGGCAATATAATGAGCACCTAACCAAGTAATACCAACATTAGTACCACTCATAACCAAAGTTACGACTGGGAACATTACAGCAACAATCGTAAATACCTTGACCGCATTGTTTGTGTAGTCAGCATTGGCATCCTTGAATCGGTCTTGTTCGAACTTATCTTGTCTGAAAGCCCGAATAACACGCACACCAGTTAATCCTTCACGGAAAACTAAGTTTAAACGATCGGTTTTCTTTTGCATTGCTTTAAACAAAGGCACAGCAAAATACATTACCAGTCCTACAACTACAATCAATACAGGAATCGAAATCAAGAAGATTTTCGTCATTTCAGCATTCTTTTGATAAGCCATAAAACTAGCACCAATCAACATAATTGGCGCCATGATCATCATACGTAACATCATGATCATAACGTTTTGAATTTGAACCACATCATTAGTCGTTCTAGTAGTAAGTGATGAAGTTTCAAATTTATCAAATTCATCATGTGTAAAGTTTAATATTTTTTTAAACAAATCAGATCTTAACTTTTGTCCCAAGCCCTGTGAAGCTTGAGAAGCCATCAAAACATTTCCAAAAGCGGCGATAACTGTAATAAGCGATACAATAACCATCTTTATTCCAGCTTGTACGATATAATTAGTATCACCAGTGATAACACCTTTGTTAACAATGTCAGATGTAATATTAGGTATATATAACGTTGCAACGACTTGAAAGACCATAAAAATGACCGCACCAAGAACTTGCCAGTTATTGATTCTACCTCGAGCAATCTTAAACATTTATTCACTCCCTTTAAAACTTTTCATAGCATTATAGTATTAAAACACTTATTATCAAAAAATTCTAATAATTATCTCAAATAAGGTGGTATTTTCATGAAGAATATAAAAAATACTTATCATCCCATCAAAGTTATACTTCTTATTATATCCTTTTTAGGATTATTTATACTGGAACAATTGCCATTAAGTATATTAACGTTATCAAAAAAACAATTAGGAACAAAATATTCCTCTTATTTAAATTACGCGCCAATTGCTACTATTGTATTACTAATCATTGCAGCAATCATAATTATTTTAGTTTTTAAACGTGCCCAAAAATTTCCAACACAAAAATTCACTAAAAGCACTTGGCTCGTCATCGCCATAGGTTCAATTTTGACATTGCTAATCAACGTTGCTACTGTCCCATTTATGCGAAATACCAATGATAACGTTGAAGCTTTAAAACTAGTTGCTAGTAATAATATAGTCATTTTAATCATTTTTACCATCTTTGTGGCACCAATATTGGAAGAAATTATTTTCCGAGGCATATTTATGAATTGGTTTTTCGTAAACCGACCATTTTTATCAATTCTTTTTAGTGGTCTATTATTCGGCTACGTTCACGCCCCATTTGCTGCCGACACAGACTGGATCTATGCTTTATCGAAAATATTATTAGGAATCGTCTTAGCAGGCGTATACTATAGAACGAAAAATATCAAAGCCGATATTACCGTCCATTTTCTAAATAATTTTTTAGCCATTTTAAGTGGTGCACTTATGTCAGGAGTAATTTTATTTTGAGAAATAATCAAAAAAAGTTCAATGAAGTTTATCAGGATTTATTACGACGCATCGTCATGTTTGGAGTCTTGTCGATGTTATTAATCGCTAGCGCCCGCATTACTGGTTGGATCATTATGGAATACGCAGGATTTGCTAGTGCCGTTTATACAATTGTTCTAATCGGCATGTTGATTTATGTTTTCATAATCAAAACAAAGGATGCTAAAAAATAATTAATAATAATAACAACATTCGTATTGACAGAAAGACCTGTTTACAGTTAAAATTATGAGTGTTGTTTTAATTGCCCGTTGGTCAAATGGTTAAGACGCCACCCTCTCAAGGTGGAGTTGAGAGTTCGATTCTCTCACGGGTGATAATGAGTTAACTTATATAGAAAAAAAGCTGTGGGCCTAGAGTCTACAGCTTTTTTTTATTATTTTTGAAGGCTAAAATACTCTAACCATTATTGATACAAAAATAGTCAGAAAACGATATATTTAACTTTAAATATTATTCATGTTTATGATGGCTCAAAAACCAAGCTGGAATAACCGCCAAAATAGTTACAATTACCGTTACACCAAATGCTCCCTGATAAGCAGAATTAAGTCGCTCTGGTGTAATCATCTGACCATTTAACTGCGTTTGAATCCAAGTTGCTAACAATGCTGTTCCGAAAGCTCCACCAATATTTTGCAACATTCTTGAAGCAGTTGTTGCTTCTGATACCAATTCTGCTGGCACTCCTGAATAAGCATCGGACATGATTGGAATCGTCATACCACCTTGCGCAATACCTCGAACAAATAAGGTCAACAGAATAATCCAAGTAGCCGTCTTAGCGTTAAAAAAGGCAAATGGCAACGTACCGATCACTGCAATTAAGATAGAAACTAGTACGACCCAACGAGCACCGATTCGATCAGTCAATTTGCCGATTTGACTACGAGCGATTAACAAACCAACACCTTGGGCGATTAGATAAACACCTGACATCACAACACTTAAACCACGAATGTTTTGTAAATAAAGTGGCAAGATAAACATGGCACCATTAACTGTTAATCCAGACATCAATAATAAAATACTCGATGCCGTAAAGCTTGGAAATCTAAACAATTTCAGACTAACCAAGGCTTTTTGGGGAAATAATTTTGCGTAAACCACGTATCCAATTAATAAAGCGATTCCTAGTAACACGGGACCAAAAACATTGAAGTTAGTAAACTTACCGGTGGTACTTAATTTAGTAATACCTAGAATCAAACTGGTGAACATCCCACCCAATAATAACAAGCTGATCCAATCAAAAGTCTTCTTACCACCAAGCGGTTTGAATTCTGGCATCATAAAATATAACAATCCTAATGAAGCTAAAACAACTGGAATATTAACGTAGAAAATCCAATGCCAATTTAACGATTTAATAATGAAACCACCAAACGTTGGGCCAAGAATTGGTGCTAGAACGGCTGGCAATCCAACAATTGCCATAATACTACCCAATCCTTGTGGACCAGTTGCACGCACTACCAATGTTGTAATTATAGAAATAATGACACCAGCGCCGGCACCTTGAATAATTCGGCCTACGATTAACATATTAATATCAGTAGAAATTTCCGAAACAATTGAGCCTATTAAAAAGACTAATAATGCGGTCAGATAAATTTTCTTCCCACTGAAATGGTCGACCAACCAACCTGCCACCGGTACAGCGATTCCTAATGCTAAAATATAACTAGTCGTGACCCATTGCACCATATTGACTGAACTGTGAAGTTCTTTCATGATAGTATTAATGGCAACATTTGTCATTGTCGTATCAAGCATCGGAGCAATAGCACCCAAAACTAAAATTATGGCTATTTTAACAACCGATGAATGGGTTTTTGATACTGTTTGCGTATTATTTGAAAATTGCATTTCACTTACCTCAATACTTTTTTTATCAAATAAGATACTGCGGTTTCTTATTTGATAAATCGAATAGTATACCCTAGTATCTTAAAATGCAAGTAAAGGAGTGTTTATTTTGTCAAAATTTGATTCAAATGGTCAAAAACGCCGCCGCGGCGCTGATTTGGAAAATGCTGTTTTAAAAGCCGCTTGGGAACTACTCCAAGAAGTTGGCTACCAAGATTTCACAATGGCTGAAGTTGCCCATCGTGCTAATGCAGCTAAACCGGTCTTATACCGCCGCTGGCCTGAGAAATCTAGCTTGGCCGCTCATGCTATCCTCAAATTTGGCCCTAAACTAGATTTCACAATTCCCAATACAGGATCATTAAGACAAGATCTAGTCGACTTTTTCAGCCAATTAATTAAAATCTTTGACATGTTTGGAACTGACAAACTAAAGGGATTAGTGACTGATCGCTTAAAATCAATTCCAATGGAGAAACTTTTTTCTGCTCCTAATTCAAAAAATGAACTACAAACAGCCGTTGAACAAATTTTGAGACAAGCTGAAAATCGTCATGAATTATCATTCGATAAACTTTCACCAAGAGTTCTTCACCTACCAAGCGTAATCTTCGTTAATGAAGTGGTCAGCCAAGAAGTTGTAACGCAACAAGTTATTATCGAAATCGTGGACGATATTTTAATGCCAGTCTTTACAGCAAAGCATTGAAAACTACGAAATTCTTGAGCATTAAAAAATAGCTCCAGCAGTCCGATTTTGGATTGCTGGAGCTATTTACGTTAAAAGAGTAAGGTTCCTACCTAAACCAAATATACTTTTAATTTTATTTCTGGAACGACATATCAAAAAAACGAGCGGTGCTAGTTGATTTCAGACCGTAGGAATAAAATCACTTTCAAAAATCCATACCCCTTATCCTATAACTTTAGCTATCAGTGACATTATAATATTGAAAGTTATTCACTATTAATTTAGAAACAAAGAATAAACTAGCCGGAAAGAACAAGAGATTTTGGTCGCTGTGCAGGTGGCGTTAACACTTTAGTGTTTACACCACGGGACGACTTTTGAAACTCGCGATTTGTGCGAGGTTCAAAATCGAGACAAAAGACCTCGGCTTTTGTCGGTCCCCATAGCGACCAAAATTTCTTGCTCTTGGAGGCGGAATATTTAACTAGAGAAACGCGTATCACAGAGTTTTATTATTGATATCTTTCACAACGACAACTGTCTTGCCATCTTTATAACCAGTAAAACTAATTTGATCACCACTTTGAATAAACATATTACGTGGATAATCTTTAATTGAAGCATAGAACACATTCTCATTTTCATTTAATAAGAATGCGACTTCACTATTATTTACTTTCACAACTCGTTTGACAGTCCCATTAAACCGTTGTTTCTTACCTGAATAGGAAGAACTGGCCGTTCCCAAGTCGGTATTAAATAAATTACGGTATTTCTGCAAAGTTGATTTAGCATCTGTTCCAACCGCTACAGTATCTTGGGTACCGTTACCATTTGCCAATAAATAAACGTAAGACATGAAGGCACCGTTATCATCAATCATTGAAACAACCCAAGTTGGTTTACCATCTATCCGATAAAGTAGCGGCATATTGGCTTTCCACTGTGTTTGTTTCATACGATTTTCGGCTAAGCTGTCGGCCCGATTAGGCGTCATAGCGTCGGCTTCTTCACGATAATAATAGGTCTTACCCGTTTTAGCATTTACGTACATATATCCTAAAACAGATGTCTGTTTCTTATTGTTACTTGTCATTGAAGTAAAGTAGTAAATATTATTCTTGTAGGCAATCGGTGTAAAAACATCATCATGGCCTTCTGTTCCGACCTTTTCAACCGACTTCATAACGCCGAGACGGGAACCTCCAAAACCGTGAGCATTCCACCAACCGTTACGTTCAGCCGCATAAGAATAAATTTTCTCACTCGCAATATTAGGATCAAAAGTTACGTCAATCCATTTAGGCTCAGTCCCTTGCTTATAAACTTTTACTTTACCAGAAACTGAATCTAATACCGCTACATAAATCTTGCGATAATTCTTCCGGTTCGATAAACCATACTGCTTATATAACGTCTGAACGTAGTATGGATGACCGGATTCATTAATTTCTAATTGCGGTGCACTGCCTGATACAACTAACCCCGACCAACTATTGATGCATAAATTTTTCTCGATGCATCATGACCAAAGTAAGCTGATGGCGTATAACGCATACTTTTACGCACAAATTTGGGTTTTGCATTCTTAGAAGTTGCATCAACTATAAAGTAACCTGGAACTTTCTTATAGTGGTTGTAACGGAAAAATGAACCATCAAAATCTAACGGTGCTATATAAACTAATTTACCATGATAAAACTGCACCCGAGCATGATTCAATGAGTAAACGTTGGAATCAGGTACATTGGATAATGAGTTCTGCATCTGATTACGAACCGTTTTATATGAATTAACAACTGGTACTTCCTTACTCTGCGAATTAATCACTGGCATAGGAGCATTCTTAGTTGTTGAATTCTCCGTTACATCAGTCATTCTAGCGACCGCTTTAGTTGTTGCAAAGCCAGCCGCCATAATAACTAAAATCATTGCCGCTAAAAGTAATAATGATCCGACTGTGGTGCCTAGAAACTTACCTGCTAACTTAAATCCCGGTTGGTTAACTTCACGTCGACCTTCTTCTCGATGCGGAATTATATGGTTGGAAAACGTCAGAACAATTCCATGTAACGCTGCCGCAACGGCTAACCAAAGTAAATTGAACCCTATTACCATTTTCCAAGTTTGATCAGGATTCATGAAGTAAAGAAAGAATAGCGCTACTAAAAATAAAACCACTTGCACAAAAACATGAAATTGAACTCGTAAATGTGTACTGTGATTTTTAGCCAACGCGTAACCAAATGGTACAAATGATAACACTGTAAATTCAAGTGTCAGTAATAAAAATAGTAAAAGCATGCTTCATCCCCCTTATTCTGCTTGATAGACCATCCATTGATAATTATCAGTATCTTTTAATAACATATACTACAAGCCTTCATACGGCTCTTGAGTAATTGGAATTGTTAATTCAAACCCCGCTGAAACAGCCGCATCTCTAATTTTGTGAATGTCATCGACAACTACATTGACCCACATTGATTCTGGTGTGACTGTGGGTACCTTAAAACCTACGGCCTCGTTCTTACTAAGAAAGTGAATTTTCATCCCTTCCATATCAACTAATACCGTGTCATCCTTTTCAACTGTGCTCTGAATCTCCAAAATTTTCACATCAAACACTTGGCTGAACGTTTGAGCAGCCATCAGTGCATTAGAAACAACAATATCTAGTTCAATTCCCTTTTTCACAGAGACTTCCTCCGAACATATATGTCATAATTTAAGTTTAACAGAGGGGCAATGGATAAAAGAAGAAAATTAAATAGTTTTTGAATCTTTCAACTTTTTGTTATTAAATTAATGTATGTTACAAAAATTATTTAAAATAATAATCAAACGAACAACTAGCATTATGCGTTAAATTAAAAAAATTAAATGAGGTTTTAAAATGAATCCAACGATTGAAAACATGCTCCAACACGTTTCTGTCCGAAATTTTACCGACCAACCAGTTACTACTGATCAAAAGAATGCCTTAATAGCAGCCGCTCAACACGGTTCTTCAAGTGAATTTGTACAAGCTTTTTCTATAATTGAAATAACTGACCCAACGCTTCGTAACAAATTGTCTGATATAACCATAAGTTCACCACATGTAAAAAAAGCTAACACTTTTTATATCTTCATTGCTGATTTACATCGTCAAGCTACCATTTTACGAAATAATCAGAAAAAATTAGATAGCATCAAAAATATGGAAGCCCTGCTAGTAGCCACAATCGATACAACCATCGCCGCACAAAATATGGCTACTGCGGCAGAATCAATGGGACTAGGAATTTGTTATATCGGAAGTTTGCGCAACAATATCAAGCAAGTGGCAAGCCTACTAAATTTGCCAGATTTCACCATACCACTTTTTGGAATGACCATCGGCGTACCAGCTACCAAGAACGAACTAAAACCACGACTACCTCAAACAAATCAAGTTGCCACTAACTCTTATGACAACCAAAAGTTCAACGATTTAGCAGCCTATGATAAAAAGGTAAAAGATTATTACACTAATCGAAAAACTAATCCCAGCAACACATCTTGGACCGATAAAAACCTAGCAATCTTCAAAGAAGTTCATCGTCCTGACGTAGCAGAGTTCTTGAAAGCACAAGGCTTTTCACTGAGTTAACGATAAATATTAATACATAATAAAAACTAGTAATGAAATTACCTCAATTATGAGATTTTTTTATTACTAGTTTTTTTAAATCATCGTGACAATTCAAATCCTCAATAAAACTAACCGGAAAGAGCAAGAAAAATTAGGTCGCTGTGCAGGTGGCGTTAGAGCTTTAGCTCTTACACCACGGGACGAACTTTGAAACTCGCGGTTTTTGCGAGGTTCAAAGTCGAGGCCTGAGACCTTGGCTCAGGCCGGTCCCCACAGCGACCTAATTTTTTCTTGCTCTTGGAGGCGGCATATTAAAAAAAACAACCCTTTTTCTGTAAATTTACACAACTATAACAAAAATTTACATTAATTGAACATAAAATATACACTACTTTTATATCATCTAATTATAGTAAATTAATAATTTGTTTCGCTGAAATAAAGATAGTAGGTGTAAAAAATGGATAATTTAGGTGATATTTTAAAAGAAGCGCGGCAGCAACAAAAGCTTTCTCAACTTGAGACTGCTGAAGACATTTGTTCCCAATCAACACTTTCTGAAATTGAACACAACAAATACATCCCCAATACGCAACTATTAATCAACCTTTGCGAACGTCTCTCAGTTGTTTTTGATGATTTGACATTAGCAAGCAATTTCAAGATTTGTAAGGAAAAATACTTTAACCAAAAAGTCAGTTATTTTTACAAGCACCATGAATTCGACGAATTACGCATATTCTTAAATCGACCAACCGTTTTAGAAACAGTCCAAACTAGCAAGCAAACTCAAGCATATTACTTTTATTTAGCCGTTTGTTCCCTCAAACTCGATCATAAATTCGATAATGCTAAAGAACTTCTCAAATTATCATTAGCCAGTGCCGGTCATAGTCGTAAACAGACTACCCTGACTCGCTTGGGTAATATTGCTTTAGGTTACGTCTACGCTAGACAAGGTTTAAAAACATCAGCCTTACGTCAAATTGAGCTTTCCTTGAAGAATTTTCCTAAAAACACATATGAAGAAAATCTTAATTTGATTTTTTACATGGCAGCTCTTTCTTATTTTCAACTTTCACAGTTTGATAACGCTATTGAAGCTATCGAACAAGGTATTCATTATATTACTGAAAATGAATCACATTTCATGCTAATCAACAGCCTTTATTTGATGGCTAATATTGCTAAAATTGTTAAACAAAAAAATGCTCAATTGGCAATTAAAAATTATGATCTTTTCAATATCTTCATTCACGAAAGAGCTTATGAACAAGTTAACTAATAACCCGTCAAATCACAATCGAAAGCGTTTTTACATTTATAAAAAATGTTATAATTTTCACTAAAGGAAGGTTATAACTTATGGCAGATATCGAACAACTTTTAGAACAATTACAAGCAATCGCTCAAACCGGCAAACATTACAGCAAAGATGTTTTTGACCGTGAACGCTACGATCAACTCGAAGAGGTAGCTAAAAAATTGACTGCACAATTAGTAAGTAATGCTTCTCCAAAGAAACTAGATATTTATTTTGACCAAGATACTGGCTACGTAACTCCGAAAGTCGATATTCGTGCCGCCATCTTTAAGGATGATAAGATTTTACTCGTTCGTGAAAAAAGTAGTGGTCAATGGTCAATTCCCGGCGGTTGGGGTGACATTGGTTATTCAGCAGCTGATATTGCCGTTAAAGAAACCTTTGAAGAAGCCGGAATCAAAGTTAAGCCCTTAAAAATGATTTCAATTAAAGATATGCAAAAAAATCACTATCCCAAAAAGAATCTAAATTATGTTTATAAACTTTTCTTTGAATGTGAGCCAGAAGAAAATGGTATTCATAGTGGCGTCGAAACATCCGATGTTAAATACTTTACTCCAGATGAAGCTTTAAATTTGGACTTATCATTAGCACGAAATATGCCCGATGATTTCAAACGAGCTTTTGAATGTCACCATTCAATTAATTGGCAGACTTATTTTGATTAGAAACTATATCTACAAACGAGACATCTTTTTTAAAAGATGTCTTTTTGCTCTAGTATTAGTGATAATAAAAATTTGTGCATCATCCTTTTTATATTTTTCAATTAACCTAAGTATTTTGTCATCATCATAGACAAAAATCGTTCTCAAAAAATCAAGATAGTCGGAGTCTAAATGTTCACTAAACTGTTCTGGCATCTCGGCTCTACTACTTTTATCAATTCTCCACAATAGAGAACGTTTTAAAACTCTAAATAATGACTTTATTCTACTTACTTTGAGCCAAATAATAATATCGGCTTGAGGTATTCTTAAATTCATCGTTCTAGCATAATTACCGTCAATAATCCAGTTCACTTGATTCATGAATAGTGTCTGCTGGCGGTCAAACCAAATCTTAGCATTATCAGAATAGTCGGTCGTATGCCACAAACTATCAAGGTGCATTAATGGATAGCCAGTAATTCTTGCAATTTTTTTCGATAAAGTCGACTTACCTGTCCCAGAATTTCCAACAATTATAATATGCATCGTTATTACTACCCCCAAACGCTTTTATCATTACAATAGCATACTCAAATATAGTAAAAGTACAATTCTACGTTTGGTCTAACAAAATATTCAAAATTCACAAAAAAACACGAAATCTGTAAAAGGATTTCGTGTTTTTCTATTTTCTATAGCAAATGTGCATCTTTCAATAATTCTTCAATATATGTGCCATGGACTTTCTCCATAACCTTCTTTTCAATCATTCTTTCCTTAAATGGCAACTTGATATCTTCAATCTTTTGCTTACCATCCAAGTAGTAAATTGCTCTCAACAATGTCCGTACATCAAAGGCTGAGCCAAATACTTCGGGAACCGCACGATCAACATTTAGCAAAGTATAGACAGCTTCCATAGCTGTTCTGACTGAGTATTCGGTTGTAAAGACGGTGTCACGTTCTGTTTCAGCAAAGTTACCGATAAAGGCCAAGTTCTTTGAACCTTCTGGAACTACTAATGGACGATCGCCCACTTTTCTTGGCATAAAGTATGAAGTGATGTAAGGCATGTGTGCTGGAATTGTGCTGGCATGATTTTCAGCAATATCCTTGATTTTGTCTGTAGGAACACCAATATGGTATAGCCACTCTTCACAAAGTTCATCACCGGTGCACTCAGTAATCTTCTTATTGACGAAGTTACCTGGTTTATCTGAGAATAGTCCATAAACCCAAACGACTAACTCATTATCCTTTTGTCTCTTGAAGTGTTTTTGACGACTAATTGAGTAACCGTACAACCAGTTAGAATCCTTAATACTTACAGGACCACTTGTGACAATTGAACCACTGTGTGGATCCTTTTGACTGATTTTTTCAATATATGGTGTTACTTCATCGTCTGTCAAAGTAATTGTTCCTGAAATTGTCCAGTTAGCTTCAGGAATATTCTTGCAGAAGACGTCTGGATTACCAAAGGCTTTATCTTGTTTAGCCAAGTTTTCCCAAAGTGACCAACTGCTACCTAATTCATGCTCAGTTGGTGCTGGGTGAGTCTTGTCACCATAAGTTGTACTTTCAGTAATTGAACCATTTGTAACAAAGACAAGATCATTTTCGGTCAAAGCAATGGTGCTGTCCTTGCCATCAGTTGTCATGTCAATTTCTGTGGCAACTTTTGAACCATTTGAAGTATCAACTTTTATATTGTTGACGTGTGTATTATATGTAAATTGAACGCCCTTATCTTCCAAGAACTTGATCATTGGTTGAATCAATGATTCGTATTGATTGTATTTTGTAAATCTCAACGATGATAGATTTGAAAGTGAGTCGATATGATGACAGAAACGCATCAAGTAACGTCTCATCTCCATAGCACTGGCCCATGGTTCAAAGGCAAACATTGTTGACCAATAGAGCCAGAAGTTAGAATTCAAGAAGTCTTCTGAGAATACTTCATTGATCTTCTTGTCACCCAAATCTTTTTCAGGTGTCATAACCAAATCAATCAATTCTTTAACAGCTTTAGGTGTCAAAGTTAATTGACCTTCAGTTGGCAATTCCTTACCTTGATCTTGGATAACTCTACCATGTGAGAAACTTGGATCTTTCTTGTTTAACCAATAAAATTCATCCAAAACTGATGCATCTGGATCTTCCAATGAAGGAATTGATCTGAACAAATCCCAAAGCGTTTCGAAATGAGGTTCCATCTCTCTACCACCACGGATAATATAGCCCTTTTGCTCGTTCCAAATACCGTCCATACTACCACCGGGTAGAGCGAGTTCTTCGAGAACATGAATCTTGTCGCCTTTCATTTGACCATCACGTACAAGAAATGAAGCTGCAGCCAATCCAGCTAAACCAGATCCAACAATGTAGGCCGACTTATCGTCAACACCTTCTGGCTTCAAAGGTCTTGCAAATGCTTCATAATTACCATTACTTCTATACATAAGAACCACCTCTTGATTAAATTAGCTTTCGTTTTGTAACTGCTTACACGTAAAATATAGTTCTATTGTTTAGGATATGCAATAGTAAAAGTGTGATTTCTTTGTGAATTTTAGATTTGTTTTTAACTACATTTTGAGACAAAATATAAAAAGAGTGGTATTTGAGACAATCTCAAATATCACTCTCATTTTTTAAAACTCTTCATAAACCGCTGGATCTTGGTTTTTGGTGCGACCATCTGGCTTAGTCAATGCGTTAATTCTTTCCATATCAGAATTTGAAATTTCAAAATCAAATATGTTCATATTTTCGCGTTGTCTCATTGGAGAACTTGATTTTGGAATGGGAATCGTATCTAATTGATGTTCCCATCTTAAAATAATCTGACCAACTGATTTATGGTACTTGTTTGCAAGTTCAACTAACAACTTATCTTCTAGAACAGAACTTGCTCTTCCCAATGGACTCCAATCCATCGTTACAATACCGTTATCCTTGTCAAATTTACGCATCTCTTCTTGGTTAAAGTATGGATGCAACTCAATTTGATTAACAGCTGGTAAAATACCAGTTTCTTTTTTCAACTTTTCTAAGTGTTCTGGTAAAAAGTTGCAGACACCAATCGATTTTACTAAACCAAATTTTTGTGCATCGATCAAAGCTTGCCAAGCTTCAACATACATGCCGCGTTTAGGATTAGGCCAATGCAAAAGGTACAAATCAAAATAATCTAGATTTGTCCGGTAAAGTGATTCTTGCAAGGCGGCAATAGCATCATCATATGCGTAATAACGTCCTGGTAGTTTGGAAGTAACCGTAAGTTTATCACGATCAATGCCACTTTCAGCAATGGCTCGACCAACTGCTCCTTCATTTTCATAATTATAGGCTGTATCAATCATTTTGTAGCCATTATTTATTGCTGAAACAATACTCTGAATACCCTTACGACCATTCAATTTATATGTTCCAAACCCAAAGTTGGGAATTTGTTGACCGTCATTTAATTTATACATAAATATATCCCTCCTCAATAAACATTATTACCATACAACAGTTTGTACGAGCAAACAATTATCTAATTTAGGGCAAAGAAAAAGTCCTACATCAATCCGTGATGTAGGACTTTAGGCCACTTTACAGTAAATCTTTGGAATGTGCAAAGCGGTCATTTTTAAATCACAGGTAGGCTACCTGCACAACTAATCATACAGTTTTTTAAACCAAATAGCTAGCTTTTCTTTTTTGACCCTTGTCTATTCATCCTCTATCATCCCGTATATTTGTTTGACAACCGGCTTAGCGTCAGCAGCAATCCGTGAATAATTCTCCAACAAGATAACTGCATCTTTACCATTATTCGAAATATGTACGACACCTTGGAAGCCATATCCCCAACCATTAGCAAAATTATCATTCTTTCCGTGATACATACCGCCGCCATAAGTGCTGATGCTGCCGCGTTTAAATAAGATTTTGCGTGATTTCTTACTCAACATCTTTCCACGCATAATATATTTTTCAACTTTGTATAAATCCCTAGCACTCATATAAACTTGTCCAGTTCCTAATTCATCGAATTCAAAGAACTTCCTCGTATAAAAGGCATTTTTATAATCCAAGCGTGCTGACAACGGATCAATGTTATTATATCCAGCCGCTTTATCAATTTTAGGATTTTCATCATAGGCAAAAATCGTATGTTTCAAATGCAATTTCTTAATATAAGCTTTCGTAAACAGTTCTTGGTAAGACTTACCAGTTACTTGCTCCAAAATACCACACAATAAATTGAAGTTAACTGGTTGATAATTCCACTTTTTATATGATAATTCCGAAAAATGCACATTATGGATATCAGCATCAATAATTCCTGAATCTGGCAAAATTTCACTGGGACCAACTTCACTCAAGACTAATCCCGACGTCATATCAAGCATCTGCCTGATTGTGATTTTTTGACTGCCAGGAATAGCTGGATAAAATTTACTCAGCTTATCTGATAATTTCAAATGTTTCTTTTGGACTTGTTTCATCACCAAAGCCGCTGTCAAATTCTTTTGCACTGAATCAATTTCATAAGCAGTATTTTTGTCATTGCTAAGACCGTTAGCATAGTTTGAATAGCCACGACTAGTCTCATAAACCGTTTTGCCATTCTTGATAACGAGCAATGTCCCCGAAATACCCTTTTGGTTAAGTACACTGTCAATGTTTTGATCCAATTGACTACCTACAGTTGGGTCTACGGTATCGTCTGCTGAAGCTGTAACGGGCATTGTTCCCAAAATTGCAGCCAAGAGCATTAAAATTAGTAGAAAGATTTTCTTCATAATATATTCACCTATGAAACCTACAAATAAGTGACCTTCCTCATTTATTAATTATAAATTAATTTCCAAAAAAATTATAATAATACGCATAGTGACAGTCGCTTTTTAACTATGATTTTGCATCATCCTATTTTTAGCTCCCTTTCAAACGATATGGTAAAATATAGCCATCAAGAGAAGAGGAGATTTTAATGAATACAATAATTATAATTGTTGTCATCGTAGTGCTAATCGGTGCATATGCTGGCATGTACAACAGTCTTGTAAAATACCGCAACCGCGCCCGTGAATTTAGTTCACAAATCGATGTTCAATTAAAACGTCGGACTGATTTAATTCCTAATTTGGTTGAAACCGTTAAGGGTTATGCTACCCACGAAAAGGAAACCTTAGCCCACGTTGTGGAATTGAGAAACAGCGTTACTAGTGCTAATTCTCTCCAAGATAAAGTTGATGCTGATAATGAATTGACTGGTGCTTTACGTCAAATTTTTGCATTAGCTGAAAACTATCCTGACCTTAAAGCTAACCAAGAATTCTCTCAATTAATGGAAGAACTTTCAAACACTGAAAATAAAGTTTCATACGCACGACAAGCTTACAACAGTCAAGTACAGGCTTACGATACCGCTATCCAAACGTTCCCTCGTAACATCATTGCTGGAATTCATGGCTTCAAGGAAATGAATTTCTTGCAAATCCCTGATGTTGACAAAGAAGCACCTAAGGTTAAGTTTTAATCGAGGTAACTTATGATTTACGAGCAAATTGATCGTAATAAACGTAAAACCTACTTGATATTTTTCATTTTCTTTTTGATACTAGCAGCTATCGGTAGTTTCCTAGGACTTTATTTTTTTGACAATCTCTATACAGGAATCGTAATTGCCTTGATTATTGCGATTGTTTACACACTAATTACTTATTTTCAGTCTACTAGTATCGTAATGCAAATGAACGGTGCAAGAAAGCTAAATTCAGCGAAAGATGCACCAGATCTTTGGCATATTATTGAAGACCTTTCCATGGTTGCCGATATCCCTTTACCAGATATCTATATTATTGACGATCCTAGTCCCAATGCCTTTGCAACCGGACGAGATCCTCAACATTCAGCTGTGGCTGTAACAAGTGGCTTATATAAAATGATGGACCGTGAAGAGCTTGAAGGCGTATTAGCCCACGAAATCTCTCACGTAAGAAATTACGACATTCGAGTCTCAACAATTTCAGTTGCTTTATCATCAGCCATTATTTTAATCTGTTCAATTATCGGTAACGCCTATCGTTGGTGGATTCCGATGCGTGATGATGACCGTAATAATAATAATTCTGGCGTCATTAGATTAGTCCTGTGGGTCGTTGGTTTAATTTTCGCAATTATTGGACCATTGATCGCCAGCTTAGTTCAAATGGCAATTTCTAGAAATCGTGAATACTTGGCAGATGTTTCTGGAGCAGAATTAACCAGAAATCCGCAAGGATTAATTAATGCCTTAGAAAAACTCGAACAAAGCACCAAACCAATGAAACGAGTCGACGATGCCAGTGCTGCCTTGTATATTGATGATCCAACTAAGAAAAAACATTTTTCTGGGTTATTCGACACTCACCCACCACTGGATAAAAGAATTGAAGCATTGAAAAAGACATTTGAATAAAAAAGAAGCTGAAAAAGTCAGCTTCTTTTTTTCAGCCCATTTTTTAAAATAGGCAGTTTTTAACTGTTTACAATTTGTCTATTAATACCAATCCACTGCAGCAGACAAATAACTTAGCTTCTGGGTGTGCGTGCTAGAGTCCGCAGTGGCAGTGGTGTTAGGACGGTGGTTTTCCGTTCTTACAGCACAGGGCGTATTTTGAAATTCGCGTTCTTTGCGAAGTTCAAAATCGAGGGACGAGACCTTGGCTCGGCCCGGTCCTCACAGCAGACTCTAGCACGCACACCCAGAAGCGGCCCCCCAATATACGAATAAAATTTAGACACTTCGCAAATATTGTTCAAGATTTCTGAAAAATTATGATAGAATCAAACTTGAAGATATTTAATCTTCGTAGTGAGGGGATATTTATATGTATATGTTGTTACTAGTAGTTTTGGGGGCGATTTTCCTATTTACCACTTTTATGGTCAAACCCAAACGTCGGATTCATCGACGCTTAGTTTCCCTAGGACTTCTGCTAGTTGTCGTTGGCGGTTCAGGTATTTACGAATCGTATCAGAACAATGGTCAAGTAACTGGTGATAATCCGCGACAGTCGGAAAAGACCACGACCTCTGCCAGTTCTGATTTAGCCAATCTAAATTATCAGAATAATCAGGAAATTGAGGTTAACAACAATACGCCTACTTTCACAAAAGCCGAACTAAATGTCTCGGATGGTCCTTGGCAACGTTTCGCTGACTTGGACAATCTCAACCGAGCCATTCAGGCCGATGCATTATTGAGTAAAAGCTTGATGCCTACCGCAAAGCGCGAACCACTTTATGTCAATCCAACTGGCTGGCATAATAAGAGAATCAAAGGTGGCTGGCTATATAATCGCTCACATCTAATTGGTTATCAGTTGACCGGACAAAATAACAATCCGAAAAATTTGATGACTGGGACTCGCTCACTGAACTCACCAGAAATGCTAAAGCACGAAAACGATATTGCTTATTATCTCAAGCAAAATCCTAATAATTATATTAGGTACCGGGTTAAACCGATATATCGTGGTAATGAATTAGTCGCTCGAGGAGTTCAAATGATGGCTGAATCGTTGACAAATAACGGTCAGCCGGATAATGGAGTTTCTTTTAACGTTTACATTTTCAACGTTGAAAAAGGTGTGAAGATTAATTATAGTGATGGTACCAGTTTAGTTAATAATAATTATTGAGGAGATGGTCGTAGTGCAATACAGTACAGGTGATAAGGAAATTTTCGATCTAATTAATAAGGAAGAGAATCGTCAAAATAGAAATATTGAGTTGATTGCTTCTGAAAATATCGTTTCTGACAATGTTAGAAAAGCTCAAGGTTCAGTTTTAACTAATAAATACGCTGAAGGATATCCTGGGCACCGTTACTATGGTGGCTGTGAATACATCGATCAAATTGAACAAATTGCAATTGATCGTGCCAAGAAGCTTTTCAACGCTGAATATGTTAATGTGCAACCACATTCAGGTTCACAAGCTAATGCTGCCGCTTACCAAGCTGTTTTAAAACCTGGTGACTCAGTTTTAGGTATGGATTTAAATGCTGGTGGTCACTTAACACACGGTTCTAGAGTTAATTTCTCTGGTAAGATGTACAACTTCCATTCATATGGCGTTAATGCTGAAGGATTGATTGACTACGATAATGTTCAAAAGATTGCTGAAGAAGTTCAACCAAAACTAATCGTTGCTGGTGCTTCTGCTTATAGCCGAATCATTGATTTCAAGAAATTCCGTGAAATTGCTGATTCAGTTGGTGCTTACTTGATGGTCGATATGGCTCACATTGCTGGACTCGTTGCCGTTGGTTTACACCCTACTCCAGTTGGCGTTGCCGATATTGTTACTACAACTACTCATAAAACTCTTCGAGGCCCTCGTGGTGGTATGATTTTAGCTAAAGAAGAATTAGGTAAGAAACTTAATTCAGCTGTCTTCCCTGGTACTCAAGGTGGTCCATTGGAACACGTGATTGCTGGTAAAGCTGTTGCCTTTGGTGAAGATCTTCAACCCGAGTTCAAAACTTATATGGAACAAGTCGTTAAGAATGCTGCTGCAATGGCTAAAGTTATCAACGACGCTGACAACTTGTCAGTTTTAACAGGTGGTACTGATAATCACTTGCTAAACGTTGTTCTAACTGAATGTGACTTGAATGGTATGGAAGTCCAAAACTTACTTGATACAATTCATATCACAACTAACAAAGAAGCCATTCCAAACGACCCATTGCCTCCTAAATTTACATCTGGCCTTCGTCTAGGTTCTCCTGCTATTACATCAAGAGGATTTGACGAAGAAGACTGTGAAGAAGTAGCCCGTATTATTGTTGATGCAATCAAGTATCACGATGATCCAGAAAAACTTCAAGAATTGGATGCACGTACAAAAGCTTTGACTGACAAACATCCAGTTGAATTTAATTAATAGAATGTATAAAAAAAGTCGATTTCTCGTTGAGAAATCGACTTTTTTCGTTATTCTGGAACAGCATCTTTTGAAATAAAGTTTGTGTTAGGATTTGAACCAGTGTAATTAAAAATGCTATTGAATCCATCTAGGTCTTCTGGCCATTCAGCACTCATAGCGGTTGCGTTATCTGACATACCTAATGAGACTGGATTGCCTGTATAAATCAAAGCAGCTCGATGACCGAAATGTCCTATTTGACCATTTGAGGCAGAAACATTATTACTATCATCATACCAACCCTTCAAAAGTTCAAATGCAACATCCCTATCAGACATCATATCTTCTTGTTGGCCCCACTTTAAAATATAATCATAACCAAAATTATAAAGATTTTCCTCTGTATCTCTTGGTCTAGTTGAGTGGTTCATTGTTCTTCCTACTTGTTGATAGGCACGATGATTAGCATACTCAAACATTTCAGGTGTTGTCGTAGTCATTGGGGTGCCATTAGCAGCATGTAACGCATTAAGATATTTAATAAAATATTGATTAATGCGTTGAATACTAGGCGTGTAATTTAGAGAAGGATTTGTATTATCATACAATCTTTTAGAATCATTAGCCTTTAAATATTCCTTAGTGGCTACCTGATAATAGGTTTCATTGTTGTGAGTAAAAATTCTTCCAACTAACCAATTACTGTTTGGTCCTAAAGCACGGTCAGTAATCAGCTTTCCATCTTCACGATAAAGCCGAGCAATATTATTATCAACGCTAGCAACTTTAGCTGCATCAGCATCCTTCTGAGAAAGTATCATTGCACCAGTTGCAGAAGCTAGCAATGCCATCCCTATAATTAAACTTTTTACGGTTTTCATTAATTTAAATCCCCTAGAATTATATTTTGTGTAATTCAGTTGCTTTTAAAAATAAAATTCAGTAAACAATGATTTTATTTTTAAACACTGCCACCACCATGGAAATATATATCTTTAACCCATTCATTTGTTGCGACACGGTAATATTGGGCACCATCATATGTTTTTATTTTATCGGAGTACCAATCAGTATTATTTCCTAAAGCTCTATCAGATAAATTGTAAATTTCTCCTGTTGTTGTGGAAAAAGCTACTAAAGGACAAAATTTTCCATTATCGTTCCAAACAGTAATATTTTCTTTATTTTCCTTAACCGTAGCTGTTTGAGGAGCTAACTTAGGATCACTCGGAGTATAAGTTGGAACTTGTAATAATCTATATCCTGTAGCAGTTCTTAAAAATGTAATGGTACTTGGAGTTGCAACATGTTTGTCAACTAATGGTGCATCCTCTGTTTCAGTTTCACCAACTTTTGATATCCAAATAGGTTCTGTCCAGACATGTTGATACTTTCCGTCTACGTTTACATACATCCCAATATTAGAAGGACCATTTTTATCCGGATCAAAGTTATAATCAAGAGACTCAGCGTTAACTGTCTGTACTTCCGCTAAAACAGGACTTAGAGCTCCTAACAAACCTAAAGACATCATGAAAATAGTCAAGTTTCTTTTTAAAATTAAATTAGTATACTTCATAGTTCATTCTCCCTTAAAACAATTTTATTTAAGATCGTCGAATGAAACCCATTCATCAGTAGCAACACGACGCATATGAAGTCCATTAATTGTAGCAACTCTATCCGTATACCAGGCAGTATTTGGAGACAAAGCACGGTCAGTAACTTGCTTACCAGTTGATGTATAAAGTTTTGCCTGTCTTCTAGTTGTTATAGTAGTAACGTCTGGATAAACTTGAACACTATCTTTTTCAGAGATCCATTCATTATTAGCAACACGATAGTATGTTGTACCATTAACGCTCATTTCTCTGTCAACTTTCCAAATTGATGTCTTTGGCAATGCAGCTGTTGATGTAGCTTTACCGTTATCATCATATACTTTGGCATTAACCGATGGTGAGAATGTTGCGTCATAATATTTACCTGGAGCTGTAGTTGCTGGCTTTTGATTATTTTGGCTATTAGAATCATTTGTGCCATTTCCGAGTGTCACAACAACATCCTTTTTAGCTACTTCAGTTGTAACTCCCTTATTATCGACATAATCTTGTAAAAAGTCATTTCCGGTCAATTGACCTTCAGCTGTATATCTCAAAGAAGTGTGGAATGTTACACTTTTTCCATTTTGTAACATGTGATTAATTCCCTTTGGATTCAAATTCCCAGAAACACTACCATCACTTACAGTAGCATTCATAATTACATGATAATGACGATTACTAAAGAATAAATTACTTTGATCTGCATTATCATTAAAGTGAGTGAATAAATCATCTTTATTTACATTTTCAGCATTAAATAAATCAAAAATTGAACTATCAGGTGTTAACTCTTGTGGTGTAATACTCCAAATATTATTAGTTCCTATACCCCAGTAAAGTTCCTCATCTTCTTTAGAAATAAGTGCGCTTTCATTTATAGTAACGTTACTCTTAACTTGACCTAACCATTTTTGAACGTCAGCTTGATTAACCCCACTAGCTGCGTCAGCCTTAACAGTAGTTTCTGTAGCTGAACTCATGGCTGGCATTGCGATTGGTGCGACGGCCAACAAAGTAGCAGCAGTAATCCCCATATACTTAATCATTTTCTTCAAAATCGTATCCTCCGATAACATTTAATTTACGAATAAATATTAGCAAACTCATGCGTCACTATTTGGCAAAACTCAGGAATTTAGAAAATTTCTCAAAAAAATTTTTATGAGCAGAAAAAATACCATAATTTAGCAAATTTTTGTTCAATTAATAACTAAAAAAACAGACCTTATCAAAACTGATAAGATCTGTTTTTAAAATAATATTATTTGGTAGCTTAAGCATCAACACTAGCGGTCTTTTTACCATGTTTACGTTCATATCTGTCATACAGAATGAAGCCAACAAGTCCGAAGACAACTGGTCCAATAAGTGTCCAAAGAGCATCTGTGTAAGCACCCTCCATGATTGGTTGGATCACTGTGAAGATAATTGCGAAAGCTAGAACTAAGAAGACAATGGATGTAACTGTCCACATAGCTTTTTTATTTTTATAGAATAAATATGGTTTTTCAATATCTTTATTCAAGTTAAAGAATGGATATGCCCCTACTAAGAACAAGTAAGGTACGGTTGTTGAAACGTTGGCCATCAATGTCAAAACATTATAAAGTGCTTTAGCATTTTTACCACCCATATCAACAACTAAAATAAGAACGATAACAATAATAGCTTGTACCCACATTGCATAAGCAGGCATACCATGTTTATTTAACTTAGTAACCTTTTCAGGCCAGAAATCTTTTGGTGTACCCAAAACGAAAGACTTCAATGGTGAGTAGATCAAAACAAAGAATGCACCCATATAAAGGATGAACATATCAAAACCAGTAAAACGAGCTAGCCATTCACCTAATGAAATAGCTGCTGCACTTCCTAATCCGATATGAGTACCAAAGGTATAACCAAGGTTACTCATCATAACATAAGTAATATTACCCAAGTTAACGTTACCTTTGGAAACAACTGAATTCCAGTTGGCACTCATTGCCCAGCAAAGAATTGTTAGTGAATAAAGCACTGTAATTGCAATTGCTGAAATCAAAACACCACGTGGGAAATCTCTCTTAGGATTCTTCATACTATCAGTGACACCACCGACAGATTCCATACCACCATATGCAAAGATTGCATAAACGATAAATGAAACCATCCCGATTGGTGATGCAAAGGCTGGATTAGCTGAATGAATAAATGTATCTAATCCGTGAATTGGTTCTGCAGTGTGAAAGCCTGACATGAACAAAACTGCCAAGCTCAAAACGAAGAACAAAACTTGTAAAACAATCATCATAATTCCACCAAAGTTAGAAACTTTAGCGATTTTATCCATACCTTGAGTTGCTGTATAAGTAACAAAGACAATCCAAAGTGCAGCTAGAACACCGATAACTTGCGTTGCTGAAAGTCCCAATAAACTCCAAGTTTGCGTTGTATCATGTCCAGCAAACATTGTTGATAGAGGAATCCAAACTTTTGAAGAAGTTGATACTAGCCAAACTTCCCAAGAAGCTAGCCACATAAATGTACCGATAAAGGCCCATTTAGCACCCACTGCTCCGTCGATCCAAGAATAAATTCCACCTTTTGCTTCGTTAAAAGCAGAACCATATTCTGCCATCATAAATCCTGCTGGTAGGAAGAAGAATACCGCAGCGAATACATACCATAAAATACTTGCTAAGCCCATCTGTTCGTAAGCAACAGTTGTGTTAGCGAATCCAAAGATTGCCGTAAAAATCATCATTATTAAACTAAATAATGTGATTGTTTTTGTCGGCGCATTACCATCATCCATTTTATAAAACCCCTCATTTAATTTTCAATGTACATTTATAATTTCTATAAATTCATATCTGTCTTAAAGTTTAGAGGTGAAAAATCAGTCGAGTCCGTAATTAATTGAGCAATTAGCTCTTTATAGCCATCAAGAGAAATTTTAGCCATTTCAAATGAAGCTTCGGTTAAATAATTAGGTAATTTATCATCATCTTTGCTCAAGGCTTCCCGATCAAAATCATTTAACTTCTTGCGAAGTGTGATATTGATGTCCTTTTGCTTGGCTTGGAAATCTTTTCCAAGTTCTTTGTAATGACCATCTAACAAAACTCCGGCCAATTTATAAGTCCAATAAGCTGACTTACTGTCATATGGTAGTTCACCAAGTTTATACTCATCAGGAGTATCGGTCATCCCCATATAGAATGGCACATAAATACTCTGTGATGCGACACCCATGGCTAACCATTGAACACAGGCAATTTCAGGGGCCATATTAGGTCTGATCTGCAAGACGTGTGACTCCTGAGTTTTAGCTAAACTAATTGGACGATAACGTTTACTATTAGCTGACTTATTCAAAGGATCGAACTCGGTCTTTTGATAATGAGATGCTAAGTAGTCTTGTGCGTCATCAACACTCAACAAGCGATTGGCTTTCTTAATGAATTCCAAATCTTCACTCTCAGGACTCTCATCTGTCTTACCCGAAAATTCTTGTTGACCCCACCAAACACGGGGCGTGCTGTAAATCTCATCAGATAAATCATGTGTTCCAAAGATTTCTCTGAAGTTAAAACTATTAGGTCTAGCATTCAAGTGATTCTCAGAAACAAACTTTTGAATATCTTTTTGATATAAGAAGTTGTCTGAATCATTGAAATCAATTTCTTGAATTGCTAGTTGGTTGGCTACCACGGCGTAACTATCGTCGGGGATACGTTGCGCTACCCAATAGTGACCTGATCCACTTTCGAAGTACCAAACTTCATCTTTATCAGAGAAAAGTACCCCATTAGTTTCACAAGTTCCATAATCTTCAATAATTTTACCTAGTCTTAAAACACCTTCCCGAGCGGTTTTGACATATGGTAAAACAACTGTGATCATAGCTTCTTCGCCAATACCATTTTCATCAAGAGGATCAACGCCTAAGACACGTTGGTTTGAATAAGCACTTTCAGTCGCACTCATACCAACACCATATTCGTTAAAACCATCCTCTTCAAATAATCCTTCTTTGAAGGTCCATTCAGGAGTGGCAGAATATTTATATCGTATTTTAGGCAGCTCCATTTGAAAGTCATTGGCTTTAGAAACGAATTTTTGATCATCAGTAAATTCTTTATGTTCATGAATAACAAAGTGCTTGGGCCAAGATGGCTTGGCGTCTTCGTTTCTTCCGATAATGGTTGAGCCATCAACGGTTGCTTTCTTACCAATTAAAATACTAGTACAAGCTGATAATGAACTTTTGTTATATTCTAATGCCATACAATCACCTACTTAAATTTTACTGCGGTACCATATGCTGCAACTGTCTCCATGTCTGCACTGATAGAATCCGAGTCAAAACGCATCATTACCACCGCGTCAGCTCCCATGTCCATGGCATTTTTACGCAAACGCTCAATTGCAATATCACGAGCCTCAGTTAGTAGTTCTGTATAAGCCTTGATCTCTCCACCAACAATGTTTTTGAATCCAGCACCGATATTCTTGACGACATTTTTCGACTGAGTTGTTAAACCAAAAACCTCACCGATAATTTCGTAGTCACGTCCTGGTACATGTTCAGTTGTAGTCACTAATATCTCGCTCTTCTCCATTGATTCACCTCACAAAAATAATTATTTCACTCCATTACATAATGT
Source organism: Companilactobacillus zhachilii (assembly GCF_003606365.2). Classification (NCBI taxonomy): domain Bacteria; kingdom Bacillati; phylum Bacillota; class Bacilli; order Lactobacillales; family Lactobacillaceae; genus Companilactobacillus; species Companilactobacillus zhachilii. Next base: position 1,780,089 of record NZ_CP031933.2, read on the forward strand.
AACACATTTGCCCTATATTATGGTCATATCTTGAGAAAATTTGAGCAATAATTTTGACATTTTGTTGGAATTGTAAAATCTGCTGTTTCCTTGTGGTTGTAGGGATAATTGGTATAGATATTTTTATAAATTTTATAATAATGTCATTAATTGATAAATATCTCTCATGAAGTTTTTATTATATTTTTGCTATACTTAACTTAGATAATTGCATTGGAGGTAATCAATTTGAGACATCAAAAAAGAGCTAGTTCGAAACACAAACAAATTTTAACTTTAGCAATTATTGGCTTGCTTTTTTTAATCGTTGGTTCTTTTGCCCTTTTGTCTTTCAAATCATTTCAAGAGAAAAACAATGAAGTTTCAGTGACGATTAAAATCCCTAAGGAATACACCCAAGCACTAAAACACGCAAAAAACTATTCAGAAGTTATGTACATGTCTAAAGCCGAAATCTCCAAACAACTAAAAATTGATTACTCAAATAAGGCCACACAATATGCCTTAAAACATCTAAAAGTTGACTACAATCGCAACGCCTTAAAAAGGGCACAAGAATACGCTGAATCACAAAACATGTCTCGACAAGCGATTCACAATCAGTTGATCAACAAAAATACTTTTTCCGTCAAACAAGCACAGTATGCTGCCGATAACGTCCAAGCTGATTTTAACTATAATGCTTTGGTTACGGCTAGGAAATATCAACGTGATCTGGGATTGTCACCAGCTAAGATTCGTGAGATTTTAATCTCTGATGACAATGAAAGTTTCACTCGGGAACAAGCTGATTATGCAATTGAACATTTGAATGATTGAAATAAATTAAATTAATTATTTTGAATGCTATTGACAATATACGTAATCTTTTATAACATTTTACTGTTAATGGGCATTCGCCAAATGGTAAGGCAGCGGACTCTGAATCCGCAATTTATTGGTTCGAACCCAATATGCCCAATTGAAGAACTTCTATGTAATCCTATATGTTGCTAAATGGCGGTATATAGGCATTCTTACAAATTTAGTTTTCTATGAATATCAATGAAATTCAACCAAACCGGACCCTTAAATGTGTCCTAAAAAAATATTGCGTGGGAGCAAATTTTAAGCTATCAGTCATAACCGACTGGTAGTTTTTTTAAATACATAATCAATATTATCAATGTAATACATTATACTAAAAAATAATAAGGGAATTTATGTCATGAAAAAAACTTATAATGGCAAGCACACAACGATGACTTTAGAAATCAATAAACCAACAAAAGCGTATCAATGGCTAATAATAATTTTATTAATTCTTAGTATGGTATATTTATTCATAAGATAAACAACATTAGGAGATAAATAATGAAATTAATTTATCCAATAGTAATAACCCAAACTGCTGATAAAGCAGTTCCCTATCTTGTAGAAATTCCTGATTTCAATGGTAAAACTCAAGGAACCTCTATTTTTAACGCCATTCAGATGGCACGAGATTATATTAATTTGAAAGTAACAGACTTAGAAGATAATCATAAACCAATACCAGATTCTAATTACTATTTGCCCAGTATAAACAAACCCGATATTGCAACTCTTATTGATGTTGACACTACAAAATATAGTAAATTCGAATGATAGAAACTTTCAGGTATCTTTAAATTGACATAGCCACAAAATTTATATAATATTCTTTTTAGGAAAGGACGGATAGACCGTTCGCTAAGTTTTTAGCTAGTCTACTAACTTGGTTATAAGCATCACAAAAAACCGACACAGTGAAAAACTGCAGTCGGTTTTTTGATTCCAATCGAATTGGACCTTTTAAATCTATCTAAGTGAAAGCAACAAAATCATCGCAACAATCACAAACAAACAGATTTTCAAATTATGACGATTACGAATTGAAACAATAATTTCTTCATCCCCATTAAACAATTGTGTTCTCACTGGCCAGAAAACACGGACAACATATAATAATGCCATGATCAATAATAATACTTCTAAAGTAACTAAAACCATCATACAAAGATAACCCCATTCGTTAAGATATTTCATAAGTATAGCTTATTGTTTTTATAATTTTAAGGTTATCTATATTGTTATTTGATATACTCAAAAATAATTAATTCAATTCTATCAAGACAAATTAAAAACCACCCTGATTTTCACCAAGATGGTTCCCATTAAACAAACTAATTAATCTTTTTTCCACCCTTATGTTGTGCATCTAAAATGCTAATCGCCTTATCCAATGACTCAAAAATATCGGTGTTCAACAATTCCATAATTGGACTGAGACGACTATATTCATGTGACATCAAATTCTTATTAACTTGTTGATCATTCAAACGGCGCAACTTCAAATTGTAATCCATGAGGGCATTGATACGAATTTTGGCATCATCTAATTCACATAACACATCGTCAATTTTGTCTAAATCGTAAGTTCTAGTACCCTTATCAGTTTTATTTTCCACTGTTTTATCCTCTTTTATATACATTATTTTCAACATGATTCTCTGAAAAAACTTTAAATCACCATAGCCTCCTCCCACTTTGGTCTACACCATTATTTTAGTATCTTTTACTATTAAAGACAGCATTTTGTCCAAATTGTATATATTATTTTCTTGTATTTTGATAACGAAAGATTAATTAATTCCATTAATATATATTTCATTTATATTTTAGTATATACGAAATATTTTCAGAAATTATCATCATGTGTTACACTTATCTAGTTTTTCCAAAACAATAACTTAAAAAGGAGCTATCAATTACCACATGCATTTATCTACTATTGAGAAACGTAATTATTTGATTGGCTTTGTTTTCATAATTTTTATGGTAGCAAGTGCCACATTTCTAAACGATATGGAAATCATTCTTCCAGAAATTGGGGCCTTAACTGCAGGGACTTGGATTTATCAAAATGGCGGTTGGATCAATCAACCCACGAAAATCTTTTTAGCACCTTCAGGTACGGCTATCATTGGCTTTGTAATCAACCAATTATCTATTACGTATGCAGAAAAAGTGTTGTTGGGATTACTGTTGATGCTTATTTTACTACGCGTGCTTCATTCAAACTTAGCACCATCGTTTGCGACCGGGCTACTACCTATCATTATTAATGCCACCCACTGGTCATTTATCGTCGCTATTTTATTGTTCACGTCATTTTTGATGATTGGCGTTTTCCTACAAGGTCGTTACAAACATACCAATCCCAGTGAACCTATTCGAAATGAACATATGGTTATTTTCACAATTATGGCAATAGTTTGGGTCGGCGCTGTTTGGTTCTTCGGATTCTCACAAATGGCCGCTATTCCACCAGTCATGGTTGTTTTCTTCGAAGTTTTGCAAAAAGAGAATTATGGCTGGCGAATGGCAAGTAAACACTTTATTGCACTCGTTGGAGCTGCCACAATTGGGGTATTAGTTCATTTAGCAATTGCTTCATGGTTACTTTCAGCTATCATTTCATTACCAGTAGTATTTGTTTTATTACAAATCTTAAAAATCAAATTACCCGCTGCCTTTGCCTTTCCACTTCTAGCTTTAGTTTTACCATCAAGCATGTTTCATATGTTGCCAATCACAGCTATTATCGCTTCAACCTTTTTCTTAGGAACAATTGTTTTATTAAAGAAATTTGTGACTCCATATAAAGTAAGTTCAGAAACCAACGACTAAAACGTTTTAAGTAAAATATATTTTTTAGCTAAATTAAATGGCTCCAGCAGCAATCCAAAATCGATTACCGCTGGAGCCATTTATGTTATTTCACTTGTACAGCCAGCTATTTTACAATCTCCAAGTCAATCATCGACTGCGCTGTTGCAATGATGGCAGTCTTAGCTGAACGTGGTTGCCATCCCAACAATAACTTGGCCTTTTCATTACTAGTTTCAGCATATTCATCAACGATTGAAGCTATCATTCGCAATTGGGGTTGGAAAAATGCTGCCGTTTTGACAATAAAGTTTGGTAACAATTTTGTAGGCAACTTTTTCGCATACTCTGGAAAAGCCTCTCTTAAAATATCAGCTACTTCCATCATGGACAAAGTTTCACCTGTTGTCGCTAAAAATCTTTCACCATTAGCCTTAGCAGAGGTCATAGCCAAAATATGTAAACTTGCTACATCTCGAACATCCACATACCCAGAATCTATCTTAGGTAAAGCGTTAATTTTACCTTCTAGCATTTCTTGAATTTGAATATTGGAATGTGAATACTTGGCAGAAAGGACTGGTCCCATGACTCCCACAGGATTGACTGCTGCTAATTCTAACCCTTGACCTTCTGTTTTAATGAAGTTCCATGCAGCCATTTCTGACATTGTTTTAGACTTTTGATATGGATGAATATTCTCAGCGTTCAAATTAGTCCAATCCTTTTCTGTATAAGGTGTTGCTCGATTTTTATGGCCAGCAAAAATGGCACCATAAGCCGAAGTCAGAACAACACGTTTTACACCATTATCACGAGCAGCTTTCAAAACTCGTAAAACACCATCAACCGCAGGACGAATCATTTCAGCTTCATTTTTAAAATTCAACTTAGGCGTTGGCGAAGCAACATGAATCACGTAACTTGCTCCGGTCATTGTCTCTTCCCAGTTAGCATCAGAGTTTAGATCAGCCAATGAAAGTGATAAATTGGAAAAGTCAGTGATTCCACCGTTCGTTAACATTTCCTTAACAACTTCTTTTTTAGTCTGAGAACGGATGGTTGTTCTAACCGCATAGCCCTGTTCGAGTAATTGCAAAATAATATGAATCGCTATGAATCCACTACCACCTGTTACGACAACTAATTGTTTTTTCATAATAATCTCCTTGGGAATCATTGATTTATTTAACTAACGTTTCACTTGTAACTCATGTGTTGTATATTAATAGCTAAGTAATCAATGCTCAAGTAAATCAGGAGCATCTGTGACAAAAAGGAGAAATTGTAATGGCAGCTACAGATCATTCCCAACAAATCAAACAGGATTCTCAAGAATATTTAATCACAGCATTATTACAACTACTACAAACAACCAACTTAAATGACATCAAGGTCACACAAGTGGTTAAAAAAGCGGGTGTAAGTCGTATGGCATTTTATCGCAACTTTGAAACCTTAGAAGACGTTTTAATTGCTTACTTCAAGCCCAAAATTGATGCTGAATTTAAACTAGTTATCAATCGAGTTCCCCAGAATGAAAAGATGACTGCTTTAGGAGAATTTTTTTCAGAAATATCAAATACAATGGCTCTAGCAGTTAAAAGAAATTACGAATTTATTATCCAAAATATTTTCAATGAGAATATGACGAATTTCTACGATGTAGTCCTGAATTGGAATGATTTTTCACCGATTCAACGTAAGTATTGGACTCGCTTTATGAGTGCTGGTGTCTATGCAATTTGGCGTGAGTGGCTCGTTGGCGGTCAAAAGGAATCACTTAATGATATCCATACTTTGATTGCCGATTTTCAAACTGCAACTTTAAAAGCTTTGGAAAATGAAAAACATAGATAGCAGATAATGTCGTGTGAATATAACTCAGGAAGTGAATCAAAATAAAAAGCCCCACAACCTAAAATCAGATTGCAGGGCTATTAGTTTTAATAATCTAAAGCTAAAATTTTTTGGTTGGTTTTCTACGTTATCTTTTTTACTACAAATGAAACAATTGCAACCAACACAATTGCACCAATCAGTGAGGGGAAAACTGCCATACCGGCCAATTTCGGACCCCATGAACCTAAGATACCTTCACCAAAACTTGAACCAATGATCCCGGCAACGATATTACTGATCCAGCCCATTGACTTACCATTATTAGTTACTGCTCCTGCAATAGCTCCAATGATTGCGCCAACAATTAAGACCCATAACCAATGCATATTTGTCTCCTCCTTTTTTTATTTATAACTAAATTTTAATAAATTCCAGAAGATTTTTCACCAAATATGATAATCTAAAAAAATAGGGCTATGACATAACTACCTTTATCATACTTTCAGGTTGTTTCTTTAGTATTATTCACCTGGGTCAATACGATCGATGATTGCTCTAGCATCATCAGTTGTCTTAGTCTGCATCAAGTCGTTTCGAATAGCTGAAGCACCCTTCATCCCTCGAACGTAGATCTTAAAGAAACGTTGTAGTGGCGCAAAATGACCTGGAATCCCTTTAGCAACAAACTCATCATAAAGATCTAATTGATAACGCAAAAGATTCAATAACTCATGACTAGAATGTTCCTTTGGCTCTTTTTCAAAAGCATAGGGATTCATGAAAATTCCTCGGCCAATCATAATTCCATCTACTCCAGGATGTTCTTGCGCTAATTTGATCCCTGCTTGATAGTCAGCAATATCACCATTAATTTGTAATAACGTATCTGGAGCATATGCATCACGCATTTGTACCAGCTGATCAATTAATTCATAGTGAGCTGGAACTTTACTCATTTCTTCACGCGTTCTAACATGAACGGTCAAAACTGGCACTTGTTGTTTCAAAAGAAAAGGAATCCAATTTTCAAATTCCTCAACTTCACTATAACCAATGCGAGTCTTGACACTAACTGGTAACCCACCTTGGCGAGCGCCTTCAATAATCTCTTTAGTTGTATCAAAATGACGAATCAAATCACTACCACTATGATTCTTGATAACCGCAATATCTGGACAACCAGTATTGATATCAATGGCTTCATAACCTTGTTTAGCTACCTCTTTAGCAGCCTTGGCAAAATCTTCACCTGAGTTACCCCACAATTGAACGATTGGCTTGGGGTTTTCTTCAGGGTCAATATATAAGCGTCCCTTAGTTGTTTCTTTGGCTAAAGGATGCGTAATACTCAAAGCGTTAGTAAATTCAGTATAAAAAACATCTGGTGCAGCAGCTTTCATAACGACACGACGAAAAACTGAACCCGTTACAGCTTCCATTGGTGCCAAACTAAAGAAAGGACGATTTTCTTTCTTAGCCTTCTCTGCGATGCGATTCCAGTAAACTGACTGGGTCACATTCTCACTTCCAATCAAAATTAATTACAATACTAATTACTATACCGATTAAGTCGACTCATTAGCAAGTATTTCGCCTGCTTTCAATGATATTTATTGCCATGTATCATTATTATTTCAACTGAATTTATAATATTACATGTGATGCCAACCGATTTTTTGATTTTGATTTTATTGTTTTTACATCCTAATACTCCAGTCATGGATGACATAATAGTATTCAAATTATTGATTCAAAAATAAAACATAAACTAGCCGGAAAGAGCAAGAAATTTAATTAGCACCACAAGTTTTCAATATATATAATATTGCAATATTACTGACTTATCTATATCATGTTTAATAGACTTTAAAGAAATTAGGTGAAAACCATGGAATTATCAAACATCATGGCTTGTATGCCCGCAAATGATGAAGGACGTTTTTCTGCAGAATAAAATTTAGGAGTCTAAAATGAAAAACGTCCGTAACACCGTACCATCAATCTTATTAATTATTGTTCTCGTGGGTTTTCCACAGATCAGTGAATCAATCTTTACCCCAGTTCTGCCACAAATCAGTCAAAGTATGCACGTATCTGCTGGAACATCCCAATTGACGATGAGCATTTACTTCATTGCTTTTGCTATCGGGGTCCTTTTCTGGGGACAATTATCAGACAAAATTGGTCGTCGTTTAGCGATGAACCTAGGAATTATTGTCTATCTAATCGGAAATGTTGGCTTATTTATTAGTCCAACGTTCCACTTTTTACTAGTATCACGCTTCATTCAGGCATTCGGAGCCAGTGTTGGTTCTGTTGTTACTCAAACAATTATGCGTGAAAGTTTCGACGGCATTGAGGGTGCCAAAGTTTTCTCCAAAGTGGGAGCAGCTATGGCTTTGTCACCTGCTTTTGGTCCTCTAATTGGGGGATTATTGGAAACTTACTTAGGCTATCGTAATGTCTTTAGTGCCTTAATTGTCATAGCCACATTGGTCTTGATTTATAGCTATTCCCGACTTCCAGAAACACGTGATATCAACAGTATTCAACAAGTTTCTCTACTAAAAGTAACTTGGCGCTTACTGAAAGATCCTGTCGTTTGGAGTTATGGCATTTTGATCGGTGGAATCAATGGTATTCTTTTCGGTTATTATTCCGAAGCACCATTCATTTTCATCAATCACTTTGGCTATTCGTCCGTTCGTTATGGTAGCCTAGGAATGACCTTAGCCTTGGCAAGTCTTCTTGGAGCTATCTTAGTTAACTTTCTCGTTAAATATTTAAGATCTGAAACAATCGCTATTATTGGCTTAATCTTTAGCTGTATCGCTGGTTTATTATTATTAATCAGCTTGCAATTCGATCAAGCCTACTTATTGATTATCGGTTTCTTCTTAATTTTCTTAGGTTTAAATACGACTTTACCAATAACTTTAAATTTAGCTTTGAAAGGTTATGAAGATGTTATCGGCAGTGCCAGTGGTATTTTTAGTTTTGGATATTATCTGATTGTTAGTTTCTTAACTTATCTTGTCAGCTTTATCCATAACGGTACTATCTGGTCATTACCAATATTTATCTTTATTACTAGCTTAATTATGTTACTTGTCTACTTGCCTATTGCGTTGAAAAAGCAGGTAGCAGTTGAAGAATAAAACGATTAGAGTAACCAAAAGGGTATCTGTGAAAAATTTATTTTGCAGATACCCTTTTTATTTACTTTAATTACCGAATTTTCAGCACTGGGAATCCGTTCACTCAAAGTTTTCATTTCCCTTTAGTTCATCGACATTTATTTCTTCTTGTTTCAAACTATGATTTTTTAAAAAGCCTTCATCTTCAAAAATGCTTTTACGCTTTGGCATATAGATTATTGCTCCATGTCTGCCCTTAAAAACTTTCGAATTGCCCATTTTCTTGCTCTCACGTCCATTAAATCACCCCTTATTATTATGTTATAAATATATATTCAATTATCTTTAATAGCTACATATATCCCCCTTTTAGTTTGCAATGTAAGCGTATTAATGAAATACTAAAATTAGATTTTCAAAGGGGGACTACTATGGTTGAATTATACATTGTCAGACACGGTGAAACTGACACCAATTACCAAGGAAAAATTAATGGATCAGCAACTGACTTGAACTTAAACGAAACTGGTAAACAACAAGTTAACTACTTAAAAGAACATCTTAATATCAATGATTTCGATGAAATCTATGCTAGCCCATTAAAACGTGCAGCCCAAACGGCTGAAATTTTGAACCAAGGCGTTCATAAAATCCAGCTCGACAAACGTCTACGTGAAATCAACTACGGTTCTTGGGACGGACTTGCCGCTGATAAAGTAATCGATGAACATCCCGATGGTTTCGATGAAAACGGCTATATCACAGAAGATTATATTAAATACGCTCCAGATGGCGAGTCATACCCTCAAGTTTGGGAACGGCTTCAAAGTTTTATTGATGATATGAAAAATAAGGGTGATGAGAAAATCATGGTTGTCTGTCATGGCTTTGTAACTCGTTCTTTCGTCAAGTTAGTTACAGAGACACCAAATATTGAAGACTTAGTCGAACCTGCCAATGCCAGTGTCACAAAAATTCGGATTTCTAATGCTAGTCACCGCACATATTTGGTCTATTATGGACGCTTAGAAAACTTATAATAACAATCAAAAAGTATCTCAATATCGTGGAGATACTTTTTTTAAACCAATTATTAGATTCTCTTCTAGGAAACTAGTAATATATAATGATGTGATTAAACATTTTTAACAAATAAAGAGGTAATTCAGTTTGACAGAATCAACTTTTTGGCCAGAAATTGCGGCACACGCTAAAGCAGAACACCGTCCATTCTTTTCCATGGCTCCCATGGAAGCTGTTAGTAACACCGTTTTTCGCCAAGTAATTACAAAAGCATGTCCACCAGACACCTTCTTCAGTGAATTTGTCTATGCAAAAAGCATCACTGATCCAAATACTAAATTCCCTACTCATGGTCGTCTTTATGTCGATCCACGTGAAAAAAAACGGCCTGTCGTTCAACTCTGGGGTAATCTTACAGAAGATTTTGAATCTGCCGCAACTGCCTTAAAAGAACAAGGCTTTGAAGCAATCGATATTAACATGGGTTGTCCTGATAGCACTGTCATCAAAAATCATGGTGGTAGTGACTTGATTCGTAATCATCAATGGGCACAAGATGTCATTGCAGCTGCGAAGACTTCGGGTCTGGCGGTCAGTGCTAAAACTCGTCTAGGATATAGTAAAGTTGACGAATTTAAAGATTGGATTCCTTTCTTATTAGAGCAAAACGTTGATGTTTTGACGATTCACCTACGGACAAAAATGGAAATGAGTAAAGTACCTGCCCACTTAGAAGTTATCGACGACATTATCAAAATGCGCGATGAGATTGCTCCGAAAACTTTGATTCAAATCAATGGTGATATCCCTGATTATCAAGCTGGTCTCAAATTAGCTCAAGAACACCCTGGACTCGATGGTATCATGATTGGTCGTGGCGTTTTCGCTAATCCATTTGCCTTTGAAAAAGAACCTAAAACTCATTCATTAGATGAATTACTCGGTTTACTCCAAATGCAATTGAACCTTTTCGATGATTTTTCAAAACTTTATGATATGCCAAGATTTCCATCACTCAAACGTTTCTTCAAAATCTACGCACGACCAGAACTTGGGGCAACTGATTTAAGAAATGCGATGATGGATACAAAATCAACTGATGATGTCCGTAAGATTCTAGCCGAAAAAGATAAATATCTAAATTAAGAGCAGACTCGCAAAATCAATCACAGATTTTGCAAGCCTGCTTTATTTGTTTCCGTGAAACAGTGCCTTAATTGACAGTTAAATTCATCTGATTTACCGTGTAAATATAGTATTTTTTTCAAGTGAATAACTTTCCCGTCCAAAGAAACTGATGACACTAAAAGCTGAGTAAAATGAAAGGAAGTTATTGTTTGCGGAAAGTTAGTTCAGAAAAAGTAGAGAAAATTGGGACAGTGGCAAGTGCAATGTCTGTGTTAATGTATGTTTCATACATTCCTCAGATAATGTCCAACCTATCGGGTTCAAAGGGGAACCCAATTCAACCACTAGTTGCCTTTATAAACTGCACGATTTGGACAGCATACGGATTACTCAAGAAAGAAAAAGATTGGCCTATCGTTTGGGCTAATGTTCCCGGAATATTTCTTGGTGCGGCCACATTTATCACCGCAATCTTTAATTTTAGTTAACTACAAGCAAGCTCATTGGGCTTGCTTTTTTAATGTTCGATAATCCCTTATGGGATAAAAAATAACCATATCAATTTTTCCGCTTTTACGGATTGATATGGTTACTTTGGTTGTTAATTATTTATATAGGCAGTGGCTCTGAAACGAGCTACACAGGCCAATTTCTTCCGCTTTTCATAGAACTGTAAATCACACGCAAAATCAGCGTGCAATTCACAGTTCTACGAAAATGCTCGGAAATTCCCGGGCCTGTTCCGCTCTCTAGAACTCAGCATTACCTGGTGTTCTAGGATAAGCGATGACATCTCTGATATTTTCCATACCTGTGATGTACATGATTAATCTTTCAAATCCAATACCGAAACCTGAGTGAACTGTGCCACCGTACTTACGTAATTCTAAGTACCACTTGTAGTCTTCTTTATTCATATCAAGTTCTGCCATTCTTGCTTCAAGCTTATCAAGACGTTCTTCACGTTGTGAACCACCAATCAATTCACCGATTTCAGGAACCAATAAGTCGGCTGCGGCAACTGTCTTGCCATCGTCATTAGCACGCATATAAAAGGCTTTGAATTCTTTTGGATAGTCTGTAATGAAAACAGGTTTCTTGTAAACTTGCTCTGACAAGTAACGTTCATGTTCTGAATCTAGGTCAAGTCCCCAATAAGGTTTAACTTCGAATTCAACATCAGTTGCTTTTTCCAAAATATCAATTGCTTCTGTATAAGTTACATGGGCAAATTCTTCGCCAGCAGTAGCTTTTAGACGGTCAATCAATGTGTTATCAACGTTTTCGTTCAAGAAATCGAGTTCTTCTTTGGCATGATCCATAACGTAGTTAATAACATATTTCAACAATTCTTCTGAACAATCCATTTCATCTTTCAAATCAGCAAAGGCCATTTCTGGTTCGATCATCCAGAATTCTGACGCATGACGTCCAGTATGTGAATTTTCAGCTCTAAACGTAGGACCAAATGTGTAAACATTTCTAAATGCCAAAGCAAATGGTTCAACTTCTAGTTGGCCACTAACTGTAAGGTTAGTTTCTTTTCTAAAGAAGTCTTCGTTGTAATCAACTTTACCCTCATCAGTCTTTGGCACGTTGTTCATATCAAGTGTTGTAACTTGGAACATTTCACCGGCACCTTCGGCATCAGAACTAGTGATGATTGGTGTATGAACATAGACGAAATCATTCTTTTGGAGGTATTCGTGAATAGCAAAAGCAGCTAGTGAACGAATACGGAAGACTGAATAAAATGTATTTGTTCTTGGACGCAAGTGAGCAATCGTTCTCATAAATTCATATGAGTGAGCCTTCTTTTGTAGTGGATAATCGGCGTCAGAAGGACCTTCTTCAACGATTTCTGTCGCGTGAATTTCAAATGGTTGTTGAGCTTTAGGAGTAAGTGCCAATTCACCAACAACCTTGATAGTTGTACTGATTGGGAACTTAACAACTTCAGCGTAATTTTCCATATCACTTGTCATAACAACTTGTACATTCTTGAAGAATGAACCATCGTTTAATTCAATAAAGCCAACTCGTTTTGATCCTCTGATTGTACGAATCCAACCAGAAACAGTGATTTGGTCACCGTCAGCAAATTCTTTTTTGTATAAATCTTTAACTAAAACGTTTTGCATTGATTTCTCCTTATATTCTCGGAATACTATAGACGAAAAAAAAGATCCTCCATCCCCTATAAAAGGGACGAAAGATCTTTCCGCGGTACCACCCAAGTTTTTTGTAAAAAAACACCTCAAAGTACATTAAATACTTGCCAATTATAACGTACTGGTTCACGTCGTAGCTTACTGTTAGTTCAGCCCGAAGAAACAAAGATGTTTTTCCTATATACCGACACGCCAAGCTCTCACTACCCTTGACTCCCTGTGGATAAAGTATACAGTACTCCTTCTTTTAATATCTAAGATATTTTAATTTTCTTAAATGTAGCATATTCTTATACAGCTTGTAAAGTACAATATACATGTAGATATTCAAGAAAGTAGAGTTTTAGTTATGAAAAAACCATTAAAATGGCTACTTGGCATAATCATTACGCCAGTAGTTTTAGTATCTTTGGCAGTCATATTTGTGCGCGGAAAAGAGTATCAACCCTCTTCATCTGCCAATATTGCTGCTGAAAATAGCACGATTGTCAACAATACCATTAAATTTCAAGGTGATGACAGCCGTCCCAAAGTTATCTTTTATCCCGGTGCTTTAGTTGATCCCCAAAGTTACAGTATCTGGGCTAACAAGGTGGCACAAGCAGGATTCAGCGTTTATATCGTCCGTTTCCCATTAGATTTAGCCGTACTAAATGTGAACGCCGCCAGCAAAATTCAAGGAAATTCTGACTATGTCATTGGTGGACATTCCCTTGGTGGAACAATAGCTTGTCGTTATGCTAAAAATCATCAAGAAAAATTAAAGGGTGTCTTTCTCTTGGCAAGTTATCCTGAAAAGAAAGGCAATTTACATGAAATTAAAGTACCAATCCTCTCACTAACTGGAACAAATGATGGTGTTTTAAACTATACCAATTATAAAAAGGCTAAAAAGTTACTACCAATTAATACAATTTATGAACAAATATCTGGTGGTAATCATGCTGGCTTTGGTAGCTATGGCAAGCAAAAGGGCGATAATCCAGCTTCCATTAGCAACCGAAAACAGCAAAATATTGTAAGCAAGTTGTTAATAAATTGGTTAAATCACTCAATTAGTGAATAAAGTAAAACGTTTTCATAAATTTCCACAAAAGCGCATACATTTTTGTTATACTAGGGCTAGTCGTTACAGATTTTGGGGGAATTATGACTATCTTAATTAATAAAAAAATCAATTTAACTAAAGATTCAGACGCATTCATTCAACAATATATCGAATACTTACAGGATGTTAACCCTAAAGATTTGTACGAGGGTTTGTCCAATAAGCAAATTCTTAAAAACAAATTTATCTTTAAAATCAATCAACTTGAGAATTTAGATCTTGTCAATGTTGACTTACATGTTACTAATAATACGATTTACGTTTTAGGAAGATTTTGGAATTCTAAAATTGTCAACCTTGGAGCTATTCCTTTAACTAAGCCACTTAAAATGGCTTTAGCCCAAGATTCTTACCCTACTTTGTCAATTAGTGGAGGTAACTATAAAAAGGTCGTCACAGATAAAAATGGCGAGGATACTATTGTTGACCACTTTGAACCTTATCAATTAACCTTACAAATTCATAAAGCTGAACCAATTAACTATAATGTTGAAAAAATTGATACTTTATATCATCGTACTTTTAAGAGTGAACAAAGTTTAATTACTATTTCTAAAAATCTCATGCGTTGTTTTGCCGTTTTTGGGTTACTTTTGGGACTAGGTTTTATGTTCCTCGGTTTCTTCCTAACTGGCTTGATGGTGATTATCGCTTTCTTCGGCGTTAATTCGTATACTTTGTTGCTGGCCGATACACATATGCAACCACAACGGCAACGGGTCAATTCATAAAGACATCCCTTTGGGGGTGTTATTTTTTTACCTTATTAGTTTTATAATTAAGTACACTTTGAAAGAAGATGATCTTGTGGAAAATAGTTATGTCATTGTTGTCAGTGGTGTTACAGGCAGTGGTAAGACAACGTTAATCAATGCTTTACATCAAAAATTAAACAGTAAAATTATTTCATTCGACGATTACAGTATTGATGCACTTCCATCTGCCCCACCTATTGACACCCCCGTCAAAGATGCAGTCAATCAATATGACATCAGTTCGTTGATGTACGATTTTCATAAAGTTGCTAATCGTTATCCATTCATTCTGATTGATTTTCCGTTTGGATATAAAAACAAAATTTTGAAACCGTATATTGATAAAGTTATCTACGTCAAAACGCCATTAGATGTCTGCTTAGCTAGACAAATTCTTCGTGACTATCAAGATAAATCTTCTAAACAAATTATGGCTTGGTTAAAAAGCTATTTAACATTTGCTAGACCGATTTTTATCGACCATGAACAATTTGTAAGTTCTGACTCCGATTTAATTGTAGATGGGACACTTCCTTTAACCGATAAAGTTAGCTTGGTTTTAAATTCGATTGAAAAGAAAATGTGACAAAACATGCTCAGTTTTCGAGCATTAATGTAAATAGCGCCAGTAATCCGCTTTTGGATTACTGGCGCTATTGTTTTATTTTAAGCGAAAAAAGCTATCTTTTGTTCCACGTTTATGCTGCACATTCAATGTTAAAAATAATTATGTCACAGCTCTTTTTATCATTTACGTTTATAACCAAATACTCCAATCACCGTCATCAAAGCTGCTCCTAAAAGCCCTAAGGCACCACTTTTGACAACACCGGTCCTTGGTAAGAATCCTTCACTAGCCGAATTCGTCACTGCACTTCCACTAGAAGGTGTAGAAGAATTGGCAGACACTTCTCTAGCTAATGTTTCCACTCTTGTAGTAGTTAAAGGATTGTCTGGATTGCTGACACCTTGAGTAACTGTTTCACCACCAGCTGAATTCTCATTGTCTGGCGTTAGGTCAGGAAATGGATTTTCCGCTCCCCCGTCAGTATCAGGTTTTAGATTTGGATCATCTATGTCTAAGTCATCAGGGTCTGGATTTTCTGCTCCCCCATCTGTGTCCGGTTTTAGATTTGGATCATCTATGTCTAGGTCATCCGGATCAGGAGTGTCTGGGTCTGTCGGACCTGGATCTTCTGGATCCGTTGGGTCCGGGTCCTTTGGATCTGGGTCTTCTGGATTCGTTGGGTCTGGGTCCTTTGGATCTGGATCTTCTGGGTCTGTTGGGTCTGGGTCCTTTGGACCTGGATTTTCTGGGTCTGTTGGATCTGGGTCTGGTATAACGGTCACTTCATCTGATTCATCTTGGAAATCCCAACGATGTGTCTCACCACCCACTATGTTTACATCATTTGCAACGATATTACCATCTAAATTATGATGAACATTTACTGTAGCCGCTGGAGCAAGAACACTTCCCTGGAATGTTGCATTCATTTCAATCACACCACGATATAATTTGTCATTAGCTTGACTATTATAAAAGTTCCATAACAAATGATTGTCATCAAAATGTTCTGTTTCATGATTATTTCTTTCTGTGCCATCATTGTATCTAATTTTGATTGGTGACTGCATTGAATACTCATTATCGCCATTAGTGTCAACATTGATAATTACTGTTGTTCCTGCTTTATCTTTATCAATACCATCAATTATTATGGGCGTATTCATTTTTAGAACTTCAGATGATAAATTAACAACAATGATATTATCCTTATTCGGTGTATAATCTTTCAATTCAATAACACGCTTATTAAAATCTGGAAATTGTGTATTCGTAACTTGCTCTTTTTCACTTTCCATACCAGATAAATTAGTTGATTGACTTCTTAAAAAACTAAACGCGATATCAAAATCGATATATTTATTATCATCTTTATCTTGATACAATTCTTCCAAACTTAAATGATCAAGATCGATTCCATTTACTGTTAGTTTATGACCTAAAGTATCAAGTTTTAGACTATTTCCAAATACAACCTTATTGTTTCTAGTATCAGTTTTATCAACAAAAGAACTATTGGCAATTTTACTCAAATCTTGGATATAATGTATATCTTTTTCAAGTGTTTTTTCATGAATTTTGGTTCCAAAATTATCAACTCCGTCAAAAACTCCTACAGCCACATTTCCATTAGTATGTACATTTAATGATGCTGAGTTAGCGAAAATATGAAAATACGCTGCATAATTAAGTAAATTATTATTTGCAGTTGGAAAATCATCTTTAGCCTTTCCGCCATCTTGTACGGCATCATTATTGATTCGGTTTAAAATACTAAAGTTTTTTTCAAGTTCTCCTAAGTCAGCTGCATCCAAACTCCTAGCTTTTAATAAATCAGGCAATATTGGTGCATGTACAACTGATTTTGCTGCTCCAAGTCCTATCGATAATCCGGCTGCTGTAAGCATTACTTTCCTTTTCATATTCTCACTTCCCTTATTGTGACTTTTTTAACTTAATTATATTTTATAAATTTACTTGTAACTTTGTCACGTCAAAACACAAAAAGGAACTGGTCATCATATACTGATTTCCAGTTCCTTCATTAAATAAAATTTTTTATTTTTTATAAATTCCTTTGTCTTTTATATACCAAGCAACGTCATCTGGGACAAAGTATTTGAGCGATTTACCTTCACGAACACGTTGACGAATAACTGTGGAACTAATTTCAATCACTGGTGTATTAACCCACATAATCGGATAGTCAGATTTCTTTTCAAAACCTTTACGACAGACACCAACAAAGTGAACTTCTTTCACAAGTTCATCAATATGTGACCATTTAGGCAAATTTCCAACCATATCGTAACCTACAATCAGATAATATTCGGTATTAGGATTACGTTCCTTCAAATGCTTGATTGTTTCATAAGTGTAGCTGACTCCACCAAGATCAATATCAGTCATATCCAACTCAAAATGAGGATTATCTCTGATACCATACTTGACCATATTAATTCGATCATCGACACTAACTTTAGGAATATAACGACTAATTCCACGATGTGGAGGAATCTTATCAGGAATAAATAAAATTTTATCGAGATCCAATTGTTCATAAACTTGTTCAGCAATCATCAAATGCCCATTGTGAATGGGATTGAATGCACCACTAAGAATACCAACATGTTTCTTCTTTGCATTGGTTTGCAATTGTGGTTGAGCCTTAGTTTTTGTAATAACTGATGCTGCAGTATTCATAAATTCACCTGCTTTGACAAACTATTTTCAGTTATTATTATAGCCTTTAATTCAAATATTTACGCAAAAACAGTCCATAACCTGCAAATTATGGACTGTTTTGTTATTTATTTTGATAATCACGAACTGATTTTTGCAGACGATTCAAACCATCCTGAATCATTTCTGTAGGACTAGCAATATTCATCCGAATAAAATGTCGACCATCGCCACCGTAAACCGAACCTGGTGTAACGATTAAACCACTGTCTTTTCTAATAAATTCAGCGAGTTCAGTCGCATCATCAGTAATTTCGGCCACATCAAACCACAACAGATATGTGGCTTCACCTTGAACCCATTTAATTTCAGGAATATTTTGTTCCAAAAAGTCCAATACTAATTGACGATTATCACGTAATTTTGTCTTTAAAGCTTGTAACCATTGATGACCCTTTGTATAAGCAGCAATGGTTCCCGGAATAGCCACAAAGTTTGGCTCTGCCAACTCTTCACTATTCAAACCACGACTAACTTGGCCACGTAAATTGGCATTCGGTACGATAACTGTTGCCGCATGCATCGCCGCTACATTGAAGGTCTTACTTGGTGAAACAGCTACCACAACATTACTTAGATACTTAGTATCTAATCCAAAAATAGGATTGTATCCAGTCTCGTTCAAAGTTAAATCACCATGAATTTCATCACTAAACAACTTCACATCGTACTTTTGACACAAACTAGCAATCTTCGTTAATTCAGCGACATTCCAGATTTTACCAACCGGATTGTGAGGATTGCAGAGAATCATCATGTTCGTCAGTGGATCACTTAGTTTTTCTTCCAAGTCCGCAAAGTCGATTGAATATTGATGTGTTTTAACATCGTAAATTAAATCATTTGAAACTACATGTCGACCACTATTAACGATTGAATTATAAAAAATATTGTAAACCGGAGCTTGAACTAAAATATTATCACCTAATGACGTCAAACGTCGTACGGCCGAGGAAAGAGCTGGAACAACCCCTGTAGCGAAAATCATCCAATCTTCCTTAGGGCGAACATTATGTTCTGTTTCATACCAGTCAGCCACAGCCTTGAAATACTCCTTAGGGACTTCCTCGTAACCAAACAACCCCATTGCAATTTTAGTCTGTAAAGCCTCGATGATTTCTGGAGCCGTTTTAAAATCCATATCGGCAATCGTCATGGGCAATTCATTAGCTTTAACATCCCACTTAGCCGAATTACCAGCACGTTTTTTATTTAAAGTTTCAAAATCATATGACATTTAGGCACCTCGTTGACAAAGTTCTGAGTTAACTTGAATATTAGTTGCATTAGGGTCAATTTCAGGATCATCAAAAATAATCTTTCCAACTGACTCTACCTTGATAACACCATTGATAGGATTCTTGATACTCATCACATTAGTTGTAATATCGGCATCGATATTTGAACAATATTCAAAAGCTAAGTCAGTCCGCAAAACCTTACAGTTAACCATCTTCAAACCATCAATATAGCAAAGACCTTGGTCACTCTCAATCGTACAATTAATCAAAGTAATATTTTTCGTATTCCATGCTAAATATTCACCACTGATTTTTGAATCGTAAATTGTAACATTTTCACAATTCCAAAAAGCATCCTTTGATACAAAAGTTGAATTGTGAACTTCAACATTTTTGGCACCATCAAACACGTAATTTCCGACAACATTCAAGTTTTCAGCGTAAATATCACTACTATCTTTACCAAAATAATTGCCGTTGACTTGGACATCTTTTAATTTAATATCATTACAAATCCAAAGTGTTTCCTCAGCATCAGAAAAGTGAACCTTATTAAGACGAATCTTAGAAGCACGACGAAATAGCTTTGGTGCTTGCAAAGCCGAGTTATTGATTTCAATATCACTGGTATACCAAATACCTGAACGTGACATTGTTTCAAAAATACTGTTATTAACAGTGATATGTTTTGAATACCATAATGGATATTTCCAAGTAAAAGTAACATCATCCAAATCTAAATCATGTGTTTCTTTCAGTGGAGACTCACCTTTACCAAAAGTAGTATCAATTAATATTTTGTCATGTTGTTTAAATA
The DNA here is from genome assembly GCF_003606365.2 of Companilactobacillus zhachilii. Taxonomy (NCBI): domain Bacteria; kingdom Bacillati; phylum Bacillota; class Bacilli; order Lactobacillales; family Lactobacillaceae; genus Companilactobacillus; species Companilactobacillus zhachilii. The sequence continues at coordinate 1,800,290 of NZ_CP031933.2, forward strand.
ATGGTCGTTCGCCATCAAAATAACTTTCTTTTATTTGTTTTTTCATAAAATACTTCCTAATTTATTTATTATTTCAAGAATTATTCTAATCATGACTCATAAATATGTGAAATACTTATCCAGAATGTTTAACCATACATAAAAGTTATAGTAGTTCTGTATCAGCTGACTGCAAGGCATATAGCTCGGCATAATGACCACCTTTAGCCAATAATTCCTCATGTGTACCACGTTCAATAATCTGCCCATGATTCAAAACAAGAATTTGATCAGCATCTTGAACCGTCGATAATCGGTGAGCAATCGCAATCGTTGTCCGATCATCACGCATCTTCGACATCCCTACGGTAATACTTTGCTCAGTCTGAGGATCAATATTGGCAGTTGCCTCGTCCAAAATCAAAATCTTAGGGTTACGAACAATGGTTCTAGCAAACGAAATTAATTGACGTTGACCGGTAGAAAAACTGGCCCCTCGTTCACTGACCTTGGCATGATATTTTCCTGGCAAATTCTGAATAAAATTATCAGCGTCCACAAATTTACCAGCTTGCTCAATTTGTTCATCAGTAATCTTGTCGTCAAACATTCGAATATTCTTAGCAATATCACCATAGAAAAGATAAGGTTCCTGAATAACTAGCCCCATTTTTTTACGCAATTCTTGAGTTGAATAATCACGAATATCATGATCATCAATCAAAATCTGGCCTTCACCAAATTCGTAAAAGCGCAACATAATATTAATGATTGAACTCTTACCACTACCCGTATGACCAACAAAGGCCACTGTTTGACCAGGTTGAACAACAAATGAAACATCTTTTAAAACTGGCACTCCAGGTTCATAAGCAAAGGTAACATGTCTGAATTCAATTTTACCTTCAGTAATCGTTGCTAAACTGGATTCATTTTGTTGTGGAGCCGTCGCTTGATTACCAAACAGGTGTAACAACCGATACCCGGCAATCATTCCGTCTTGGAAAAATGACAAAAAGTTCATTACATCTGAAAGCGGATTAAAGAAGTTCTCCTGATATGTCAAGAAGGCATAAATTACACCAGCTTGGACCAAAACATGCGTACTCTCTATCCCAAAGCCACTCAATGAGACTACTTCTGCTAAGGCAAACATCAAACTGATTGTGGGATAGAGTAATAGCGCATTGATATTGATCATCTTATTTCTCATCAAGAAATAAGCACCATTCCGATCTTCAAATTCATTTGTCATTCGTTTTTGTTGACCGAATTGTTGGATAATATTAATTCCCATTAACGATTCGTTCAATTTGGTATTGATCTGACTCAAATATTCACGTAAATTTTGATAAATCTTTGAACTTAACCTTTGATACAGCCAAACTACGAAGTACAAAGCCAAAACAAATAACGCTGTTGCCAAAGCTAAATAAAGATTAACTGAAACCATGGCAATAAAGGCTGAGATCATGGAAAAAGCTGCCACAATAATCCACAAAAAGAGATACCAGAAATCAAATAGAGTTTTTGTATCATTGGTGACCCGTGAAACAATTGAACCAGCCGGCGTTTTATCAAAATAGCTCAGGCCCAGCGTGTGAATCTTAGCAAAAATATCACTCCGGACTTTTTCCAAAGTTCGTTCAGCTCCCATTGAAAAGAAGAAGATTTGAACAAATTGCGTAATAGCTTTCAAAACAGTTGCTATCGCATAGACTGCTGCGAAGACTAAAATCATTTGCATATTCGTACTCATATTAGTCAAATAATGGTCCATAAAGTACTGCAACATCCGCGGTAACAACACATTGATAACACTCAACAACAGTGCAAAGAAAATTGAAATTCCAAATTGAAATTTGAAATACTTAGCAAAACTGAACAGTTGTTTCATAATCGTGCGTCGTTCTTTGCCACTCAACGCATGAATTTTTGCTAAAGTGTCCTTAACATCATTTTTCATGACCTAACCTCCCTTCAATTTCAGCATTTTTCGTTTGTAAATTAAAGGTTTGTGCATACCATCCAGGTTGATTCAAGAGTTCTTGATGTGTCCCCTGTTCAACGATAGTTCCACCATCAACGACAATAATTTCATCGGCATTTTCAACTGAACTTAACCGACTAGCAGCGATAATCGTCGTACCATTTTGGCGTTCTTTAGCAATTTGAATTTCAATATTACGTTCCGTTTTGGAATCAACCGCGGACAATGAATCATCCAAAATTAATAATTTAGGATCACTCAACATTGCTCGTGCGATTGATAAACGTTGTTTCTGACCACCAGAGAGAGAAACTCCCAGTTCACCAACTTGTGTATCGTAGCCATCTGGCATTTGTTGAATATCATTGTCTAAATCAGCAATAAAACTGGCTTTTTGCACCTCTGATTGTGTAGCCGTAATATTGGCGAATCGAACATTATCACGAATACTAGTTGAGAATAAGAAGTTAGTCTGTGGGACATAACCAATCATATCGAGATAACTGTTGATTTCATATTTGCGAATGTCGATATTACCAACTTTAATATCTCCGTCATAATGATCAAAGTCACGCATCAAAAGACTAATAATGGTCGATTTACCACCACCAGTTGGACCGACAATTCCCAGTGTTTTTCCAACTCCTAGTTTGAAATCGACGTCATGCAAAGCAATCGCCTTATCATCAGGATAGTGGAATCGCTTAATTTCAAAAGCAATTTCTCCACCTGGAACTGTTGTTAAGGCATCCTTCGCTTCAACTAATGATGATTTCTCAGACAATAGATCCATAATTCGATCATAACTAGCTGAACCACGTTCCAATAAATTGAACAGACTCCCGACCGCATACATCGGCCAAGCTAGATTAGCCATATAGGAAATAAATGAAACCAACTGTCCAATCGTGATATTTTTATGAAGAACATTCATTCCGCCAACGATGATAATTACCATATAAGAAATACCCATGATAATTGTTGTTAGCGGATCAAACATGGCGTCCAGCCGATACGTCTTTTTGTTGGCTTTAATATTTTTATGAACATATTTATTAAAATCAGCAACATCTTCTTTTTCTTCACCTAACGACTTTAATACCTTAATTCCCACGACACTCTCTTGGGTCTTATTATTAATACTTGAAAATGCCGCCTGTGAATCCTTAAAGGCTTTATGAATTTTGGTACCTAAAACTCGTGCCATTACTCCCAATAGCAACAATGGCGATGCTGCCATCAAGGTCATTTTCCAATCAATCAAAAATCCCATCGCTAAAATCATGGATGTCCCGGTGATAATTGAATCAGCTAATGTCAAAATACCTGGTCCCGCGACCGACCTGACCGCATCAATATCGTTAGTCGCATGTGCCATTAAATCTCCAGTTCGCCATTTTTGATAAAAAGTTGAATCCATCTTCATAAAGTGGCGAAAAAGTCGACTACGCAACTCACGTTCCAAAACAAAGGAACTTCCATAAATCATCTTTTGCCAAAGGAAACGCAACAAGTATTGCAAAATTGCGACGACAAACAAAATGACCATATTAATGGTCAAATATTTGATCGTTAAATTTTTTCTACTGACACTATCGACAACATTACCAACGATTCGTGGTGGTACAACGTTACAAAAAGCAACCAATAGTAAAGCAATAACTCCGATTAAATATTGTTTCCATTGTCTTTTAAAAAACCAACCTAATCTTGTAAAAATCCCCATAAATCTCACCACCTAAAAAATGTGCTTAGCTAATACTTTACTACTTCTTATTAAAAAAGTGGTTGTTAGTATGCACTTATATTAATCTTTTTTAATTTAATTAGAAAGAAAAGACGATTTTCTCAGTTTTTAACTGGAAAATCGTCTTTTTAAGTCTATCTATCTTTGATTTAAGCATTAAAATTCAAAGCACTTACTGAATCACTAAATTTTAATCTAACAATTCAGTATTCTTAACATCGTCAATTGTCTTAGTACCAGCAAGTTGCATAGTAATTGCTAGTTCCTTGTTCAAATGTTCGATAACATCAGTAACACCCTGAGCACCACCGAGATTCAATCCATAAATAATTGGACGACCTAGAGCAACTAAGTCAGCCCCACTTGCCAGAGCTTTGAAGACATGTTCACCACGACGAACACCACTATCAAAGACAATTGGCACACGTTTGTCGACTACTTCGGCAATATATGGAAGTAGCGCAAATGAAGCAGGTCCACCATCTAGTTGACGACCACCGTGATTTGAAACCCAGATGCCATCAGCACCAAATTGAATAGCTAGTTCGGCATCATCTGGTGATTGGATACCTTTAACAAAGACTGGCAATCCTGACATATCTTTGATCTTTTGAATATCTGTAGGGACGATTCCTTGCTTAGCTGAAGCGTAAATTTCACTGATACCTTTACCTTCGCCATCCCCAGCCGAATAACCAGCTAAATTAGGCATTGGTAATGGAAATTGGAACTTATTGATGACATCTGCTTCACGATAACCGCCAAGGGTTGAGTCAACTGTCATAATAATAGCCTTAGCACCAGCTTTAACAGCTTTCTTAATTAAAAATTCATTGAACTTGTCATCTTTACTCATATACAATTGGAAAAACATTGGTGAATCTGGAGCAGCGGCGGCCGCATCTTCAACCGATGTACTTGCGTATGTACTAATTGAGTAAATTGAACCGGCAGCAGCAACACCTTTAGCAGTATCAGTTTCACCCTTAATGTGAGCCAAACCTTGAGCTGCAGATGGAGCTTGAATAATAGGAGTCTTCAAATCAATGTCCCATAACTTTGTACTCAAATCAGCATGGTCGATGCCTTGCAAAACACGGGGCATGATTTCTTTGTCATTAAAAGCTTCAGTATTTTCGTTAAGTGTCCACTCATCCTCAGCACCACCACGAATATAACCAAAAGCACCCTTTTCGTTACTCATATGATCTTTAACACGGCCTTCAAGACTAGCCAAATTTACAATATCAACATGATTCTCAGCTGTACTTGCTTCATACTTTTTCTTATTCATCATTATTAGGAATCCCTTTCCATTACTATTTAATTAACTAACACGATCAGTTTAGCCTAAGTTTTTAAATAATGCTGGGATTTGTTCCGGATTTTATCAATTAATTTTAATATTAATTAAATAATTTATTTTATACAAAAAGCGACATATTTTCAGTCTATAAAGTCCGAACTGAATTGGCGATTTACCAAACATATCATCCATAAAATATTGCCTGATAAAATAAAAAGCTTATATGAAAGAGACTGCAAGTCACTTTCATATAAGTTTTTTTACACAATTAAAAGAAATGTTAAAGAATCCCACACGCAATGTAAAATTATTGATGGCCAAATATTTTTAGACTTTGTAAATATCCAACCCATTAATGTCCCAATTACTAAAACAGTCAAAATGTTTATTATCCAAGCAGAAATATTCATATTGGATACAAAATATACCGGCAGATGTATCAGCAAAAACATAGTTGTTGATATAAAAATAGCCGACCATTTTTTTACTTTTGTTAAAAGTATATTTAAATACCCTGCCCTAAATACTAATTCTTCGAAGAATCCAGCGCCAAATACAATACCAAGTAATTGACCACCTCGTGTCGTGAATGGATGATTAATTAACTTAATTCCATGTTTGGAAGATATTGCACTAATAAACAAATAAGTCAAAAAAATTACTAATAGTATCCAGAATTCTTTGGGGAAATTACGATTAAATAATTTTTGTCTTTCTATAAATAACTGCTTTTTAAAAGTATGCAGTAACCAAAAAGTTAAAGTCAACCACACTACGCCTTTAATGACAAAATTAATTAATAAATCGTAAGTCGATGTAAATTGTGGCAGTTTAATAATAATTGAATACAAGAATGTCTGTACAATTAACCAAATTACCCAAAATCCAATGTAACTTCCCCAAAAGAGCCTTGATTTGTTTTCCAAAAGAATACCTCCAAGTATCTTTTTTAATATACAAAATAACTGAACTTTTTTGAAAAATTTTTATTAAATCACCTTTTCCTCGTAAATCTTATACTTATTTTTGACCAAGTGCATTGCTTAAATGCAAATAAACCACAAAATGAAAACTAATCCTCGCCAACAAAAAGATTGCCCCTAGTGGCACAAAGAATAATGACGATAAAATTGCCAAAACATACAACGTTATACTGATTAATGGATCAAAACGACTTTTGGAAAAATCGGCACGTTGCATCCGCTCTATTCGGTCTCTTTTTGCTTACTTAATATCTTATTGAACAAAATTGGACAAATTAAACATGTGATAATGGCGGCCAAGGTAATCGCCCCTGATTGAGCCGTTGTAATTAATTTCAAATTACGACCAACTTGTAAGATTGGTAAAACCAAGGTTATCGTTGTTGATGTCACAATAGCAGCTGCGACGGAATAGCGATTACCAAATTGCCTACGAAAGACAAAAAAGACAATTGCTTTTGATAGTAGAAAAGCAATTAAGAAAAGCGGAATCAGCATTAAGGCTTCTTTATTCGTAAAGAGTGTTCGCAAATTCAAATTAACACCAGTCGTGATGAAGAAAACAGGAATGAAGAATCCATATCCCATCGAACTTAATTTAGCTTCTGTATCTGGCTTGGGTTTCAATAACTTCATAACAGCCCCAGCTAAAAATGCTCCTAAAATACTTTCGGCACCGATTTGTTCAGCAAATGTCACTAAGACAAAAATTAAAAAGAATGCCAGCCGAATATCCAATTGTGTCGTTGATTTATCAATTCTTTCAAAAAATACATAAACTCGATTGAACCGATGCAACAAGACGATTGCAATGATGAAAATCACTGGCAATCCTAAAACAGAAATATAATGTTGCTGCTTAACAGCTGAATAAATAGTCAATCCGACTAAGGGAATAAATTCACCAAAAGCTGAAGTCAGTAAAATAGTCTGTCCGTATTTAGTATCCAGTAGCCCAACTTCTTTTAATAACGATATAATTACGCCTAAAGCAATCGTACTGAACAAAATGACGGCCAAAATAAATTGATTAAAAATACCCGTGGCGTATAAAATGCCACTCAAAACTATCGACATAATAAATATTGAGATAAATCCTGCAAAAGCAGTCCCTAGCGGTGAAAAATCATCTTTATTCTTCTTTGGCTCCAACAATGAAAAATCAATTTCCATCCCGCCTAAGAAAATAAGCATGATCACACCCAAGTCAGCAATGTATTGCACGCTGACATCAGGATGAACAATATTAAAACCAGTTTTACCAATAATTATCCCCATAATAATTTCAGAAATAGCCGTTGGCATTCTAGTTAAATGAAATTTAGCAGTAATCAGCGGTGTCGCTAATGCTGCAAATAAAACAATTAGTAATGCAAATTTTTCCATAATAATAGCCTCTTCTAACCTGATACTCTAGCATTCTATCAGAATGAAAAAATAAATGGATTCAAATCTTAATAGATTTTTTTAGATTTGTTGTCTCCAAAATGTATAAAACTTAACTGACAGTTGCTATTATCTAATTTTGGAAATACCAAAAAAGATACCTGAATAATTCTCAGATATCTTTAAATAGCTAATCGCACCAACGCTAACGAAATAATTCCGACAATCACAATTAATAATAATTTTTTAGTTAAAATAGCTGTCAAAACAGTGGGTACTGAAGCAATCAAATTGGCATAATCAATCGTTGGCAAGTGTCCCAAATTTTGATGGAATAAATTTTCAAACCATAACGCCGCCATAATGGTAATTGGTACAAAGCTAAGAAATTCAACAACTTTGGCAGGTAAATTGAATTTCTTCAACAAAACGAACGGTAAAATTCTTGATAACCAGGTGACCAAACCGCAAGCTATCAGGGTCCATAAAACAAATTTAGTTGATGGCATGTTTCAAAATCACCCCTAACCCACAGCCAATTAATGTTACGACCAAAATTAATAAATCACTCGAAATAAAAATTAGTCCAAAATAAACTAACGGTAACATTGCTGCAACCACAATCAATTGCACTTTTAAGGAAATTGTCTTATCACTGATCAATTGTAAATATAACAAGCCGATAAACATTGCCACTAAAGCAAAGTCTAAGCCTAATTTTTCAGGGTTACTAATGACTTTCCCCAACATAGCTCCCACCATCGTTGAAGCAGCCCACACTAAGTAGGCCATCACATTAACCGTGTTAAACCACTTAAAACTCAACTGGCCATCAGTATAATTCAACTTGTTCATACTCAAAGCAAAACTTTCATCGGTAATCAAACTACCAATCAAAATATTTTCAAAAATAGAATTCTTCTTAAAAAAATTAGCCGTTGTCATACTCATCAAAATCATTCTTGAATTAACGAGAAAAACAGATAGGACAATCGAAACAATCGGTGTCCCAATTGCCAACAAGCTAACCAAAATAAACTGAGCCGATCCGGCATAAACAATCAATGACATCAATGTTGCCATCAAAACGCTCATTCCTGCTGATGCCGCCACAATTCCAAAGGAAATACCAATACCAATGTAACCGAATACTGTTGGCAACGTATCCTTAACAGCAGTATTAACACTCAAACTGTCATCCATAGACTCTCCCCTTTTTATGTAAAGCATTATAATAATTTTAATTATGTTAAATGTCAATTAAGCTTCAGCTTATTTTAAGAAAAGCTACTAAATTAGTCTATTTTTTACTAAAAACCCCTAGGTAAACGGTTACTTTTATTATAATAGTAGTTATAATTTAGTTATAAATACTATGAGGAGAGGTTTTTGTATGAAGAAAGCAATTTTTGAAAAAGTTGGTCAAATGAAACTTGAGGATGTTGAAAAGCCAACTATTCAAGCCGCCGATGATGTCATTATCAAAGTCATTCGTGCTTGTGTTTGTGGATCTGACCTTTGGGCTTACCGTGGTTTAGAAGATAAAGCTGAGAACTCTGAAAACTCTGGTCACGAAGCAATTGGTATTGTTGAGGAAGTCGGTTCCGAAATTACAACCGTTAAACCTGGTGATTTCGTTATTGCCCCATTCACTCATGGATGCGGTTACTGTAAAGCTTGTCGTGCTGGTTTTGATGGTGATTGTCAATCACACAGCGACAATTTCAGTAATGGTGATCAAGCTGAATACATTCGTTTCCAACATGGTCAATGGGCTTTAGTCAAAGTTCCTGGCAAACCAAGTGATTACTCAGAAGGTATGCTTAAGTCATTATTAACCTTAGCTGACGTCATGGCTACTGGTTACCACGCCGCTCGTGTCGCCGAAGTTAAGCCAGGTGATACAGTGGTCGTCTTAGGTGACGGTGCTGTTGGACAATGTGGTATTATTGCCGCCAAAATGATGGGTGCTACTAGAATTATTTCAACAAGTCGTCATCCTGACCGTGAAGCCTTAGCTAAAAAATTTGGTGCTACCGATAACGTGGCTGAACGTGGTGACGAAGGTGTCAAAAAAATGTTGGCTTTGACAAATAACGAAGGTGCCGATGCTGTTTTGGAATGTGTTGGTACTGAATTATCAACTGAAACAGCCATGAGAGTCGGACGCCCAGGTTCAATCGTTGGTCGTGTTGGCCTTCCACACACTGGTAAAATGGACGTTTCAACATCGTTTGAAAATAATATTATTCTTGGCGGTGGCCCTGCTTCTGTCACAACCTATGATAAAGAACGTTTATTGAAAGCTGTTTTAGATGGTGAAATCAATCCTGGACTAGTCTTTACTAAGAGTTTCACACTCGATCAAATTAACGATGCTTACCAAGAAATGACTGATCGTAAGGTTATTAAAGCCTTAGTTGTTGTTAGTGATTAGTTAAGATCAAAAAAGTTTGGGACAAAGACTATTGTTACCTAAACGTGGAACAAGACAAATCTTCTGCCGCTTAACCCAAACAAGACCCGCAATCCAAAATCGAGCTCTTTCTCAATTTTGGTTATAGAATCGAATATAAAAAGGCTAGATATGTTTTCCTGATATAAATTCAGAAAAAAGCACATCTAGCCTTTTATTCATATTCAATTTCAAATAATGTAATCCTTTTATCGAACTAATTATTTATCTAATTTTTTAATTACTTTTGCTGGAACACCACCGACTAAACTATCATCCGGAACATCTTTAGTAACAACCGCCCCTGCAGCAATCACTACATTATTTCCAATCGTTACTCCTGGCATAATGGAAACTTTTCCACCAATCCAAACATCATTTCCGATATTTACTGAATAACCCTTTGCTAAGTATTCACGACGACCTTGAGCGGTCATAGGATGATTGACCGTATAAATGTCAACGTTAGGGCCAATCATAACATTATTACCAATATTTACTGGAGCAATATCCAAAATCGTTAAATTATAATTGCTTAAAAAGTCATTTCCAACATGAATGTTCTTTCCATTATCACAATTGAAACGACTTTGAACAGAAATATTTTTACCGTACGAACCAAGGATTTCTTTGATTTTTTCTGTTTGTTTTTCAGGTTCAGTGGCAGATATTTCGTTGAATTCCTGACAAAGCTTAGCAGCATTAGCCTTTCTTTGAGCCACTTCGTCATCCAAAAAGTAATACCAATCACCATGATCTAATTTTTCTATCTCACGCATACAATTCACCTCGTGGTTTACTTTATCACCTAGAGCTGACTCGATGTCAAATTTTTCGACAAATACCATCAAAATTTCTTTATGTCCGGGACCATAAATATTTACGTAAAAAAAGCTCATCTCAACCTGCAAATCAAACATTGTAAGCTAAAATGAACTAATACTTTTTATGATAATAATGGCGTTTTTCAGAATGATGATAATTTGACCTTTGACCCTCAACTTCTGGTACTTTCCAATTATTATCCACTTCTGATTTTCCTGTCATGTAATCAAATTTTATTTTATTTTGCACATTCCACAAATAGCGATTAAATTTCAAACTGCCATCCATTGACATTGCTTGAACCCAAACACCACGCGCCATTAATTCTTGACCGTGAAAAATCGGTGTTACTCGATAAATAACCTTTTTATTTTGAGCCAGAGCATCTCTAACCTTTTGTTCAACTTGTGTCATTGTTTTTTGATTTGAAAACTCTGTTTGGGTAAACAGATTATACGGATTATCAATACTGCCCAATTCACCCTGCTGTGTTTGACCGGACTTATTTAAATTAAAGGTCATTGTATAAGCAATCAAGTGACCACGATTTTGTGGAATCACCCGTGTTCCATTGACATATTTCGGTTGATTATGCCATCCTGTTGGACGCCAAACTTGTTCAGTTCTAGTATTCGACCGTCCCAAATTATTTCGTGTTAAGTAGGCAGTCGCCGTCTTCGTTCGCTTGAGGCTATCCAACCCTTCATAGTCAATATGTGATTGATTAAAATCTGTTTTCTTAATCTCAGTTGGCTTATCATTATTCAAAATTTTAACTGGCTTCTCACCAGATTTATAAGTCCATTGACTAATATCTTTGGCCGTTAAATGTTGCTGAGTAGCTGCTGGTGTAGCTTGACCAGTAGTTTGGTTAGTCGAACATCCCGCCAATAGTAGTGGGACAAATAACAATAATAAAAAATTTTTACGCAATTTTCTCTCCACCTAAAATCCCATCCGATCTTTAATTTTCAAATAATTATCTGCAATAATTCCTTGAGCATTTTTAATATAGTTAACATTGTCAATATCATAAATATTGTCCAATTTGTTTGTGGCAATAATCACCGTCTTATTCAATTCAGTCAACTCTCTAAACCAACCGAAGACCATTTGAGAATATTCCAAATCAATCCCCGTTCCCGGTTCATCGAACAAATATAATTCCTTATCAACCATTAAATTAATATAAATCAAAACTAATTTTTGTTCGTTAAAGGTTAAATCATTGAAGCTATACTTTAACAAAGTTGTAATTTCCGGTGGCATCTCTAAATCAATCGTCTTATTCAAATCCAAAATAAAATTTAAAATCTCTTGAACCGTTAAGCTGACTCGGAAATCATTTTTTTGAGCTAAATAAGCAATCTTTTTAAAATCAGGAAAGCCAATGAAACTTTGGGGCCGTTTGCGCGATGAAATCTGATCCAAAACGGTTGTTTTACCACTTTCCTTAGCGCCTAGAATAAAGTTTACCTGACAATCTTCAAAATAGAAATCAACATTCTCAAATAAAATACATTTCTTATATTGATAACTAAAATTTTCAATCTTCATCTATTTTAAACGACTTTTAACGGACATCCCTTTAAAAATCATGCCTCCCATTATCAAATATCCAACAACGCAAAGACTAATGAAAATACTATAAAACGTTGAATTGCAGTGCACCGCATACAATCCATAGATCAATTGAAACGGATTAACTAACGTCAAGAAATAATTCCAGATTCCGTATGGGTGAATACCCAATAAAGCAATACCTAAAATGAAAAAAATGGCGATTAAATAATTAAAATATACTTGCTTTATTTTCAACAACATCAATCCAGACATCATTGAAGAACTAAGTAGCGTTGCTAAAAATGACACCAAAAAGCCATGTAAAAACGTCGCTGCCGACACATGTGTAATAAATACTGTCACAACTATGTTAAATAAAAAAATTTCAACCTGAATGACGAAAAACTGAACTAATAAGTTGGCCAAAACAATTGAATACCTTGACCCAATCAAATAAGATAAAGTCTTAAAAAAGCCACCTTCCCGCAATCGAATAATATTAATTAAAAAGCCATTAAAAACAGTCGTCACAACAATATATGACCAATAAATATATAAAGACTCATTATCTTGAAAATCCTGATTCTTATTAATAAAAACCATGAAAGTTGGTACAAGTAGCGTATAAACAAAGTAAAAACGTTCTTTCAAAGCAATACGCATTTGGACTTTTAACATAGCCCAATCATTTTCAAACATTCAATTCTCCCTACAATTAACACTTTAAAAATACCACCTCTAGGAATAAGCGGTATTTCATAACAATCCTACTCGTGTAGGCTTCACATTTAACTAAGACCTATCTTCAAATTTAAATATTTCAAAATCATAAATGCCCTAAACCCTATCAAAGCAGTAATAAAAAAATTAAGGTATAACAAGGAACTAGTCGGAAGAGTCAGACAGTGGTTACTGGCAGTGAAAGTGGTGTTAGGACGACTGATTTTGTCGTTCTTACAGCACCGGACGTGTTGAAGACTTGCCGAACTTGCAAGGCTTCAACCGAGGTCCGAGACCTTGGCTCGGGCCGTTCCGCACTGCCAGTAATCACTGTCTGACTCTGGAGACGGCATCTAGATAATTTCAAGACAAGCACATTTGATTAGTAAAAATTAATATATTTTAATCAAACTGTCAATTAGCTTTCCAACATAAAAAAAAATCAAATCTCTGATTATTTCAAATTGATTTAAAAATCATTTCATTTGAGTAACAATTAGTGCCTTTTAAATAAAAAACGTGTATGCTATTGAAAGAAAAATTTTACGGGGTAAAGCCTATGAACTACTTATTACTGTTAGTATCAATCGGTTTTGAAGTTCTTGGAACTTCACTTTTAAAGAAGACAGACGGATTTACTAATCTTTGGCCGACATTGGGTACGTTGGCATCATACTTTATCTGCCTCTTCGTCCTTTCTCACGTTTTGAAACGTTTACCATTAAGTTTAACTTATGCAACTTGGGGAAGCGTGGGATTGATACTCGTGACTATTGCAGGAATAGTTTTTTATCATGAATCCATTTCGATGGCTTCAATTGCCGGACTTATCTTGGTTGTCTCTGGCACCGTTTTAATCAATGTTTTTTAACAAAAATAGCCTCCAGTTCACACATGATGAATTGGGGGTTATTTTTTCATTTATTTACGATTTTTGCGATAACGTTTGATAACGAAACCTGCAATAACCAAGAGAGCTAAGATGACACCTAAGATAATCCATAGATCCATTGAACGATTTGGATTCTTATGATTGATCTTAGCGATTTCCTTATTAGTTACGGTAAAGTTACGCTTCAAATTCCAATGGTTTTGTCCATTATTAGCCTTAACATCTACATACATTGTATATTTGCCAGGCTTTAAACGCTTATTCTTACTTGGTCCGGTAACTGTATTGACGTTGACTGGATATTCAAAATAACTATCAGGAGCCATTGACATTTTTTCTTTGGATGATTTCAAAAGCACTTTTGATCCGTTACGTGGAGTAACTTTAGCATCCACTGAAACTTCTTTTTCCAAGGTTGGCACATCATTATCCAATTTAGCGTCAACGGAAACTTGACCATCATTATCTGTTTCAAAAGCTCTAACTAACTTAACATTTGGTTTAACAGGATTAGTATTTGTTTGAACTTGGAGACCCAATACATAATTATATTGATTTCTTAAAGTGACACCTTTAGGCAATTTCTCGTCATTATTAATTTGATTATTCTCTTGAACGAAAATTCCGCCGAGCAACTCACCCGTGATATCACCTTTTGGAGCAGTCAATTCAATACTTACTTCTTTGGAAGACTTTGCGTTTACGGCAACTTCCTTAGGATAAGTTACGAGCTTTTCAATATCATATTGTAAATCACTATCTGGTTTTACACCGTGATCATTATAATCAATCACACCATTAATATCAGTTGCTGCCCGATTAATTGAAACCTTGTAAGTATGATTTTTATCGTCAGTATTATTAATCTTAAATTTAATAGTTTCCTTTTGACCAGGTGTTACTTTCAAATCATAATAACCGATATTTTTCGCGGCTTGATTATCAGGTAATTCCGGCGAAATACTATAATTGACTCCGCCGCCAGTTGTTTCAGCCAATGCTGTTTTTTGATTAACAGTAAAGCCAAAAAGGATACTTGCCATTAATGTTAAAAGAACTGTCAGATATTTTTTCATAAGATTACCTCTTAGAAAAAAAGAGCGGCATATTGTTTAATATACCTCTCCTTTATTCAATTTTTATGATGGAGCATTTGTTAATGTCCAAGACAATTGTGATGTATAAGAACCACCGATATTACCAGCTGGCACCTTCAATGTGGCATCCCCGCCATTGTAGCTAGTAGTAAAGGAACCAACACCTTCACCTGCTGCAGCGTCCAAAATCGTGACTGGAGCTGATGAAATCGTGGCCGATGACGTAAACTTAGGTGCTGTTGAAACGTTATCAGCATCGTCTGCTTTCACAGGAGTTGCATCAGAATCATCGATTGATAACGATGCCCCTTTCAACGTTGCGCCACCAGTTGTACCATCAGTGAATGGCGTATCAGAAAGCGAGACCGTCCAACCTGTCGGTTCACCAGGGTTAGCAACTTGCAAACCATCTGAGAACTTGAGTGATGCATAACTTGTATCGTCAGCACTTGAATCAACAGTACCAAACGAGATACTTGGTGCAGATTTAATTGTAATTGTACCTGGCGTCAACGTGGCCGAGGCCGTAGCCGGTGTCGTTGAAGATGTAGGCGTCGTAGCAGCTTTAGCAACATAACCCCGAGGCCTAGCGACCCAAGCCCAAGAAATGCTGCACCTACTAATAAACTATTTTTTAAAATTTGTTTCATGATATATTTCCCCCATATCCGATATTTTTACCGATATGTTTCAGAGCCTAATTACTAGATAGCTATTCGTCCAAGGCTCAAGGGAATGACCATTAATGCTATCTATCGAGATTTCTCAATCTCTAGTGCAAGTTATAGAATCAATTTAATCACGAATCAAATATAAGACTGCCAGCATACAAAAAGTAAATTATAATAGAATCAATATATTGTTTGAAAAGGTTTGTTTTTTGGATGCCGCCTCCGGGAACGGGAATTTTAGGCTGCTGTGGGGACCGCTCGGAGCCGAGGTCTCCGAGCTCGATTTTGAACTTCGCAAAGTACGCGAATTTCAAAACTCGTCCCGTAGTGTAATGGCTAAAGCCATTACACCACCGTCACTGCTGCCTAAAATTCTCGTTCCCTCCGGCTAGTAAGTCGTTAATAAAAATTGTCATTTAGAAGTTAAATTAGCCGTAGGGTTCGTGGATTATTCAGACGCTGTGAAGGTGGAGTTAGGACGGTGTTTTTCCGTTCTTACTCCACGGACGTATTTTGAGATTTACGTGGTTTTCGTAAAGCTCAAAATCGAGATTCGAGACCTTGGCTCGAATCGGTCCCATAGCGACTGAATAGTCCACGAACCCGGAGGCGGCATCCTTAAATCCACACCATTTCAAACCATAATAATAATCAGAGGGTGTCATTTAATATGTCGGATAAAAAATTAGAGAATGGCTTAATTGTTAATGTCGTTAATATTATTTGGAGTTTTAACGCCAAGTCTAAAAGGGTTCTAGTATTGTTGGTCAAGAATGCTCTTGGAATGGATGCTGATCGTTGGGGGTTACCTGCTACTATTTTGCGTGCTGATGAAAATGCTGAGGATGCTTCTTTACGTTTAATTCGTGAAAAAATTGGAATTGAATTACCTGATTTCTATACTGAACAGCTAGCTACATTTAGTAATGTTCAACGAATTAGTGATCATCGTGAAATTGCTTTAACTTACATGACTTATTTACCTTCAATGCCAGATTTAACGGCTGGTTATGGGGCTAAAGATGTGAAATGGTTCAGCGTTGATTACTTGCCTGAACAATATTCTTTAACTTACCAAAACTTAAAATTCAAAACTTTAAGCAATAAAATATCGGAAAGTGAATTTTATAACAATATCGAGAATGCCCATGATAACAAGCATTTGGCGGCTGATCATGCTTTAATTCTTCGTTTGGCCTTCCAAAGAATTACAAATCGTCTTGATTATTTACCAACGATTTTATTGATTCTGGGCGATAGTTTTACGCTTAAACAAGCTCGTGAAGTTTATGCTACTTTTTGGAAAGAACCATCGTCAAACATTGATAACTCTAACTTTCGTAAGACTCATGCGCATCTATTTATTGAAGTTGGTATGGAGCATGGCAAAAGTGGCCGTCCTGCCAAACTTTACAAATTACGCGGATAACTTGACCCCTGAAAAGACTAATGATAGTCTTTTTTTATGCTATTTAAGGTAATTTTTACCTTTAATAAAAATAGTAATAATCTTTATAAATTATGGAGGTAAGTTTTGGATTCACAAAAAATCGAAACAACTCATAAAGGCGGTCTCAAACTGTTAATGGTTATTGGGACAGCCTGGTTATTCGATGCTGCTGATGTAGCGTTGTTATCTTTTATCATGCCATTAATTAAACAAGAGTGGCACTTAACTGCTGGTCAAATTGGACTAGTTGGTTCAATCACAACTATCGGAATGATGATTGGTGCTTTTCTCTTTGGTTATCTAGCTGATCGTTTTGGTAAGAAAAATATCATGATGGTTACTTTGCTAGTCTTCTCAATTAGTAATCTATTACTAGCTATGACTACTAACGTTAATCAATTTCTATTAATTCGTTTCATCACTGGTGTCGGTTTGGGTGGTGAATTACCTGTTGCTTCAACAATTATTGCAGACTCATTCTCTGGTCATACAAGATCTAAAATGCTCATTTTAGTTGATAGTTTCTGGGCCATCGGTTGGATTTTTGCATCCCTCCTATCGACCTTAGTTATGCCAGCATATGGATGGAAATTTACTGTTATTATCACATCACTAACTGCTATATACACATTAGTCTTACGTAAACACCTTCCTGCAGAAACAAATGTAAAAAATGAAAAACTAAATCTTGGTATTGCTTTAAACAAAATTTGGTCGGCTGAATTCCGTCGCCAAACACTTTGCTTAAGTATCCTTTGGTTCGTTATTATGTTTGTCTATTATGGACTATTTCTTTGGTTACCAAGTATTTTAATCCAACGAAACTTATCTATTTCACGGAGTTTCTTATACACATTGATAACTAGTTTTGCTCAACTACCTGGTTATTTCTTAGCTGCTTACTTGATGGGTAAACTTAGTCGTAAAAAGGTTCTAGGTATTTATATTATCGGTACAATTATCGGAGCATTTCTTTTTGGAACAGCTCAAACAGAAGCTATGGTTCTATTCAGTGGCTCACTTCTATCCTTCTTTACTCTTGGTGCTTGGGGAATCATGATTGCCCTAACACCAACCCAATACCCAATTGAATTACGTGGTATGGGAATTGGATTTACACAAGCAATTGGTCGAATCGGAGCCACTATTGGACCTTACTTAATCGGTTTCTCATTAGGAATCGGAATTAACACTACTATGATTTTCTTTTACTTTATTGCTGCCTTAGTTATTGGAATTATCGTTTTAACATTCGGTATGGTCGATGCTGATAGACAATAAAATTAATAGATAATACGCGTATGCCACCTCCAAGAGCAAGAAATTTAGGTCACTATGGGGACCGACAAAAGCCAAGGTCTTTTGTCTCGCTTTTGAACCTCGCAAGGTACGCGAGTTTCAAAAGTCGTCCCGTGGTGTAAGCACTAAAGTGCTAACGCCACCTGCACAGCGACCTAATTTCTTGCTCTTTCCGGCTAGTTCATTGTTTGTTTTTGAATCAATATTAAATAACTTTAAGTATTATTTTGGCATCAATGACTAGCACTACGAGTAGATACTATTCTTAACTATTAAGTAACAAAAAAAACAGTAACCCTGTCTGGGATTACTGTTTTTTGTTTTTCCGTGCGTTCATATTAAAGTTCGGT
This sequence comes from Companilactobacillus zhachilii, assembly GCF_003606365.2. NCBI lineage: Bacteria > Bacillati > Bacillota > Bacilli > Lactobacillales > Lactobacillaceae > Companilactobacillus > Companilactobacillus zhachilii. The sequence goes on from NZ_CP031933.2 coordinate 1,819,003, forward strand.
TGTTTCTTGATGATCTTTAGTTAAAATTTCAATACGTCCATCAACCTTAAAGTATTTTTCAATTAAATCCTTCAATTCGACAATAGCTTCGTTAGCACGTTTAGCTTGGTTTTCATTAATTGCTTCAATAACCAAGACAGAATCAGTTGTATCTTCTGTTAACATGGTTCTCTGAGCTTCCCGCCAGTTAAAGCAACGACAAATGGCACCCGCGTTGTCATAATAAATAATTTCTCCCGGAAGAGCGGGTGAATCTTCTGTCGCACCTAGTGGTTTGAATTCCTCTCCACCTTTTGCTTCACCTAAATGCATATCACCGTCAAAGGCATTGATATTTTCGCCACCACAAGGCACACCGTACTTCAAAGAAATACTATTATAAATATCAACTAACGGATTGATTGGTGAAAATTCACGACCTTGGCTAACCCGTTTTAATAAAGCTTCAATCGATCCACGAGCACCCTTTTTAGTCTTAAACTTACGAAAAGCTTGACGCCATTCATCAACAACTTCATTGTCCTTAAATGATTCATTAGTAATGAACTTCTCTGATTCTTTAGCTGCATCACTCAATAATTTAGCAAAGTAAGAATCATCCTTTTCATCAACGTGATTATCAATGCCATGAATTACTAATGTGCTAATTTGTGCATCGGGGAATAACTCCCAAAGTTTTTCATCTACTACTACTTTTGTCATATTATTTTTCCAATTCCTTTTTTAAAATATAGTCTGTTTGTGTTGAAGTACCCATAACGAATTTATGTGAACTATAACGCTCAAAACCCATTGATTTATAAAACTTTAGTGCTGGATAGTTCTTTTCCCAAACACCCAACCAAATATGTGGTTTTTTAAAAGCTTTGGCACGCTCAATTGCAAAGTCCATAAGAACCTTTCCTAAACCTAGACGCTTAAATGGTACTCGAATATAAATCCGTTGCACTTCCATGAAGCTGTCATCAAGCGGTTCACTCTGGGCATCTAAAATGTTGACTTTTAAATATCCCGATAATTTTTGATCAACAAATAAGAAGTAAAACTCAGAATTTTTATTCGTCATCTCTCGTTTTAAAATATCCAGATTATAGGCATCATGAACATAAGCTTGTGAATTCTCCGCCGTATTATACTGACCAAATGTGTCTAGATATGTTTCAGTACTTAGTTTTTGCAGTGTTTCCAAATCATTTACGGTACATTTCTTTATTATTGTTTTCATTAATATATCCGCTTATTACCCTTCTTAACATATTCCCAATTTTCCGAAATATTACTTTCGACCACTTCCAACAGTTCAAAGATCTGTTTTCGTTCTGCTGGTGACAGTCCTTTCAAGGCAACATCGTTAGAATAATGTTCCTCACGGTAAAGGATTGGATATGTATCTTTACCCTTTTGAGTTACGTAAAGTTTCTTTTCTTTCTTATTATCGTCAGATTGCTTCCTGACAATAAAATCGTTGGTTTCTAACTTTTTTATTGCCCGAGCGGCCGTTGTTCGGTCAACTTTAATCATTTCGGCTAATTTTTCCTGAATAATTCCGGGATGCTCGTAAATTCTTGCTAAGTAGATATATTGTCCCTTAGTTAAATCGTATTGTTTAAATTCAATATTACTGATGGAATCAAGGGATCGTGCAATTACACCAATTGATCTCAAAATGTCTACCATAACTGTGCCTCTCTTTCGAACAAAAGTTATTGTATAATTATTTTGTTGTATTTGCAACAAAATAATTAGATAAAAAAAGTAGCAACTTTTTATGAATTGCTACTTTTTTTATTTTATATTCAACTGTTAATTGATGGCATAACCAACATTATGTGCAAATTGGTCAATCTGTTCCAAATATTTGTCACCATTATCAAGATTATCCAAAGTCTTTTTAACTTTACGGTCATCCCGCAACCTGCCAAATAAGTATTGGAATGAATAATTCTTATTTAGTAAATTATATGTTTTTAGAACAAAATCTTTAGAGTAATCCTCTTTGTCTAAATCCTTTGCATTATTAATATCGGTATATAGCTCCGATAAAATTCTCTTTGCCTCAGTATTGTCATTTAGTTTCATCAATACACACCACCTAATTAATTATTAGAACCTCACAGGTTTAGCACTTATGAAAGCGTTTACTCTTTTACCTGTGTATTCATTATATAACTTATGGCAGTAAATTTCACTTAAATGCCAAATATCCTTAAATTAAAATATTTTTAGCAATTTGGTTCTTCTTTATTATCCAGCCAAACTAGCTAAATTTCTTACTCCCTGAGGTGGCACATTAATTATCTAAGAAGCAAAATTATGTTTCAATGCTGGCCAGATCATTTTATCTGATAAGGCAATTAGTATTCCATTAAAAATAAATGAAAAGACTGTCCCAACATTGACGGAGTAGACTGCTTTAATGGCAATCCCAGCAATGATGATAATAATAATTGGTGGAACAAAATCGATTACTTGAGCTGCGGTTGAATTCCCCTTTAAATACATGAAACGCAAAATATTGGTCGTATCATCATTAGGGTGCATCACAATATTGGCCCGTTGATACAATGAAATTGCCACACAGAAAAATACCACGCCTAAACATGACAATATGGCACGAATGACAATTGGTAAATTTGGTACACCAACATTATTCAGTAAATTAGTAAAGATATTAACAAAGTAACTAAAAAACATTACATATAATAATTCGCCAATCAATCTTCGACCATCAAAGCGTCTAATCAAAAATTGATTAGTAACTGCATTGACGACGCCAAAAATAAATAGCAATAAACCAGTATTTAAACCAATCCATTCAGTTAAATTAACGGCAGCGGCAGTCCACAAGCCACTACCCATATTGGCTGAAATACAAAGACCATTTCCAAAGGCATTTAATATCAAGCCTGAAACTAATCCAATTATTCTCGTCTGTATTGAATTTTTGATAAAACCACTCCTTTTCAATGTTGATAATCGTACAACAAAAATAGCCCAAAACACAAAAAAAAGTTTGGGACAAAACTATTATCATCTTTAAATATGCAGCATAAACGTGGAACAAAACATAGCTTTTTCCGCTTAAAACAAATGACGCCAGCAATCCAAAATCGGATTGCTGACGTCATTTGCCTTAATGCTCGAAAGCTGAACATGTTTTGTCCCACTCTTACTTCAACAATTTCTGTGCAACCAGATAATCATGTGCTACTTTTGAAGCTTTTTCATGTTTCACCGTAACTAAGTAATTCATCTTTTGCATATCTGATTCACTGATTTTCCCTGCCAATTTGTTCAAGGTAGTTTTAATTTCAGGATGACCCATTGCAAATTTTTCAGTCATCAACGGGGCCCCTTGATATGGTGGAAAATGATTCTTATCATCTTTTAGTACCACCAAGTTATATTCCTGAACTTCAGGGTCTGTGGTGTAGCCATCAACGATATTAACTTTACCATTAGCAATGGCCTTATAACGAATTGATGGTTCCATCGTTTTAACACTAGCAATATCTAGACCGTAAGCTTTTTTAATTCCGGGATAACCATCATTTTGTTGATAGAAATCAGGGTCAAATCCAGCATGCAATCGATGCTCGACTTTCTTCAAATCACTAATTGTTTTCAAATTGTACTTCTGAGCAAAACTCTTTTTTACCGCCAAATCATAACCATTTTGATACTTCATTGGTGATAAATATTCCATATTGGCATCCTTTTTCAAGAGATCTCGGGCCATTTGATAGGTTTTTTCAGGATTATGACTCACTTTTTGCTTGGTTTTAACTAGCGCTTGTAAGACAGTACCCGTAAATTCCGGATAAATATCAACTGATCCAGATTCCAAAGCTTTATACAGAAATGATGTCCCTCCAAAATTGGGCTTTAAAGAAACCTTCATATTAGGATGATCTTGCTCAATCAAATCTCTATACATATTAATTAAAATTTCCGGTTCGCTACCCATTTTGCCAGCAATCGTCACATTAACAGGTGGTTTCACAACGCTTCGATAACCTGCAATTCCACCAAATAGGACAATCACAGCCGCAAAAAGAATCCCCATTTTTTTCAAGGACAATTTTGAAATACCTTTAATTAGAGCACTAAAAATCAAAGTTAAGACTGCCGATAAAACGGCTCCAATCAATAACAGAGCATTATTATTTGTTTCAATTCCCAACAAAATATAAGTACCCAACCCCCCAGCACCAATCAAGGCAGCTAGTGTGGCTGTTCCGATAATCATTACCATCGCGATTCTAATACCCGAAATAATCATCGGCATTGCTAGTGGCAACTGGAATTTAACTAATTTCTTGATTCTCGATAAACCAAAAGCCTCCGCCGCTTCTTCTAAGTTAGGGTCAATCGTTGTCAAACCAGAATACGTGTTTTGAAAAATAGGCATGACCGCGTAAACGACCAGTGCAATAATTGATGGCACCGTGCCAATACCTACAAAAGGAATCAAAATTCCTAATAACGCCAAACTTGGAATCGTTTGTAAAATACTCGTAATTTGTAAAATTATTTCAGCAATACGTTTGTGCGTCATTAAAATGATTGCCAAAGGAATAGCAATGATAGCTGCAATAAAAAGTGAAATTAGGGAGATAGAAATATGCTGTCCCAAAGCCTCCCAAATACCACTACTCTGTGTTTGTAAAATATGAACTATTGCATTCACTATCTCTCACCTGCCTTTGCCAAAAAATCTAGCAAGTCAGCAGTTGTTAACTGGTAATTTTCATTATCATTGTTAAAAATAACCACGCCCGCATTGTCTTTCAATTCAGTAGCCAAACGATTAACTGAATCTCCCTTTAATAGTGACGAGTTCAATTCAACCGTTGTATTTTGACCAAATCCGGCATCAATTATTTCACCAACGGTTGATTGACCTCCTTTTTCTTGCTTAAAGAACCCTTTAACAAACTCATTCTTAGGATGATTCAAAATATCGTCTCGATTACCAATTTGTTCTAAGTTCCCATTACTTAAAACGGCAATTGTATTACCTAAACGAATGGCTTCATGCATATCATGCGTTACAAAGATAAATGTCGTCTGTAACTCACGGTGTAATTTCAAAACTAGATCTTGTAGTTGCGTTCTAGAAATTGGATCCAGTGCGCTAAAGGGTTCATCCATCAGCACCATCTGAGGACTAGTTGCCAATGCTCGAATAATTCCAACACGCTGCTGCTCACCTCCGGACAATTCATTAGGCATCCGTTTGGCATATTGCTTGGGGTCAAGGCCTACCTTTTCTAATAAGTCCCACGCAACATTTTTGCGTTTTTCCTTTGACCAATGAAGTGAATCAGGTTGAATTGTAATATTTTCTTCAATTGTTAAATTAGGAAATAAGGCGATATTTTGTAAAACATATCCCATATTAAGACGCATTTTTTGCAAATCATACGTTTCAATATTTTTGCCATCAATCAAGATCTTTCCTGAAGTTGGTTTAATCAAGCGATTGATCATCTTTAAAGTTGTAGTCTTTCCACTACCACTTGTTCCGACCATCACAAAAAAATCCCCATCTTGAATTTTCAAATTCAAATCTTTGATAGCAGAATTATCTCCATACTCTTTATAAACGTGCTCAAACTCTATCATAACAAATCTCTTTCATGTAACTTTTTGAGTAACAAGAATCAGTAACATGAATAATATAAAATAAGTCGAATTTATAGTCAAACAATCCGCACAGGCATGATTAATTGACGAGAGTTTAAATTCAGTTTATGATAACACTTGTAAAATTAAAAGTTACATATCTGAGGTAAATAAAAATGAGAGTTTCAACCCGCTTTAGTGATTCTGTCCATATCCTAGCATTCATCAAAATCTATCAAGACCAACGACTATCGAGTGAATCAATTGCCAATAGTGTCGAGACTTCGCCCGTAGTCGTTCGAAGATTAATGAGTATCCTTCGGGAAAATGGACTAATTGCAACTAAGAAAGGTACAGCTGAACCTAAATTAGCCAAGAACCCACAAGATATAACCTTATTAGATGTTTACTTAGCTACCGAAGGTGAACGACAATTATTCACATTAGATACAAATACCAATCCTGACTGTATTGTCGGAGGCAACATTCAAAAAGTGTTAGGAACATACTATGAGGATGCTAAAATGGCGGCATTACGTAAGTTCAACAGTGTTTCGTTACAGGATATTATTGAAACTATCTTAGTCGAGCAAAAAGCCAAAGAACATAATATTCACTAGAATTTTATTTGTGGAATGCTGTGATATAACTTTTTTACCCTTAGACGTACAACAATTTCCCACTTAGAATAAACAAGACTAGCAATCCGCAACGGATAACTAGTCTTGTTTATTTTTAACTGTACATGTTTTCTGGCACGCTATTTTTGATATTCCTTGGTTAAAAAATCAAATAGTGACGTTGCAGGATGCCCCATTATCGACTGATAGTCAGAACTAATTTCGTTCAACAATCCTTTACCTCCAGCATCATACATTGAAGCTAGCATATGACCTTCATTACCTTGATTATACAATTCAGCAAATTCTTTCAAACTAACTGGTTGATAACCGATTGGAGCATGACTAACTTTACTCAAAACTTCAGCCAATTGTGGCATTGTATAGTTTTGTTCTTGCGTCAAAGTATAAATTTTTCCATCAATCAATAGCGACTTCGTGGCGGCAACTTTGGCAAATACTTTTGAACTATCGGCCAAACTAATAAACGACAAGGCCTGGTCTTTCATAGGATAAATAACATTTTGACGTGCAATCAATTCTGGCAAGTAAGGGACTAACGGATCAGCATATAAGGCATTCTTCACAATTGTATACGGAATTCCACTCGATGCTAAACGTCTTGGCAAATAGCCGTAAAAAGCTGATAAATCAAACGGATTGTTTGCCTGATCAGCAATGAATCCCATCGCCAAAATATGTCCTACCTTTGCCTTTTGAGCCGCCTGAATGACATTCTCCAACTCACTAACACGACTAAAACTGTCATGACTTTTACTAGGGATGTAGATCAAAACATCCTTATCAGTAAATGCCTGAACCAACGTCTCTTCTTTCATAAAGTCGATGGCAGCTACCCCTGCACCTGTTTCAGCGATATGTTTTGCTTTGGAAACAGTGTGGACACCAGCAGTTACAGCTGTACTTGGAACTAATTTGATTAATTCTTTAAAAATCTGACCACCCAAATGACCTGTTGCTCCAGTAATTAAATAATTCATCTTGACTACCTCCTCGTTTGCAAAATAGATGTTACTTCAATAGTTACAAGTAGTCAACTATTTTATTTATCTTTTTCCCCAAATATTTCTTAATAAATAATATAATGGGGGTAAATAGAAGTTGGAGGGATTTTAATGCAAAAAATCATCATTGATCAAGAATTTTGGGATATTTTTCCTGAAGTTGAAATAGCCGTTATGACGGCACATGATGTTGACAATCATAACGATACGAATGTGCCTGATAATTTAATTCAAGATGCCAACGAAATCGCTAAAAAGTGGGTCCCTGACGACCCTATTAGTGCCAACCCAGTAGTTAAAGCCTGGCGTGATGCATACCGCAAATTCAAAACTAAAAAGGGTGCTCGTAACGCTGTCGAAAACTTATTAAAACGTGCCAAAAATAACAAAGGTGTCGGCAATATTAATCCTGTCGTGGACGTTTATAATTCAGTTTCACTTGAATATGCCTTCCCCATTGCAGCAGAAGACCTCGATAAAATTGTTGGCGATGTCCACTTAACTGTTGCTAAAGGTGGCGAAAGTTTTACACCAATTGGTGAAGACGAAGTTGAGGAAGCCCTACCCGGTGAAGTCGTCTATCGCGATGATAAAGATATCATTTCACGGTGCTGGGCTTGGCGTGATAGTGCTCGAGTTGCTGACACTGATGACACAAAGGATCTCCTATTTTATATGGAAAATATTCAACCCGACCGCAAAGACGATCATATTGCAGCCGCTAATGCTTTAAAGAAACGTTTCCATGACTACTTAAATATTGATATCAATGATTTAACCTTTCTAAATAAAGATAATCGTGAATTCGTCTTTTCAAAATAACGCTATTACTTAAAGCAAAATAAACAGACCCAACAATCCGGTTTTGAATTGTTGGGTCTGTTTACGTTTTAAATTTATTTATTACCACTGCTCATGGTTCCACAACCGGCCATCGACTTCACCCTTTAATTGTTCAGAACGTTTATTTTGTTCTAAAACAACTTTTTTCATAGCAACTAAGAAGGCTCGATTCTCGTAAGCGGTCTGTTTCTTAGACATATCAGCAATTTTTTTCTCAAGCCAAAGTCCATTCTCATTATCATCCATACTTACTCATCCTCCCCTTGCTTAATTAAATCAATCGTATTCTTCAACTGTTCCAAATCTTCACGACGTTGAATGAAAGTATTCAAAACCGTTTCACATTCAGTACAATTAGTGTCGTTAAAGTTCTTAAACCGATCCGCAAATTCCTGCTCGAACCATGCTTGACGGTTGCTTAAAGTATCGGGATACTTTTGTGTTAAAAATCTTTGATAATCAATCAACAATTGCATTTGTTGCTGTTCATCCATGTATTGGAATTGTGCAATCGTGAAAGTTGGCAATATTTTCATTTTGGCACGGTCAGCAATTGCAAAATATGGTGCCATTATTTGGTCGATAGTAATATTTTCACTACCACCACGACGAAATTCCTTCAAAGGCATACCGGTACTTACAACGATACCGAATTCCTTATCACTTAAATTATCATCACCATCGCCATAGACAAAATTTCGCGTCAAAACTTCGTCCTCCCAATGTTTCAAACCTTCAGGAGCTGCATACCAATATAGTGGAAACTGAAAAATAATTCGATCATTTTCCCGTAAAAGTACTTGTTCTTGAGCAACATCTAAATCAGATATTTCCTCAACATGATGCCAAGTAACATCTTGCAACTTAGCACCTTGCAATAAAAATTGCTGCGTTTGTGAATTATTAATTTCTGGGTGTGAAACTATTACTAAAGTCTTCAATATTAACATCTCCGATCACTATTAGAATAGCAAAAAAAGCTAAATCTTTAAACCAAACAAAACTGCACAATGATATAATTTAAAGGATAGATTGTTGAAATTGCTGTATTTTAACAGCTTGATATTATAAAAATTACAACTAACCGAGGGGGATAATGACTGTGGAAAAATATTATATTGTTGATAGCTCTATTTTACCTGAATCTTTTGATCGCGTAATTAAGGCACGGAACTTACTTGAAACCAAAAAGGTTCATAACGTTAGTGAAGCGGTCAAAGAGGTTGGTATCAGTCGTGGAACTTATTACAAATATAAAGATTTAGTCTTTTTACCTGATGATGATATGACAGATCGCAAAGCCGTTATTTCTATGATGCTTCATCATGAACAAGGTATTCTTTCAAAAGTTTTAGTTGATATCTCTGAATCTAACGCAAGTATCTTAACCATCAACCAAAATATTCCCATTCATAACATTGCAACGGTTGTTATTTCACTCGACATTAGCCACCTCAATGGCACAATTGACGACTTACTAGATAAATTAAAATTATCTGATTTTGTTGATAATGTCCGATTAATTTCAATCGAATAATATGAAGAGTGTGACAAGGCATGGTCAGCTTTCGACTATTAAAGCAAACAAGACTAGTAATCCGATTTTGGATTGCTAGTCTTGTTTGTTTTTTTAGCGGAAAAAGCTATGCTTTGTCACACGTTTATGCTGCATATTTATAACAAATCGTTATGTCTCAGTCCACTTACTTTTTCGTCGGTCTTCTAGCAAACTGCTTATTTATCAATCGACTAATTTGTTTTTTATAAATGATAAGTATCTTAATTTTTACTTAGGCCATGCTATATACATCGCCAATAAAACATTAGCTGCGCCGATAAAATAAAATAATTTAGCAGCTCCGCTACTTTTTACCCGTCCACCAAAATTGAACAGGCAGAGTCCGAGAATAAAAATCGCTGCTACTAGTAAAAAATTCATGCTGTCACCTATTTTTTCCATTAATTATCTTGCAATTGTTACTTTATAGAAAAAATGTGACGAAATAATGAATTTGTTATGTAATTTAAGGTACTTTTTTAACTAAGGTAGTAGACCGCCTTCAGGAGTAAAGGTTTCATGCTAATTTCTTGTCCACAAAAAATGTTCGATATCATGCAATACTCTCGGATTCCGTCTTGTCAAAGCACTATGCTCAGCTCGTGGACCAGTAAATAATCGGGCTTGATACGATTGTTTAGGTCCCTTAAAAACTCTCCGTAAAGATTTAGCCGATGAGACGGGAACTGCTTTATCAAAATGATCTGCTGGACTTAATTGTCCCATAATATTTAATTCCCGAATATGCAAATTACGGATTGTTGAGTTAGGTTCAACATAGGTATTAAAATCTTTGCTGAGCTGACTTGAATACCGCCAATCATTTCGGCGATAAATATTACGATTCAAAACTTGCATCGGTGCCGCAATATTTACGAGTGAATCAATTTGCGGTTGACCCTTTTTTTGACTGTAATTTTCTAAATAATACATAATGGCATTATTACCCCAAGAGTGGGCTACGGCATTAAAACGCGTTACACCATATTTTTTATGCAAAAACTGTAAAATTGAGTCAATCCATATGGCCGTATGATGATAATCTGACTCATGATTATTTTTGAACAATACTTGAATTTCAGGGTTTTTAGCCGATTTAGGCCAATTATCATATGATAAAACTTTCCCTTTCGGCGTTACAACGATAGTTAAGGTCCTTGTAGCGAAGCCATCGCGCTGTGATTGGTCGATTAAATAATCCATCGAATGAACAGTTCCACCAAATCCATGAAAAAATAATGTTGGCATCTGTCTTTGCTCTGCACTGGCTGATACCTTTTGTTCCGTTCCCAAAGCAATGATAATTGTTGCAAACAATAATATAACCCATTTGATTTTTTTCATAAATTCACCTATTAGCCTAAATACTGTGAGATGCCGCCTCCAGGAGCAACAAAATTAGGTCGCTGTGGGGACCGTCTTGAGCCAAGGTCTCAAGACTCGATTTTGAACTTCGCACAGTACGCGAATTTCAAAAGTCGTCCCGTGGTGTAAGCACTAAAGTGCTAACGCCACCTGCACAGCGACCTAATTTGTTGCTCCTTCCGGCTAGTTTATTAGTTATTTTTTTATTGCACTTGAAATATATGATAGTTACTTTCTTTATGCTTTGAAATACTAGAACATCATAAATTAATATCTATTTCAAAACTTTTAACCTTTGGTTTATTAACAAAGTTTAAAACAATTACCTATTTAGTCAATGAAAAAGACTAGATATTTTTCTCTCGAAATATATCACCCGAGCGAAAAATACTTAGTCTTTTTTGATTGTATTCTAATTTAGATAAAGCCTTTTTATTCAATTCATTAATCAAATCTGAGAAAAAATGAATCAATTATAAGTTTTGGCCTTTTTCCCAAGTTGTCTTAGAAAGATTCAAACCTTTCTTCACAATCTCATCAAATAAAGTATGTGTACGTTTTGAAATTTCTGCGGCTGTCTTCAAATTACTTTCGGTTAAGAAGCCTGAAACATCGTCGTTAAATCCGTCAATTACTTTATCGGTAACTTCTATACGTTGACGAGCATACGATTGACATCCATCTAAATAAGCATGAATCATATCTGAATATTCATGATAATGTGGCTCAATCATGACTGACAATGTCTTCTCCAACCAGTACACGTTGTTGATATCAACGTCATTGGTTGTATTCTTGTAATCTTCAGGTGTATCCGTAATATTCGTATAGAAAGGTACATAAGGACTATAAGCGAAGAGTCCCATGGCTAACCATTGAACGGCGGCATGATTCTCATCAACATCATTTCTAATTTGAAGAATTGATGAAGCTTGGTTACGATCCATAGCAATTGAACGAAATTGAACTTGTTCTTTCTCAGTTCCAGAAGCAAATGTTCCAAATGGATCATACTTTGTACCATTGTAATGTGATGACAAGAAATATTGAACATCTTCAATGGCAATCTTCTTATCAGGCTTTCTCAATAAAGGCATATCTTGAGCAGTTGGTTCTTGTTCAATTTCAGGATTAAACAATTTTTGACCATACCAAGTACGTGGTGTGTTGTAGTACGCGTCGGCCTCACTTTGAGTACCAAAAATTTCACGGAAATTAAAGTGGCCTGGTTGTGGATTCAAATGATGCTTTTCGACAAACTCAACTAAATCTGTAGCAACTAAGAAATTATCTGTATCATTAACATCAACTTCTTGCATCACAGTTTGGTTAGGAACGATTGCATAAGTATCATCTGGCAGACGCATAGCAGCCCAGTGATGACCACCGGCTGTCTCTAGCAACCAAATTTCATCTTTGTCATTGAAAGCAATGCTATTGCATTCTCCAGTACCATATTTTTCTAACAAGGCACCCAAACGAATAGCACCTTCTTTAGCTGTTTTAACATATGGCAAAACCAACGTTAACATGGCTTCTTCATCGATACCATTATGCACTAGTGGATCATAGCCTAAAACTCGCGCATTTGTAGCAGTAGTTTCAGTTGAACTCATTCCAACGTTATACTCGTTGATACCAGCCTCTTCATACTGTCCATCACTTTGGTCAGCCTGTGGTGTAGCGGTGTAACGATAAGCGTGATCAGGTAGCGGTACTTTGACGCCGGTTGTAATTGAGATATAAACAGCATCAGTTTGATCTTTTGCTTCATGAGCAACAAATTTAATCGGATTAATTGGTGCATAACCGTCTTCATTACGGGCAACAATAGTGGAACCATCCATACTAGCGGCTTTACCAACTAGAATTTCAGTACAATCAGAACTTGTATTTTTCATTTACGTTCACTCCCTCTTTGATTACAAGTATAGGAGTATTGTTTGCTCTATACCAGAGGAATTATTAGAAAAATTATAATTTTTAATCAATCTAACGTATAGTGCTAGTTTGTTCTTTATTTTTTTAATTAATAATGAACAATTGTAAGTATTATAAAGAACCAGAAAAAATGGATTGCTCCTTTTCATAGACAACCTGTGAACAAGCTGAAAGTAAATTCAAAGTCTCATTATATCTTTTAACAACTTGTCGAAATTCAAGTCCAAGAATATACTAACTATAAGATTGACTCAAGGAGATTAAGATGACTAAAACAATTATGTTAGCTTGTGCTGGAGGTATGTCCACCTCGTTACTGGTTACTAAAATGATTGCAGCTGCTAAGGCTGAGAAAATTGATGTTAATATTTTTGCCACAGCCAGTTCTGCAATTCCCCTTGAGGCTGACACCCATCATCCTTCTGTTATCTTGCTTGGACCACAAATACAATTCTTATTAGATAATATTATTAAAGAAGTCGATGTCCCTGTTGAAGTAATTAATATGAAAGATTATGGCACAATGAACGGCAAAAACGTTCTGCACCAAGCAATGAAATTGATTAACTAATATTTGAAGTTAAATAGTCGAAAATTTTGAATATAGCAGTGTTACTATTTTTGCATAAAGTAAAAAACTCCAGCAATCCAAAATTGGATTACTGGAGTCTTTATTTTACCGAAATTTTATATTAAAGCACTTCAACAGATGCTGTTGTAACACCGTATGAAGGAATTTGGTTGTTTGGCATAGCAACGTCTAATTGGTTAGGGTTACTGTATGCAAATGTACCTGTATCGTTAACTGTTCTGATCAATACTGTACCATCAGAAAGTGTGATCTTAAGTGTTGTACCCTTAGGGAATACTGAAAGGTTAGCAGCAACACCACCATAACCCATGTTTGAACCTAATACAGCTGGATCATAGAATGAAATCTTGAATGTTCCTTGTGATGTACCAGTTTGAGTTGTTGTTTGTGTTTGTGTAGCACTTTGTGTTGTAGCTTGTGTTGCTTGTTGTGCAGGTGCTTGGTAACTTGTGTCTTCAGTAGCTGCTTGTGTTTGTGTAGCAGTTGTATTTGTTGTTGCAGGAGTTGTAACACCTGGTAATGTAACTGTTTCACCTGGGAAGATCAAGTCAAATCCGCCAATTTCACGGCCGTTTGCTTGTTCTAGTTCGGCGATTGTTACGCCAGCGTTAGCAGCGATACTCTTGTATGTATCACCTGCTTCAACTTGAACATGGTTACTGTCGAGTTGTACTGCAGCTTGAGCAGTCTTAGTTGATGTTGCGATTGCTGTTAATGCCATAGTACTAACTAAAGCGATTGATAGAACTTTTTTCATGAATTAATTACATCCTTATATTTAAAATATTTTTTCTAGCCCTCATTTGCTATGTTGCATATACTAACAGGTATTTATTACACAACAACGTCTGTAAAATTACAAAAACACCCTTTTCTGTAATCTTAGTAATACAACTGAAACAAATGTTCGTTTTATCGTTGGTGCATCAACAATCTGATTTTTATAAAAATAGCCATAATTTATATGTTATTCTGAAAATTTTCCGTTATTTTATTAGTAACTAAGTTATAAAATCATTAAAAAAAGTGCTATAAACTCCTGTCTAAAGGGATTTATAGCACTTTTTTCAATGTAAATGACAATTAGAAATTATTTTTCAAAATGATAAGTTAATTACTATGTTTTTTTTGAAATTCGGCTATTTCTTTGTATTCCGGTTCTAAAATTTCAGATAGTCGAATCCAAATTGGTAATAATTCACGATAAACTTCAAAATTATTTGGATTAGGTTGATGCACATTAGTCACACCAATCATACTTTTAACGGCTGATAAATCATCCACGTAACCTAGCGCATACATCCCCAAAACAGCAGCACCCAAACATGAGCTTTCAAAACTTTCAGGTATTGTCACAGGTTGTTCAAAAATATCGGCCAACATTTGGCGCCATAATGATGAACGAGCAAACCCTCCAGTAGCCTGAATTCTTTTAGGTTTACCGGTAATCTTTTCAATCGTCAACATCACAACATATAAATTATAGACTATTCCCTCCAAAGCTGCTCTAACCATATGTGCTCGAGTATGCTTACGGGTCAACCCAAAATATGAACCACGTGCATAAGCATCCCAAATTGGAGCTCTTTCACCACCTAAGTAAGGATGAAATAACAGTCCATCTGAACCCGCCGGGATTTTCTCAGCTATTTGCGTCAAAATATCATAGGTAGAAACTTGCATTTGTTCGGCTGTAATTCGTTCTGGCGCAAACAATTGATCTTTGACCCAACGAAAGACGATACCACCATTATTAACTGGACCACCGACGACCCACTTATCTTTTGTCAAAGCGTAACAAAATAATTTTCCATCAGGGTCGACTACTGGTTTATCGACAACTACTCTCACGGCTCCACTGGTCCCAATTGTTACCGCAACTACACCAGGATCGATTGCATTGACTCCTAAATTAGATAAAACTCCGTCACTCGCTCCAAAAATAAAGGGGGTCTTGGACGAAATACCTAATATATCACTATATTGATTTTTCAAACCGGTAATCGCGGCTGTTGGTTCCACTAACTCGGGTAATTGTTCCCTAGTAATTTGCAATAACTCTAAGGCTTGTGGTTCCCAATCTAATTTAAAAATATTGAACATCCCAGTTGCCGAGGCAATTGAATATTCCATCTTATAGACACCAAAAAGTTTGAAAAAGACATATGTCTTTAAATCAATAAACTTCTTTGTCTGCTTGAATAAATCGGGACGTTCATGCCGCAGCCACAGAATCTTTGATAAAGGAGCCATGGGGTGAATCGGAGTACCGGTTTTGGCATAAATTTCCGCGCCCAATCCATTTGATTTCAATTCATCACTATATTTAGCAGCCCGATTATCGGCCCAGGTAATTGCTCTAGTTAATGGTTGGTCATTTTTGTCCATCAAAATAAGACTATGCATGGCGGAAGAAAAAGATACGCCTTTAATTTCAGAAGCTTGTGCCTTAGCTTTGCGAATAACTTGACCCATGACCTCAACAACTGCATCTAAAATGTCATCCGGATCCTCTTCAGCCATATCTGGAATATCTTGATATAACTTATAACCGGCATTCGCGTAAGCCACGACTTGTCCCTTCATATCATAAAGTACACTTTTAGTGCTAGTCGTGCCGATATCGACCCCAAGCATATAATCCATAACCAAAAACTCCTTATTATATAGTAGAAACACGTTCAAATTGTAAATAGAAACGAAAAAAT
The DNA here is from genome assembly GCF_003606365.2 of Companilactobacillus zhachilii. Taxonomy (NCBI): domain Bacteria; kingdom Bacillati; phylum Bacillota; class Bacilli; order Lactobacillales; family Lactobacillaceae; genus Companilactobacillus; species Companilactobacillus zhachilii. The sequence continues at coordinate 1,835,283 of NZ_CP031933.2, forward strand.
CAGATAATCCGTCTTTAAGGTTATCTGATTTTATATTTATCGCATAACATCATTCTGATTCTTAAATTACATAGATACTACTCCGCACAGTAACTGTCTCAGAACCCAGCAACCTTAGTCATTATTTTTCAAAGCTTTCCACTCATCCCGTAAAATTCCATATTTGACTGAATCATAATATTTGTCATTATAATAACGAACTTTACGTACACAGGCCTCTTGTTTCATGCCAACTTTTTCAGCGACATGCATCATCCGAGGATTCCCTGACCAGGTAGTCAAACCAACGTGTGGCAAATCATAAATACCGAAGACATAATCAATAAATAGTTTCAGTGCTTGCGTTCCAATATGTTTGTCCCATAAATCATTGCGATAAATGATAATTCCAATATCGAGCCAACGTTCCAATCGACCATCTTCAAAACCAGCACCGACTGATCCAACAATTTTGTCATCATAAGTTACAACTAAATGATTCTTATCATGAATCCACTTCCGATAAGCAATAACACTGACAAACTCTTCTCGACTTGGAAATTTATTATTAAAGTAAGGGCCGTTATATTTAGCCCATTCAGCATCAGGGTCACTATATGCCGTTTCCCAAAACTCTTCCACTTCTTCGGGACGAGCTGGTCTAATTTCAATTTCCGCCATTTTTAACCTCCAGAACAAAAAAAGGACTTACCATAAGTATATGACAAATCCCTTTTAAAAATAGTATATTAATTAAAATTTTAATTTTCTTAACGAGTAGCCGTTACATTTACATCATCATAGCTGAGCCATTGGTTACTGCCAATTCTGTATGCTATGAAGTCTAGCGGTATTCCCGAACCATATGAGTAAAGTCTATCCGTTGACCACGAGCTATTAGCGGGTACAGTTTTACCCGTACGATGTCCGTATGAATCATATATTGGAGCTTTAACACCATCTTTAACAGTAATAGTCTGCGCGTCTATTTGTGGATAATTATCCACTTGAGCAGTCAATTTTTGAAGTATAACTTCAACTCCAAAATTACTATCTTTATACTCAGCCCACTCATTGGTAGCAACTCTAAAGAAATTTCCATATGTATTGTTTTCTGTTAATCCATGATAAACTTGCTTATCCGTATACCAAGAGCTAGTTGGTGCTAAGGCTCTATTGGTAACTTTTCTAAAGACATTATCGTCGCCCTTTGCATATAATGACACTACGCTATCTCTAGTATCAATGACTGTTTTATACGCTTGTTCAGCCGTATCACTAGCTTCAACGACTTGTGCTTTAGTAAAAAATAAGGCAAAAAAACTTAGAGAAAATAAAATAATACTTAACTTTTTCAGTTTCATTTTCTAACCCCCTATGGTTAATGGATATTATAGTTATGTGTGGTGCTAGTTAAATATTCCGCCTCCAAGAGCAAGAAATTTTGGTCGCTATGGGGACCGCTGAAAGCCAAGGTCTTTCAGCTCGCTTTTGAAACTCGCACAAAGCGCGAGTTTCAAAAGTCGTCCCGTGGTCTAGCAACATGCACTACAACTACATTAATTTTATCTTCTACAGATTAATGCCGTCAACGTTTTCATTCATTTTTAAACGAAATATTACAACTAATTACTATTTGTAAAATCTAAAAGTTTTTGCTTACATATTCAAACACACAAAAACAGGATTGCTATTTTACTAGCAGTCCTGTTTAGTTTATTCATAATTTTAGTTAGCTGCAGGTTCACGACTACCTAATCTTACCTTTTCAACAGCATGGCTCTTTTCAAGGTCTTCTTCTTTGAATCCGAACAAGTATGTACATGTGAATGCAACGATAATTGTTGCGGCAGAAGCAATTAAGTAACCTGTGAAACTACCATCGATACCTTTAGGATTGATGAATGAAGCAAATCCGATCAATGAACCGGCAAAGCCCCACATATCAACATGCAATAGTCCTGTGATCAAACCACCAACAGCACTACCGATATTAGCAGTCCAGAAGATACGACCATACTTCAAATTAATACCATACATTGCGGGTTCTGTAACACCAGCGAAGGCTGACAATGTAGCGGCACCAGCAATTTGTTTCATATCAATGTTTCTCTTCGTTTTAACAAAGACAGCCATTGCAGCGGCACCTTGAGCAACCATTGTTGCTGAAACGATAGCGTTCAAAGCACTGTGTCCTGTTGTGGCGATTTGACTGGCAACGACTGGAATAACGGCCCAGTGCAAACCGAAAATAACCAAGCATTGATACAAACCACCAATAATCAAACCAGAAATAGCTGGACTGATCTTCAATAGAGCAACGATACCAGCAGCTAAGTATGAACTTAGCAAAGTAATAACTGGTCCAACAATGACGATAATAATAGCACTGACAATAAATACTTCTAGCAATGGACTAAGAATCATACGTAGTGACATAACGATATGTTTCTTGAGCCATGGTTCAATTTTAGCAGCAATCCAAGCTGCAGCGATCATTGGGAAAATTGAATATGTATAGTTAGCAATGTGGATAGGAATACCAAAGAAATTAGAGTTAATATTCATAGCTGTAGAACTTGTTTTTGTAGCAACTTGAACAAGTGTTGGATATGCTAGTACACCACCAATAACACCCATAATAATTTGGTTAGCGCCTAATCTCTTAGCAGCAGTAAAGCCAACTAGAATTGGTAGGAAGTAAAAGACTGAATCACCCATCGCATTAATGATCATATACGTTGAGCTTGTTGCGGAAAGCCATTTAGCTGAAACAATTAAAGCTAAAAGTCCTTTCAAAATACCTGAAGCAGCTAACAAACCAATGATAGGCATCATGCTGGCTGTAATAACACCAATTAGAGCACTAAAATAGAATTTTGTCTTTGGCCAGACACCTTTTGGTGCAACTACTTTTTCTTGCTTAGGAGCAGCGGAATCTTCCCCGAAACCTGGTCCTAAAGCTTTAACAACAGCATCATAAACATCTTCAACCGCTGGTCCAATAACAACTTGGTATTGTCCACCAGCTTTAGCAACGTCTAGAACGCCTTGCATATTCTTGATAACTTCATCATTTGCTTTGTTATCATCTTTCAAATAAAAACGGACACGTGTAATACAGTGAATAACATTTTCAACATTGGCAACGCCACCGACATTCTTCACAATGTCTTTACCTAGTTGATCATAATCAACTTTGCCTTTGGGCTTAGCAGTTGCCTCACCGGGAGCCATTGGTTCAACTGTTGCAACAGCATCCCCTGCATTAACATTGCCTTTATTGATTTGAATATCTTTAACCATCTTAGCGGTATTGGTGATAGCGACGATAACGTCTGTTACCTTCCCGGCTTTTTTGACGGCATCAATATCCATTGTGGCAATTGTGTCACCAGCTTTAACGGTATCTCCTTCTTTAACAAATAGTTCAAACGGAGCTCCGTTCAACTCAACTGTATCAACACCCATATGAACCAATACTTCAAAACCATCATCCGTACTGAATCCAATGGCATGCTTAGTTGATGCTACTAACATAACTTTACCAGAAACAGGAGCCACGATTGTTTGGTCATTAGGTATGATACCAAAACCTTCACCCATGGCTTTTTCAGAAAACATCGGATCGTGAACTTCAGTCATTTCAATTGCTTGCCCAGAAACTGGAGCGAGCATTTTAACTGTACCCTTCATAAAAAAGCACCTCCTTAAATTCATCGGTAACCGGTTACATCTTAACTATTACTATAATACATCTCATCATGTATAAACATCAAGTTTTAATATAATTTATTATTAAATTCGCGTTATATTCATCTAAACAGGGTGTATAATCTAATTGAAGAGGATATGTTTAAACACATATCAAAATTTTGTTCTATCTTATTCTAGCTATTTAATGGAGGATTTTATTATGAACGCAATGTACTTAAAAATTACTGATCAACAAATTTTTTACGCTGACCGTATAAGTAAAATTGATGAAAATTCTTACAATTTTGATTCAGACTTAGATATCAAACAAAATTTACAATCGTTTAAAAATAAAACTGCCAATTCAGCGAAAGTTCTAGTGATTACTAACCCTAGTCAATATCAACTTAAGCGTAATGCTATTTTTTACCATGGTAAAGCCATTGACTTTGGAACCGAATTGGAAAATATCTTCCATATACCAGTTATTAATAGTGAAGACATTGCCAATTCCGATTTACTGTCAGCCTATGAAGAAGAAATCGATTATTCAACTTGGCACCTTGACTATTACGGAATTGATCATGGTAAACGCCAGTATGGTCAAGAATCAATGCAAACCATTGGGAACGGATTTTTCGGACTTCGCGGTACCTATTTAGAAGCCAAGGCAAATGACGATAATTATCCTGCTACATATGTTGCTGGTGTCTTCAACCAATTGGGAACTCCTATTAATGGAAGAAACGTGATCAACGAGGACTTAGTCAACCTACCTAATGCCCAATATATTACTTTCAGTGTTGATGGCGGCGAGCGCTTTCAAATTAATGAACAAAACATTGTTGAAGCTAACCGTTCACTCGACCTGAAGACGGGCCTACTAACCATTACTATGTTAGTTCAACTAAATGATAATAAAGAGCTAAAAATCACTGAAAGAAATTAGCTGATTTAAAGAATTATCATGACTACTATTTACAATATGTGATTGAACCATTGAATTTTAATGGCAAAATTACTATTTATACACAAACTGATGGAACAGTTGTTAATTCGAACGTAGAAAGATATCGTAATTTAGCTAATAAACACCTGGTTGTCGATAAAATTGAAAACTCCGATACAGCTTCAACTTTACTTGCACACACGAATCAATCCGATGTTCAAATAGCGATTAAAACTGAATTAAACTATTCCACAATCAATAACACACAATATAAAACTAACAATCAAGCCGAAATTGCTGAACAACAAGTCTCCTTCCATGTTAGTGCCGGTGAAACTTATCATTTTGAAAAATACGTTGGTCTTTTTACTTCACTAGAAACGAAAACTAACGTTGCTCAAATAGCCCAAGAACATGAATTTTTACCTGACTTTGCCGTAGCTGAAACTCAAGCTATTCAAAACTGGCGCAATATTTGGCATCATGAAGATATTTTTGTTAATGGCGATATTACCGCCCAAAAACTTTTGAGATTAAATAGTTACAGTATGACTTGTGCAGCTCAAATAAATGCGAACAAAAATCTTGATGCTTCTGTTGGGTCACGTGGCTTAACCGGTGAAGGTTATCGTGGACATATTTTCTGGGATGAATTATTTGATATGGACTACTATGCCCTTCACTCCCCTGAATTAGTAAAAAGCTTATTGATGTATCGCTACAATCGTCTTGGTGCAGCTATCGACTATGCTGCTGATGACAATCATGACGGTGCTATGTTTCCTTGGCAAAGTGGGATGTACGGTGATGAGCAATCACAATTAGTTCACTTAAATCCAATTACTAATAAATGGGATCCCGATAACTCACGTAAACAACGCCACGTTTCTTTAGCAATTGCATACAACGTTTTGAACTATTTCAACCTTACTCATGACGAAACATTTATGCGTCAATATGGATACGAAATGTTGTTAGATATTAGCAAATTCTGGATCGACATGACCACACTCAATAAAGATAGCGGTAAGTATTCTATTTACGATGTTATGGGTCCGGATGAATTCCACGAAGGATACCCTCAAAGTAAGACCAGTGGTCTCAAGAATAATGCCTATACCAACATTATGGTTAGTTGGTTATTCAAACAAATCAATGACTTAATCACTAACGAAAATAGTGATATTATAGAAGATATTTTCCAGAAAACTAACTTTACAACTGTTGATTTACAAAAAATCAATGATATTAGACACAATTTGAAACTCGATTTTAAAGGTGATATTTTAGGACAATTCGAAGGCTACTTTAATTTGAAAGAATTAGATTTCGCCAAATATCGTCAACAATATGACAATATTTCCAGAATGGATCGAATCCTCAAAGCTCACAACGACTCACCCGATAATTATCAAGTTGCTAAACAGGCCGACACTTTGATGGCACTATACAATTTAACCGATAATGATTTCTTTGATATTATGGACGACCTCGGATATCCAATCGCTAACCGTGAAAAATTCATTGATGACAATGTCAAATACTACATTGCTAGAACAACCCATGGTTCAACCCTATCTCGTATCGTCTATGCAATGTTGCTATTAAAAGTTGACGATACAAATGAAGCTTGGAAACTATTCTACGAAGCTTTAACGAGTGATTACTATGATATCCAAGGAGGAACCACAGCCGAAGGCATCCACTTAGGCGTCATGGGAGCAACAATCAACGTCGTAACAACCTTCTTTGCCGGCATCGACTATCGTGGCGACATATTGGAAATCAATCCACACATGCCAAAACAATGGAACGAAATTGCCTTCAATATAGACTTCAAAGGAGTCAATTACGCCTTCCAAGTAACAGCCGATGGCGTAACAATCACCACTGACCACGACACAGAAGTTATCTTCATGGGCAAGAAATTACCATTAAGAGCTAGCCAACAAATTCAACTTACTTGTTAATTTGTTGGTTTATAAAAAATCGACTCAGCACTCCTTTAAGGAATGTTGGGTCGATTTATTTTAAGCTGAACAAATTCTGTCTTCTTACGTTTTATATTTAAGGATAACTAACGCATTTAGCTAAAAATAACTATCTACATTACTTTATCAAGTTACTTTAAAATATAACTAATTAATTATCCATCCAAAAAAGTACACTAGCCGGAAGGAGCCAGAAAAATTAGGTCGCTGTGAAGGTGGCGTTAGCACTTTAGTGCTTACACCACGGGACGACTTTTGAAACTCGCGGTTTTTGCGAGGTTCAAAATCGAGACGAAAGACCTTGGCTTTCGTCGGTCCCCACAGCGACCTAATTTTTCTTGCTCCTGGAGGCGGCACATTTAAACACACCAAAAAAATGTAAACATGCTAAAATAGTCATAATCTTTATGAAAGGGAATATAGACATATGATAGATCTAACTCATGGAAAACCTATGAAGGTCATATTTCTGTATACGATTCCTTTACTATTAGGTAACTTTTTCCAACAATTTTACAGTTTTATTGATACCTTAATTGTTGGGAAAACAATCAGCGTTGATGCTCTGGCGAGTGTTGGTGCAACTGGGGGACTGACCGGTTTAGTTATCGGTTTTGCACAAGGTATGACGAGTGGTTTAACTATTTTGACTGCCCGAAAATACGGTGCCAATGATGAACGCGGGGTTCGACAAAGTTTTGCATCGGGGATTATCATTTCCGTTTGCATTGCCGTAATTTTTACCGTACTTGCGCTTTTGATTGCTTATCCTTTACTTGTAGCGATGCAAACACCAAAAGTATTGATTCATGATTCATTTATCTTTTTGGAAATTATCTTTGCAGGAATATTTTCTTTTGTTGGTTTTGATTTTCTTGGAAACACTATGCGAGCACTGGGCGATTCTCGAGTACCACTCTTCTTTTTGATTGTAAGTACAGTCTTGAATATTTTGTTAGAATTATTTTTCATCCTTTACTTACACATGGGAGTCGCTGGAGCCGGATTAGCAACCGTTGTAGCGCAAACGATTACCTTTATAATTTTATATTTTTACATTCGACGTCATATTCCGTATTTAATTTTGACCAGAAGTGATTTTCGAATTGATAAAGCTGAAATTAAAGAATTACTCCAAATCAGCTTGCCAATGGGTTTCCAATCTTCAATCATTGCCATTGGTTCAATTATTTTACAAGTTATGTTGAATACACTTGGTGCTAATGCCGTGGCTGCGTATACTGTTGCCGGAAGAGTTGAACAAATTGCTACCTTGCCTGCCTTTAGTTTTGGACTAGCATTGGTAAATTACACAGCTCAAAACTTAGGCGCAAAGAAATTCCACCGGATTCTCCAAGGAGTCAAAGATGGAATCATTATCTCCGTCTCAGCTAGTGCCATTATCGGTGCTTTCTTGATCTTCTTTGGACGCGGTATTTCACACTTGTTCATGAATGGTAGCCAAAACGCCGTTTTACATCTAGTGCAAATTTACTATTACTTCAACGGTTCAAGTTATTTCATACTCTCAATCCTATTTATTGTCAGATATACCCTACAAGGTCTGGGCAATCAAAAAGCCCCTACCATTGCTGGTGTTGCTGAACTTTTGATGAGAGTCTTTGCAGGTATCGTCTTAATCAGACTATTTGGTTTCTATGGAGCTGCCATGGCCAACCCACTAGCTTGGATAGGATCCGTGCTAGTCCTTGTAAGCACTTGGCGTATGGAACTTAAGAAACTCAGAAATCTCAAGAACGTTTTAGGTGAAGACGAAAGTTTAGAATAGAATCAAAAAGCTAGATATTTTTCTGGATTTATACCAAGAAAAAATACCTAGCTTTTTTATATTCAATTCTATAATTTCTCACTCGTATATTCCGTCTCCAGATTCGGACAGTTCTTTATTAACTCAAGAATAGATTGATTTTTCATAGCTTTTATTACCGTCTTGATAGGATTCTGGAACAACCATGCTATTAAAATATTTATCCATATCAGAATAAATTCTTATCGGACTAATTTGAAGACAGACACTAGCCGGAAGGAGCAAAGAAATTAGGTCGCTGTGAAAGTGGCGTTATGGCTTTAGCCATTACACCACGGGACGACTTTTGAAACTCGCGGTTTTTGCGAGGTTCAAAAGCGAGACGAAAGACCTTGGCTTTCGTCGGTCCCCATAGCGACCTAATTTCTTTGCTCCTGGAGGCGGCACTAATTCAAAACATTGGCACACTCATTAAGTGCATCCTCAACTGCCGGAATCTTATCGACATAATTGAGAAATGCATGTGCTAGACCACCATAACGGATATACTTGGTTTCACATCCCGCCATACCAATCTTCTGAACGAAGGCTTCATCTTGTAAACGGAATGGATCGAATTCACCCGTCAAAACTAATACATGTTTAAAGTTCAAGGGATCAGCGTAAAGTGGTGACAAAATTGGAGCAGTTAAATCCAATTTTTGATGGTCGGTGTAAAAGTCAGTCATAATCGTATCGAGCGCTTTGAATTGGGTATAATTATTATGCAATGCTCGACGTTGACTTTCATTAATTGATATCGCCCGATCGTTCCAAAGTGAACCTTCATGGTCAGATCCATGAACTACCGTTGGATAAAATAAAACATGTTGATAAACTTCACAAATTCCCATTGAATGACATAATTGACTGACGCTCAAAGCAATTGCTGCACCGGCAGAATCGCCTGATAAGGATAATTGTTGATACTGATCTTTTATAGCAACTACTACTGACAATACATCTTCAATTGCTGCTGGATAGGGATTTTCTGGGGCAATGCCATAATCGACACTATAAATTACTCCAGCAAATTTCGTGGCTAAAAGTTTTAAAAATGGTAAAGTATCTTCTGGTGAACCACCATAATATGCCCCACCGTGCAAATAAATTACGGCTTTAGTGGAATCTATGTTAGCCTTTTGATAAATTTTTAAATAACGAACATGTCTATTTAACGTGTCAGCATATTCATCATCAACAGCTACATCAAAATATTCTCTTTGAGAAATATCGTCGTGGCTGTTACCGCCTCGCAATTGAGTTAAGTCATTTGGCAAACTAGGCTCATCAGATAAACCTTTCAAATGATCATAAATTATTGGTTCATACGAATGGGTATCAATTCGGTCTTTAATTATCATTTGAACATTTTTTAAATTGGGAACATCAGTTGTTCCGATTTGACTTAAACGATTCAATTCTACGTTATAATCATTTTTAATCATAAGCGTCACCATCCTTTTTGGATATTAGACTAATCATCTATCTAAGTTCATTATGAATTATGTTTAAACATATTGTAAAGCAAAAACAAATAAATTTTTTTATCTATCTTGAAATATTCATTTGAGGAGGAACATTTTGAAAACAGATACCAGACTATCCGCCCGCCAACAAAATCTTCAAATCATTTTAAACTTGTTGGACGAAAATGATCAGCTATCAGCCAAAGAATTATCCAATCTGACTGGACTTAGTATTGTCAGTATCAATAAATTGCTCGATATTTTGATTTCTAATACTGAAATTATTACGATTGATTACCTCAATACCCGCGGCCGTCGAGCTAAAATCTATAAATTAAACTACACAGCTTATCACTTAGGCATCGTCCAATTAGTTGAAACTGGTGAAAATATTAAGTCTACTTATTTTTTAACTGACTTAAGTGGCAAAGTTCTTTTTAAGAAGTTCAATGACCGACCAATAACTTCAGTTGAACAATTAACTAAATTCATTAAACAACAAACACTTAACGATCAGCCTGCAAAAATTATTATTGGTGTCCCAGGAGCCGAATTACAAGGTTATTTGCAGATTAGTGACATTGAATCACTCAAGGGAATTAATTTATCCCAAGCCATTGAAACAGCTACAAATATTAAGACGTTAGTTATTAATGACGCCAACGCTAGTACTTTCGGAGCTGCTACCGAGTTAAAAGAAAATCGCAATATTGCTGTTGGAATTTATTTGCCAAACAACTTTGCTCCAGGTGTAGGCATCGTTATTAATAATCGTCTCATTAACGGTGCCGATGGACTTGCTGGTGAAATTGAATATAGTACCATCGACAATCAATTACCCATTACCCAGCAAATAATTCAACATGTCCAAAATATTATTAGTTTTTTGGACCCTAATTTAATTATCGTCTATGCAGAAAAGCTCAATCTGTCTAATCTACAAGTCGACCAAATTAAACAAACGATTCAAAGAAATTTACCGTTACATGAAAAATATCAAATCGATTTCGAGCGTAGCTTTGAACAAGATTATCGAATTGGACTCGCGATAATTGGGCGACATAACATTTTGAAGAATATTATCACCAATTGAAACCGCTTTACCAATTTGATACAATATCCCTAGCTTAATTAATTAAGTTAAAAAAGGGAGACTGCCATGATTAAATTGATTGCTTTAGATATTGATCAAACATTATTAAACTCACAAAGTGAAATTACTGCCGACACTAAAAATTCTTTACAAAAGGCGTTACAACAAGGTATCAAAATAGTTCTATGTTCTGGACGTCCCCTAGCCGGTGTCAGTCCCTATTTAAAAGAAATTGGCATCACAGGTGACGAACAATACGTCATAACTTACAATGGCGCCTTAGTAGAATCTGTCTCTGGAAAAATTTTATCGCGACAAACGTTAGATAACGCTGATTACCGCCGTATCGTTAAATACGTGACTGAACATAACATGCAATATTATGTTTTAGGCGACGATAGCAAAGTCTATACATCTAATCACGATATTAATCGAATCGCAGTCGTTCAAGCTTGGGAAAACAGTGCTGGAATTTACGTCCGAACACCCGATGAATTACCCGCTGACTTTGAAATTCCTAAGGCCGCAATCGTTGGTGAAAAGGAAACTTTGGATAATTATGAAGAACCAGTAAAAAAAGAATTTGCTGATGATTATTATGTCGTCCGTGCTGCTGACAATTTCTTAGAATTAATGCATAAAGATGTCAATAAAGGTAGCGGTCTAACTAAGTTAACAACGATATTAAATATCAAACCTGAAGAAGTCATGGTCTTTGGTGATGAACAAAATGATTTACCGATGTTTGATTTCGCTGGAACTGCCATCTGCATGGGTAATGGTTCTGATCTTGCCAAAGCACACGCTGACTATGTAACAGATACCAACGACAATGACGGCATTGCCAAAGCTTTGGACAAATTTATTTTTTTAGAAACTTATCAAAATTGATTGCTTTAAATGAATATTAATAGATAAAATCATCAATATAACGTATGAACTTTGAGAGGAATTTACTATGACAATAAAGCTAGTTGCAACAGATATGGACGGTACTTTTTTAACTGATGACAAGCATTTCGATAAAGAACGCTTTAGTCATGTTTATGACTATATGACTAAAAATGGTATTACTTTTGTCTCTGCCAGTGGTAATCAATATTATCAATTAAAGGATTTCTTCAAAGACTTCCCTAAGACTCTTTTCGTTGCGGAAAATGGTGCTTTAGTTGGTAGTCATGACAAAATTTATAAGACCGATACTTTTTCTCACGATGTCGTTCAAAAGACTATCAAGGTTTTAAACAGTCTTGACGATGTTCAATCAATCGTCTGTGGTGAAAAGTCCGCTTATATTGCCAAAAATGTAACACCTGAATTTGCTAAAATGAGTAAATTTTATTTTCCTGAAATCACTAGTGTCGATAAACTAGAAGATGTGACTGACAATATTTTGAAATTCTCAATCAACTGTCCTCCTGATGAAACTGAAGCATATATGGAAAAATTAGCCGATATGATTGGACCAACTGTCTCAGTCGTAACAAGCGGTCATGGCGATATCGACGTTATCAGAGCTGACGTAAACAAAGCAACTGGTTTAGATTACTTATCCGATAAATTAAATATTGAACCAGAAGAAATGTGTGCTTTCGGTGACGGTGGTAACGACTTAGAAATGTTACGCTATGTTGGACATGGCGTGGCAATGAAAAATGCTTCCCCAATTGTTCATGAGACTGCTCCTTTTGAAACCGTTGATAATAATCAACAAGGGGTTATCCAACATTTGGAAGAATTATTTGAAATTTAAATATCAATAAAATCACTATTGTCTTTAAACATGCTACATAAACGTGGAACAAACCATAGCTTCTTCCGCTTAAAACAAAAGACACCAGCAATCCCAAGTCGGATTACTGGTGTCTTTTGCCTTAACACTCGGAAACTGAATGTGTTTTGTCCCACTCTCTACAATAAAGAAGTTAATTTATCCTTTTCTGCTTCAGTAGTATGTCGCAAAGATTTTATTCTACGAACAGTTAATTTAGCAACTTTCGATTTAGAATCTTCAGAAATTATTTGATATATTTTTCTTGGTCATACGGAAAAGCCGTGGAGAATAACCAGGCTTGTGCCATTTGGACATAATATTCTTCACTATTTATTGCCGAAGCTAATCTTAACATTTCAGCTCGATATTCATTGATATTATAAAACTTCAGTAGAAAGACTAATCCCGTTCGTTGTAACCAGAAATTATCACTTTGCAAATATTCTTTAACCTTATCCAAAAATTCTGGCAAAAATTTCTTTACTTGCTTAAAATGAACTACCATATCACAAATTGACCAAGCATTAACTTTTGCTAAATAAGCATCACAGTAAGTTTCAAATTCCAATAGCGATAATTTTAAATTACTAATAACAAAACCTTCAACAATGATAACTTCATAGTTCTCTGAGCCAACGACTTTCAAGAATTCTTGCGGATTACCCTGGCTGATTTCTTTTCCAATCGACTTTAGTTGCCCCATAGAAATGCCTAAGAGGTCATATGTTGTTGGAACAATTTTTTGGGCTCGTGCCCGATATTTTTCATCACTTAAACTATCTAATTCTACTAAAAATTTTTGATAATCAGTCTTAGACCAAGCCAAATTCTTTAAATCTAATAACATTGGTAATCATCGCCTTTTAAGATATTTAATCACATGTATTACTAGTTGATTTATTGACTACTACTTTGATTCTTTTTCAATTTTAACTGAAGATTGAAAAACACTTCAACCCACAACTCTATAATTACCAGTAACATAAAATCGACAAAAAAATCGTTGTGATTTCTCACAGCGACTTTTCCTTAATTTTCATAATAACGTTGCTTTTCTGCTTCCCAATACTTCTTATCTTCATCATTGATTTTACGTAAAACTCGACAAGGATTACCGACAGCAATCACATCATCAGGAATATCTTTAGTTACGATAGCGCCTGACCCGATAACAACATTATTACCAATTTTTACACCCGGATTAATTACCACATTGGCACCGATCCAAACGTTATCACCAATCGTAACTGGCTTACCATATTCAAATGCTTCGTTGCGAATAACTGCATCGATCGGATGTCCTGCTGTATAAATACCCACTCGAGGCCCAAACAGCACATTATCGCCAATTGTTACGTTGGCAATGTCTAAAATAATACATTCATAATTAGCATAAAAATTATCACCCACAACGGTATTACAGCCATAGTCGGTATAAAATGGTGGCTCCAAGTAAACACCTTTACCACTCTTTTTAAATAAATTCTTAATGATTCGTTGGCGCTCTTCAGGTTGATGTTCAGTTGTATGATTGAACTCTCGGACTAATTCCTTAGCCTTTTCAAAATCCTTACGTAACTCGGGATCATGAGCAATGTACAAATCTCCAGCTAACATCTTTTCTTTTTCCGTACGCATTAAAAAAGCTCCTATCTAAAGACTGGTCTACTATTACGATATTGAATATCTTCAACACCATCAAGCACATTGCTATACCGAGCTGCGGCGAAGAAGTAGTCCGATAAACGATTGACGAATTTCAAAACAAAATCATTAATAGGTTCTTCTTGCATCAAGCCAACAATTTCACGTTCAGCCCGTCTAGTAACAGTTCGTGCCATATGCAAATTAGCCGCTGTCTTAGAGCCACCTGGCAAAATAAATTTTTGGATCTTAGGCGTCTTTTCAGTATATTCATCGATTTTTTTCTCTAACCAATCAACCGAACCATTGTCAGCTTTGAAAATAAATTCATGCTTTTTATCAGTTGGTGAGATGGCTAAATCTGTCCCACAATCGAATAAAAGTTGTTGGATTTCCTCAAGTTCATCTTTCAAAATACTTGTCTCATCAGATAGATTAGCAATCACGACCCCTACCAATGAATTCAATTCATCAATTGTTCCATAAGAATTGATTCGTGGAGCTGATTTATAAAGTACATCATTTCCAATAATTCTTGTCTGACCTTTATCGCCAGTTCGTGTATAAATCTTCATTTTGAATACTCCTCATACAATATGTCTAGTAAAATCACGCTTTCACAACGTAAATTCATGGTGTTATGCAAAGTAGCTATGTATAATAATAGCATGTAAGCGTAGTCATGCAAATTTATGGAGGGAAGCTTATGCAAGATAGTTTAACATTACAATTGGTCGGTGAGTTCATCGGAACCCTAGTTTTAATTTTATTGGGTGATGGTGTTGTTGCGGCCGTTAGTTTAAAGAAATCAAAAGCCGAGGGTGCTGGCTGGATTGCCATTGCTTTAGGTTGGGGATTAGCTGTTACTTTGGGTATTTATTGTTCTGCTTTTCTAAGTCCAGCACATTTGAATCCAGCTGTAACACTGGGTATGGCAATTGCCGGGGTCTTCCCTTGGTCATCAGTCATCCCTTACATTATTGCTCAAACATTAGGAGCAATCGTCGGTGCTATTATCGTCTGGCTCAACTATTATCCACACTGGCAAGAAACTGATGATCCAGCAGCCATTTTAGGCGTTTTTGCGACTGGACCTGCCATTAGAAATTATTTCTTCAACTTTTTAAGTGAATTTATTGGTACATTTGTCCTTGTCTTTGCCTTATTAGCATTCACACGTGGTAAATTCACCTCAGGATTGAATCCAATTGTTGTTGGTCTCTTGATCACAGCTATCGGTTTCTCACTTGGTGGGACAACCGGTTATGCTATCAATCCAGCCCGGGACTTGGGACCAAGAATCGCTCATCAAATCTTACCAATTGCCAATAAAGGCGACTCTGACTGGTCATACAGTTGGGTACCAGTTTTAGGACCTTTAGCTGGTGGCGCAGTTGCCGCTTTTGCTTACTTATTGATTCCTTAAAGAGTGTAAAACATGGTCAGCTTTCGAGCATTAAGGCAAATAAGACCCGTAATCCGATTTTGGATTGCGGGTCTTGTTTGTTTTAAGCGGAAAAAGCTATGTTTTGTTGCACGTTTATGCTGCATGTTTAAGGTAAAAACAGTTTTGTCGCACTCTCTACTCTTTGAATAAATCGTATTTAATCTTGTAATTATTAAATAATTTTATCCATCGCTTACCAACAAATAGTAACAATACTGCCGTAAACAATGCGTGGACAAAATCAAAGTAAAAACTAGCCAGAATAGACGTTAAAATACTTTTGACCGTTATCGGATTAACAAAACCAATAATATAATAAATATCCATAATCCAACCTAAGATAAAACCACTAGCAAAGCCCCAGATAACTAACAACCACGTGGGAACATTTTTATTCATCATCAATCCTGAAACTAAGCCAATTACACCTAAGCCAAACATCTGCCATGGGGTCCAGACACCTTGACCAAAATACATATTAGAAGTTAAGGCAATAATCGTCCCCATCAAAAAGCCAGTCTCCGGTCCACTGACAATGGCACCCATAATCAAAATAAATAACTCTGGCTTGACCGCTGGCAATCCTGCGAAGATAATTCGACCAACAACCGCCAAAGCACAAATAATGGCAATAAAGACAATTTCTCGCGAATTATGCTGGGACTTTTCAAAACGCCAAAAATATATTCCTAACGTTAAAATTAAAAATCCAAATGAAAATAATAAATAATTTTCACTAGCAAAAATGACCATCAATCCCAAAACAGCCACTGCTAATACTAATAGCGAAACAGATTTACGATTCAAAATATTTAATATCCTTCCATGTTAAAGCTTGTGGGAAAATATCCCGCAAAGATTTGTTGATTTCGGTCGTATAAAAAAACTTATCACTGAAAAATTTAACTGGTGTCGCAAAATCACTCAATTTGCCATCAAACATCATCGCTATTTGGTCAAAATAACTGGCAGCAAATAACAAATCATGACTCGTAGCCAAAATTGTTCCACCCTGCTTTTGAAACTGTTGCAATAATTGTCCCAGAGCTACTCGTTTATTCGGATCAAGACCCTTAGTCGGTTCATCCAAAAATAATATCTCTGGGTCTTTAATAAATCCCAATGCTAAGGCTAAAAACTCTTGCTGACCACCACTTAAATCGTAGGGACTCTGCTTTTCCAAACCTTCAAGTGAGAATTTTTTTAAAATTTCTTCAATCACTAGTGAACTGTGACTCTGTTGCCGTTGATAATCTAATTCTGCTTCAACCGTATCTTTCATAAATAAATTAGCCGGATTTTGGGGAAGTACAAAAACTTTCTGATAAAAATCACTGGTCAATTTTTTATCATGAAATTTTAACTGTCCAGACTGTTTTTTTAACTGCTGGGTCAAAATTTTTAAGAGCGTCGTTTTTCCCATGCCATTCGGTCCAACAATACAGTATGACTGGCCTTGCGCTAACTCTAAATCGACATTGTCAATAATCTGGCGACCATTGAAACTGAATCGAAAGCCTATTTTTTTAGCTTTTAATAAAACAGTTCCCGACGTTTCCGTGATATCTCTATCTCTACTTTGTATTACAGCAATATTATCCGCAATCAATTTATGTAAAGTTTGATTGTTCACTGGTAAAGCGGCATTAAATTTCAATTCTGAAACTAAACGGTCATTCGACGTTAAAAAATTCCGATATTTATCCGACTTGAATAACGCCTTTAATCCTTGAACAATCTTCTCATCTAAAATTAACTGGCCATTCTCCATTACAACCAAACGATGGGTAAATTTGACCGCCTGCTCAAGTTCATGTTCCACCAAAATAATCGTCATATCAAATTCAATATTTACCTTATGAACTAATTGTAATAATTTTTCGGCAGCAATTGGATCAAGTTGCGCTGTTGGCTCATCTAATAACAATACTTCCGGTTTCAAAATCAACGCGCTGGCTAAATTAACTAGTTGCTTTTGCCCACCGGATAGCTGTTCAACGGGCTGGTCTAGCAATCCAATAATACCCAAAAAGCTGGCTATTTCCGTAATCCGCAATTGAATTTCATTGGTTGAGTAACCTCGATTATCCAAAACGAATTTCAGTTCATCCCGTGGCGTTTCCATAATCATTTGGTTATCAACAAATTGAGAGACGTAGGCAAAATTATCAGTCTGTTTAATTAATTCACCCGATAAAACTTTTCCAACAATCAGTTTCGGCAACATTTGTTTTAAAAAGGTACTCTTGCCACTCCCTGTTGCCCCAATCAAAGTCACGAATTCACCCTTTTGTAAGGTAAAGTTCACGTGGTTTAACGATAATTTTTGGCTGTTATTGTATCGGAAACTGTAATCTTTGAACTGTAAAATCTCCACCATAAGTAATTTATGCCTCCCATCAATAACGGCAATAAAATGAACAAACTATCGACAATCAAAATTGCGCTGACACCTTGCGACGATATATGTAAGTTTGCCGAACCAAAGTTGATTTTGCCAAATTTTCTAACTGACATGATTGTGTTAAAGACAATCACCCCAACCGTTAAGCACAAAATCAACCAGTCCCCCGCTTAAATTCAGTCTTGCCAAGTTTAGATTGCCGCTGATCATAACCTTTTAAAATCAACGTGTCTGATACATTCATAAAACTAGCAATCGCTTTATTCAAAACAATTTCATTCAAATCAATTGTCTGTTTAACTTTTTTCAAAAATTTATCGTTATAAACTTGCTTGACTCTAAATTTACTAATGTTTTTAGTTTCAGTATAAATTTTAATAATTTGCGGAATAAATTTGACCGTTAAAATAAAAATGATTGCGATACTCTTAAATACGTTGGCCAACAATTCAAAAATGGTTTTAATTCTAATCAGCGCATCATATAAACTAAATGCCCACAACAAATTAACAAATGACAGCCCCAAAACAGCCGCATTTATTAATGATTCAGTCGTTATTTTCAACCATGGCACTTCTAATAAGACATTGGTCCCCCGCTGATTCAAAATCAAATTAAATATAACAGTTACTAAAAAAATTATACTGGCAAATTTAAGTGACACTTTGATTTTTTCACGTCGAGTTACTACCAGCATAATGAATAACGAGATACTCAATCCTATCAAAATCAGAGGATTATTAAACAGTAATGTTATCAAAATAACTGTGATTAGATAAACAAACATTGCGATGCTATTAATATTTTTCTGGAAATTAACAATTAATTTGTTCATCTCGTCACTCCTTTGATAGTTAATATTCTTATTCTAACTTACTGAGCAAAAAAATCTAATTGATTCAGGTTGTTTTTTCTCTGCTATAATAAAAAACGTTGTTTAAATATTAGGAGGAAAACTATCGTGAAAAAATTTGCCGCATTTCTAGCTTCACTGTTAATGTTGTTGGGCGTATTCGCACCAGCTGCTGCCACAACTGTTCAAGCTAGTTCAACCAAAACTATCAAAGTTACTTACACTTTGAAAAAGAACAAGAAACAAATTGCTAAAAAGACTCTTAAACTTAAAAAAGGTGCCACTGTTACAACTGGCTTGAAAAAAGGCTGGAAAGTAACTGACAAGAAAGGTTTCATCTCTGAAATCGACGGTCACAAACAAAATAATAAGAAAAAAATTTATTGGACTTATACAGTTAACAAGAAACAAGTTAATGTTTCTGCTGACAAGAAAAAATTAAAGAATAAAGATCACGTGGAATTTAAGTTATCCAAGTATAACGGCTAATTCCCGCTTCCGGGTTTGAGTGATTCTACCTGCTGTGGGACCGCTTCGAGCCAAGGTCTCGAAGCGGTCCCACAGCAGGTAGAATCACTCAAACCCTCCAGCTATTTATTAACTTATAAATTTTAAAAAATAACTAAACACAAAAAATCCCAACAACAATCTGAAGTTAAATATTTCTGATTATCGTTAGGATTTTTTTTAATGCTCTTCTTTAGTAACCATAAAGTTTCGAATGAATTTGTACCGCCGACTATGACTGGCCGAATAGAAATATCCAAAGATACTGAAAAAAATAGCTCCGATTAGATTAACGAATAAATCTTTCATTGTATCTATCAATCCAATATCTAAATAACCACCTTTTACCACTATATTCTTCTTATCCTTTGTATGAATGGTTGTACGGTCAATCTTCTTCACATGCTCAACTGTATTAGCTTTGTCCGCTAGTTCTACACTATTAACTTTCTGGACGATTCTGTCTTTTTGCATATCGGTATTCAACCACTGATCAGCTGTAAACTCACCAAACTCCCACATCACACCAATTGTCATGGAAAAGCAAAATGATGTTAATGCAATAAATATCGGTGTCAAACGTATTGAGGTCATCCCTTCATTTAGTAAATAAATTGATGAATAACCGACACCGGCGGCCAAAAAGCCATTGAGGACGTGTAATCCTGTATCCCACAATGGTAAATGTCCATAAAAATCACTCAATTCACCAAGAATAGTTGAACTAAATATAAACGATATAATCACAAATTCTAGGATGTCAGGTATCATGATTTTAAATTTATTTTCAATAATAGCCGGGATTTCAAACAAAACTAAAGTTAATAAAACAATTAGTATATTATTGCCACGGCCTAACCAGGCTTGACTTACTAGCATTCCTAAAGCTATAACCCGATACAAAAGATAGATAAATTTAACAAATTTACTGGCATCGTTCGTTGAATGGGTCAAATATTTAACTATTATCATTTTGTCCCCCAGTGACTACGGTATTTATTTATAATAATAGTCTCAACTTGCTTAATTCACCAGTTCAAAATTAGGTATTCACTTATTGTACCGGTATCCAAATTTCCGAATAAACATCTTGCTGGCTGTCCTTCAAATCTGTAAATGAAAAATTAGGTAGATCCCTCAACTGATATTCTGAAGATGGAAGCCATTCTGAGTAAATTCTTGCGGTCGTTTCCTGCATTGCTTGCGGAAAATCTCCTGTGACTGAAAATACGGCCCAAGTACTGGCTGGAATTGCTAGTGTTTCTAGGTCATTAAAGTCATTTTCACTCGTGGTTGCCATACCTATCATATGAGTCAGCATTCCTTTTTCCTGCAAATATCCCTCGTCAAAATCATATGACACATTTAATGGCTGATTTGGTTCCATATTAGCCAGTTCGTGCATCTCCTTTCGTTGCTCTGGAGTAATTGTTTTTGCTAAAGCAACGATTTCTTCATTTACGCCTTCAACTTGAATCGGTATTCGCTTAGAAACACCAACAATATTAAATTTTGGTAATCGCTTAATTTTGTAATCCAAAGTAGTTCCTCCTCTAACATCGATGAAAAAATTAAATTTAGGCAACATTTTTTGAGCCTGATTTTTCATCACTTCGGAAGGTAAAAAGCCACTCCAATCTTTGAAAGCTCTCGTAAAACCATCAATCGATTGGTAATTATATTTGAAAGCCACATCAGTTACTCGTTGGCCTTGCGCCAAATCAACATTTGCTGATGATAAGCGCCGACATTTGATATATTCATTTAACGTCATCCCAGCTAAATATGAAAACATTCGCTTAAATTGATAACTTGAAATACCGGTAATTTGCGTAATTTTCTCATCAGAAATATTTTCAGTAATGTGTGCTTCAATATAATCCATCAATAAGTTGAATTCTTTTAGCATTTGCTTACCCTCCGTGATTCCTATGTTAGAAGAGATTGCTCTATCTCACTCGACATTTTCGATACGAATTTAGTCGAATTGATTTGTTGATTTAGAAGTCTATTAAAAAATGCCTTATAATCGTTAAATTATAAAGCATTTTGATTAACTATTTAATTTTTAAACTCTTCAAATTATCTTCAATCGTTGCTAACGGAGAATCAACTTCTGCCAAAGTGGCTGCTGTATAAGCTCCTTCAACTAAAGCAACATCATACTTATGAATTGTCTTGTCTGTCATTTCTAGTAACATTTCCAAATTCATCTTGGAACTGCCAAGGTCATAAAAGGCTAAAATTTCATCACCTTTATTATCATCAACTGCTTGCTGAATCTTTTCCAGTGATGAACCAATGCCGCCATCTTCAGTTCCGCCGGCAGTTGTAATCGACAAATCAGGTGCAGCTTGGGAAATCAAAGCTTTGACACCTTTGGCAATGTCTGCTGAATGTGAAACAATTAAAATTCCATATTTCATAAACTTATTCTCCTAAAACTTCAATTAATGATTCAAACAAATAAGCACTTGATTGGGCACCCGGGTCAATGTGTCCTTTAGATTTTTCTTCCAAATAACTTGCACGTCCCTTAGTAGCGACCAATCCTTTGACATTTTCCAAAGCCGAATCAATGACACTTTGGTCAAATTTATCAGCCTTCAACGCATCGCTCACTGGTTGCCAGACATCAATCATAGTCTTCATACCAGTATCGGATTCACCACGGCGCTTGAGTCCATCCGTTCCAATTTGAATCAAGTCGGCCAATTCCAGATTATCCGTCTTAACTGCTTTTGACATATCAAGAAAAGCTGTTCCGTACAAAGGACCAGAAGCTCCCCCAACTTTTTGAATCATTGCAAAAGCTGTAGCCTTGTATAAATCAGCCAATGTTTCTGGATCTTTTTTCTCAAAAGCGGCGGTTACAGCTTCGGCACCACGTTTCATATTTGTACCGTGATCACCGTCACCAATCGCTGTATCCAATTCGTTCAAAGTTGTTTGATTATTCTCTAATTTTTCAACAAATAAAGTAATCCATTTTTTAGCATCTACTAATTCTAATTTCATCAAATTTTCCTCTCTACCAAGCAATTGTTGTAACTGGTTCCTTCAAATATTTAATCCAATCGGCATCTGCCTTCATAATAGTCAAAGAAATTCCTTGCATATCCAATGATGTTACTAAATTACCAACTTTACTGAAGGATACCTTGATTTTCTTATCAGCCAATTCATTCAAAACATCATTAGCAAAAATATATTGTTCCATCAAAGGTGTGCCACCCATACCGTTAACTAGAATGGCAAAGTCACCACTTTGATCAGAGAATTCCTTGAGAATCTTTTCAATTAATTCATTAGCTAGTTTTTTAGAAGGTTGAATTTTTTCTACCGCATAACCACGTTCGTTATGAATACCAATACCATATTCAATTTCATCATCGCCTAGTTCAAAGCCGGGATGACCAACAGCAGGTACAGTAGCCGCATGTAAGGCAATTCCGATTGTCTTAGTATTATCGATCACCTTTTGACCAAGCGTTGCCAAATCGGCTAAATTCATTCCTGAACGAGCAGCAGCACCGACAATTTTTTCAACTAAAGCAGTTCCGGCAACCCCACGTTTACCTTGTGTAAATTCACTGTTTTTCACTGAAATATCATCATCAACGACAATTGTTTTAATTTCGATATCATCAGCTTCAGCCATTTCTTTAGCCATATCAAAATTCATAACATCGCCAGAATAGTTCTTCACAATCAACAAGACACCTTTACCTTGATCAACTGCCGTGATTGCTTCATAAATTTGGTCCGGAGTTGGAGATGTGAAAACTTCCCCAGCAACAGCAGCACTAAGCATCCCATCACCAACGTAACCAGCATGTAATGGCTCATGACCACTACCACCGCCGGAAACAATGCCGACTTGCTTATTTGCTTTGAATTTTGAATCATTTCTAACAACAGCAGTTGTCCCATCAATCTGCTTAACTAGATCCGTATTAGTTCTCACGAGACCAGAAATCATTTCTGGTACGATATCCTCGACGTTATTAATAATTTTCTTCATTCCTCATTGCCCTCCTTGTAAGCGATTACCCATATATTATATACCATTAAAGTAGTTGTTTAAATTTATAAAGTTGGTTATTGAAAAATTCCGTCTCCAGAGTTGGACAGTGGTTACTGGCAATGCGGAACGGCTCGAGCCAAGGTCTCGAACCTCGGTTGAAGCCTTGCAAGTTCGGCAAGTCTTCAACACGCCCGGTGCTGTAAGAACGACAAGACCAGTCGTCCTAACACCACTTTCACTGCCAGTAACCACTGTCCAACTCTTCCGACTAGTCCTTCGTTCATTCGATAATAATTTTCAGACGGATTCTTGCTTATGATTTACTTAAAAAAAAGTCAACATGTTATTGTCTAGTCTTGTTACTTTGGTTCAAAACCGACCCAAATACCAGAGATTCAAGCATGTTTTTTGAATCTTTAATCACTCAGATATTTAGACAAAAAAATCTCTTTCTAGAGAGAAATGAAATCTGATTGACTTCACTTTCTCTCTAAAAAGAGATTACGTAAGATTCTTACTATTTAAAATTTAAAAGCAGAATAATTATGCCAAACTGGCTTTTGGCAAGATATTAATAATGTAAAGCAAGATAACAAAGACTACAAACAATCCATACATAATTGGATTGATTTCTTTTCTCTTACCTGCTGCTAGCATTGTGATTGGATAAACTAAGAATCCAAAGGCAATACCGTATGAAATGTTATAAGTTAGTGGCATACCAACGATTGTTAAGAATGCTGGAAGCGCAATTTCAAATCTATCCCATTGTATACCTTTCATTGATTGAGCCATTAAGGTTCCAACAATGATTAAAACTGGTGCGGTAACGTTGCTTGTTACGACTGTCAATAATGGTGAGAAAAACATTGATAATGCAAACAACACACCAACAGTGATGGAAGTTAAACCGGTTCTACCACCCACAGCAATACCGGCTGATGATTCAACGTAAGCAGTTGGGGGTGTTGTTCCAAAAACTGCTCCACTGACCATTGAAATGGAATCGGCCATTAAAGCATGACCAATTCTTGGCATTTTACCATCTTTATCTTGCATGATATCGACTTGTTCTGCCAATCCGATTAAAGTACCGGCTGTATCAAAAAATGCAACTAATAAGAAGATAATCACAACTGCCCAAAGTTGTGGTTCCTTGATATCAGCAATATGTGCAACACCAACACCAAAGGTTGGCTTCAAACTAGGAATACCTGACACGATATGTGCTGGTGCTGGAATTAATTTAGTAACTAGACCAGCAATTGTTGTAAAGACCATTCCGATAAAAATAGCACCTGGAATTTTACGAGCCATCAAAATAGCTGTAACTAATAATCCGGTAATTGTTAACCAAGTTGTTGGGTTTGCGAATGAACCGATGGCAACAAGTGATGATTTACTTGCTGTGATCAAACCCCCGCCTTGCAAACCAACAAACGCAATAAAAATACCTAACCCAGCGGCCACCGCCAATTTCAAATCTTTCGGAATCGCATTGATGACGATTTCACGAATTTTCATTAATGAGAGCACTAAGAAAATTAAACTGGCTACGAAAACACCAGCCATCGCTGTTTGCCAAGGAATACCCATGGCGATAACAACTGAATAACTGAAAAAGGCATTATCACCTAATCCTGGAGCAATTGCAATTGGGTAATTAGCTAAAATACCCATCAACACTGAACCAACTACGGCAGTCAAAGCTGTAGCTGTGAACAGTGAACCTTTGTTCATCCCTGAGTCTCCCAAAACCTGCGGATTAACAAACAAAATGTAAGCCATTGAAACAAATGTCGTCAAACCAGCTAAGATTTCACGTTTTACATTTGTTTGAGCTTCTTCTAGATGGAATAAACGTTCCATAAAACTTAAATTCCCTCTATTATCTAATGAATTCACTATAAACGCCCCTTAGAAAAAATAATCTCTTTTTTTGACTTATCTAGTATTACAAATAATTCGGATTTTGACAAGTGTTTTAGAAACATTTATGTGTTTTAATATAAATATAGTTCGTGTTTTGCTATAATTTTATTAATTTAAATAGCTAAACAGGTACATAAAAGCACATGAAGATATCTAAAGTTCGGTTTTTGCTATCTTCTAATGATTTATATTTATGAAATATTCATTCTTGAATTTTCTGAAATTTTTACTAAATGGACTAAAAAGAATCAACAACATCATTCTTATTCATCATCTTCAGACGTCTCCTTTAACCAATCTTCAACATCCTTTTGATTATTTAAATTTTTCACTGGAATATCTTGAGTTGCTTTTAGCAATCTTTGGTTGGCTTTTTCTAGATTCGTTAATTGAAGACTGACTGGGAAGGAATCTGTTGCGACGATTCGTTTAAATAACATGGTAACTGCATCGGTAAGGGTCATTCCAAGATTACTTAATACTTTTTCGGCATCTTGTTTTAAAGTCTTATCAACTTGAATTCTAACTTTAGACTTAGAACTGTCTTTTT
The DNA here is from genome assembly GCF_003606365.2 of Companilactobacillus zhachilii. Taxonomy (NCBI): domain Bacteria; kingdom Bacillati; phylum Bacillota; class Bacilli; order Lactobacillales; family Lactobacillaceae; genus Companilactobacillus; species Companilactobacillus zhachilii. The sequence continues at coordinate 1,861,405 of NZ_CP031933.2, forward strand.
TAGCTAAATTATTTTGAGTAATCAATTTTCCTCCATGCTTATTTGTGCATAACATACTATATATCAAATCACACTGTAAAATGCACAAAAAAAGGTTCAAATACAATTAAAAATTCCAACTGTATTTGAACCTTTTGCAAGCTTATAATCTCTTTTTATTCACTTGTAACAGCCGATTTCTCAGAAATTTTAATAGTTCCATCAACTAAATCAGCTTTCAAACTCTTAACATCAATATGATCAAGATAGAATTCAGCAACTTTATCTCTAATTTGTTGTTCAATCACACGACGTAATGGTCTTGCACCCATCGCTTCATCGTAACCTTCATCAATCAACCACTCTTTAGCTTCAGGAGTTACTTCCAAAGTAATACCCTTTTTAGCTAAGTTACGGTTAACATCATTCAACATAAGTTCAACGATTTGATTCAAGTCATCCTTTGATAGATGGGTAAATTCAACAATTCCATTGAATCTATTCAAAAACTCAGGGCTGAAGTATGGTGCTAATTTGTCCATTAACTTCTCATCTTTACTACCATTGCTAAATCCAGCATTAGAAGTTGCGATGATAATTGTGTTCTTAAAGTCAACCACGTTACCTTGACCGTCTGTTAAACGACCATCGTCCATTACTTGAAGCAATAAGGTCAACACTTGAGGGTTAGCTTTTTCAATTTCATCAAGTAAAACAATGGAATAAGGATTACGACGAACTTTTTCAGTCAACGTATTACCGTTATCCTCATAGCCAACATAACCTGCTGACGTACCAATCAACTTAGAAACAGCCGTTAAATCAGAATACTCACTCATATCCAAACGAATGATTGATTCCTTAGAGCCAAACATATCTTGAGCCAATTGTTTTACTAATTCAGTTTTACCGACACCAGTTGGACCAACGAATAAGAAACTGCCAATTGGGCGATTTCCTTCATCAAAGCCAGCACGGTTACGACGAATAGCTCTGACAACCATATCAACAGCTTCGTCTTGACCGATAACCTTGCCTTTCAAACGCTTGCCCATACCTTTAAGTCTTTCAATATCACTAGCACCCATTTGTGAAACAGGTACACCAGTTAATCTTTGGACTGAATCGGCAATATCATTGACTTTTGCTACAGGTTCATCACTCGACTTGTCATCTTGATTCAACTTGGTTTGAATATCGTCAATTTGTTTCTTCAGACTAGCAGCTTTTTCATAATCTTCCTTTGCAGCAGCAGTTTCCTTGTCTTTTTCAGCTTGCTTCAAATCCTTTTCCAAACTTACTTTATCGGTTACTGGATTCTTAGCGGCCAAATGAGCAGCTGTCATATCAATTAAGTCAATTGCCTTATCTGGCAATGATCTTTGTGGAATATATTGAACTGAATAATCCACCGCAGCCTTCAAAACATCATCAGGTAATTCAACATGATGGTGATTTTCGTATGCCTTACGCAAACCTTTCAGAATAGCGAAGGTGGTTTCCTTGCTAGGTTCATTGATCGTAACATCATTAAATCTTCTAGCTAAAGCAGCATCTTTCATAATGGTATTACGATACTCATCTTGCGTTGTCGCACCGATAATGGAAATTTCACCACGACTCAATGCAGGTTTGATGATATCAGCTAAACCTTTACTACCAGAATCTGAACCAGATGAACCAGCGCCAATAATTTGGTGGATTTCGTCGAAGAATAATACTACATTGCCTGCTTTTTTAACTTCTTTTAGCAAGTTTTGAATATTTTCTTCAAAAGAACCACGATATTGGGTACCAGCTTCAAGTGACGATAAATCAATGGAAATAATCTGTTTATCTTTAATTGCTTCTGGTACGTTACCTTTAACGATTGCTTGTGCTAAGCCTTCAACAACCGCAGTCTTACCAACACCAGCGTCACCTACAAGGATAGGATTGTTCTTTGTTCTACGGCTTAAAACTTCTGCCGTTTCTTGAATCTCTTTATCACGTCCGATAACTGGATCAAGTAGGCCATCCTTTGCCTCTTGAGTTAAGTTACGTCCGAGTTTCTCTAACATAGTGCCATTTTTTTTATTGCTATCACTAACCGGAATATTTTGACCAGCAGTTCTAGCTTCTTGATATTTTGCTAATTCTTCAGGAGTCAATTCCTTGCCATTCACATAATACTTGGCTTGTGAATCACCGTTTTGTTGACTCATTAATCTTCTAAACATTTCGTCCATATTGCTGTTAAATGGATCGTCATCCCAAAATGATCTTGCCATATAAAGACCTCCTCACTTTAGATAATGCAATTCCAATTCACGCAGAACTCTCCACATTTCGATATCCTGCGCTTTGGCAATTGCCTCTATATCGCGCAAATTGATAGATGTGGCGGAAGATTGTTTTTTGTTGAAAGATTTATGTAGCGTCGTATAACCATACCCGCTCTTCTTTGCTATAACATATATCGTTAAACCGTTATCTTCTAAGTATGATTTAATATCTATTCTCATCTTTCTCCAACCTCCACACTTATAGTATAGCACAAATGTGACATAGCACAAGCGTGAAGTACCACAAATGTGCTATATTGTCAAAAAACATTCTAAATTACTTATATATCAACAATTTGTTAAAATGAAAGTGAAAGTAAAAAAGCTGAAGGTTTTCTGTAACTGCCGTCTTCGGGGTCAAGCGACAAAGCCTGCTGTGGGACCGGCTCGAGCCAAGGTCTCGACCCTCGGTTTTGAACTTCGCACAACCCGCGAATTTCAAAACACGTCCTGTAATGTAAGGACTAAAGTCCTAACATTACTGTCACTGCTGGCTTTGTCGCTTGAACCCGAAGACTAAACTATTAATTGTCATAAATAATAATTATGTCTATTTTTTTATTATTGAAAGATAAATAAAAATTAGTTGGAAGAGCTGAGAGTATTCATCTGCTGTGAGAGTGTTGTTAGGACGGCGGCTTTTGCCGTTCTTACAACACCGGGCGTGTTTGGAGACTTGCTGAACTTTGCAAGGCTTCAAACCGAGAAGCGAGACCTTGGCTCGGTCCGGTCCGCATAGCAGATGAATACTCTCAGCTCTGGAAACGGCAGTTATAGAAATACCTTCAGCAGATGAGAGGTGATCAAATGAGGGAACTTTTAAATAACTTAAACCGCTTAAATCATGTTTATGATCAACTCGACTTGCTAAATTTTCGAGCCCATAAAAATCTTCCTTTAACATTTAACAAAGAAGACAGCAAAAAACTGTTGCCCCAGAACAAACGACTTTATTTCAGTTATTCATATCTAAATAAAGAAAAAAAGCGCCTAACTAATTTGGTTTTAAACCAAGTAATCGATTTACGTGCCCCACAATTTATTAAAGATTCAACAATTCATCCACAATTAATTGACAAGGCACTTCGACTGAAAAACCTTGATCAAACACACCAAAATAATAATTTTGAACTCCCTTCACGGAATCGTAAAATCAATAAATTAAAACAATTGATTGCAATGATTGAAGATGAACACATCAATCCTTGTCGTGGTTATTTGAATCAAATTTACGTCATTTTATTACTAAATAATCTGATGCCATTAGATATTCGTCATGAACCATATCAGGCTGGTGAACTGTTACATAATGCTGATTTTCGAACAAAGCTTTTACAATTTGATTATGATCGTTATCTTTATCAAGAATTTCGTCCAGAAAATTATTTAAAGTTTTTGATTTATAGTTTAATACACCGTTTACCAACTTATATTCGTTCATATGATGTTCGTGATATCATCCCTGAGGCTGCTGAATGTGGTTTTTCAAGTATTGCCTACGAAATAGTTATCGATGGTGTGAAAGAATGTTACATCACTTTTAAAGGCACTGAAGCTAATGTGGATAAGTCGATTAAATCAAGAAGTAAGCGGTTTGAAAAATCTGTTCTTGAAAATTATAAAGATTGGAACTACAACGTTAACTCAATTTTAATCGGCAGCACTAAAGATGACCGCCAGTTACTCGTTGCTCGTGAATTTATCCGTTATCTGAATAGCCAAATCGCCTCGCAATCCCTGATCTATGGGATTGGTCATTCGTTAGGTGGACACTTTGTGCAAACTTTGCAATTGATGGATTACTGTTTTGACGCCGGCTATACTTTAAATTCAGCTCCAATTAATTTGAATTTAGTAAAAAATGTCAAACCGGAGTTATTCAGTCCCGAAACTTGGAAAAAGCTCTTCGATCTGACTGGCGATTCAGACGGTACCAAGTTCATCACACCTGCTTTAAACAACGAAATTAAACGACTTTTGCCTCATGACTATTCAGAAATTATCAACGAATGTTTTGAACAAGACATGACACAAGTCTTTTACGAATTGCCACAGACTATTTGGATTGGTCAAAAATGGGAATACAATCTTAGCAATTGGAAATATCCATTCAAAAATCATCCTCGAGCTTATTTGAGTAGCGGTGAAATTCATGCCTATCAGCATTTTTTTGAAGAATTATTTGCTTACTTATCAAGTTCCGACAATAGTCGCCAAGTTGTTCGAAATAGCCTTAGTTTTATCAATGCTCGGACAAAGATTTTACGAGAAACGATTGGCGAACAAAAGACGGCCAAATACTTTTTCGACTATTCTAATTATCTTTATCAATCCGGTGTCTTCGCTGATCGGCCACAAATGGTCAGTAAAAAATTTATCGAACAAAATAATTCTCTTTTCCGTGGATCATTACGCGAGTGGCCATTTCTTAAGAGTATAAACTTTGATATGTTCGGCTTAGCAACCTATTTCCACGTTATTGACGGCGCTAAACATTTTCTCAATCGAACACCTAACAAATTATAAAAATTGTAATTTTATTAAAAAAATACTTGCTATTTATTTTTTAGGTGCCTATAATACGAACCAACAAAACGTTGAAGAAAAAAGTAGAAATCTCAAGTACGCTTAGTGAGTCATGTTGAGTGCAAAGTGACCGTCAAGAGACTATCGAAAATCATTTCTGAGTTTGGTACCGACAAGTAGGTTACCATGGTTGCCACCATTACCTGGCTAGCAGATAGATTTATTGTCCGTTAAAAAAGTGAGTATTTTTGAAATACCCAAAAAAGGTGGTACCGTTCAACTTGAGCCCTTTTCCTTAGCTGGAAGAGGGCTTTTTTTGTACCAAAATCAACGTGAGTTATATAGGATTGTTGACTTACCTAGCTATTTACGTCTATTGATTGAACAAATTAACCATTAATTTTGAAAAAATAATGAGTTATTCTTCAAGGACTTAGCTGGAGGTTGTACGTGATGATATTGTGCCGTGAAGGTGGCGTTAGGACAACGAAGTTGTTCTTACACCACGGACGAGTTTTGAAATTCGCGTATTTTGCGAAGTTCAAAACCGAGCCTGGAGACCTCGGCTCCAGGCGGTCCCACAGCACAATATCATCACGTACAACCGGAAGCGGCAGCCCATCATAAAAAATAAAGAGGTGGTAAAAATGGATTCTGATATTAGTGGCATTAAAAGCCCAGCCCAGATTAGAAACAACATTTTTAGGAGGATTACTTATGAAAGACGATTTAGATTTAACAGGAGAAAAAAATAATAAAAAGAAAGTTCTACACTTACTTGTAGTCAGTTCCCTAATCTTTGGAATGTTCTTTGGCTCAGGTAACTTGATTTTCCCAGTTCACTTAGGACAATTAGCTGGTAACAATTGGTTCTCAGCCGCCTTGGGATTTGCAATTTCCGGTTCCCTCTTCCCATTACTAGCAATCATGGCGGTTGTTGTCACAAAAAGTGATGGCCTATACGACCTCGCTCGTCCCGTTGGCAAATTTTATGCCGCTTTATTCCTAGTTTTGGTCCACCTCACGATCGGACCTCTGTTTGGTACACCACGTACCGCTGCAACAGCTTTCCAAATGGCCGTTCAACCATTTCTTCCAGCTAAATTTGACACCGTCGGGATGTTACTATTTACTGCCGCTTTCTTCGGCCTTGCATATACTTTAACTGTTCATCAAAGCAAATTATTGAAATACGTTGGAAAGTACCTCAACACTATCTTTTTGGTATTATTAGCCGTAATCTTTGTTGTCGCATTCTTACATCCAATGGGTGGTTTGAATCATATGCCAACACAGGCTTATCAAACTAATTCAACTGTCAGTGGGTTACTTGAAGGTTATAACACAGTCGATGCCGTTGCTTTACTTGCTTTAAGTGTTACTTTTGTCCACGCTGTTAAAGGACTTGGTTACAAAGATCGTGAATTATCTGTTTTAACTGCTAAAGCTGGTTCACTAAGTATCGCTGTCGAAGTTCTAGTCTACTTTGGATTAGTTTTATTAGGTGCCTTCAGTTTAAGCAAATTGACACTATCAGCTAACGGTGGTATTGCTCTTTCACAAATCGTTGCTAACTATTTCGGTCGATTTGGAGCTGCCTTCCTAGGTGTCTTAGTTACCTTAGGAGTTTTCACAACTGCCATGGGATTAGTTGCTTCATTCTCACAAGATTTCCACAAATTGTTCCCTAAAGTTAGTTACTTAGCTTGGTTAAGAACCACTACTATCTTGTCTTTCGTTGTTGCTAATGCTGGACTCGATAACATCATCGCATGGTCATTGCCAGTTCTAATGCTACTTTATCCACTATCACTTGCTTTAATCCTTGTTTCTTTAACTGTTCACGCAAAACCTTACGCTGGAGTCGTTTATAAGATGACCATCGCTTTCACCGTCTTGCCTGCCGTCTTTGATATGTTGAATGCTTCTCCTGCTGCCGTTACTAACATGAACTTGGTCAAAACTGTTTTAGCCACTTACCATCAATACGTACCTTTCGCCAGTTTGGGACTTGGTTGGGTCGTTCCCACCTTTGCCGGTTTCTTCTTAGGATTAGTTTTAGGAAAATTAGGCGTCTTTGCTAGTGCCGATGAAGCAGTCGAAAGTCGTAACTAAAATGAAAAATTATCAAATTGTTAAAACCAATCAATCTACTGATTTTGACAGTATTAGGCAAGTCTATTATCAAACTTGGACGTACTCTTATGCCGGTCTAGTACCACAAGCTCTCTTGGATAATCTCGATACCAAAAAAAATTGGAATCCAGAAACAAGAGTCGATAACACATTAGTTGCCTTAACTAATGACCAACAAATCGTTGGTGTCTGTACTTATGGACCTGCTCGTCGTCAAAAATATACTGGTTTAGGTGAAATATATTCACTCTATGTTTTGCCACAATTTCAACATCAAGGTATCGGTCAAAAATTATTTCAATCAGCTTTGGATATTCTCCAAAAAGATTTTGATGATTTATATCTCTTAGTGCTAAAGAATAACTTAATTGCTCGAGCATTTTATGAAATGTTCGGCTTTGAAGCCAGTGGTGAATGTATTGCTGATCAAACAAAATATGGAATTTTGCATGAGATGGTTTACGTTAAATAATTAAAAAAAGTCGTTTCTTAACCTAAAAAATAGATTAAGAAACGACTTTTTATTTAACGACAACTTTCATCCCATCAGGAACAGAAGAATTGATCCATTTAGCATCTGGAATTGTTAAACGAACACAGCCATGACTAGAAGGTGTTCCTAATTTATGAGCTTCACTTTCAACATACTTACCATCTGCATCGGTTGGTACAGAATGGAACAAATAAACGCCCCAATCTTTGAATGATGTCCAATAATTAGCACCCTCCTTAGATTCTTCATTGTAAAATGAATCGCCACGATTTTGAATTTCAAAATTACCCTTAGGCGTTGGTGATTTTTTCTCACCAGTAGCGGCTTTCATCGTGTACAAAGTATCTTTACCATCTTTAACATAAACTCTTTGCTTAGGAATCGAAACTTCTAAATAAGCAGTTTTGTGCTTATTTAAATCTGGATAAGATTTTGCTTCTGAAGGTTTTTTCCACGCATTAAAAGACTTTTTCTCTTTAGCGGCTTGTTTGGCTTTCTTAGCCACCTTAGCAGCTCTTTGTTCTGCCTCAACCTTTTGTGTATTATTACTATTTACCGCAAACGCTGCAATTACAATCATCACAATTCCAACAAGTGCAATAACTGCTGCAATTATTTTCTTATTTTTCATCAATAAATTCCCCACATGTATTTAATAATAATACATATGTTTAAAGTGAACAACGGATTTTTGACTATAATTAGGAATTTATTCTATTTGAGCGAGTTTTATATTTATTGTTATAAGCTTAAAAAAATCTCTTAATAAGATATATGAAAAAAGGGGTTGTGACATAACTATTTTTGTCTTAAACGTGCAACAAAACATAGCTTTTTCCGCTTAAAACAAAATGACTCCAATAATCCGATTTTGGATTGCTGGAGTCATTTTCCTTAATGTTCGAAAGCTGAACATGTTTTGTTCCACTCTCTAAAAATTATAGACGTTTGTTTAATTCTTCGCCTAGTTCTTCATAGCCAGGACGACCTAGAAGACCAAACATGTTCTTCTTGTATGCTTCAACACCTGGTTGGTTGAATGGGTTAATACCGTTCAAATAACCAGAAATACCAACAGCAATTTCAAAGAAGTACATCAAGTAACCTAAGTTAAAGGCATCTTGTTTTTCAATGTGTACTGACATAACAGGAACGCCACCGTCAGTATGTGCAAGAACAACACCTTCGTAAGCCTTCTTATTAACAAAGTCCATTGACTTGTTTTCCAAGTATTTCAAACCATCAAGGTTATCTTTTTCAGCAGGAATCTTAACATCATGTCTTGGTGTATCAATTAGGACAACTGTTTCCATAAGGTTACGACGACCTTCTTGGATATATTGACCTAATGAGTGCAAGTCAGTTGAGAAGTTAGCTGATGATGGGTAGATACCCTTTTGATCTTTACCTTCAGATTCACCCATCAATTGCTTCCACCATTCACCAAAGTATTGAACGTTTGGTTCGTAGTTTTCTAGCAATTCTGTTGTGTAACCTTTACGGTACAAGATATTTCTCAAAGCAGCATACTTGTAAGCATCGTTCTTTGTAAGGTCAGCTGATGAATAGTCTTCACGTGATTGTGCAGCACCTTCCATCAACTTGTCGATGTCGATACCAGCAACGGCAATTGGCAATAGACCAACAGCTGTAAGAACTGAGAAACGACCACCGATATCATCAGGAACAACGAATTCTTCATAGCCTTCAGCGTCTGATTCAGTCTTCAAAGCACCCTTAGCACGATCAGTTGTAGCATAGATACGGCCCTTAGCACCTTCAACACCATACTTTTCAATCAACTTAGCTTTCAAAATACGGAAAGCAATTGAAGGTTCTGTTGTTGTACCAGATTTTGAAATAACATTGATACTGAAGTCACGGTCACCAATAACTTCAATCAAATCAGCAATGTAATTTGGAGAAATTGAGTTACCACAGAAGTAAACTTCTGGGACATCTTTATCATTCTTAACGTTATAGAATGATGAGCTTAGGAAGTCAATTGCAGCACGGGCACCTAAGTATGATCCACCAATACCAATTCCGATAAATACTTCTGAATCAGATTGGATCTTTTTAGCAGCTTTCTTAATGCGAGCGAATTCATCCTTGTCATAATCAACAGGCAAGTCGATGAAACCACGGAAGTCAGCACCAGCACCGGTACCCTTACGTAATTCGTCATCAGCAGCTGTAACAAGAGCTTGCATTTCGCCAAGTTCGTTTTCATGAACAAACTTGCTTAATTTTGAATCATCAAATTTAATTTGTGACATTTTCTCTCTCCTCCATATATATCGTCAAAACTAGATTAATCATTTTCGAAGAAAATTTCAAATTTTTATCAACTTTTTTATCCATTTTCCAACAAAATATAATAAATATCCGACCGCAGCTCCAAGAGTATTGAATATTACATCATCAATATCAGTGACTCCGGTGTTCAAAATGAACTGCAAAGTCTCAATTGACGTTGAAATCAAGGCACCAAGCAAGACAACTTGGAAAAATCCAAGATGTCTTTTCGTCAGCGCGGGAATAAATACTCCCATTGGTACGAACCACACAATGTTACCATATAAATTATAAAAGAAGTCAACTAATGACTGACCTTTTGACAATTTAAATGTTTCAATGAGCGGAATAATGTTAATTTGGGATAATGGTCGATGAAAATAAAACTTGAATTGCCATAGAAAATAGCCATCCCGAAAAACTGTCAAAGCAAAAAGTAGGAAAATATAAAAGGCGAAAACGGTCAAACCAAACTCCCGACCAAAATTCGTCTTCTTTTTCTTAAGTTTTACCCAAATAAATCTCAAAACGATAAAAAATAAGGTGTACAATATTGCTTTATCAACAGCATAAAAGGAAAGCCGAATCAATGGAAAATGATTAATTTTCATTGCATATAACCTGTATATATAATCATATAACGGTCCTAAAAATATCATTTTGCTCATTCTTTCCCACTTTTCACTTATAACGTATTATACTAACAATTAAGTCTTTTATTTAGACTTTAACTATAATTATTAAAGAATTTTTATAAACAAAGGATTTATTTATGAATAAATTAAAAAACATTTTGGATAAAAGACTAGGCTTCATGGGACTTCTAATCTTTTTCCTATGGATCAAAACAGTCATTGCCTATTATGCAGATTTCTCATTAGGCGTTTCAGACCCGTTACAACATCTAATTCTAATAATCAATCCAATCGCTACAGCTGTTATTTTACTCAGTATAGCGTTATACATCAACCGCCCCAAAATTTCTTATATCGTTATGGGCGTTATCTACGTTCTAGAGTCAGCTTTGCTTTACGGTAACATTCTGTACTACCGTGAATTTAGCGATTTTCTATCATTTAACACCATTGCCGGCGTTTCAAAAGTTTCCAAAGGGCTTGGTGGCAGTGCCGCTAATATGATGCAGGCACATGATTTTATTTATGGATTAGATTTCATTATTATCGCTATACTGTTACTTACTCATTATATCAAAATTGACGACCGACCAATGAGAAAATTAACAGCAATTGCAACAACTTTTTTAGGAATCTTTTTCTTTGCTTTCAATTTAACTATCGCTGAAAGTAATCGTCCCCAATTGCTTGGTCGAACTTTTGATCGAGCATACATCGTGAAATACTTGGGACTCAACACTTTCTTAGCCTATGATTCAATTAAGACAGTTCAGAATAATCAAGTTCGTTCCGAAGCAGTAGGAACTGACATGGATGATGTACTTTCGTATACAAAGCAAAATTATGCCAAACCCAATCCCAAGTATTTTGGAAAAGCTAAGGGCAAAAATATTATCATTATTCATTTGGAAAGTTTCCAACAATTTTTGATTAACGATAAAGTCAATGGTCAAGAAGTTACACCATTTTTAAATAGTCTTTATAACGATAAAAATACCATGTCCTTTGATAATTTTTATCATGAAGTTGGCCAAGGTAAAACTAGTGATGCTGAAAACATGCTAGAAACTGGACTTTTCGGTTTACCAGAAGGTTCCCTCTTCTCAAAACTTGGTAGTGACAACACCTTCCAAGCTGCTCCAGCTATTTTGGGTCAAAAAGAAGGTTACACGAGTGCCGTTTTCCACGGTAATATCGGTAGCTTTTGGAATCGTGACGATGTTTACAAAAACATGGGTTACAATTACTTCTTTGATTCTAGTTATTTCAATAAAACTAATGATTCCAGTTTGGAATACGGTATGAAAGATAAATTGATGCTGTCCGAAAGTGTTAAGTATCTGGAACAGCTTCAACAGCCTTTTTATGCTAAGTTTATTACCGTTACCAACCACTATCCTTTCCAATTACCGGATGAGGATAACGATGGATTTCAAGCTCCTAACACCGATAGTAGTGCGGTTAATAACTACTTTGTCACTGCTCACTATCTTGATAACGCGCTAAAGGAATTCTTTGATTATTTGAAAGCTAGCGGTATTTACGATAATTCAATGATTGTCCTCTATGGTGATCATTATGGCCTTTCAAATAGCCAAAATCCTGATTTAGCACCGTTATTAGGGATTGATAGTAATGATTGGACTGACTTCAATAATTCACAAATGCAAAAAGTTCCGTTTATGGTCCATATGAAGGGTCTAAAAGGTGGCATCAACCATACCTACGGCGGTGAAATTGATGTCTTACCAACTATTTTGCATTTAGCTGGTATCAACACTAAGCAATACGTTCAATTAGGAACTGATTTACTATCCAATCAACATAATCCAATTGTAATTTTCCGAAATAAAAACTTTATCACACCCCATTACACTGTTCTCAAGGATAGTGATGGTAATCCTGAAGTCTTCAAAAATAACACTGGTGAACAAGTTGATTTGGATCAAGACCCCGAATTGAAACAAAAAGTTGCTAAATGGCAAAACTATGTCAATACAAAATTAAAATTATCAGATACCATCAATAATAAAAACTTATTGCGTTTCTATACACCAACTGGATTTATGCCAATCGACCCCAAAACTGAAAGTTATCAAAACGAGATTCAAAAACTCGTCCAAACCCGTGATGACTTAGGATTGAAATCAACGAGTGTTTACTCCAAGAATGGCAATAAATCAACCACTGATCTTTATAATACAAATGCTCCAGAATTAAATGGCGACCGTTCAGTAATTGACAGTTGGTCTACCATTCTCAAAGGCAACAACGATACTACCAAGTAAGTCAGCGTAAGCTGGCTTTTTTTCTTTTCCCAAATAACGTATTATTAAACCAGTGAACACGCGTGGTGCTAGTTGATTTTTTGATAATGAGTTTGAAATTGTTTTTAATCCAAAGTTTCAAATATGCTCTATATCCTATCGCTCTTGTCATTAATGACATAATAATACTTATAATTATTCATTATTGATTAAACGAACTAGCCGGAAAGAGCAAGAAATCTTGGAGGTGGAACATTTAACTAGCGCCACGTGTCATTGAACTAATTTAGTTATGAGGAAAATCATGAAAAAAATTCAATCCATCCTAAACACCAGAATCGGTTTTATGAGTTTGCTGATTCTTTGTTTATGGTTAAAAACAATCACAGCGTATTACGTTGATTTTTCGTTGGGATTAGAAAATTTACTACAACATTTTTTGCTTTGGTTAATCCCTTCGCTACGATTGTTTTATTAATGAGTTTAGCTTTATACATTAATCGTGCTAAATTTTCCTATTTAGTTATGGGCATAATTTACTTGGCTGACTCTATTTTCATCTACAGTAATGTTTTATATTATCGACAGTTTTCGGACTTTATTTCTTTTGGATCAATCACTGGTGTCAGTAAGGTTGCTAAAGGCCTGGGCACCACAACTATGGGGATGATTCAAGCTCGCGATGCAATTTATTTGATTGATTTTATTTTAATCATTGCCTTATTTACAATCCATTTCATCAAAATTGATAAACGACCCTTTCGAAAGATCAATGCTGTGGCAACAACATGTTTAGGCTTAATGCTCTTTTCAGCTGATTTAGCAGGTTCTGAAGCTAATCGGCCGCAATTGCTTGGGCGAACTTTTGACCACTCTTATATCGTTAAATATCTTGGTATCAATAGTTTTTTGCCCTACGATTCAATTCGTTCGCTACAAAATGATCAGGTCCGTTCCAATGCCACCGAAACGGAAATTGACAATGTTCTAGATTACAACAAAAAAAATTACGCGGCTCCAAATCCTGCTTACTTTGGCAAAGCTAACGGCAAAAATATCATTATTATTCATCTTGAGAGTTTTGAACAATTTTTAATCAATTTTAAATTACCTAATGGTGAAGAAGTTACACCGTTTTTGAATAGTCTCTATGGCGACAAGAATACTATCTCGTTCGACAATTTCTTCCATGAAGTCGGAACAGGACGAACTAGTGATGCTGAAACAATGTTAGAGTCAGGACTATTTGGACTGCCATCGGGAACTTCGTTTTTCACCAAACTGGGAACTGAAAATACTTTCCAAGGAGCTCCGGCCATCTTAGCTCAGAAAAAGGGTTATACCAGCGCCGTCTTTCATGGGAATACTGGTGGTTTCTGGAGTCGTAATATTGTTTACAAGAATCTTGGTTATAATTATTTCTTTGATCAAAGTTATTACGACCATACAACTCCTGACACTCAGTCGCTCAATACATACGGCATCAAGGATAAGATACTTTTCTCTGAAGGCGTTAAGTATCTTGAACAAATGCAACAACCGTTTTACGTTAAATTTCTAACGGTTACTAATCACGAATCTTATCAATTTTCCGATGAAGATAATGGTGATTTTCAATCGACTGATAATCCTGATTCTAAGGTTAATCAATATTTCAAAACAGCACATTACTTGGATAAATCAGTTGAAGAATTTTTCAACTATTTGAAAGCTACTGGTCTTGATAAAAACAGTATGGTTGTTCTTTACGGTGACCATTATGGACTAGGAAATGGTCAAGATAGTAAGGATCGAAAGCCAGCTTCAGTGCTTTTTGGTAAAACTCCCGAGACTTGGACCAAATTTGATACAACTCAAAAGCAACGTGTTCCCTTTATGATTCACATGAACGGACTAAAAGGTGGTATTAAACATACTTATGGCGGTGAAATTGACGTCTTACCAACCTTATTACATTTAGCCGGCATCAATACTGATCAGTATATCCAAATGGGAACCGACCTCTTCTCTAAGAATCACAGTCAACTCGTCGCTTTCAGAAATAAAGATTTCGTTACACCAAACTACACTGTTTATCGAAACGGTGATACAGCACAAGTCTATTCGAATAAAACTGGCGAAGAAATTGATATGCGTAATAATCCAGAATTATTAACCAAAGTCGACAATTGGGAAAAACGAGTGGATTTGAAGCTAAAGACTTCTGATAATGTCAATAACAAGAATTTACTACGTTTCTATACCCCACTTGGATTTATACCGGTCAATCCAACTAATTACTCCTATCAGGATCAAGTCCAACAAATGGAAAAGTTACGTGATGACTTAGGTGATAAATCAACCAGTCTCTATTCTCAAAATGGAAACAAATCAACGACTGATCTCTACACCACTGATTCGGTTCAATTGCAAGATGATCGCACACCGATTGATAGTTGGTCATATTTAAATAAAAAGTAGATATTAAAGAAGAATCAATCATTAATTTAACTTTATATTAACGATTGAGCCCTCAGAAATTATGTTAAGTATATAATGAAATTATTTTCGTTGGAGTAAACCTTTTCATCCACATTGTTGGTACAATTAGTATATGAAACTAAGTAGATGAGGTGACCAAAGTGAATAATTTTACTCAAGTATTAACAATCGCCGGATCAGATTCCGATGGAAGTGCCGGAGCACAAGCTGATCTAAAAACATTCATGGCTCGTGGTGTATATGGAATGTCCGTTTTAACTGCAGCCGTCGCAGGTAACTCCTATGGAATTCATGATAGTGTGAACATGCCTGTTGAATTTATAAAAAATGAAATTAACGATATAAAAAAGGATTTCAAGGTGACTGCTTTTAAAACAGGTATGTTATCAGATTCAGAAATAATTCACACAATAGCTGAGGAGATTAAAGACAAACCATTTGGTATATTTGTACTGGACCCTGTCATTATCACTAAGCATGGCGCAATGTTACTCGAAAAAGATGCATATCAAAGTTTGATTAATGAATTATTTCCACTTGCAGATTTAATAACACCAAACTTTTACGAGGCAAAAAAATTAACCGGTCTAGAATTAAAAGATAAAAGTGAAATCATAAAGTCCGCACAAATTTTACAAAAACTTGGACCTAAAAACATTTTGATCAAAGGTAAGCATTCTGCTAATACTACAAACAATGTAGAGGATTATGTACTACTGGAGAATGGTAATTCTTTTTGGGTATCTAAACCATTTGTCAAAACAACTCATATAAATGGTTCTGGTGACACACTTTCCTCTTGCATCGTGGCAGAGATAGCTAAAGGAAAAAGTATGGAGCAATCAATCCATATTGCCAAATCCTTTACTTACAAAGCAATTAAAAATGAAATTGATGTTGGGCATAAATTTGGTCCTGTAAATCATTTTGTAAAATATTAAAAAGAAATAATCTGATTAATCACTGTCATATCAGCGATTAATCAGATTATTTCTTTTTAATATACGCACTGTAATTAATTATTATGATTTATTTTGTTGACAAAAGGTTATTAAGGAATTAGTATAAGACTCAACAAAATAAATTCGTCCATAAACCAATGAGATGGAAGTCAAGATTATCGTGCACGCCCAGAGAGTTGCCGGTGCTGAGAATGGCAATCGAACGCAGATAGTTAAATGGACCATCGAGGGTCTCTCCGAAAAGTTATGAGTACGAGAGAACGTTAGGCATACGTAAGTTGTCGGAGAGATGTTTGTCTCTCGCTAAGAGTAATGGATTGATAGGATATGAGTATTTCTTTAGTGTACTCTCAAGCTATTAATTCATTAAAATAAGGTGGCACCGCGGTTATCCGTCCTTAAACGTTGTATATACGTTTATGGGCGGATTTTTTTATTCTCAGGAGGTCCCTTATTATGACAGAAAAACGATGGCAAATTTCAAATTAATATATACATAAACACCAAAAATTAATTTGGAGGAACTAAAAATGAACAAATTAAAAAATGAAACAACAAATCTAAACGAATTGAATTTGGCTACGGAATTGAAAAATTTGGCAAAGAATTACGACGAATATAAGAATGATGCAACATTTGTCTCAGAATTACATGATTTAATTAACAAACATGCGGACCACTCTTCCCTTATTTATTATGTTTTACATAGATGAAGATCGTTAAATGCTAAATGCTTATTACGGAGGACTTCCTTATGACAGATATTAAACGATGGCAAAATATAAGTTAATTAAACTTACGAAACAATTTTTCTAACTTAAACTTTTCACAAGTAAAAATATAAATGGATTTGGAGAAAACTATTATGATTAAATATACTATTAAAAAACTTAACGAAAACACAAATTTGAACTACAAGGAAACAAAGCAAACATTTGATGAAATATTTAGTGGAAATGCTTCTACGGATCAAATAAATGATTTTATCACCTTATTAGGACAAAAACGGGAAACTCCATCCGAAATTGCTGGTACTGCTGATTCTTTAAGAACTCATTCATTATCCACCCCTAAAAAGGTTGTCCTAAACAGACTGGGACTACGCAAAGATTACTCAAATTCATTGAATTTCTAAAAAAATCTATTATTCATATTAAACTGGAGAAATCATTATGAAAAATTATAACAATAAAAACACTACCAAAGATATTAATTTACATAGAGACGCTGTTAATAAAGATGGATTACGTTCCAACTCCTTGAACTTCTAAATGGCAGCTATTAAATACCACATATAATAAAATAAAGAAAAATTGGAGGAACCAACTATGGTCGAAATGATTTTAAACAAATTAAATAAAAATGAAAATCTAACATATGATGAAGCTAAACAGTTATTTACAGATATTTTTAACAACAAAGTAACCTCTGATCAATTGGATGATATTATATCCACATTGGGATTAAAGAAAGAAACCCCTTCTGAAATTGCGGGTATAATTGATGCTATCAGTGAATATGCTTCAAAATCAAATAATAATGAAACAACTTTGAACAACAAAGGGTTACGTAAAGACTATTCAAACTCATTAAACTTTTAATAAAAATTGAACACTGAATCCAATTACATAATGATTGAATTCAGTGTTTTTATGTTTACCCAAATTAATTTTATATTGGACTTGCAAATAATTTAATGAATGGATAGAATGAAACTATGTTCATAAATGGTTGAGCATTATTTCCATACAATATATCCAAACATAGGGATATAGTTTAAAGGTAGAACTACGGTCTCCAAAACCGTCAGTGTGGGTTCAATTCCTACTATCCCTGTCAATTATAAAAAGAGTATTCAGAATCATAAGAGGATTCTGAATACTCTTTTTTAGTTTCGCCACTTATCTAATGAAATTTCGTTAATTTTTTCAAATAAATTTAATGAAATTCCAACCCTATTTCCTGCAATATCTAGAAATCTTAGAACACCATCACTATTCAAATTTATTTCTGGTGAATCAGATATTTCAAATGTCACCTTTCTGTTCCAATAATGATTTTTTCCATTTTCTTTAACTATAAAATTAAGTTCGTTTATTTTAACTTCACTGGACTTTCTAATTTTTAATACTAAGTCAGTATCATATACTATCATTTTAGGGCTAATTTCAGACATCGTAATTCCCCCTTAATTGGATAAAATTATTATTATTTTAACCTACTATCAGTGTAAAAAAGATACACGTCAGGTAATGCAAATTCTCTTATTCTCTCGCTATTTTGTTTAGCGCTTATCTTATGATTATCACATATAAAAAGGAATCATATAACTCAGACATGATTCCTCATAAAGTTCAATCTAAAAGTTGAATATATTATACGTATAGCTGATTTTTAATTAAATGTTTAAAAATAATAACAATTATATCTATTTAAATAATATATCTCGAAGGAAGAATTTGTACTTTTCTACTATTGTATATAAACCGTTACCTATTAACATTCACTGAACAACTATACCTAACTAAATATTCAAGCACTAAAAATGTAATAACGCTTTAGCCGCGAAAAAGATAATTGGAATTAAAAGAGCTGGCATCATATTCGCAGCTTTTAAATCCTTTAGCTGTAATAAGCTAAGCCCTGATGCTGCAACCATAAATCCACCAAGAATTGCAATTTCTGTAATAAATGGATCTGATAAAGCACCTCTTGCAAAGGTAGCAACTAGAATAATAACAAATTGATAGATGAAGATAATAGGAGCACAAATCATCATACCCATACCATCAGCAGCCGCCAAAATTGTTACCATAACAAAATCCAACGAAGCATTAACAAACAAAAATGTGAAATCATGCGATGTGGCCGCCATGATACATCCAACAATTGGAAGAGCACCAAGTGTCGACAGAATCACTTCGGTTGTTATTGACTTACCTAGTCCCGCTGATTTACCAGCTGTCAATCCATTTATACGATCTTCCAAGTCCCAATGTGTACCTAGAGCAGTACCTAAAACCAATGCAACAATAAACAGAATTGCGTATTTTGATTTAGGCATATATACAGCTAAACTTTCAAATCCTACACCGAAAGCAATAAATCCCAGTATGGCAAGCAGGATTCCTTTGTACTTGTCATTCATTTTCTTTCCTATTAGACTACCTAAAATTGAGGCAATGATAACGCCCCCGGCATCTACAAATGTACCAGTTAAACTAGCTAACATAATTATCCCCAACCTTTGTATTTAAGATTTAAATAAACCAAAATTAATACTAAAAAAGGAGAACTCCACATTAAGAGCTCTCCTAAATTATTTATTCTGAGCTACTATTCAATATTAATAATTATTTTTCATGTAAATTAAAGAATGTTTTCATGCTCTGAAATCAATTCAAATTTACCTTGAATAGCTTTAGTAATTCTTGGTGCCCAGTAATCAAATGATTTATCATCATAAATCCAAGGGGACATCATAGAAGCACGCAAGATTTCCATCTTACCTTCTGTATGATATTCAGATCCATCGATTCCTAATGATTCGATAAATTTAACAGGAGCATCACCATATGTTTCGGGACTAAAGTTACTATCTGAAGTCAATAAATCAAGGTTATATAGGTCTCCACCCTTTGATGATGAAGTATATTCAAACAAGGCTTGCGTCAAATCATTCATTGATTTGAGACTATTATTACCTTCTTCTTTATATACCCAATCAATCATATTGTAATCAGGCTCATATACTACATGAGAAACAATTGTCTTTCCTTTGACTTCAAATTTTTGTCCATCAAATAAATCTGCAAATCTACGTGCAGCAAATAAAGTTCGAGCCACTAAACGACCATAACCTGAAATATTAAGTGGAATCATACGATTTACTGTCCAAACGGCAGCAGCAGAACCTGCAGCCTTAGAACCTTCAAGAGTAAATTGACCAATTGAAGCTGGCACAGCAACTCCTTCTTGAAATGCATAAGGTGCGTAGTATGTAAGAGTATCTTTCATTCTCGTATCTGCAATTGCCAATCCACCAGCATCATATGGTACATATCCCATCTTATGAGGATCGATAGTAACAGAGTCAGTTTCTCCGATTGCCTTATAGGCGTTATATACATCTTTCTTCAAGAATTGGTTATTTTCAGTAAAGATTCCGTATTTCTTGAATGCATCTTCCAATTGATCATATGGCATGAATTCACCGTTTTCATCAATATAAACAGTTCTACCATATCCACCATAAGCAGCATCAACGTGAACAACAAAATCCACACCCTGTTTACGGAACTTATCTCTAATTTTCAAGAACTTGTCAACATGATCCACAGCTCCTTCTTCAGTGGAACCAACAACAGCTACTACACCCAAGATAGGAATATGCTTATCTACATTCTCTTGAATAATGCTTTCTAATTTATCTGTATCAACTCGGTAATGATCATCTACAGGTAATACGATAAGGTTGTCTTCACCAACCCCAGTAATATCTAGTGCTTTTTGCCATGAATAGTGCATTGTTGACGGTACTAACCATTTACCCAATTTTTGTAGGTTTTGGCCACTACGTGCAGAACGTGATTTAACATCATTCTTCTTATCGCCAGTCTTATCTAATAAATCAAGACACTCTTTAACAGACATGTTCTGAAGTTCCCATTCAGACTTACCTTCAACAAGTTCCGGACAAACTTCCTTAACAGCAAATGGAATTGAAGCAACGTTTCTAGCCATCCATAAGGCACTAACATTAGCAATTGAACCATCAGTTGCAACGTAACCCCAACCATTTTTCTTATATCCATTTAATTTAGCAAGATCTTGACCAACTTCCTCTTCCATAAGAGTTGATGCAGGACTACCTGCCCAGGCAACTCCGTTACCATTCCATAAAATCGCAAAATTGTAAGCTAAAATAGCGGGCATCAATGTTTCATTATCCATTTGTGCTAAGTAACGACCAGCAGTTGTCCAAGGAATTGAACCACCACGCATTTTTCTGGATAATTCACTCAAGGTTTCTTTCATATTTACAACAGCGTTATTGAATTCTGGTGTAATCTTTTCGGATTCACTAATTGAATTTTCATCGTCAGAATTAAAGTTTTGACGATAACCAACATGTTCATTAATTAACTTTTCAGTAAGTTCTTTGAAAAGATCTGCATTTTCCCCTTTTGGACCAATGAAGTAAGCAGATAAATCCATATCTTTATAATCTTTTTTTTCCATAATACAATCTCCTCTTTTTAAACTTCTCTCTGAAATCGCTTACGAGTAGAATATTATCACTTTTATTACATTAGTCAATGCCACTGATGAAAATAATTTCTTAAGTAATAATAACAAAAAACATTCTTACCTATATATGTCCATAAATTTGCTCATAAAATTTTTATTAAAAAAATCAAAAAAGAACCATACCAGTTTATTGGTATGGTTCTTTTGTTAATCCTACAATTCCAACGCAATTATGATTTTATCTAACAATTACTCATAAAGTGCGTATAACAGAAGGTTGGTGAAGACAACCTTCATATTGTGCTTACCTGTAGATGATCATTACCGAATTGATACACATAAGGCTGAAAGCATTATTCAGGAGAATATAGATAAACTATTTTAACTGTGATATCATATTAAACGTTGGAATTATCCATGTAGAATCACTTATTACTTCACTTATTTTTTATTTTTTGAAGTAATTAATACCCATCGCTTCCTTTACTTCTTGTAAAGTTTTATTAGCAATCACATTAGCTTGGGCGCTACCCTTCTCTAACATTTCATATACGGCAGTGGGGTCCTTAGCATACTCGGCACGTCTGTTACGAATTGGCGTTAATTCTTCGTTTATTACGTCAAACAAATAATTTTTGATTTTAACATCACCAAGACCACCGTGGCGATATTCATCTTTCATTTCTTGAATCTTTTCCTTATCCTTACCAAAGATATCTAAATAAGTAAAAACAACGTTTCCTTCAACTTTTCCTGGATCCTCAGCATGAACGTGATCAGGATCAGTGTAAATTGACATAACCTTTTGTCTTAACGTATCTTCATCATCAGAAAGATAAATAGTATTTCCAAGTGATTTACTCATCTTAGCATTACCATCAATACCAGGAATTCTGCCTTGTCCTTTTGGTGGAAATACTCCTTCAGGTTCAACAAGAACATCACCATACGTACTATTAAACGTTCTCACAATTTCACGAGCTTGTTCCATCATTGGTTCTTGATCATCACCAACTGGAATTAGACTTGCTTTAAATGCTGTAATGTCCGCTGTCTGACTAACAGGATATGTTAAAAAGCCTGCTGGAATAGAACGTTCAAAATTCTTTTGTTGAATTTCAGATTTAACGGTAGGATTTCTCTCGAGCCTAGAAACTGTGACTAAATTCATGTAATACATATCTAATTCTGAAAGTGCAGGAATTTGAGATTGAATATAAATGGTTGTTTTCTCTGGGTCAAGACCTACCCCTAAGTAATCTAAGGCAATTTGTAATACACTTTTTCTTACTTTTTCAGGGTTTTTAGCATTATCTGTAAGTGCCTGAACATCAGCAATCATTACAAACATATTATAATTTCCGTCATTCTGCATTCTAACACGATTACGAAGTGAACCAACATAATGTCCAATATGTAGTTTTCCTGTGGGACGATCCCCTGTTAAAACAATCTTTTTATCCATAATTCTCTCTCCCTTTTTAGTTAATAAAAAAGCCATCCTACTCTTACACAAGAATAGGACGGCTTAACCGCGGTACCACCTAAATTGTAATTATTGGATTTACATCCACCAATTACCACTTAATTATTTTATATTAATAAATCTTTTAAGTAAGAGAATGACCCAATTCATTCCTGATTTCCTTTTCAGTTACCGGAAACTTCCTGTGCTGAACTACTAATATCATTCATTAGCCACATTATAATCACTAACCATTTATTTAGTCAAGAGTTTTTTGAAATAAATTTCAATACTAAGTGAATTTTATTTCAAAGGTTGAAACATATTTCGTATGCTAAAAGATTATTCCTTGATTCAGCTGATATACTACACACTATATTTTTATAAGTCAATACTTCATTTTTGTCTTATATTACATAATGATTAAAGCAATGCTAATGCCGTAAAATTGTCAGTTATCAAATCCGTTACAAAACCACCTGCTAGTGCTGCTTTAATGGGAGCAACTTTATGCTCCCCTCCAGCAATTAAAATTGAATGTTCTTTATGTTTTAAATTATCAAGAGAGATACCTATTGTTCTATCATTTATTTCTTTACTGGCAATTTCCCCATTTGAATTTATAAACCTAGAACTGATATCACCAACAGCATCTTCTTTTAAACTTGAGATTTCATTGTCACTTAAATAACCCAGGTTAAACATCATATTGTCATCCCTTACAGTTCCCACAGTAAAGACAACAATATTAGTTTGTAACACTTCATTCATAATAGTTTTTGTCTGTGTATCCCTTTGAACTAATTCACTTGTTTCAACGGTATCAAAAATTATTGGTAATGGTAAAATTTCAGAAACTGTGTGAAATGAATCTGAAAACTTAGAAATAACCTCGAGAGCAAAGTTACTCATTTTTGAATGGGCGACCCCACCTTTAATCTGAACGATCTTGACGTTTTCCTGTGGATTATTATTTGGTGAAAGGTTTTTCGCCACTTCACTTAACGTTCTTCCCCAGGAAACTCCTATTGAGTCATTATCTTTTACAATACTTTCTAAATATTTTGCTCCAGCTTTACCAATATTCTGAATTATTGTCTGATACTCATTCGATGGTGTATTAGTAACGATCACCTTTTTCAACGAGTATTTCTCTTTAAGTTGTTTTTCGAGAGATCCGACATTGCTAAAAGGATCTATTATCTTAATCTGTACATATCCGTTGTCCTTAGCATATTGAAGAAGTCTTGATACAGTGGGTCGAGATAACCCCATCTCCTTAGCAATCCTACTTTGATCATAATTATTTTCGTAATAATAACGTGATGCTTTTAATGCATTTTTCATACGTCTTGATTCAAAATCTTCCATAAAAAAAACTCCCTTCTTTTCCAATATCAGCTCCCTATACACAGTTATACGCAAATTTATCCATATTCATTCCTATACTGTAATATATTAAATCATATGTCAAAAGACAAGATAGTAAAAATTCCACAGTTAAATAATAATTGTGGAATTTTTTAAGTTTAATCTATTTTAAATTAGTTTTCATTTTATATGTAATTTTTTTAAAATTTTCAAGAATAATTCAAATTTGCAATTATTTCATAGTGCAAAACCATTTTCAACTTATAAGGTTCTTTCCTCCAAACATAGAATAAATACATTTCTCAATAAATCATTGAAAAGGGTCAATTATTACTATCCGCAACTAATCCATCAATTTTCTGAAAACTAGCTAGTTCATCATTATATTTACTAACGTGTAAAATCTTTGCAATCACTAAGCCTATTAATTATTACAAAAGTGCAATATCAGCTGCACTGACAAATTCATCGGTTGCAACACGATAATACTTTTGTCCATTGATAATCGTGTATCTATCGCTATACCACTCACTATTAGGACCTAGAGCACGATTGGTTACCTTATGACCATTTGAATCAACCATGAAGACAATTGACTTGCCTTTGACATCGATAATATGATTTTCGGCAGTATAAATATAAACATCACTAGCTTTAACATACTCACCATTAGCGACACGATAATACGACGTACCATTTAAATCATATGTCTGATCACTAAACCAAGCTGAATTCTCAGCTAAAACCCTATCAGTAATCAATTTACCATCTTTATCATACAAGTTAACATCTTTATTTGTTGTAGAAATTGTTTGTTTTACTTCCGTTGTGGTTCCACCCTTATCTTCGGTATTGCTTTCGTTGTTGTTATTGCTGTTGTGATGGCTTCCGCTACTACTGCTACTGCCACCTGTACTCTTCTTTGTATAAACAGCATTTACGGTTATTGGAGTTGTACCAGCTGAATCATCTCCAAAAACATTAGACTTATTATACTGACTAGTGATTGCGGCAGATAAGATTGAATTCAAATCCTTGGAAGTAGAAGAATATTTTGCAAAGGGTTCAGCATCTTTATCACCAATTTTTATCGTCGATTTATTCAAATCAATTGTTGCATTTGCTGGATCGGCAATGTCTGCATACTTATAACTAGTATCATTTACAGGAACCTTAAATGAATGATCTATTGGCTTATCAGAACCTACCGTTTGAGAAACAGAAATATTAACTGGATCCAATTTCTTAATCTTGGCTTTAACTACATACCCGTCATTGCCATCATCTTCAATAACTCCGGTTTTATTTTCAACAGAATCTGCCGAATACCCTGGTTGTAATTGAATTATTTGACCAAGTGTTAATTTATCATTTGTTATTGTCGCTAAATCAACAGGTTTATCATCAGTAACTCCATCATATGTTTGGTCCGATTTAACTGGCAAAACTTCCCCAGTACTACTATCAACATACTGAACATGATATTTAATATTTTCAAGTATTCTATTTGGAACCCATGTTGTTTGAGTTCTACTGTCACTACCCAATGTATACCTAGACATCAAACCTTGTGTTGAGATGACTTGAGGACTGCTAGAAGTGTCAGCTACATCCTTCCAGCCATTAGCCATGTATGTTTTTCCGTTTAAATTATAACTAAACGGGTCAGTTGATTCTGGTGTCAATGTCGAATTTCTAATAACACTATTTGGCCCTAAAGTAAGTGAAGATAAATGCGTCCCCACAAACATGTCGTTTGTATATTTCGCAGCAGACATATCCCAACTCGAAATATCCAATGACTCCAATTTTGCATCATCTTTAAACATATTTTGAAAATAAGATGTATCTGATGTTTGAAATAAGCTAAGCCCTGAAATTGTTTTCGCATTATCTAAGCCTTCGAACACAGACTCCTGATAAATATTGGCTTTTATTTTACCAACTATTACAACTGAAGTTATTCTACTTGCATATTTCATCCAATCAAAATCGGCAGTACCCTGAGATTGACCTAGTTTTTCCACAGTTGTTGCATCTGGATTACCCAATCTCAATTGTAAATCACCGTTATTTTCATCTTTATATACTGCCCAAGACATTCCAGTCCAATTATTACCATTACTTGCAGTTTCACCATCAACATATCCATCTTCTTTAGATTGATCTTTGTTGACTGCAATAGTGCTACCAGCTCCATCACCGGCAGCCTGAACATTAACACTATTAGTACCAAACAAAACCGCACTGCTTAAAACCACAGCGCAAACCATTGTAAATTTATTCATTCTAAGTTTCATAATCTTTTCCCCCAGTTCTATAGGTTCCAATGATTCTGAAAAACAAAAAAAGAGCCTTAAACAAAGCTCTCAGATTGAAGACAAACTTGCCTTACTTATTAAAAAATTTTTTGGTTTAGTCTTGAGTCTGAATACGTTTTGTAACTATATTCTAACTCAATTTTCTTTATTTGGCTTGTGTTCGAATCCCTCATCAAATAAAGTTACGATAAAGGTCGTTCCTTCGTTTAACTTACTCTTAACTTCGATTTCACCACCATGATTTTCAACCAATTGATGAACAATGGAAAGTCCCAAACCTGACTCGCCATATTTACGATTCTTACGTGACGGATCAGCCTTATAATAACGATCCCAAATGTTCTTAACTTGATCTTCGGACATCCCAATACCAGTATCAGAAACGGTAAAGACGGATGCGTGACGTTCTTCATTTCGAACACCACTAATAAAAATTTGACCATTATTAGTAAACTGAATAGCATTTTGCATGATATTGAAAATCACTTGCACAAAACGATCATAGTCAGCGTATGTTTGTAGCTCACCATCAAATGGTTTGAGAATTAATTCATCGCCAGCAGTCTGTGCCTTTTTCTCCAATTGTGAAGTAATATCATGTAATGGTTTATTGGCATCAAAGACCCGTTTTGCCATTGTAATTTGGTTGGTCCGAATTTTTTCATAATCAAGGTTTTCGTTAACTAGTCGAATCAAACGCTTAGTTTCATTACGCATCAATTGAATACTTTGACCCTTAGACTCTTCCGGAATAGCATCATAAGCTAATCCTTCCAAAAGGCCATTGATTGTCGTAAGCGGCGTTCTCATTTCGTGAGATGCATCGGCCATGAATTCCTTACGGCGTTGCTCCTGACGCTTAATTTCAGTATCAGAAGCTTCTAGTGATTTAACCATTTGGTTGAAATCATCGGCCAAATCATCTAGCTCATCCCGACCTTTACTTTCAATTTGAACGGAAAAGTCATTATTAGCAACTCGTTTTGTCGCACCACGTAAACGATTAATTCGGTTGACTTGATATCTTGATAACAAGAAACTCAAAATAATCGCTGCCAACAAGGAAATCAATAGTGCAAAATACAAACGACTGTTAATTTCACCGATATTTGTCTGTAGTTCAGAAACATCTGATCCTGCCCAAACCGCCGCAATCAGTTTACCATTTTGGAACCACGGCGTTAGAACATAGACATAACTACGATTATCATCTTTTCTAAGTCGCGGATTACCTTCAGTATTTTGTGGCTTTTGAATATTGCGAATCGTTTTACCTTGTTTTAATTTCTTCCAATAAGACTGTTTTAAATGGAGCTTAACATTAGTTGGAGGTGTTGGATAAACTTGGTTATTATTGTAGTCAAAAATCGCAAATTGAACATTTCTTTCCGACAAAACTTGTTCAACTGTACGAATATTGTCACCTGTAATATTATGAATTTGCCCAGTTTTCGGATCAGTCTTTAAGGCAATCTTCTCGAGATTACCGGCATAACTTTCCAAACTTTTGTATGTCCGGTTATATTCCCAACTCGTTGAGGCACTAGTTACGGAATACAAAATAATCCCCAGAGTCGTTAAAATAACGATCAAAAAACTCAGCATATTTTGATAAATTAATTTCATTATGCCTTAGTTTTTACTCCTGAATCATCAAATTTGTAGCCGACACCCCAAACTGTTTCGATAACTTGTGGTCCAACTTTTTCAATCTTTTGACGAAGTTTTTTGATGTGCGCATCAACGGTTCTCTCTTCACCAAAATAGTCGTAATCCCAAACTTGTTCTAGCAATTGTTCACGTGAGAAAACTTGTTTTGGTTTGCTTGCCAAAGTCTTCAACAAGTCGAATTCCTTCGGTGTTAAATCTGGAATCTCTTTACCATCTAGGTAGGCTTCACGTGTATTAGAATTTAACTTGAAAAAGCCAGTATTAATATCAAATCCATCATCAGCTTCTTCAACTTCAGCGTTGACAGGAGTGCTTTCAGCTAACTTTTCAGCCAAGTTTTCATCACGTCTATGAATGGCTTTCATACGTGCAATCAAAGTAATTGGGCTAAATGGTTTCGTTACATAATCATCAGCTCCAAATTCAAGGCCTAAGACTTGATCACTTTCGGTATCTCGAGCTGTTAACATAATAATAGGAACAGTTTTGGAAACTTTACGGATTTCTTTTGCGACTTCCATACCATCTTTGCCCGGTAAATTAAGGTCTAATGTGATCATATCCCACTTATTGGGGTCCTCATTGAACATATCGACCGCTTCATTACCATCATATGCGAAACTTGCCTCCCACTTTTCTTTTTGGAAAAACATACCCATCATTTCCGAGACAGATTTGTTATCCTCTATCATTAAAATCTTCATAAATATCACTCCAAGTTTTTAAGAATTTGACTATCTCATTACATTGATAATTGTTACCATATTGTAAGTATACAAAATAAAATTAAGTTGGTGATCTTTTGAAAAAGAATTATCGTGGAACTGTCTTTTTTGATTTAGACGGAACCCTATTAAATGCTCAATCTCAAGTTGATGACTCTGTTACAAAAGCAGTTCATCAAGTCGAACAAAACAATTATTTACCTGTTATTTGTACTGGTCGTTCGCCAATTGAAATTGACGCTGTCACAAGTACAACCGGTATTGATACTTATATTACTTTAAATGGGGCATTTGTCCAATCTCAAGACAACGTTGTCTACCAAAAAAATATTGCTCCTGAGCTAGTAAAAGATGTTATGGAACTAGCTCATAAATCTGGCGATACAGTCTATATGCATACACCGGACCGAACTTTCTTGAGCGGAGACACACCATATATCAAGGAATTCTTCCATAAATTACGACTCGACGTTCCAGAAATTGATGCCGATTTTTATAAAAAAGATGATATCCCTATGTTTGTTATTTTAACAGATGGTGACGGCTCAAGTTACGAAACAAAATTCCCCGAATTGCAATTTTACAATACTGGCTATTACTCAATCGATACTGTAGCTAAAGGTGTTTCCAAAATGAGCGGAATTCAACACTTGTTGAAAGCTTTGGATTTGGAAGACAAGCCTACTTATGCGTTTGGTGATGGCACAAATGACTTACCAATGATCAAATTTGCTGATTACAGTATTGCCATGGGTAATGGTATAGATTCAGTTAAAGATGCCGCTACTTATGTTACCACTGAAAACGTTAACGGTGGTATTGTTAAGGGACTAAAGCATTTTGATTTAATTTAGATTTTTGTTCTTGTGAACAAAACGATTTCATCCTTAAACAAAAACTTTGAACTCAAAAAACGTAATCCTCAGTACACAAAACTGGAGATTACGTTTTTTTGTTATTCATCTAATAAAAGTTGAAAGTTTCAAAATAGGCTTTAAATTATGATACTCTAACTTCCTTTAGTTAATCATTAACTACATATAATGGTGCCTTGCCTTGATTCATCAAAGCAACATTATTTGCCACGATATTTGCCATTGCATCTCTAGCCTCTACTGTAGCGTTACCGATATGCGGCGTCAAAATGACATTATCTAATTTCTTAAAACCAGCTGCCACTTCGGGCTCTTTTTCGTAAACATCCAAAGCTGCTCCAGCTAATTCGTGATTTTGCAAGGCAGTTAATAAAGCTCCTTCATCAATCACTGGACCCCTGGAAGCGTTGATTAAATAGGCTGAATTTTTCATTTGTTTGAATTGCTCAGTCCCTAAAATGTGCTTGGTCTCCGGAGTTAAAGGTGCATGCAATGTCAAAACGTCACTTTGCTTAATCAATTCTTCCATTGATACAAATTTGGCATTCAATTTTTGTTCAATTTCCGGTGTTAATTGATGACGTTGGGTATAAATAATTTTCATATCAAAAGCAGCCATTCTCTTGGCTACCGCTTGACCAATTTGACCCATTCCAAAAATACCTAATGTTTTTCCAGCCAATTCATGACCTAAGAAAAACAATGGTGCCCAACCAGCAAAACCAGTTGTCCGCATCAATTTATCTCCTTCAACAATGCGGTGTGCCAAGGAAATAATTAAACCAGTCGTTACTTCTGCCGTCGAAGTTGTTGAAACTTTTGGTGTGTTGGTTACAGGAATATTTTTTTCACGAGCATATTTAACATCAATATTATTAAAACCAGCTCCATAATTCGCAATCAATTTCAATTGTGGATCAGCGTCGATCACATCTTGGTCTACTTGAGTTGAAAGAGGTGTGATCAAATAATCTTTCCCAGCAACCTTTTTGATCAACTCATCTTTCGTTATCAAATCACTGCCAGTATAACTTTCCACATTTAAGCCTGCATTTTGCAAAACTTTTAAAGCTGCCTGTGGAATTGCGGCTGTTATGAAAACATTTGCCATAATTTTTCTCCTCAATTGATTATCTAAGCTTTAACAACAACTTTCCCCATCATATGACCAGCTTCAACTAATTCAGTAGCCTTCTTAATATTCTCCAAGTTAAACCCATGGAAAACTTTTGTCACAGTTGAATGAATCATACCACTATCCAAACCAGCAGCTAATTTTTCTA
This sequence comes from Companilactobacillus zhachilii, assembly GCF_003606365.2. NCBI lineage: Bacteria > Bacillati > Bacillota > Bacilli > Lactobacillales > Lactobacillaceae > Companilactobacillus > Companilactobacillus zhachilii. The sequence goes on from NZ_CP031933.2 coordinate 1,892,467, forward strand.
AATAAGCTCCTTGGTCTGACATGGAATCAAGTCTGAACTTAGCTTTGGTAAACATCCACTCCCAAGCAAAGTTAACCGACTTTTCCTTCAAATCAGCAATCTTTGATTCATTCAAATTAGTGATTGTCGCAAAGGTCCCAAATGGCTTAATCAATTCAACAATTTCCTTCCAGTGCGGATCATTATCACTCAAACCAATAATATAATCGACATTTTCAATTCCTAAATCATGAACTTGTTTGATTAAATCTTTATGATGATTGACTACAAGGTCCGCTCCGAGGTCTTTGACCCATTCTACTTTCTCTGGTGTCGAGGCAGTTGCAATTACTCTTAAACCGGCTAAGTGAGCCAATTGAGTAGCAATAGAACCAACGCCACCCGCTCCATTGATAATTAAAATGGTTTTAGCCCGATTATCAACAGCGGGATTGATTTGTAATTTCTCAAAAAGTAGCTCGCTTGCCGTCAGAGCTACTAAAGGCATAGCCACACTTTTTTCAATCGAAGTTTCCTTAGGTGCATGGGCAACTATTCGTTCATCAATAACTTCAAATTCTTGATATGAACCATCACGTGTATAATCTCCAGCGAAGAAAACTTTGTCACCAGCTTTGAAATTCTTGACGTTGGAACCGATCTCCTCAACAACACCATAGCCATCATAGCCCAAAATCTTTGGACTTGATAATTCTCCAGCAATCTTCCTACGAGTTGCAATATCAACCGGATTAATCGAAATACCCTCAATTTTAACTAGCAAATCGCGCCCAGTTGGTGCTTCTTTAGTTTTATCAAATTCTACTAAACTATCTATTTTATCGTTAGTAACACCAAATGCTTTCATTTATCCAACCTTCTTTTCACGTTAACTTCATTCTATAACAAATACGTTACTAACAAAATTTTTATCCCCCGGTAAAGGATTTGAAAATTAAACAAATAAAAAAGCGTTACTAGATAATCGTTTTGATTATCCAATAACACTTTAGAATATGGAACAATTATCAATTAATAGTAATTAACAGAACCAGGCTTTTCATCTTTTTTCTTTATAAACATGATTTCTCAAACCTACTTTAATTATTTCAATAATTATTTTATCATCATCAATTTTACTTAATATTCTGTACTTACCAACCCGATAACGCCACTCACTAGAGCGATTAGCCACCAGACCTTTACCATGTTCTCTAGGATTAGTTGTTCCTTCTAGATTCTTATCTATCCAAAGTAACAATACTCTTGACACACTTCTATCAAGTTTTTTAAGTTCTTTTAAAGCACTTTTTGTAAATTCTACCTTATAAATCATAAATCAATATTCAATTCTTTAGCTACTTCGTCAATAGTAAAATGTGTACCATCATCTGATTTAATAGCTTCTTTATAGTCTTTAAGGTCCAAGAGATTTTCCATTTTGTCTGCCATAGCGGATTCAGCAAAACTATTAAAACTTTCACCCGTAACTTTTAAGTAATCATTAATTGCATTATTCAAATCCGAACTAATCCGTAATGATTTAGTTTTAGTTGTCATTTTACTACCTCACTTTCAGCATTTTTATTGTAGCACCAAAGTGCTACTAAAACAATAAAAGGCAATTAAACTTCTAAAGAAATTTTTCAATATTATTCTTTGGATTAAGAATAACGAATAACCCCGCCCGAATGTACCAAAAAGACTTTAGCACAAAACCACTATTGTCTTTAAACATATAGCATAACCGTGCAACAAAGCATAGTTTTTTTCGCCTAAAGCAAATGGCGCTAGCAATCCAAAAACGGATTACTAACGCCATTATTTTATGCTCGAAAGCTGAACATGTTTTGTCCAGCTCTCAATATTCAAATGTATTAACCAATAATCTCAACAGTAGCGCTAGTAATTCCGTATGAAGGAATCATACTATTTGGCATTGCCATATCGATTTGGTATGGATTGTCATAGGCAAATGTACCCGTATCATTAACGGTACGGTAGTAGACATCCCCTTGAGCTGTAGTAATCTTCAAACGTGACCAACGTGGGATCACACTTAGATTTGTGGCAACTCCTGAATAACCCATGTCTGATCCTAAAACAGCTGGATCATAAAAACTGATTTTAAATGTACCAACATTTCTACCTGTTGATTGCATTTCGACTGGTGGCTCTGCGGCCGCTTGTGTAATAGCTTGTTGTGACTCTTCGATTTGTTCAGGTTGTGAAGTTTGGACTGGTGCGTGGTCAACATCTTGATCATTTGATTGTGATGTGACGTCCCCCATATTTGGATCCTTTTCACTATGACTGATACCAGGCATAAATTCCTTATTGTCTGATAACGATACTTTTTTATTTAGTGTATAAGCATCGCCACTGACTGCTTGCTTTGTTTCCAAGTTAGTCAATGTCTTTTGAAAATCTGTTGTATTACTTACTTGGCTTGATGATGAATCTGCAGCATAGGCAACTGAATATCCCATACCCCCTGTAATTATCAAACTAATGATAAGTAGTGCATCTAATTTAATTTGCTTTAGCAACTAATCTCTCCCCGGTTTTATGTTTACCAGAGGCAACTATACAAGATGAATATAACAAACATATTACAGGAATAATAAGAAAAATCTGTTAAGTCCATATTTTGTAATACTTTCGTAATAAGGGTCAAATAATTCTAAATATTTTATTGATAAATACACAAAGTGACGAATTTTAACATATTGTGAGTTATTTATCAATATTTTTGTAACCGATTACGTTAAAATAAAAAAATGTTTGTTTGCGAGAACAAATATTTGTTGAATAAATTTTTTTGTGATAATTTAGAAATATCGAAAGTGATGGAGGTATTTTATATGTCAAAGAAAATTGCTGTTGTTGTTGGTAGTTTACGTAAAGGATCATATTCAAAACAAATTGCTAAGAATATGATGAAACTATTCCCTAGTGACTACGATCTCGAATTTTTGGAATTCGGTAACTTGCCACTATATAGTGAGGATATTGATACACCAGAAACAGTTCCTGCTGAATATACAGAATTTAGAAACCAAATCAAAGCTGCTGACGGTGTCTTGTTCGTAACACCTGAATACAACCGTTCAATTCCTGGTGGTTTAAAGAATGCTATTGATGTTGGTTCACGCCCTTATGGTGAAAATGCTTGGGACAATAAGCCAGCTGCTGTTGTCAGCGTTTCACCAGGTGCTATCAGTGGCTTCGGTGCTAACCATGCCCTACGTCAATCATTGGTATTCTTGAACATGCCTACATTGCAACAACCAGAAGCTTACATCGGAAACGTTACAAAGATTCTTGATGAAGATGGTAACGTGGCTGAAGGTACTGTTGGTTTCTTACAAAGTATCGTTGATGCTTATGTTGCTTTACTAAATAGATACTAAAATTAAATTTTTATACATAAAAAGGAACTCCAATTTAAAAATCGGAGTTCCTTTTTCATATACTCAAAAACTTACAGTTTCAATGTAGATTTTATTGTAAGGAAACAAATAAACGAGTCGAAATGAACTTCTTTTAAGCGACACTACAATTTAAAACTTAAGTTGTAATACTAACTTCAAAACATTAATCGCTGACTTCTGCAAATCACCAAGATATAAATCATTATTATCTTCCCATTTACCAGTTAACAAAATATGTTCATCATCAATTACTTGTGCTTCGCCACCATAAATCCAGTTCTTAACTCGATCATTTAATCTGGAGTCACTGCCAACATGGACTTTAACGATTACTTCTCCATCAGGATCGACGATGAAATCATTCCACATCTCTGTTTCAACAAATTGCTTTTTCAATAAGTCATAATCTTTTTTAATCTTAATATTGCCTTGAGCATCAAATTCAGGGCCAAAATCAGTGACCGCACTCATCAATTCTGACTTAGAACTACCGGGCATAATCAAATCATTACCAGCGTGCATACTCTCTTTAGGATTGGCTGCACTGAACCAATCTGTCATCACGGCCCCTTTGAAGTGCCATTCATCACGTAAAATATTTGTCAACAAACCAAAATTAGCCGCTGAGAAAATACCGTTAACTCGATTATACGATGACATTATTGCCATTGGTTGGCCAAGTTTAATTGCTATTTCAAAGTTACGCAAATAAATTTCTCGTAATGCTTGTTCGCCAATTACACTATTTCCAAAATTACGGAAGCTTTCCTGATTGTTTCCTATAAAGTGTTTGAGTGTTACGCCAATTTTATCGTGGGCTTGCACACCTCTAGTTTCAAAAGCCGCCATTGTTCCTGAAAGATATGGGTCTTCCGCAAAATACTCAAAGTTTCGACCACCAAGTGGATCGCGATGAATATTCATCCCCGGCGCTAACCATAAATCAACGCCAAATTCTTTCATTTCGGTACCAACAGCGAAACCAACTTTTTCAACTAGATCCTTATTCCACGTTTGTGCCAAGGCAGTGCCAATTGGAAATGCCGTCGCATAGTGAGTAATCGTCTGTTGATTTCTTTCGTAAACGGGGTCCACTCGAATACCAGCCGGACCATCAGCCATCACTACTGCCGGAATACGTTTAGAATTGATTTTTCCAGTTTGACCGGCCGCACCTGGTACCAAATCAGATGAAATACCAACCATATTATTTTCACTTGAAGACATTTGACCTTCAACTAAATCAACCAACTCTCTTTCGGACAAGCTAGCGATAAATTCGGCTAATTCAACATCACCATTAGCGACATCTTTTAAAGTTTTACCTTCAGCATTACGAACGTGTTCAATTACTTGATCTAAACCTTTACCTGGCAAATTCTCACGTTCAGCTACAAAAGTTGTCACATCAGATTTTTCTTGGTATTGAATAAATTCAGTTTCTGGAAAATTGACTGCCTTCAAAATAAAGAATGGCACGCCACTGACCTGTTTCAAAGGTACCAAGCCTTTCAATAAAGTAGTAGGGTCAACTCTAGGCTTGAGAACGTCTTCCACTTTTTCCAAAATAACTTTCTCATCTAGCTTGAAACTAGCAACAACATCCGTTTTTCGAGAACTACTACCAACTCTGACCAAATAAGTTCCAGGAACCATCACATAAGCGCCTAATTTTGTATCAAACACTCGCAAATCATTGATTGGAACTTCAAACTCTAATGTTTGTTGGGCATGAGGACGTAAATTGGTTGTTTTACTATATTCAACTAAATCTTGATATGGTACTGGAATATCAGTCTGCGGTTTGGAAACATAAACTTGAACACTCTCTTGACCAGAAAATTGTTCACTTGTATTTTCCACATTAACTTGGAGACGAATACGCTTTTCATTGACATTAACTTTGGCAGTTTTAATGAAGAAATTGGCATAACTTAAGCCATAGCCAAATTCAAATCTTGGTTTTACGTTGAAACTATCAAAGTACCGATAGCCCACAAAAATACCTTCAACGTATTCGGGATTAGACATTCCAAAATTCTCAGAGGTTGGATAATCTTGATATGAATAAGCCCAAGTATCACTCAACTTTCCTGAGGGACTCTTGGTGCCATCCAAAATATCAGCAACGGCATCACCAGTTGTCATCCCTAATTGTGAAACTAGTACAACACTATCAAGCATCGGACACTTATCTATAAAACTCGTATCCATCACGCCACCGACATTCAGCAACACGATACTGTTAGTATAATATTCACTCATTCGTTGAATATTGGATAATTCATTATCAGTTAAACGGAAATCACCTTTATGATTACGACGGTCATAATTTTCACCTGAGCTACGTGAAATGACATAAATACCAGTAGTAGCATCTTCAAATTCAGCAACTTCTGGATCCTTAAAATTAAAAGCTGGCGCTAGTAGGGCCATGGGATCATCTTTTAACTTATCATCATGAGCACTTTTCTCTTGTTGATAAAAACGTTGCAGACGGGCTAACCACGATTTTGACGTGATGGTAAAACCCTTATTTTCCAGTCCTTGCATAATATTAACCACACTACGTTGATTAACATCACCGGACCCGGTACCACCCTTAACAGTGGCAAAAGCACCATGTCCATACAGAGCAACAGTTTTATTACGTAATGGCAATACTTGTTTTTTATTTTGTAGCAAAACAATGGCTTCTTCAGCGGCTGTCTTAGCTAACTCTTGATTTTCTAATTCTCGTTGTGAAATATCGTTTTCCATCTGTACTTCTCCTTTGGTGGAAATGTAGTTACCTTAATTTTACACTTTTTATAATTAACGCGTGGTATCAGTCTATTTTTCTATAATTTAATAAATATCTATCTGTATAAGAATAGATTCTTATCAGACTAATTTGAAGATAGACCTTAGCCGAAATAGCAAGAAATTTTGGTCGCTATGGGGACCAAAATTTCTTGCTATTGGAGACGGCACAACTAACTAGCACCACTATCGTTTATTTTTTCTTAAAAATATACTTTCTCAGAACGAACTTATGCAATATAAATAAAATAACAACAAGGATTATTCCAATAAAGGTCTCACTGAACAAAAAACTCCAACCTATAGCCTGAAAAACGTTTAATAATGGATTATTGAAAATCGAAATTAATAATAGTAACAAAATTATATCTGCAGTATAAATATTCATTGGTTTCCTCCTAATACTTGAATAGTATCATATAATTATAGAAGACAAATGTGCGTATTGTTCCCCCCAAACTTTACTTCTTTGTCTAATCTAAAAATTACCTACTACTTTTAGTATTTTATTCTAAAATAATCTACACTTTAAGTAAGCGCTTAAATTAAAATTGAAACATTTATATACTTTTTGAGGTGAAATAATGCTTAAAGATAAACACATCGCAGTTTACGTTACAGGTGGCATTGCTGCTTATAAATCATTAAACATCGTTCGTGAATTAATTAAACAAGAAGCTCAAGTTCAAGTCGTAATGACAGCGGCTGCCCAAAAATTTGTTACACCATTAACCTTTGCTACTTTGAGCCAGCGTCCCGTCATTACTGATAACTTTACACCACAAACTAGTTCTGATGATTTTATTCCTCATATTAAATTAGCTTTGTGGACTGACTTAGCTATTGTTGTGCCGGCAACTGCCAACATTATTGGAAAGATGGCTAATGGTTTAGCGGATGATATTGTCTCGACTAGTTTATTGGCTACGACAGCTCCAAAATTAGTCTTTCCAGCAATGAATACTGACATGCTCGACAATCCCGCTGTTCAACGTAATTTAGAAACATTGAAAACAATGGGAATCCGCGTGATTGAACCTACAACAGGCTTTTTGGCCGAAGGTATGACTGGTAAGGGGCGTCTACCTGAACTTCCTGTTATTATGGAAGCTATAAAAAAAGTCTTCCAACCTAAGCCCTTAGTTGGTAAAAATGTTATCGTTACCGCTGGCGGCACTAAAGAAACGATTGATCCTGTTCGCTTTATTGGAAACCGTTCTTCCGGCAAAATGGGCTTGGCAATGGCAAAAATTGCCCGTGATCTCGGTGCTGAAGTGACCCTAATTACAACTGTCGCAACTAATCTTGGTGGTATCAATATTATTCATGTTCAAACCGCTGACGAGTTGATGACACATTTACAAGATACTTTCCCTGATACCGACGTCTTAGTTATGGCAGCAGCAGTCGCTGATTTCAAACCAATTAACGTGGCTGACCAGAAAATTAAGAAGAACGCCGATAATGACGTCTTTACTATAAAATTAACTAAGAATCCTGACATTCTAAAAACCGTCGCTGCAACTAAAAAGAACCAATTTGTTGTAGGATTTGCGGCCGAAACTCAAAATCTATTAGCTAATGCCGAGAAAAAATTAGCCAGCAAAAATGCTGATGTAATTTTAGCTAATAACGTTTCTCAAATGGGTGCTGGATTTAATGTTGACACTAACCGCATTACTTTATTACAAAAAAATAAACAACCAGAGACTTGGCCTCTGATGTCAAAAGTTGATGTTGCTAAAAAGTTCTGGGACTTTTATTTACATAGATAACAAAAAAACATTCCCGCTAAAGGAATGTTTTTTTATTGTGGCTTTTCATTATCACTATAATAAATTGGTTTAGGACTATTACTAAAATCAGTTTCTTCTAACCAAGTTCTAATTTGCTCGCCTAAATTTTTCGACATCATTGCCGAAACCATAATTTGTTTCTTAGAGATATGATTTACATGAACCCCAGCTGTAATCGTGCAGCTGCCTGGCAAATAATCTTGAATAATTTTACCAACACGCACAGCCAATACATCATCTTTATGCAAACGACCGTCATGACTTGGATAACGAATCGTTTCTAAATCAGTTTCCTTTGTTAAAGTCGTAACTGAACCAATATGAGGGGTATCTCCGCCCGTAATTTTAATCAATAAATCTTTTCCAATTACTTCAACATCAGCTATCATTGTGTAATTTTCTTGTGTCACTGAAAATTTCATTAAATTCCCTCCCAACGGCCACTGATATCATTTTCAATTCCTAAGGCATCTAATTCTTTCATTGTTTGATGGTCAACCAAATCTTGAATCGTCTTAGGTTGATTGTAAAAGGCCGGAATCGGCGGAATCATCTGAACGCCCATTCGAGATAATTTAGTCATATTTTCCAAATGAATCGTACTTAGCGGTGTCTCTCGGGGAGCAATAATTAATTTGCGTTGCTCTTTTAATGTCACATCGGCAGCACGAGAAATTAAATTGTCACCAATACCAACAGCGATACTAGCAACTGTTTTCATACTAGCAGGCACAATAATCATTCCATCAGTTAAAAATGAACCACTGGCAATCGTTGCTCCAAGGTCACTATCACTATAAAAGTAGTCGGCTAAATCCTTGATTTCTTTTAATGATAAATTCGTCTCTAACTGGAGATTTTTCTTCGCCCAAGCACTGAAAACAACGTGTGTTTCAACATTTTCAATTGAATTTAACTTTTTCATCAAATCAATTGCATAAATTGTCCCTGAAGCTCCCGTTACACCAATAACAATTTTTCTCGTCCGTGACATTTCAACACTTCCCTAATCTAAATATTTTTGCCAATCCTTAACTTCTTTAAATTGCGCACGTTCAAATTGATCTTTCATATCAAATGGCACCGTTCCGTCCAAAATTGTCTTTGAACTCATCCCACGAAAACGAATTGATTTAGGATCATACTCCGGACGTTCTGACGGATCAAGTGGATGATTTCGCATCCCAGAAAGCACCATGATATCTTTATCACCTTGAAAACGAGTATTCAAGGTCCACATAACGTCATTCATATCAAAAATATCCACATCATCATCAACTAAAATGACTGTCTTCAATTCTTTAAAGGCTGACAAAGCTAAGATAGCAGCTTGTCGTTGCAAACCTTCATCAGCTTCATTATCCTTATGAATTTGCATAATAGTCATCAACTTACCACCACCAGCAGGCGGATTATAAACGTTAACTACTTTACCCGGAATAGCTTTATCAACTAATTCCAAAATTGATGCTTCAGTTGGAATACCTGCCATAGAAACATGTTCCTCACTAGGTCCAATCATCGTTTGGAAAATTGGATTTTCACGGTGGGTAACGGCCTTCACCTTAACCACGTTCACTGCGGGGTTAGCATCCCCATCGTATCCCGGAAATTCAGGCATTGCCTTGCCAGTATTCGTATTGATATCTTCTTGCATCGTTTGATTTGGCATAATTTCAGCTTCAATTACATATTCAGCTCGAGCAATCGCTTTTTCATTGACTGTTTTAGCATTAACTAATTGAACTGCTTGTTGACGCAAAGCTCCTGCAACATTCAATTCATCGTAACCTAATGGCGTTGTAGGTGGTTCAAAAGTTGCTCCAATGGTAATCGCCGGATCCAATCCGATATTAATCGTAATAGGCATTGGTTTATTCAATTTCTCAAATTCCTTTTGAAAATGACCGATATGACGACCACCAGGCATAATATACATACCTAAAGTATCTTTATCCTCCAAAACCATGCGATGAATTGTTACATCAGTCATCGTTTTATCAGGATTAGACCCGAGGACTACCCCAACCGTAATATAAGGACCAGCATCATATTCAGTATTCGTCGCTGCCGGTAAAATTTTACGAATATCAAAGCCTTTATCAGTTACTTTATGCACAACTTCTTGCACAGGAGCATCCTTTTCATCAACCACTACCGGTGCAATTGGATTATCTACTGAATCTTTCAAAAAACGACCGAGAGTCTTGTAATCGTGATGCAAAATCTTTCCGACACGCTTACGACTAGCCATTGACCCAATATAAATTCGAGAATCAGGAAAACCTTTGATATTATTAAACATCATTGATGGGCCAACCTTTGTCGGACGTTTTACCGTACCACCGGCACCGATATAACGATAGACACCAGATAGTTCTGCAATCTGATCAACCTCAACATTAGTTTCATGATATTCATCGGGCAATTGTTTTAATTCCTCAATAACACTTCGCAAATCATATAATTGTTCTGACATACGATTACCTCTCTTTCTTAACAGTGATTAGTATAGGGCTTGAGATAGTCACAGAACAATTCAAGATAAAGCAAAAAGCATTCCATAATGGAATGCTTTATTATTACTTAAAATTTTAATAACCTGAGCGATAAAAACAAAATGAATACTAGTACATTGGTTTTACCCTTGTTCCATAGACAAAACAGCCACAATTAAAGAAATAACCCAAACCGCAATCATATAACCATAGAACAATCGATTTTGCCTCTTATATTTAAGATTCCGTGAAGAATTAACCATTGCTTCAAAGAATGAAATTACCGGAATATAAACACTCAAACCAGTAATACTAATTACAAACGAATTATTCCAGACACCACCAGACATTCGCAATGACAAGCTATAAAAATAAATTCCAATTAAGATAAGTGTCGGAATAACCTCAATAATACGACGAATTTTCATTACTTTCCCCCAATAATATGTAATCTGCTAAACACAGTAATATCTTGATTTTTTTACCATGATTTTGAATCATTTTTGCATTCTTAACCTAAGATTAAACCTTCATAAACCCAACTATCTATCCAAAACAACGAATAAACTAACCGGAAGGAATAAGAAATTTTGGTCGCTGTGAAAGTGGCGTTATGGCTTTAGCCATTACATCACGGGACGACTTTTGAAACTCGCGTACCTTGCGAGGTTCAAAATCGAGGTTGGAGACCTTGGCTCCAACCGGTCCCCATAGCGACCAAAATTTCTTACTCCTGCAGGTGGCATATTTAAACTACGCACAACCATCATACGCTAATAACTACTTCTTAGTTTTCTTCTTAGGCAATCTCATTTCAAACAACAACGGATTTGAATCAGGAGCAATTCGTAAACACAATTCCTGTTGTGCCCGCGTCACCCCAACATATAGTAACCGGCGCTCTTCCTCAATAAATGCCGAGTAATTTTCCACTTCTTTGTAAAAAATATGAAACATCGAAAATTCTTTTTTCTTATCCAATGTTTTATCCAAATTGATTGGATTAAAACCATTATTATTCGTAATATCTTTATAGTTATCAATATGTGCTGACTGCAAAGCTCGTTCCAAAAACTCATAACTCTTGTTATAAACCAACTTCCACTTTTTAACAAATTGATCAAATGGCATTTCAGGTGGGAACCAGTTATTCAAAGCGACGGCGGCACTTTCAACTTCCTTGTTCGTTAAACCATACAAATAAACGTACTTAAACTCCAATCCTTTAGCCTGATGCAATGACAAAAATTGGATTCGATGTTCTTGTTTTCCCTGTTCCATTCGACTCGAAAGAATATTCTTTTTCTGTTCTTCATCTAAAAAGAACGCATCCACATCGGTATAAGTTTCAATTTCTTCTTCCAGATATGCCTTGATGTCGTTAACTTCAACTTTGGACATGAAATTTTTATCTTCCATGAAATCAAAATATTTATCAGTTAACTTAATCGCAGCTTTGTACAAATCCTTCATCAAACTTTTAGATAATTTCTGCTTAGTTGCCTCATCGTCAGAATCATTCATTTTATTTTTAAAACGTTTAATACTATTGAAATAAACTTGCACACGCTCATCGGTCCGCTTATAGGGAGTGTTTGTTTCGGCGTTATACGCTTCAGCGGCTAACAAATATTTACTCAATTTATGAAATTCATCATTGGCTCGAGTCTCAACTTTTATCGTATGGTCTTTATAAGCTCGAAAGCCGATACGGTTAGCTTGATTAGCAAAATACTTATATTTATCCTGCCAGAGAGCTTTCATCAGTTCAGTTATAATTCGATAAATTAAATTATTTTGCAGAATTGCACCAGAATTATTAATATTGGCATATATTTCTTGATTGGCTAACCAATCAGCCAGTAACATTCTGGAAGAGTTGTACCGCACTAAAATAGCAATATCATCATTGTTGATTTCAGGATCGTTAATTTGCTTAACTAGTCGTTTTAACATCTTTGAAGTCCGACTAAAGCCTGATTTCTTACTGCTATATAAGACAAATTTACCAACATCGGGACGACCAGATAATAAATCTTTATCGAGTCGAACATGATTATGCTTAATTAAAGGAACAACACGTTTAAGAATTTTCTCACCCGTCCGATAATTAGTTGATAGATTCAACTTCTGAGCATCTGGCAGTAGCCGCTTGTAATTCAAAATATACTGTGGATTACTACCCCTAAACGAATAAATACTCTGGTCATCGTCACCAATCACAATTAAATGTTGCATCGTTTCGGGACTGAGTAATTTAGAAATTATTTGCCACTGCAAATTATCGATATCTTGAAACTCATCAATCACCGCTATCTTATAACGTGACATGATATTTTGATAATATTGCAAATACTCAGGATTGTTCATACTATCCAACAGCAACATCTTCATATCATTGAAATCGATATATCCATCGCGGCGCTTTAATTCTTGATATTTATCAATCACATCAACATAATCTTCATAAAAATTATCATCATGGTTCTGACGTGAATATTCGGCCATAACCTTAATCGATTGTGATAATGGCTCGTTTTCGGTTACAGTTGGTAAAATACCGTCAGTCGTTAGACCTTGATTAATCATGTATTCGTTGAGGTCAAACATTTCTTCTAACATCTCAGCCTTCGTTATAACGTTACTAGGATGCTTAATTTGATCTGATAAATCACGCATAAATAGACGATAACTAGTTAAAACTTGAGCATCACGATACTCAGGGTTTTGTCGTAACAGTTGATAAAACAAGGCATGAAAGGTTGTGAAATTTGGTCGCCCGACCGGGAATTCTAACCCCGTATCTGATAGCTCGGTCACAAACTTATTAAATCGATTGCCCATATCAACTCGGGATTTATGCGAGAAAGTTATCCCCAAGATTTCGTCTGGGTCAGCATTTCCTTTGGCAACGGCAATTAACGCCATCAAAATAAAGATGGTTGTCTTGCCGGAACCAGCACACGCATTAACGAGTAGCGGTTTCGTAAAATCATTATTTAAAATTTTTATTTGTTCATCGGAGAACTTCATATTAAGACCTGATTCCATCAGATCAATTATTTCATTAGTTGATAATTCTTGAATCGTTTTGTCCCCCATTACTTTCATTTAAAACATAGTTCCAAAAGAGATCATTGGCTTGAGAATGATGTCCCTTAACTCTGATGAAACAAAGTTTATTATTAATATTCGATGTCAACGGTACAATTGCGACAGACGGGTTAGCAAATTGCTTGGCCGTTTTAGCTGTCATCACTGACACACCCATATTATTTTGAACCATTTGCATGATCAAGTCCACACGCGTGCCCCGATAAGTTATTTTTGGTTGAAAGCCAGCTTTTCGACAAAGTTGTAAAACTGGTTCATATAGATTAGTTGACGCACCCAAAATCAAAAACTTTTCATTCTTCAATTCAGCTAAATTCAATTCGTGCGACTTAGCTAATGCGTGATCATAGGGTAAAACGGCGACAAATTTATCGTCCTCCATGATTATTCGATCCAAATCGTTATCATTGAAGTCAAACGTGCGCGCAAATACAATTTCACATTTACCAGCCTTTAAAGACGTCAACAAATTATAACTTTCATCTTCCTTCAATTGTATTTGAATCTCCGGATAGGCTTTTAAAAATTGACTAATCAATGTAAAACTTTGATAACTAGGCATAGTTGGAATTGTCTGCATCTCAATGATGGAACTTTCAGAAGCTTGAAACTCGGCCAATTTAACTGTCATCTCAGAGTAATCTTTCAAAATTTTTTGAGCGTATGGCAATATCAATTGTCCTTCCGAAGTTAATTCAATCCTTCGATGGGCACGTTTAAAAAGCTTCGTTCCTAAATCCTTTTCTAACGCCAAAATTTGCTTTGAAATGTTTCCCTGCGTAGTAAACAAATTTTCTGCCGTATCCGTATAATTAAGCGTTCTTGATAAATCAACCAAGACCTTAAATTTATGAATATCCAAGACAACACCCCCCTCTAAAATATTCCACATTGGAATTAATTGTAGCATTTAATAAACTTCAGTTGAAAAAATAAATTTGAACCCGTATGGTTAACGTATGTTAATTAGAGGAGGAAATATTTTGACAAAGATTAAATTGATAGCTTCCGATATTGATGGAACGCTATTTGATTCTGAGCACAACTATGATGTAAAGCGTTTTAATAATTATTTAGATTTATTACATCAAAAAGATATTAAATTTGCTGTTGCTAGCGGCAATAATCGAGATCATTTGGAAAAAATCTTTCAACAGAGTCCTAACATTGATGTCTTCATTGCCGAAAATGGGGCCCAAATTTATAACCAGCAAGAAACACTTTACGAAAAAACGCTCCCCAATACATTAGTCAACGATATGATTCAAACTTTCGATAAAGAATTGGAACTCAAAGCACTTTCACTCTCAGGAAAAAAAGCCAGCTATTCCAATACTGCAGAGAATCAACCTCTTTATCACATCAATAATCTAGTATGTGTTGATGACCTGACGAGGGTCAATGACGAAATATTTAAATTGAACATTCAATTACAACACGAAGATCTTGATACCGGAGTCGAATTATTAAATGAAAAATATGGCTCAAAAATCTATGCGGCTGTCAGTGGCTTTGGAAGTATCGACATTATGAGCAACAACGTTAACAAAAGTTTGGGACTACAACATCTTTGCCAAAAATTGGATCTTTCTCTAAAAAATGTAATGTCATTTGGCGACAACACAAATGACTTAGAAATGTTAGCTGAATCAGGCATCAGTTTTGCTATGAAAAATGCTAAGCCAAAAATTCTCAAGACCGCTGATCATATTACTAAAGACGATAATGATCACGACGGCGTTTTAAATACACTCGCAGAATTTTTCCGGCTATAAAATTGCATATAAAAAGGCTAGATATTTTTTCCTTGGTATAATCCACAGAAAAAATATATCTAGCCTTTTTTACTTCAAATGATATATAGCTTATTCATCTACTCAAGAATAAACTAATTTTCATCCGGTCTTTCCATCAATAGTAACAAAATCAAATAAACGATAATTCCTGGAAACATTGGTGTCAACGATAGTGCCACATAAAGAATACGACCAATGGCAGGATTCCAGTCATACTTTTCACAAAAACCAGCAATAACTCCACCTAAAATTTGATTGTCTTTTGATCTCTTCACAGAAATATGCATTGTCTCTAACCTCTATTATTCAGGATTTTCCATTAACATCCAGAGAACTAAGTAGCCTATGATACCCGGAAATGGTGTCAAACTTAAAATAACCCATAATACTCTGGCAATTGTTGGATTCCACTGGAAATGCTCTGACAAACCACCGATAACACCGGCAAATACGTAATTACTTCTAGAACGTCTAATTGAAATATGCATAAGCTACTTCCTCCTCTTATCTTTAATTACATAATAAATGATTCCAAATAAATAGTACATTGAATTCACTTACATCAAACTTACAATTTTGTCACTTGGACTTCTAACAAATCCTTTAGTACCTGTAAGTTTTGGTTAAAAGCATGTTTAGCAATTGGGGCCAGTAAGGTTAGTGGTAAATGTAAATTATTTGTCGGATAAAGTGTCTCGGTAATTTTGGTTAATCCAGCTTGCTCAGCCAATTCAAAAATCAGTTGATATTCTAAACGACCAGTTGTACTTTTACAAACAATTTTATTATTTAAAGCTTTAATTTCAACAATTTCATCTTTATTTAACGCATCAACATCTCGATGAATCGCATAAGTATTTTTGGCAACCGGTTCAATTTTTCCAATCGCCCAATTCCACTTTAGCCAATTCGGAGCTGTTAATAAAAATTGTTGAACACTATTTTTATCAGCCTTAATTAAGATTTCATTTTGAAATAATTTTTCCATGATTATTACTCCCTTGATTTGATGAAGTAATCATATGAAAAAATCCTCTCAATTTGAAATCAGCATTCTGATATTTTAAAAATCAGTAAAAACTTTTTCACCATACAATTCTGAAAATAAGTCTTTACGCTGGTGGGCTTCCAAACGTTTATCGTCGTCATGTGCTTCTTGAGCTAAACGAGCCATCAAAAAATAGCAGTTAGCTAACATATAATGCGAATCATGCTTAGCAATGAAACTAATGCCATCAACTAAATAGGCTGTTGAATTTTGATAGTCATTCAACTTGAAATAAATTAAAGCTGCTAAGTAATAAATAATATTTTGATTTTCATCATAAGAAAATTCATTCCAATTACGAAAGGCCAAATCAATATTATCAATGGCACTCGTTTTATTATTTTGTAGCGCATCAATACATCCCATCGCCAAATAGCCTAATCGTGAAATAGTATTTAAATGTAAGTGATTAACCTCCGCCAAAGATAGCTTAAAAGATGCTAGTCCTTCATCCAAGGCCCCCGTTTGTAACTGCGAAACACCCAAGTAGTAATAGTACGCTTGCATTTGAGCTGCTGTATCCAAACTATCAAGTACATTATCTTGTTGTAGAAAAGCTAATAACTCCTTATATTGGTGCTGATTACACAACTTATCCACTGTTTGGTTAAAATCATCATTTTTACTAATAGTGTAATTAGATGCCAGACTAATTTCATTCAAATCAACATTTAGCTTATTCGCCAAATTGATCAACAAATTAGCGTTGGGAATATAAACATCATTCTCAATTGCTGACAACATTGATTGCGCACAAACACCCTCGGCCAGTTCCTTTTGCGTCAATCCTTTTTCTTTACGTAATTCTTTTAAGACAGTCCCTAAATTTTTCATATACAATCCCTGACTTCTACTTTTAATTACTTACTTCAATTCTAAAGTAAATTGGGAATAAATACACAAAAAAGGAACTGTGATATAACTATTTTTTTCTCAAAAATGCAACATAAACGTGCAACAAAACATTGCTTTTTCCGCTGAAAACAAATTAGACTCGCAATCCAAAAATCGGATTACGAGTCTAATTCGCCTTAATGCTCGAAAGCTAACCATGTTTGGTCACACTCTCTTATTAATTTTCTTGTGATATTTTTACAACTGGAGTGGTAATTCGAGTTGTAAAAGCAGCCTCTGGATTAAGTGGTTGCAATGCCAAAATAGCTGGTTGACCTACTTCGATTCTGAATGGATTCAAAACTTCAATATTTTCTGTGTCCATTCTCAATTCTTTACCCCGTAATTCATCACGTTTTCGATTCAAAAATACCTGTGAATTCTTAATTATTATTGTATAAACTGATCTACTCATCGTGATGAACTTATACGTTCCGTCCGGAAAATTGTATTCCAAAGCTTCCACTAATCCCACTCCTTTTAATCAATTCTTTGACGTGCAATTAATATTATCACTGAAGTTCTTTATAAGTCCAAGCTGGACTCTCGTAACCATGGAATTGTTTCTTAATTACGTCAGCAACTTCCTTCGTATGGTAGGCTTTAACAATTTTCTTGAAAGTTGAGTTATCTTTGTCCTTGGCGTTGGCTGAAAGAATATTGACATAAGGTTTAGATTTAGCTGTGATTTTTTCACGATAAACGGCATTTTTAGGATTCAATTTAGCGTCGCTGGCAACACCACTGTTAACACAAGCTGCTGTAACGTCATCTAATGATTTGGCTGTTTGACCAGCATCTAGTGAGGATATCTTTAATCCACGAGTATTTTCAGTAATATCACGCAAACTTGGAATCTTCGCATTGTTCAACTTAATCAAACCTGCGCTTTCCAACAATTGTAGTGCTCGACCCTCATTAGTTACATCATTAGGAATGGCGATTTTATCACCTTTCTTTAATTGACTAATATTGGTAATCTTTTTGGAAAAAAGTGACATTGGTGCAATTACTGTTGTACCTAACGTCACAATATTAGTTTTATGTTTCTTATTCCAATCACTTTGGAACGTATATGTTTGGAAATCATTCATATCAATCTCACCTGCAGCCAAAGCCGTATTTGGTTGACTGTAATCTGAAAATTCAACGATTTTTATATTGATACCCTCTTTTTTAACAATTTTGGCAACTTTTTCCAAAGCTGGATCATTAGCACCAGTAATACCAACTTTCACAGTCTTTCCAGAATTATTGCTGCCACAACCTGCTAAAATAAATAAACTAAGTGTGGTAATGAATACTAGTAATATCCCCTTAATTTGCTTCTTCATAATTTCTCCTCCTCAAATGGGTAAAGCTACTTCTTGGAGTAAGAAGTTTTGACTATCATTTTCAATATTTCTCACTCCAAGTAAGCTAGTTAAAAATGAATTTCGTGGTAGTAGTAAATCGTCTAATATACAAGAATTTTTAATTTCAGTGGTAATATATTCCTGCATTCAACTTAATTATTTAGTCGGAAGAGTGGAAAAGATTAACAGGCAGTGAAAGTGGTGTTAGGACGAGTGGTTTTCTCGTTCTTACAGCACCGGGCGTGTTTGGAGACTTGCTGAACTTGCAAGGCTTCAAACCGAGCCTCGAGACCTTGGCTCGAGGCGGTCCGCACAGCCCGTTAATTCTTTTCCACTCTGGAGACGGCATATAACAAAATAAAAAGACGCTACTATCAGGCAATGTTTGCCAAATAGCAGCGTCTTTTTGTGGCGCGGTATTTAAAAGCAAACTTTCTCATATTTACTTTTCAAAATACCAATCAATTTAATTACGATTGTGGTAGTAGTAATTAAATTAATGTTCTAGCTTGCGAACTGCGAAATCTCCCAGTCCTTGAATAACGAAAACCAATACCAAAATGAATAACATGGATACGATCGTGACGTCATTTTCAAATCGTTGGTAACCGACGGAAATCGCCATATTACCAAGACCACCACCACCAACGGCACCAGCCATGGCAGTTAATCCGATCAAACTAATAATTGTCAAGGTTCCAGAACGAATCAATTCAGGTAAACCTTCACGAAGGTAAACGCGGAAAATGATTTTCATTGGTGACAATCCAATTGCTTCAGCGGCTTCAATCACACCAGGATCAACTTCGACTAAAGCTAATTGAACTTGTCGTGCGAAGAATGGAGCTGTACCGATAACCAACGGTACTAAAGCACCTGTAGGTCCAATTGTTTGTCCAACAATCAATTTTGTAAACGGTCCGATAACCGCTAGCAAAATGATGAAAGGAATTGATCTGAACAAGTTAACAATCTTATCTAACCAATAGTAGAAATTCTTATGTGGTGTAATGCCATCCTTTGATGTGACTACTAAAAGAATTCCTAAGATGATACCAATAATACCGGCAAATAATGCACTGACAAAAGTCATATAAAGTGTTTGCCAGATTGCGGTAACGAAACCATTATCGCCTTCCCAGTTAGCAACTACGTTAGGTAAAAACTTATTTACTAATCCTGTCATGAATTATTTGCCCTCTTTCTTTAAATCAATTTCTTTAACATTAACTTTCAAACTATTTAAATACTTAATTGCTGCTTCAACTTTGTCATCTTCACCCGTTAAAGCAAATAACATAATTCCAACTGTGGTATTTTGGAGTCTTTCAATATTACTGAAAAGAATATTTGCTTCAACTTGGAAACGTTTATACAATTCAACAACTATCGGTTCGTTAGTTGAATCACCGATATAGTTCAATTCAATCAAGCGTCCAGAAAGTTTATCAACAATTCCACTATCACGAATTTCATCAAGAACTGAACCGATATGTGTTGAAGTATTAACAAAGTCTTTGGTCAATTGTTCCTTAGGATTACCGAAAATAGAAAGTAAGTCGCCTTCTTCAATTAAACGACCATTTTCCATGACGGAAACCCGATTACATACTTGCTTAATAGCGTCCATTTCGTGAGTGATAATCACAATAGTAATTCCAAGTTCCTTATTCAAACGACCAAGTAGATCCAAAATTTCTGTGGTAGTTTTCGGATCCAAAGCACTAGTAGCTTCATCAGAGATCAAAATCTCTGGGTCATTAGCTAGCGCACGTGCAATCGCAACACGTTGTTTCTGACCACCTGACAATTGAGATGGGTAGTTATTTGCCCGATCTGACAACCCTACGATGTCTAATAATTTATCAATTTTCTTCTTACGTTCAGCTTTACTCAAACCTGAATCACGTAAGGGAAAATCAACATTTCCATAGACAGTCAAAGAATTCATTAAATTAAAGTGTTGGAAAATCATTCCAATATTACGACGAGCTGTACGTAAATCTTTTTGACTTAACTCGAGCATGTTTTGACCATTTACGATAACTGATCCAGCAGTTGGTTTTTGTAATAAGTTGATTACTCGAACCAAGGTACTCTTACCAGCACCAGAGTAGCCAATCACCCCGAAAACGTCACCTTTCTTAACATCAATTGAAACGTCTTTGACAGCTTCAATCGTTTTACCTTCATTTTGAAAGGTAACATCAATATTCTTAAGCTGAATTATCCCATTTTGTTCTGCCATTTAATAATTACTCCCTTAACTTAAAATCTTTGAATCATGGTAGTTTGTCTGACTAAACGATCCCCAAATCATCAGTCATGTGGTTCTCCGGTAGTTATACTACTAATATATCTAAATATGTATTTCTACTATTACTTAAAGTTTAGCGTTCCAAGCAGGAATTTCGTTTCCGCCGTAAACCTTCTTGATTTCTTTTTCAACATCTTTAGTTTGGAAAGCTTTAACAACTTTCTTGTATGTCTTGTTATCTTTGTTCTTCTTTTGAGCAACGATGATGTTGATCCAAGGAATTGAATTCTTGTTGATTTTTTCTGTTACAACAGCTTTCTTAGGGTTCAATTTAGCATCGTTAGCAACGTTACCATTAACAACTGCGGCGTCAACATCATCTAGTGAACGAGCTGTTTGTGCTGCATCTAGGGTTGTGAACTTCAAGTTAAGCTTGTTTTCTTTAATATCTTTGGTTGAAGGCAATGTCTTACTATCATCAAGTTTTAAAACACCATTGTATTCTAGTAATTGTAAAGCACGAGCTTCATTTGAGGCATCATTTGGAATAGCAATTTTAGCACCATTCTTCAAATCACTAAGCTTTGTGATCTTGTGTGAATATAAAGCCATTGGTTGAATAACTGTCTTACCAATTGAAACTAGATCAGTCTTATGTGCCTTGTTCCAAGCGTTCAAGAAATCAGTATGTTGATAAGCATTGATATCAACTTCACCTTGAACTAAAGCTGTATTTGGTTGATTGTAGTCATTGAATTGAACAATCTTCAAATCAATTCCTTCACTCTTAACATTCTTTTGAACAACTTTCCAAATTGGTGCATCTGAAGGGTTGATTCCCACTTTAACTGTTTGGGTCTTACTTTGATTACCACAACCAGCTAGTACAAAAATAAATAATGCTGTGAAGGCTAATAAAATAACCTTGCCAAATTTCTTAAATTTACTCATATCTTTCTCCCACCTTACCTAATACTAATCGACTAAAAAATATCTATAGAAACAAAAAAGCCGCTTCAAAACTGAACATCTCTGTCCAATTTTAGAAGCGACTCCTCGCGGTACCATTCTAATTCGG
The DNA here is from genome assembly GCF_003606365.2 of Companilactobacillus zhachilii. Classification (NCBI taxonomy): domain Bacteria; kingdom Bacillati; phylum Bacillota; class Bacilli; order Lactobacillales; family Lactobacillaceae; genus Companilactobacillus; species Companilactobacillus zhachilii. The sequence continues at coordinate 1,914,518 of NZ_CP031933.2, forward strand.
AATAAATTTACACTTATCCCCTTAACAACATACAAAATTACTATATGCGTGTACTGTAAAGGGTACCAACCATTGCATCTTTATCCGAAGATTCAGCGCACCAATCACGGGTCATTTTCATTCAAGTCGTTGCCCTCATCTCAGCAAATAGAGGTTTTCTGTACAAACGAGGTTGAATTACTTCCCCCGATCAAATTGTTTAATAAATATCTTTTGTTAATCGTTGGTTAGATAATACAATCTAATTTTTGAAATGTCAATCAATAAAAATAAGTTTTTTCAGTCGATTTTCTAATTTTTCATTTATGTGCCAAATGGTATTTATACTAAGTTATGGAAAAAGTCTTTTATTTTCAATGGTTAACGAAGTTTGTCGTTGTGCGTTTTATAACGTTAAAATGATATTTTTTTAGAAATAAAAAATTTATAAATATCTTTTCAATTAGAGATTTACATTAGTAAAATTAAATATTTACTAATGTTGCCGCCTCCGGTTGCGAAGAAGAATACCCGCTATGGGACCGTCTGGAGCCAAGGTCTCCAGACTCGGTTTTGAACTTCGAGAAAACCACTCGAATTTCAAAACACGTCCTGTGTTGTAAGGACTAAAGTCCTAACAACACTATCACAGCGGGTATTCTTCTTCACAACCTCCAGCTAGTTTAACTGATATATCAAATATCTTATAAAAAAATAAACTCATAACTTAAATTCCAACTAATTAACCCCCAAAATGAGATAATTAATAAAAATACTAAGGACAAAAATATGTCATTGCCTATCGAAGATATTAAAAATTATCATCTTTCCCAAAATGAATTTGAATCGATGTATTTCTACAAAACCGAATTACAAACTATCTGTCGAAATCTAAACTTGAACACCTCTGGAACAAAATTTGATTTGAATCAACGAATCATTAAATATCTCAATCACGATCCGCAAACCAACGGCCCTTCTTCACAACATAACGGTATTACAACGGACTTAAAATTATCGACAAAAATCATTAATGGTGTGAAATTAAATCAACAATTACGTAATTTTATGGCTAATTACTATGGTAAAGAAACATTCAAATTTTCCAAAGAAATGGCTGTTACTTTTCGTGAAACTAAAGCTAATAATGATTCTTCAATAACAATTCAAACTTTAATTGATATTAATGATGGTAAAGTTTCAGTCAATACTGATAAAGACGATGCAAGTTATCAATGGAATCAGTTTGTTAAGGATTTTTGTGCTGATCTTGCTACTAAGCCAATCCAGAATAAACTAAAATCAGCCGCCATTTTGTGGAAATTAGTTAAAACTAAGGCCGATAAACGTTATTCTCATAATCTTTTAAAATATTTACCATAACAAAAAAGGCTTCCTAAATTAATAGAAAGTCTTCTTCGGCAATTGTCTGTTGCATCTATATTTTACCCTAAATTATGATAAAACTTCAACTGAAGCAGTTGTAACACCATATGATGGGATTGATGAACTAGGCATAGCAACATCTAATTGTTGTGAGTTAGAATTTGCGAATGTTCCTGTATCATTAACTGTTCTGTAAAGAACTGTTCCATCAGATAGAGTAATCTTCAATTGTGTACCCTTTGGAAATACTGAAAGGTTAGCGGCAACACCACTGTAACCCATATTTGAACCTAAAACGGCTGGATCATAGAAGGAAATTTTAAATGTTCCTTGTGATGTACCGGTTGTACTTGTTGATTGAGTTGTTGCTTGTGATGTTGTATCTGTTGTTTGTTGTGTTTGTGTATTGTCTGTAGTTGTGTCTGTTGAAGCAGCTGTTGTAGCAGCTTGTGTGTCAGCAGATGTATTTGTAGTTGTATTTGCGGTTGTATTTGTAGCACCAGGCAATGTGATTGTTTCACCTGGGAAGATTAAGTCAAATCCGCCAACTTCACGTCCGTTAGCTTGTTCTAGAGCAGAAATACTAATTCCATTAGCTTCGGCGATACTCTTGTAAGAATCACCCTTTTCAACTGTAACCTTGTTACCGTTAGTTACGGCAGCTTGGGCTGTATTTGTTGAAGCTAAAACTCCTGTCAAAGCCATTGCACTTACTAAAGCGATAGATAAAACTTTTTTCATAAATTAATTACATCCTTATTTTTTAAAATTTAATTTCTCTCAATTGCTATGGTGCTATACTAACAGGCTTATATTACATGACGACCACCTCAGAGTTACATTTTCAAAGTTTTATGTAATCTTAGTAACGTTATTGAAATATTTATATTTAAGGTAATTGTGACTTTTATTGCCATGGAGATATATTCATGCTATAGTTTTATATATGAAGAATAAAAAAACAAGATTGTCCGCAAAACTACTAATAATGTTAGTCGCTTTGGAACTTATCGCATTTAGTCTAAATATGTTCTTCGAGCCGCACAGCATAGCCGCCGGTGGAGCCACTGGAATTGCTATACTGTTGCAAGCAGGATGGAAAATCCCAACATTCATCTCGGTTCTTGTCATAAATATTGTGATGTTAGTACTGGCTTACTTACATTTAGACCGTCAAACAACGGTTAAACTAGCACTGGGAAGTTTCATGCTTCCGTTATTGTTATATATCACACCTGTTTATAACTTGATTCCAAACAGTCGAGTTCTTTCTATAATAGTAGGAAGTGTTATTTTCGGAATTGGTTTAGCAATTTTATATACATTAAATATGTCTAGTGGTGGTACAACTGTTCCACCAATGATCATTCACAAAAACTTTGGAATCGACAAATATATCAGTCTGTTCATCATCGATGCCCTCGTCTGCTTAGGAAACATTGCTCTAACAGATATCGTATCTTTCCTACTAGCAGTCATGTCAGTCGGAATTTCCAGTCTTTCCATTAAGGGTTTTGGAATTATTCATGCAAGAAGATTAGCACAAGCATAATAAAAGGTGCACATATCAAAGTATCGAAAATTCGAGTATTTTGACATATGCACCTTTTTTATTTGGATTATTTTAGATTCTGCTGTTCTTTAGAAACAATTTCATTATTAGAGATTTCAATTTTTATCATTGCATCAGCCGTTGGATCAGCCTCTAGCAGGTCAGATTCATAAGTTAAAGTTCTGACACCATTTACATCCGAATAATCATCAGGATCACCTAATTTATTGATGACTTTATTATAACTATCGCCTATTTGTAACTGATCATATTCTTTGAGAGTTAAAACTTTCTTCCTATCTATGTTCAAACCTTGAATCGATTTAGAAGTGGCTTTATCTTTTTCAAAAGTAATTTGAATCGTTACTCCATTGGTTTCATTCCAAATCAAAGTTGAAATGGGATTATTGACGTTTACTTTTTGAGTGGTCGTTGGTTGGCCTAACAATTGAATAATATCATCCCTACCGTAACCATTCTTACCAGTTTTAATGGAATTGTATCTGGCTACAACTGAAGGATTATCTTCAATTTTCTTTTTTTCAGCTAAACTTTTACTTTGACTAACGGTAGCTTTATCAGCTTGACCCATATAAAACGAATAGTTTGCGATGTAGGTTGTGGCTGAAACTATAATAAAAATAGAAAAGATTGTGATCCAAAACCAGTTTCTATGATAGAAAGGTTTTTCATCTTTTTCATTCATAATTTTTATGCCTCCATTCACATAGTGTATTTTAGCAATATTAATATTAAGTAGCACCTTTAATGCATTACTTTTCTAATTATATAAAAAAAGCCAATCATATTAAAACTTAAAAAGTCTTAATACGATTGGCTAATCTGCAAAATGGAGGTGAGGGGAAACCAACCGTGTTTCTTATAAACCCCGTAACACCAACGTATATAACAACTTAAATACACAAAAAGCGGTTTTGACTAAGTGACTGACTAAGTTTTTACTAGAAATTCACATATTTAGCAAATTTCTCGGATGTTTCTAACTTCTGTTTTTCGGTGACAGCCGTATAGATATTCATGGTTGTTTGAAAGTCAGAGTGTCCTAGTTGTTCCTGTACTTCTTTGATACTTGCACCCGCCTCAAATGCTAATGTGGCGTATGTATGTCTAAAGCCATGAACGGTTATACGTTTGAGACCGTACTTCTTAATGATCTTATATAACCAGTTTTGAGGTTTAACAGGTTGAATAAATTCATTGTTAGTATTTGAGAATACTAATTGGTTTTTATTCTTTAAGACGTTGAAACCAAGCATGAGTAATTCTTTTGCTTGTGTGGAGCGCCATTTCTTTAATATATCAATGGTCTTATCATCCAAGTTAACGACTCTTTCACTGGCTCTAGTCTTAGGTGTCTGGACTATCAAACGTGCATCAGCACCACGGGCAATTGTCTTATTGATAGATATTTGATTGTTCTCGAAATCAATATCTTTCCAAGTTAGTGCAAGAGCTTCACCTTTTCTCATCCCTGTAAATGCTAATACTCTAAAGAATGTTGCACGTTTAGGGTACTTGTCATTATCAAGATAACTAAAGAATTGTCGTAGCTCATCCACGGTGAAATAGTTCAACGTCATGTCTTTTACATGCTTGTTTTTAGGGATGATAACTCTTTTAGTAGGGTCATCATGAACCAGCCCCAATCTAATAGCATATTGAAATACCGAGGATATAAGACGAAAGAAGTCTTTATACTTCGTGTATTTAGCCTCATACCACTTATTAATTGCTAATTGACATTGCTGTGGCGTGATCTTACTTAGTATTTTGCTACCAAAGACGGGTAAAACATGATTACGGTACATTTGTTCAGTTTTAACCCAAGTTGATTCTTTGACAGTATTCTTATATTGTGGAAAATATTCTTTATAGACATCCTCGAAAGTAATACGCTCATTTTTAGTATATCCACGGTCAGCAAGCTCTACTTCTAGTCTGGCTAAAGCTAGTTTAGCTTGTCTGGCATCATTAAAGCCACGTCGTGTGGTTTGCATATCTTTACCAGTCAGAGGGTCTTTACCAAGATATAGACGGAACATCCAAGCAGATGAACCGTCTTTTTTTGTATATTCTTTTATACGTTTATCCATTGTTATTTCTCCTAACGCTGGCGGGCGGTAGAGAAATTCTATTGTCTATCTAAGGATATGTGATAAAGTTTTTCTTTTGCTTTTTTACCAAGTTCGCTGTTATCAGCCCAGTTATTGAATATTCCATCAATATTAAGATTATTTGAACTTTTAATTAAGTCATCCATGTTAGTAGAAAGATAGAAATCATTATTATTTAAATTAATTATATTTTTCCCTATTGTTCCAAAATTGATTGAAAAGAAATTAATAGAATCCCTTTTATTGAGTTTGCTTTTGGGAATTGTGTTTACTTCTTTTTTAATAATGGATTGCATTAATTTATCAGTAAAAATTTGAGTTTCAAATGAATTAATAAATTTAGGATTTATTGATTGGGTGAAAAGATAATCAGTATTTAATGCTTCAACGTTTATTTCATTAAAGATTTGCTGATCTAGGTAATAGATTTGATTTAAATCATCGGTATTCAAAAATTCACAGTCAATACCTAACCCCATTGCGAAGGATATTGTGATAAATAGTGGCTTTTTTCCATTGTTAAAATCACTTAAACACTTTAATAAATATATATGACTCTCATTAGAACCGATTAGATGATTGGTAATGGTGTAATATTTTTCAACTTTCCATGAAGTTACATTTTCATAAAGTGAATCAATTGTGACATTTAGTGCATTGGCAACTTTATTTAAAGTGTCAATTCTAGTTTGTTTTGGTAATTCGGCATTTTTACTTAAAGGTGTGATGGTTGTACGTGAAAGACCTGTTATTCTGCTTAGTTCACTAACACTAATACTATTTTTTTCCATTATTTCTGGAATATTAGATTTCATATAATCACCTCTAACTGTATTTTAACTGTACAAATAAACTATATCAACAAAAAATGTTGATATTTAAACTACACAAATATATAATTGTCACTATAAAAACAATATTTAGACACAGTAGCCTAAAATGTTCAGTATAAAAGCAGGAGGAAAGAAATGAATAATTTAGATATTAGAAATGAAATCAGATCAAATCGTTTAAGAAATTGGGAAGTTGCTGAAAAGGTAGGCATTTCAGATAGTCGTTTATCTGTATGGCTTAGAACTCCATTGAACGATGAACGCAGACAACGTGTATTAGAAGCTATCAAGAAACTTACATCAGAGATTCATTCTTGATATTAAAAAATGGAAAAATCTACGATTACAAGATTAGTAGTATATTTTATTTGGACATGGATAAATAATCTCTAAACGGAGAAATTTTTACTTTTAAATTCTGTGTTATATTGCATCTATCAACTTTAAGAGGAGGTGAAAATATGGCACAAGGAATAACTGTAATGCTTGATGAACATGATTCAGATGCTTTACGTAAACAGGTTTATACGATCGTTACTAATAGCATTGAACAGGCGCGTAGAGATTCTGGACTAGACAGACAATACTTAAAACGTAAGGATGCGGCGAAATACGCTGGCGTTTCTCCAACGACATTAGACAATTGGAAACTTCCAGTTCATAGAATTGACGGCATTGTTTTGTACAGCAAAAAAGATATTCAAGCATTTATAGAGAGCAATTAACTTGGGGGGTGTGTTGTGTGAACAGCAATGAACAAAGAATATTGAACAATATTATGAATGGACATATTGAGAACGAACAAATAGTCAATTTAGTAACTAATACTTTGAATATGACTATTGCACTAGCCAATGAGGATAGAAATAAGGCTATAAACGAATTGATATATGGCAAGGTGTTGGAGTCACTTTGTGACAATCTAATTAATGTATCAAGCTCAATGAATGGCATTGATAACGATCTAACTGATTTACAACAAGAAATTGAATCACATTAAATAATCAGTCTGGCGGGCGGTATTCGTGATTCTATTAATCTTTGATTTACAAATTATTTGAGGACTAGGAACATGAAAAAGTGCATAAAAAATAGACATTACTAACCGGCAAGTAAGTAATGTCTATCGAGTATTTCTCTAAGTAAAATACTATTTCATTTTATCATGGTTCCCAAGAAAATGAGGGATGAAACACATGAAAAAAGATACTAATTATTATATTGATCCTGTAATCATAGGACTTAAATTCATTATTGATGAGATGAGTAAGCGTAAACATCCAAGTAGCAGCGACCTAGAAATATTAGAAGTCGCTCAAACCGATCTAGTAACGTTGCAACGAGCCCAATCTTTAAACCGAGATGTAACAAACATCCCTATCTATAACCATATTAAGGCGGTACTTGAATGATGAAAGTTACTTTATTAAGAGCTCCAATTATGAAAGACAATTATAAATCTTTATTGAGTAACTTAGATTCCAAGTCATTCAGTGTTTATACGTATGTAGTTAATAAAGCTCGGCATAATAATATTCCCTACCTTGATTTCAATGTATCTGGTATCGAGCTGTATAAGGTATTTGAACGGCTTGAATTACTGGGGCTTATTTCTATCAAAACGGAGGATGTCAAACAATGAATATACATGCAAATTTAAATTTTAAAAAAACTACCGATCAAGAAATACTAAGTAAGTTGTCTGATGATACATTAACTACTTATATAATGCTCCAGAAATCAAAGATACCAGTATGTTTACACATTCCATTGAATGGCAATATACCCGGTTCTGACAGCGTAAAAAAGTCATTAGTTGAGTTGTCCAAGCTAGGACTTATTCATTTAGATTAGGAGGTAATCGGTTATTCATGGACTACTTCAAACAACGTAGAGCGTACCGAGATTTCAAAGTTTATGAAGGTAATATCTCAGAGACACAAAATAACTTATACCGTGAACTATTAGACTATGCTAATGACAAACGTCGGTTAGATCAAAGTTTCAGGTTAACCAATGATGTATTACTTAAATTAACAGGCTCTTCAATGAACGGGCTTGTCCAAGCAAGAAAGAAATTAGTTGAACTCAATCTTATTGAGTATTCAAAAGGACAAAGAAATTTAAATGCACCCTCTTATAAAATTGTAAAACTATATGATGATTTTATAACTCAAAAGCAGGTATACAACCCAGACCCCGAAATTTCAATCACTCAGGGTAATAAAACCATGGGTAGTCAGGGTAATAGGAATTCAAACAGTCAGGGTAATAAAATCCAAAGTAATCAGGGTAATAACATAAACTCTAGTGGCACAAGCATTCGGGGCAATATTTTACCCACTACTATACAACCCAGTAACGAATCAGATGACAGCCCAGATAGCAAAATTTCAATTACTCAGGGTAATAGAACTGGGGGTAATAAGGGTACTGAACCCCAAACACTTAGGGTAACGAACCTTTGTACTAGTACTATAACTAATACAGACTATTATCATAATAACGCGCGTAGCGCGAAAGAAAATGATGATGATGATTTCAAAAATTTAATAACTTACTACCAGAAAAACATAGGACAAACCAATTCGATTGTTATTCAAAGTATTCAAGAATCAGTTAATGATTTTGTAGAACATAAGACATCCCTAAAAGAATGCTATGACATTGTAAAGTATGCTATTGAGCTGACGGCTAAGAATAACGTTCACAACTGGAACTATGTAAACAAGATCTTAATGAACTGGCAAAAGGATAGTTTATTTACATTGGCAAACATAAAGGCTAGTCAAAACGAACGTAGCAATAAAAATAACCAATCGAGGGATGATAGTGATTCAGTATATCCCGAGTTGTTTTAGGAGGTATAGGCATGGAAATGTTTGGCTTTGACGATTACATGCGTAAAATTGCACGTAAACATGGTATTGATCTCAATAAAGCTAATATACAGGACGCCATTGATCATAGGGATGAACGTCAAGAACAGGAATCAATTAAATTCACGAAAGAAAATAATAAGGTTAAACGAAAGAGAATGTTTGATAGCTCAGTGGTAAGTGACCCAATCATTTTAAGTAAAACGTTTGATGACTTTAATATCACTGACAAAATTCAAAAGTCTGAATTTGATAAAGCTAGAAGTATAGCTGACAGGATATTGAACGGTGAGAAAGGAAACTTCACCTTTTCAGGAACTCCGGGAGCTGGAAAGACTTTATCTGCTGTAAGTATTTTAAACAAAATTCAGCATTCAGACAGTTCACTAACTTGTTATTTTGCTAGTGTTTCTATGCTCGCTCAAATGAATAAAGATTCGATACAATACCCCGAGATAAAAACCGATTTTATTAATGCTGAAAGGTGTATTAAGCAGTGTGATATTTTGGTGCTTGATGATCTAGGTAGCGAAACTTCGTTTCAGAAAAATATAAAAGAGGCATCAGACTACCAACAGGCAATGCTATTTAGACTTGCCGACTATCGGGCAGAGAATAAAAACAAAGTTAATATTGTGACGACAAACAATACATCAAAAGAGCTAAAAAGAATTTACAACGGGAAAATATATGACAGGTTAATAGCTAGTAATTTCGACAATGTAATTAAATTTACAAGTAAAGATTGTCGGATGTTTTAAGAGTTTCAAGGCACAAAAAAAGCCATTCACAAAGTGAACAGCCACTAATTAATTGATACGAGCAAATCAATTATATCACTGTGGAGGTTGTAAGCATGGGATTATTTCCAAAGCTCAATAAGAGAAAGACTATCAAGAATGTTAAAGATTATTTTGAAAAGGACTTTCCCAGACTAAAGGCAAGATCACATATGGACTTATCTAGTTTACAATCTCCTCAGTTTGATACGATCCCCAATACAGGTAACGTAAGAAATAATCAAGAGGACAACGTTATCAGTGGCATTGATGCTCAAGAGTTCGTTAAGTCAACGTATGATGTTATTAATAAAGCTCCAAGAATATACAAAATTATTCTTAAAAATGTCTATTTATTGGATCAAGGTAATTCGGTAGCTATGGAATTAACTGGCTACGAGACAAGCCAGTATGCAAAGTACAAAAATCGCTCATTGCTGTATTTTGCTGACACATACCAAGACATATACGATCTTAATGATTACAGTGAATGCACCAATGACTTAAAGAGTGTGTAAAACATTCTGGAGAAATTGGAGTCCCTAAAGAGAATTAATGCGTAGTTTATTTGATATTAGGGATGAAAATGCTGATGTGGTAAGCATTAGAGCTTTATTTTAATAATAAATAGTGTGTCCTAACCGTAGTTAATACCTATACCCGACAATTTGTCGGATATGAATAGTTTCGGTGTGATAATTCACAGTGGGAGTTTTGGGAACCCCTAAAAAGAATAAATAGTTTTGTGTATTTAAACATTTTATACACCCTAAAAGAGAAAAATATAAAATATGTCAGAATCTGCAGATTCTGCAGTCCCTAAAAAAAGAAAAATATTAGTGTATTCGGACATTTCAGACACCCTAAAAAAGGAATTAGAAAGGTAATTTTAAAAATGAAAAGCAATCAGATAGGGTTTCACGGTGTATTAACCAACAATGATTTACTCGAGCTATTAAATATGATTTATGACAGCCGTACACGTCTAAAAGCTGTACAGGGTTATGTAGACGAGCTGAAACAAGGTAGCAACGAGGATATTTCTAGCAAAGTTCAGGAATATACGCCAATAATCAAAGTGTTAGATAATGACATTGATAAGACGCTTGATACTACAATTTATTATTTGAACAACCTAAAGCCATAAATAAACGCCCCACGTCTTAAATAATTGAGATGTGAGGCGTTTTTATTGTAGTCACGATTAATTATATTAATTTATTTTATTGGGGCTCATACGTTCGTATAATGAATTAAAAATGCTAACATTTGATAACGTTTATTTTGTAACAACCTGTCAAAACCTGACATTGTTTTGTAGAGCACTATTAAAAGTTACTTTAAATCGCCTTGCATGGTATAATTAAGGCATAAAAAAGAGGGATGCTCGAACATCCCCCAGATAGCCCGTTTAAGACGGTAGCTACTAGGTTTTAATAAAAATAATCGTAAACCCGCTAAAGTTTAGACGATTATTTTTTTTGATTAAATTCGAGTATTAAAACTACCAAAGTCGCAAATGCAATCATTAGCGAAAGTGCTTGGTAAACACTCATGGTTATCCTTTCGAGAGGTAAAGCCATTTTATTAATCTCATAAGGCATCACCTCACATTATCATGAAGTTAGCCACCGTCATTAACTTGCTATCGTTTATTATTATCCAATATGAATCAGATCAAAGAAAGTCATTTATCGAAATCTTAATAGATAAATGGCTTTTTATTTTTTTTATTTTGCTCAAAAAAGGTATGCATACAAACATAAAAAGGGGTGCACCCTTTTTTGTAAAAGGTTGCACCCTAAAATAATGATGAAATTAGTATTTTAAACGCCATCTATGATGTCATTTGCGGTCATTTTATAGCTTGATAATACTAGGTTTTACTAGGGTAACATCCCTGACAAACCCTAACATTAATGTCAGCATTAATAAGCATTGCATGCTATTAAATACTAGTATTATTTGTTCGGAAAAGTTCGGATTATATGCTCGGAAATGCTCAGGTATTACTAAGAAATACTAAGATAAAGTGCAAAAATTTGAGGCATTGAAATGTTGAGTAATGTTGAGTGTTATACCCTAAGAAAACCTAAGATAAATGTCGGAAAATGTAGGAACAATTTTGTTATTTAGGTCAGATAAGTCAGTCCCTAAAAAACAATGTATTGGAGTGTCAAAAGTGGCGTGTGAAATTGTCTAGCTAATAGAGGGGTATCACCAAAATTGGCGACACCTTTCATTGTGTTTATAAGAGCTACCCTCGTGAATCACGACGGTATGTACATTAAGTACGCCCCTTTGATATTTACGAATTAACTTAGTATAAAAAGAATAGATTGTAATGAAAAAGGTCATTTATATATAACAAAAAGGACGCCTCAATTCGGGGCCCCCTTGGTTCGAGTTCAAAGTTACATAGATGAGTCGTCAATTTGAATTAGGTGACTAGATTCAGCATAGGCAGTAAGTACCGTATCTTAATAACCTGAGGTACTAAAATGGTACTTTAGCTGAGTGAACGAATCGTTCTGTTAGATCAAAATAAAAAAGCCACCACATAAGAATGTGATGACAACCGCCCGACCAGTAATATTATTTGTGTTTAAATTGACTAAGTTTTGACTAAGTAAAACCGCTTTTGACTAAGTTGTAATTGATTCATGAAAATAAAAAAACCAGTAATACCAAGGCCTTTAAGTCTCAATATAACCGGTTGATTTCTCATTATGGAGGTGAGGGGAATTGAACCCCTGTCCAAGCATAATGCTATGCAAGCATCTACACTCATAGTTGTATCATTTAATATTTCGCTACTCTGAACGCCATACAACCAGGCTAACCACAGTAGCTATCCCGATGATCTCTTTTTAACTATTCAGGATGCACAGTTAAACGTAGCCCAATTAATTTGAGACCCATTTCCAACCCTTGGGCGAAGCTAGAATGGATCACGCTTAGACTGTTTTTAGGCAGCTAATGCGTAGTTATTATTATTTTTTGCAGTTATAATAAACTGTGTGTTTTTAGAGGGACACGAAACCCTAAGTGCAGCCTGCACGCTACTACACATGTCGAATCCAGAACACCCCCAAGAATGTCCACTTAAATATAATAGCTAATTTTCTTGAATATAGCAAATCGTTTGACTCATCAAATACAATTTATTTGATAATATAAATAAGCTACCAACCACTACTAACAGGTAATGTAAGTTATTTTTTATTTTCTCTAAGTATTATATGTTCAAATCCACTCGACGCGGTTAAATCATATCATCCTGGATGGGATTATATCGTTTACAAAACACGAATATATTTTATAAAATGAATCCCCTTGATTCCAAAAAAAGACCGCCAGCACTAAGCTAACAATCTTATCATTCTAAAAACATCTATCAATATAATTATTTAACTACGGTTAACTCATGTAACGTCTTACCTTCAGGCGATTTCAACTGCAACCAACTGTTAGTCCCAGCAAAATACAAGAACGTCCCAACTTCATTGACACTTCTTAATTTGACATCTTGGATAAGAGTGTCATTTTTTATTTGTTCTGCATGCTCTTCACGTAAACGTAATCCAAATTTACCTGCAAAACCAATTACACCAGCCTTAGTTAGGGGTGCATTTTCGACTAAGGTAGCTCCGGCTTTAACAATAAATTCGTTGCGTTTGACCCAATAAACAGTTGCTTTACTTCCTTTATAATTAATTGAAAAAGGTACGTCTGCTAATGATTTGATATATTTATGGCGTGCTTTAGAAGTTTTCTTTTTAGCTTTAAACAATTTAACCCCACAAAGATTCAACAAGGGTAAAAGTTTTTGTAAGTATTCGTTATAAACCTCAATAGATTCCTTAGCGATGGTCATTTCATAACCGACGTTTAATTCATAGCCAGCTTTATCCAACTCTTTTGTCAAAAAATAGAAGAAATCAGCTGCAATTACATTTTCGGGTACCACAATTTCGACAAAGCGACTGTCATCAGACCAATCATCCAAACTGCCGTAACTAATCCCTGCCAGTAAATTGTCTTTTATAATAATAAAAATAGATTCTTCATCAACTTTAGTAGGTTGTACTTTATAATAATTGATCTCTCCTAGATTCTTCAAATTAAAGTTGATCCGCTGATCTGAAAAATCTCCTGAAAACTCGACTGTCATATAAATCCTTTCCAATACTTAATTATTACCATATTCATTAAAGTTTACCATATTACATTGCAGACAAATTTAGCCAAAATCATTACTGTAAAATTCATCCATCAGAAATGAATATTTTCCCAGTTTATAATAAAATCAATAACCTAATATTAATTAATTATATTTTCCCATTTAATTCCAATTTCATATAACCCAATTTATAAAAGATGAAATGTAAGCCCTACTCACAGATTATATAATATATCATGATAAGAGCATTAATATGACTATTTATGATTAATCATTGAGGAAGTATTTATTTTAAATATAATAATTATTTTTCAAAATATAATCATACTAAATACTTAAATCTAACCTGTGAGGGGTAATAACTATGGGAATGAATAAAAATTTCAAGTTATTTTTAATTGGTATTTTTTCAATCTTTTTAACTTTAATTAGCTTTACACAAACGGCATCAGCCGCATCTGTTACTATTGGCCCTTATGACTTTAATGATGGCATTACTAATTGGAATCAAGTCACCTCGGGTAATCAAGTAGCCAATATTCCCATCGATGGCACAAATCTACAATTGGGCTACGCTTTTGGTTTAGCTCAGGATACTAAAGGTAAAGTATCTACTGGTGGTGATACTACCATTACATCAGATAGTATTTCGACCGGAATGAATGTCCAGTATTCTAAAATGAATGTCTTTTTAAATCAAAATGGTAACTATGTCAGTTCAGTCTTTCAAGGTGGATATTCAAGTACCGGAACTAATCGGCAAAACGTTTCTCCTACTTCACCTGACTTTATGATTGCTCCCAATGGACCAACTTCATTACAAGGTATCACTGCACCAGCCTATAACATCTTAGGAAATCCCAGTGGTCCATCTAATGGTACTGGAAATACCGGTCTGGTATCAAAGAAATATTACGTTGGAACTGATGCTAACGGTCATCCAGCATACAAAATCATGGGGCACTTTACTAGAACGAATAATTCTGGATATAAAAATGGTACCTACGACCTGGAAATAGAAATTCTCCTGCGTGCCTCACCAACTAATTCAGCAATTGTCCAAAGAGAAATGTACGTTAAAAATTTATCAACTGATACGGCTGAATTTATCACCTTATTCGGTGAAGATACTAAATTAGGTGACAGTAATGGTCTGCACAATGATATGGTGCCAGTCTATGATCTTGGAAATAAGCAAGGAATCTACGTTCAAGATACGTATTCCGGCAATAATTATCGGTTATTCGTTACTAACAATATGCCCGACGGATTCGATAGTTATATTGGACAAATCGCATCTACTAATTGGGTAGACAAATTTGGTACAGTCACTGGCAGTGGCGACGAAGCTAAAGATAATCCTAAAGGTACATCACTAACAGGATTTGGCGATTCAACTTATACGTTGAAATGGAATCCCACAACTCTAAAAACTGGTGAAACTGCTCACTTTGGATCAACTATGGGAGTAACGTCTAAACCTTACTCAATCATGACTCCTGAAAAGACTTATACTAATGAAACTCGCTCTGATGGCACAAATATGGTCGGTGATAAATTAAAGTTCAACCTAAAAATCACCAATAACGGTTACGGAGCCAAATGGAACTACAACAAATTAGTCGATAAATTACCGGCTGGTTTACAAGTTGATGCATCTTCAATGACATTAAGCAACAACGGTGAAAAGCCACAGCCACTGGCCGAATCCGATTACGATGCAACAACTAATACGATTACCGTTCCACCTGGGATATCATTAACTGACGACCAATATGCCACCATAAGTTTTACTGCCACCCTAACTAAAGATGCTTTAACAAGTTCCGGAGAAGAAAACACTATTACAAATACAGCTGAATTTAGTGGTATCGATGTTGGTAATAACGAAACAGTCCAAAAGACCTTCCCCGCCTCTGTTGATATTAAAGTTCAGCCACCAAGACTTAACTATAGTTTTATCAAACAAGTTAAGAAACACGGTGATACAAGCTACTCACAAAGTATTGATGCTAAAAAAGGTCAAGTTGTTGATTATCAAATCATCTACTCTGTTGCTTCCGAAAGTAAAGATAGTGTAAATTCTGGAGCCACCTTAGAAGATACTTTGCCAGCTGGATTACAACTCGATACGTCCTCAATTAAAATCTGGGGACCTGGTGATCCCGACAGTGGTGGTTATCATCAAGATCACATCAATACTGGAGTAAATGCTATCGGCAAAGGTCAGCGTGTTAAAGTCGAGTTTAGTGCTACCGTCACTGCTTCTTCAGTCGGAAAAATAACCAATACAGCAACAATGTCCAATGTTAATACGACTGGCAATCAATACTTTGACAAGCAAACCTCAACTGCTGCAGATATTAATGTTCAAAATGTTGATGCAATAACTAAAGTTCCAACTAATATCGATTTTGGATCAACTAATATGTACGGTCAGAATAAAGTTCTGCATAACACGAGCACAACCGGTGAATTGATTGTCTCCCATCCAACTAATACGCCTTATAATGTGACGGTTGCTTATGATAATGACAATAAAGATTCACAATTAATAAACAGTGATGGTGATACCTTACCTTCTGATGCCACAGGATTGATTTTCATAAAACAAAGAACCGAAAATGATACTGATCCTGGTACATGGACACCGATTACACCATCAGGTACAACCCTTCAAAGTGATAACTTTACCGATTATAGTAGCGCCGTTAATTTAACGAATTATATTGGTGCTGGTAATTGGCAATTGAAGATTTCTTCAGCTACTTTACCAGGTGCATATAATGGTACTTTGACTTGGGGACTAACTGAATCAGTCTGAAAATTTATACGAATAACAAAAAGTCGTTCACATTGTGTGAGCGGCTTTTTGTTTAATCATTTTTTGCTTTTATTATTAATAATGATTTATCTAAACTACATATTGCTCAGTTCATTAAATTAAAAATTTATTTCAAATAATTTCATTAATCACTGGAAAAATGATGCGATAATGCTATATCATGGTCACATTGATAATATTTATAATGTTTTCCACATAAAATGTGTATTTTTGTAATAACTAATTAGTCATATTTTCATTAATAATCAATCTTAATTATGTTCAGTGTTGTCTATTAAAAAAATAATCTAAAGGAAATTAAAATTGAAATTTAGAGGCATCTTAGTATTATTGGCTATTAGCTTTTTTGCAGCATTCTTCACGTTTATTTACTTTACAAATACTATCACTGCAGAAGACATCGGACGCTACGACTTCGATGATGGCATTGATAAATGGAATCATCCCAGTAATATTATTAATCAAGTCGGAGAATTACCTATTAAAGATAATTTAAAATTAGGATATGCTTTTGGATTAGCCCAAAATACTTCTGGAAAAGTATCTACTGGTGGTGATGATACGATCGAAAAAAATTCAATTTCAACAGGTGATCTTTCTAGTTATTCCAAAATGAATATTTTTCTTAATGACAATAATGACTATATAAGTGCGATATTTCAAAGTGGATTTTCGAATACAAATAGCAACAAGGAAGGTGTTTCACAAACCTCACCTGATTTCATGATTGCTCCAAGTACATCTAACACTGCCAAAGGGATCACTTCAGCTGCATTTAGCGTCTTAGGTAATCCTGGAACAATAAATGGTTCCGGTAATGCTGGTTTATCATCAAAAAAATACTTTTGGGGTAAAGACAAAAACGGCAATCCAACCTATAAAATCATGGGTTATTTTGACCGTAAAAATAATTCTGGATTTCAAAATGGAGATTACCACTTTGAAGTCGAATTATTACTTCGTGCCTCGCCGACACATTCAGCCATGGTTCAAAGAGAAATGTTTGTTAAAAACTTAGATAATAAGCCTGCTGAATTTGTCACATTATTTGGTGAAGACACTAAAATCGGTGAAGATACATCTGGAGACGATTCTGTAGCCGTCAAAGATTTAGGAAACAGAAAAGGAATTTATATTGAAGACCTCAATAATGGCAAGTATTACCGACTTATGGTCTCTAATCAAACAATTGACGGATTCGATAGTTACAATGGACAAGCGCGTGTCTCAAACTGGGCTTCTGGGTTAACCAACGGCCTAGTTACAGGTTCAGGAGCCGAAACCCGCAATAATCCTAAAGGTACTCAACTCACCGGAGTAGTTGATTCAGCCTACATTCTCAAATGGAATTCTAGAACACTCGCCCCAAATCAAGTTGCGCATTTTTCATCCGCCATGGGAGTTAACAAAAGAAATTATTCAATTCCGACACCTTCAAAAACTTACATTAATGAAACAAGACGAGATGGTACTAATAGGATCGGTGATAAATTAAAGTTTACCCTTCAATTAACTAACAATGGATATGATTCTCAATGGAATGCTCAAGAAGTCATTGACCATATGCCAAAGGGATTACAAATCGATCCAAATTCTATCACCCAAACGTCTGATACCTTTTTAAATTCACAACCATCGCCAACAGACTACGATTCAACTACAAGAACTTTAACCGTACCCACGCCATATAAATTAACCGATGGAAAATCAGAAACTGTCACGTTTGAAGCCACGTTAACATCCGATGCTTTACAAAATTTAGATGGCAATTTAAACTTCACCAATACTGCCTATTTTTTAGGCTCTGATGCCGAAGTTTCATCTAATATAACGGATACCTTCAAAGCCTCAACCAGTTTCCCAGTGTTAACTTCAGGTTTTAAGTACACCTTTCAAACAAAAATTAAAAATATAACAAACAACGAAGATTATCGAGAATCTACGACTGCAAAAATTGGTGACCGCATTGGCTATCAAACTATATATAGAGTAGATTCCGATAGCCACTTCGATTTAGTTAGAGCCGACAATATCGATGATAAACTACCTGACGGATTGCTCCTAGACCCAAATAGTATCAAAACTCAAGGTGTTGATGGAAAATGGTATGGCCAAACCTGGGGGATCCATACGGGTGCGGTAAATACAATTAAACCCGGGCAACAAATAACAACTCAATTCGAGGTAAATGTCTCTGCTTCGTCCATTGGTACAATATCCAATAATGCTTTCATTACAAAAGTGGAAACCAACGAACCTTTTGATTTTAATCTAAAAAATACTACTTATGATGAACAAATTGCTACGGCGGCAATCCTAAATATTCAAAAGATGAATAGCTTTATAGATACACCTAAAACTATAGATTTTGGTTCCATAAAAATGCAGGGAAAGCCAGTAACCCTCAACAACATCAATACTGATGGAGAATTAATTGTTTCACACCCCGACAGCAATAATTTTAAGGTTAATATTTGCTACGACAACGATAATCCACACACACATATGGTCAATTCAAATGGTGAAACAATTCCAACTAGCGACTCCGATTTACTTTTTATAAAACAAAGGAATAACTCCTTTGAGGACATTGGAACTTGGCAACCAATCTTGCCTGGGGGGACACCCATTCAAACGGCCCCTTTTAAGGGAAATCAACAATCATTAAATCTAACTAAATACGTTGGAACAAATGATTGGAAAATAAAACTAGCCTCCAATACCCCCTCCGGTCTTTACAAGGGAACACTAACATGGGGTCTAACTGAATCAGTCTAACAACTAAACACCCTACCTTTAAAAATTCATAATAAAAATTAAGTTTCCTTAATAAAGGTACTACCCTAATAACAATTTGGTATTCTTATCTCGTAGGAATCAGTTGTTTTTATTAAAAAAAGTCGTTCACAATTTGTGAGCGACTTTTTTCTTGTCTTAGATAGCCTTTGATAAGACCCAATCCTTAACATCCCCATGACTCAAGTTAACTTTCTTAACTGAGCGCACTGAGAAATTATTCTTCTTATAAAATGTAACGTTCTTTTTAGTATTAGTTTCCAAAATAATATTGCGGTAACCAATCTTCTTAACGTAAGGACTAATGTGATTGTTCAACATTTTGCTACCGATACCTTGACCACGCAAGGATTTATCCACAGCTAAATATTCAACGACACATTTTTTCTTACCTTTAACTTTGTCGAAAAGATCTTCGAACTTAAAGATATCGAATGCATTGAAACCATTGAATCCACTCTTTAGGAGTTCAGGCAGTATTTTTAAACCATCCATTGTTAGATAGTCCCAATTACTGATCTGTCTACCTTGATTAAATTCAATTAGAGCAACAGCTCTAGGCGTTCCCTTTCCGTCAGCTCCAACATAAACCAAACCCTTTTTCATAAATACATTAACTTCGAGCGCAAAATATTTACGCATTAACTTGTCAAACTTAGCACTAGAACGGAACTCTTGTTGGAACATGTTCTTCGTAGTTATGTATTCCTTAAATGATTCTGTAAGTAAATTTATTATCTGGGGTTTATCACTGTTCAACCCACTCCGAAAATCCAAAAAAATGACCTCCTTTAAACAGCCATGTACCTATAATAAGCACTTAAATACAAAATGTCCATTAATCGAGCCATTTAAAATAATTTTATGTGCCAAAAGTTATTTTTGTTATATATTTTTAACAAAAAGTTTAGCTAAATTATTAGACATTAATATAAATACATAGTATGCTAATCAGTAATGTGAGATTTCCAGTTCAAACCGATATCTAAGTCCAACTTAGAATATCGGTTTTCTTATAACCAACTACTATCAGCAGATGGTAGTTTTTTTGAACTGAACAATTATTAACGAGGAGGGGAATATATGGGAAAAAATAAAAAATCGATTTATATTCTAGTATTTAGTAACTTTTTAATCTGTTTAGGAATTGGTTTGGTCATACCGGTCACACCATTTATCAAGAATGAATATCATTTTACAACCTCCCAAATGGGTGTTATGACTTCACTCTTTGCTTTCGCGCAATTTGTCGCATCACCAATTGTTGGTAAGATGTCCGATAAAATTGGTCGTAAGCCCGTGATTGTTTTCGGACTTTTCACTTATATGATTTCTGAATTCATCTTTGCGGTTGCCACAACGCTTCCTATCTTTAACATTTCTCGTATCATCGGTGGTTTATCAGCTGCCATGGTAATTCCAACCTCAATGGCCTTAGGTTCAGATTTAACTACCTTAAAAGATCGTGCCAGAGTTATTGGCTGGTTGTCTGCTGCTTTCAGTGGTGGATTGATTCTAGGTCCCGGACTTGGCGGTATTTTGGCTGGTATCAGTTATAAAACACCTTTCTGGGTCGCTGGTGTCTTGAGTATCACTAGTGCCATCTTCACGCAGATTTTCTTGAAAGAAAACAAAGAAGTTCTTGAACGTGAGGAACTGGAAGCTGAAAAAAAGGCACAAGAAAAGGGTTCGATTCGTTCAATTCTTACCTTACCTATGGTTATGCTATTCGGAATGATTTTGGTTTCATCCTTTGGACTACAAGGATTCGAAAGTATCTATAGTATTTACGTTAACCAAGTTTTCAATTTTGGTTTGAGTACGATTGCATTAGTATTGACATTAAACGGAATTATTTCTTTAATTCTACAAGTGGCAGCGTTCAACTGGATCATTAGTAAAATTGGGGAAATGCGTTTAATCAGCATTGCCTTCTTACTCAGTGCCGTCTGTGTCTTTTGGATCACTCAAGCACATACACACATTGAAGTTATTGTCGCAACGTTAGTTATCTTCTCATCATTTGATTTGTTGAGACCAGCGATTACAACTTTATTGACGAAATCAAGCCGTTCAAACCAAGGTTTGATCAATGGTATGAATATGTCATTGACTAGTGTTGGTAATGTTATCGGACCTTTGATGTCTGGTGCTTTGATGGATTGGAATACACACTATCCATATTTGGTCGTTACTTTTATTTTAGCGGCATCATATTTATTAACTTTCGTTGTTCGGAAGCATCCTCTTGTACAAGCAGAATAAAACTAAAGCCAGAAAACATTTAAGTCTCCTGGCTTTTTATTTATGCTTTTTAATAAAATATAACGTAATCAACTGACACAACCAAATGAATAAATAAAATCCTAACAATACCATTACTGAAACCATTTTAACTTGGGGCGTTTGAACCGCACCTGCGCCATCGACCTTTCGAACCAACACAAAAA
This sequence comes from Companilactobacillus zhachilii, assembly GCF_003606365.2. Lineage (NCBI taxonomy): Bacteria > Bacillati > Bacillota > Bacilli > Lactobacillales > Lactobacillaceae > Companilactobacillus > Companilactobacillus zhachilii. The sequence goes on from NZ_CP031933.2 coordinate 1,936,335, forward strand.
CGATTCCAATAATGAACAAAACTAACCAAATAATATTTAACCAATGCCAAACCTTCATATGATTATCCTTTATTCCAGACTAACTGATACTCTTTTTCATCATTGTCCGGATCAACATCTTCCAAGGAGACCGTAAAATCATTGTGATGATAAAATTTTCTAGCACCGTGATTTTTTTCATAAACATCCAAACTTAATTTATCATAATGTTGTTTCAAATAATCCAGCAGCTTTTTCCCTACGCCGTGATTACGAAATTCTTTCTTCACAAATATTCCGGCAATATGCTCGTCTTTCAAACCCGCGAATCCTTGTATCCCTTGCTCATCATAAACATAAATATCAGCTTGCTTAAGTTGTTCCTTAACATCGTCTAAATAATTCAACCAATAATTTTTATCAACGAAATCATGGGCTTCCAAGTTGCCATTAAGCCATATTTCACCAACTTCATCAATTTCGTCTTGTTTCATTCTTCGAATCATGTTTGCCATCCACCTTTATTTTTGCTAGAATAACCTGAAATCATTAAACACCGCCGGGTGTCACTTACAAAAGTATTCTTATTAATTCCGTTAGGCCAAAGAAGGAATTAATAAGGGTACTTATTTTTTTTGGAGGAAAATATTATGAATTGGATCTATTTAATCACTGCCGGACTGTTTGAAGTCGTTTGGGCAACCACTATGAAATTAAGCCATGGCTTTACCAAACTCAATTACACCATTATGACAATTGTCGGACTAGCTTTAAGTATGGGATTGCTAGCCTTAGCCGTCAAAAAAATGCCGATGAGCTTAGCTTACCCAATTTGGACTGGAGTCGGTGCCGTTGGCTCAATCATCGTTGGAGTCTTTCTCTTCGGGGATAAATTATCACCACTAACATGGGTCTTCTTCATTTTACTGCTAGTTAGTATCGTCGGGATTAAGTTCACTTCAGGTAGCTAATTAATTTTAACATTATTCAAGGTTATTTAATGACATCGGTTACATTTTAGCTTATGATTTAGTCAAAGTTGAAAGGATGGGATATTATGTTGACGCCTGAAGAATTACATCAAGAAATGAAAGAAAATAAAGAATTTAATATGGAGATGCTTCGCAAAAATCCTTGGTTGATTCCCGCTACGATTGCTTTAACAACCTTACCTGTAGCCGTTTGTATTCACGGCTTTTGGAAGAATCGCCAACTCCAAAAGAAACTAAAGATTGAACGTGAAAAGACTAAACAATTAGTTTTAGGTCATCATGAAGAAAAAAGAAACTATCGTCCATTCAAATTTCACTAATATAGTAGAATCGTGTTACCCATTAACCTTGCGGTAGCACTTTTTTTATGGGTAAAATAGCAGTGTCAAAAATCGTTTCAGAGGGGAAATAATGAAGAAATTTAAAATCACATCAATCTTATTACTTTTAACCGTTCTAACGTTACCTTTGGTTGCAACTAATGCTCTGGCCGCCGCTGCTCCTAAAGCTAAAAATCTAACTTCAGTAACTCAAAGTATCAATCATGCTGCACCCGATTCACCGATAATTTTTTCACATCGTGGTAGCCCTTATAACAAACCTGATCATTCATTTGCCGGCTACAATCAAGCAATCAAAGATGGTACACAATATATTGAACAAGATGTTTGGCTCAGTAAAGATAATAAGCTGTACGTTTCTCATGATGACAACCTAAAACAATCTACTGGCCACAATGTCACAATTTCAACCTCTAACTCTAAGCAAATTAATCAAGTAAAATTACATAATGGTGAAAAAATCCACCAGCTAAAAGATGTTTTTAAACGTTACGGTAAAAAGGTTCATTATATTATTGAAACCAAGAAAAATGCTGGTGACAATACCAACACTGAAAAAGCTTTAATCAAGGAATTAAAGAAAGCTAAAATGACCAATAACGTTATTATGCAAGATGAAAGTTTACCTGGCATTGAAGCTGTCCACAAAGCTTTGAAAAATGTCCCTACACTCTGGTTACTAGATTCCGTCACCGAACGTCAATATAGTGAACAAATCGAAAATGCTCCTCGTTACATCAAATTTATCTCCATCCGTTTGAATCAATGGACTCCCAAATTAGTTAAGCTGGCTCATAAAAATGGTTTTAAAACTAATGGTTGGATTCTGAATACTTATAATGATAATTATGATGCTTTAAATACTTTGAAATTAGATAGTGTCTTTACTAATAACACTAAAGAAACTTCACACTTAATCAATCGTTGGAAATAATTATGATTCCTGAATATAAAATATTTTTAAATAATGTTTGTTATACTCCACTAGTTTTTAATCGCGTGAATAAGAAACTTCAAGTTAATCTTTCTAATGAAGAAATTAAAACTTTAGTCAACCAAATCATTCAGGATAAAGTAACTACTATTGTTAAAGATGGTAAAAACTATTATCTGCAAAATGATGATATTGAATTAGTTATTAACTCATTCAATTATCGTTTAATCACCGTAAACAAACTTAAATATAATTCATTCTAAAAATCCCTATAAAATCAAATTAGATTTTACAGGGATTTTTTTAATCTTTATATAGTAAATCTCTATCTTGATGTAATTCTTGGCAACATCGCAAAAACCACCAAACCAATCAAGAAAAGCACACTAATTGATGCAGCTCCAATTGTTGACTTACCTGTTGCTTGGGTCACAATAGCAACAATAAATGGACCCATCACTGCTGAAAATTTTCCTAAAATATTATAAAAGCCATAGAATTCACTACCTGACTCCTTGGGAATAATTTTTCCAAAATAAGAACGGCTCAATGCCTGTAAACCACCTTGACTCGTTCCAACCAACAATGCCAAAATCCAGAAGTCTCGGCTGGTATTCAAGTTTAAAGCGTACAAACAAATAATGAAGTACATACTGATACCTAATAAGATACCTTTTCGAGTCGACGTCTTATCTGCTAACCAACCAAAGAAAATTGAAAATGGAAAGGCCACTAATTGAACGACTAGCATCACAATCATCAATTCATTAGTCTTGATACCAATATCCATTCCAATCGCTGTAGCCATAGTAAAAATTGTATCTACACCATCGATGTAAAAGAAGTATGCTACTAAAAACCAAGCTACTTTCTTATACTGCTTGATGTGCTGAACTGTTTGTAAAACACGTTTGAGACTATCAGTTAAAGGTGCTGAATTACTAGCAACTGAAAACTTTTGATGAACATTTTTTTGTAGTGGAATGTAAAAAATTATCCACCAAACGGCAGCAATAACAAAACTCCAGCGTGCAATCCCAGTCCCATCTAATTTCCCAAAGCCATTCGTCAACTGCAAGATTAAAAAACAGATAAAGGCTATTACGCCACCTAAATATCCGTAAGCATAACCATGTGTGGATATCCTGTTCATATCTTCATCTTCAGCAACATCGATCAAAAAGCTATCATAATACAAATTGCTGGCTGAATAACCTATTGCTGAAAAAATATAGACGATTAATAGCCATTGCCACTGATTTGCTGGGACTAAAGCTAATCCAAAGGTCATAACTATACCTAGCCAACAAAAAATATTCAACATTTTCTTTTTGAAATGTGGATAATCAGCTAATGCTCCCAAAAATGGCGCTAATAATGAAACTAACAACGTACTAAAGCTGTTTGCATAACCCCAAATAGCGGTCGAACCAGCTGCTGATACGTGTTGTGATTGAGCGATTGATTTAAAATAAATTGGCAAAACAGCCGTTGTTACAATAATTCCGTACGCTGAATTAGCCCAATCATAAAAAATCCAGCTCCATTGTTCTTTATTGATTCTCAAATAGACAACCCCTTTTCAGAGCTTTCTCCCCCAGTTATTTCAGTATAGCCTAGTTGGATTGGGGTTTTGATTGGGTTATTGATATAAGTTTTTATGAATATTTTAGTTTTTTTGTATAGAAAAATAGCGTTGGTAATCTGGTTAGGTTACCGACGCTATTTTTGATTTTTTTGTAAACTACTTATATTTTAATGTGAGTTGGGCATGCAGTGGCTCTGAAACGAGCTACACAAGGGCAACTCCCTCCGCTTTTCATAGAACTGTAAATCACACGCAAAAGCGGCGTGTAATTCACAGTTCTACGAAAATGCTCAGGAGCTAACCGCCCTTGTTCCGCTCTCTATTTACTTTCGATTCCTTTTCCGACGTAAACATCTTTCAATACTTGTTTCAATTCAGCAATCAATGGTTCTTTAGGATTTGTGAATGAGAATTGATCTCCGAAGGTTGCTTCTGCTAAGTCGTCTAACTTGCTATCAAAGTCTTTCTTATCGATGTAGTTATCTTTAAGACTTAGTTTAATACCAACGGCATGTGCTAAATCAACGATTTTCTTAACTAAGGCATCTTTCAATGCTCGTTCATCTTTGCCACTCAAACCAACGTAACTGGCAATTGCAGCATAGTCTGAATCTGCTCTGAAGCTTTCATATGCAGGCCACATTGTCATCTTTGTTGGTTGTTCAAAGTTATAGTTAATAACTTGTGGTAAAGCTACGATTGAAGCTAGGCCATGGTTGATACCATAGACGTTTGTCAATGCATCTGTAATTGAGTGAGCTACACCAGCAAAAGCATTTCCGTATGAAAGTCCAGCTAGTGTTGAAGCATTGTGCATTTCGGCTTGAGCATCTTTATCACCGGCTACAGCTTTTTCTAAGTTATCAAAGACTAACTTAATAGCTTGAAGTGCTGATGGTCTTGTGTAATCTGATGCCATATTAGCAACGTATGATTCAACAGCATTAGTCAATACATCCATACCAGATTCAGCCATGATGTCTTTTGGCATTGTTTCAACAAATTGTGAATCAATGATAGCAACATCAGGGGTCAATGCATAATCAGCGATTGGGTACTTAGTACCGGTCTTGGTATCGATGATTGAACTAAATGGTGTAACTTGTCCACCGTTACCAAAGGTTGTTGGAATAGCAACAAATTGAGCTTTTTCAGGCTTAGGGAACTTGTAAGTACGTTTTCTAATATCAATGAATCCTTGTTTGGCACCAAAGAGATCGACATCAGGGTGTTCATAGAAGAGCCACATATCTTTGGCTGTTTCCATAGTCTTGCCGCCACCTAAAGCAATAATTGTATCAGGTTTGAACAAGTTCATTTGTGTCACACCACGTTGAACGATATCAGTTGTCACAATGTTATCAACATCTGAGAACATTGAATATTCAACGTTAACTTTACTACGTTTCAATTCATCAGTAATTGTATCAACGTAACCTAGTTGAACCATGACAGGATCACAGACGATAAAGGCTCTCTTCATCCCTTCAAGGTCCTCTAGGTAACGGACTGATGTCTTTTCATAGTAAACTCTTGGTTGTTTAATCCATTGCATATTATTTCTCCGTTTTGCGATTGTCTTAATGTTAAGCAAATCAAATGAAGATACATTATGAGAAATAGAATTCTTCCCCATGAACCAGTACCAAGAGTAAGTGATGGGATCATTTCGTTATAAAGATTACCAATACCACCAATAGCAGCAGGAGTATTAACTAGTACACGACTAGCTTTCATCTTGATACCAAATTCAGTAGCTAAATCTTCGTCCATTGTGTGAATACCAACAGTATGACCTAGACCACCAAAGTGCAACAATTCATCAGCTTTTTCAAAGCCTTCTTTGTGACCAGCGACTTTGTAAACTGAAAGAACTGGTGAGAGTTTTTCAGCTGAAAGTGGTTCATCAGGACCAACCTTACTAATTTCTACACCGAGTACCTTTGTATCAGCAGGGACCTTGATACCGGCAAGATCAGCAATCTCTAAGGCTGAACGACCAGCGATAGGACCTTTAACGCCACCTTCTGGTCTAAACATTGCCTCAGCTAATTTCTTATAATCTGACTTTTTAATAAAGAATACTTTATTCTTTTCAAGCAATGACTTAACGTCACTATAAATGTCAGCATCAACAATGGCACTATTTTCAGCGGCACAAACCATACCATTATCAAAAGTTTTAGAAATCATAATGTCGTTTACAGCACGTTTGATATTAGCGGTCTTTTCGATGTAGGCTGGACCGTTACCAGGACCAACACCTAAAGCAGGTTTACCAGTTGAATAAGCAGCTTTGACCATACCAGGACCACCAGTAGCCAAGACACTGGCAACGCCATCGTTATTCATCAAGTATGAAGTAGCCTCGATACTTGGCTTTTCAATCCATTGGATAACGCCTTCAGGAGCTCCGGCATCAACAGCAGCCTTCAACATAACTTTGGCTGCCGCAACAGAACACTTTTGAGCTTGGGGATGGAATCCAAAAATAATTGGATTACGTGTCTTCAAGGCAATCAATGATTTAAACATTGCTGTTGAAGTTGGGTTTGTAACGGGTGTAACACCAGCTAAAACACCAAGTGGTTCAGCAACTTTGATTAAACGATGTTCTTTGTCGTCCTCAATGATACCAACTGTTTTGTCACGTTTGATTGAGTGCCAAATTTCTTCGGTCGCAAACATGTTCTTGATAACTTTATCTTCAACTAAACCACGGCCAGTTTCTTCATGTGCTAATTTAGCTAATTCAAAACTAGCATTCAAACCAGCAATCGCCATTTGATGAACAATGTGATCAACTTGTTCTTGTGTAAAGCTATCCATAATTTCCAAAGCTTTTTGAGCTTTAGCGACCATGGCATCAATAACTGGCTTTACATCTTCTTTTTCTTCAACCTTTGTATCTTTGGAACCTTTCAACATCTGATTACCTCCAAGAATAAAAAACTGTATTTGTTAACTAATTCACGTTTTATCTTATCACTGTGTATCTTTTGTTCAAGCATTTTATTTCAAATAATTAATGTAAACGTATTCACGTTGATATATCAACACGTAGCGTGCCATGATAATTAAAAAATAACTTTTCACATCAAAATAATTAGGTATCCAATTGTGAAAAAATCTTCACAAAGTGACTGATATCGGGCTTTTTTGATTCACAAAAAAAGAGCTGAATTGGTTTTCAGCTCCAGTTTGTGAATTATTTTATTATCTGAACATTGTCTTTGTGGCACGAGCCATAACTTTAGGATCTTTTTCGTAATGATGCATTGGTGTCATTTCTGACAATGGAATATTGAGCAATGTGTAAACAGCACGTTGAGCAGCACGGAATGAATATTGTTCCGTAAAGACCATATCGAATGGTTGTTCACAAAATTGACTAATAAAGGCCAAATTCTTGCTGTGTTCTGGAACAACATCAGGACGGTCACCAACAGCTCTTTGATTGAACAAAGCACTAGCATATGGCATATGAACAGGAATTACGTTGACAATACTGTCCATAATTTCTTGTTTGTGGTTTGCAATATTGTCCTTGCTTGGATCAACCGCAGCTAATTGACCAAGGAATTCTTCAAGCATTTCTTTACCTGTCATTTCAATAACTGGTTTTTGAACGTAGTCACCATTTCTTCTTGGATACATGAAGTAACCCCAGAAGACTGATTCGTTAGGCTTTTGGGCCTTGAAGTGTGGTTGGTGGTGCACAACGATTGACATCAATGGTGTACTGTGAATCCATGTGTTCAAGGCATTACCAGGTTCTTGTTGAGTAATACGTGAAATTTCGTTGACCAAGTAGTGGTTATTTGTTGTAACAGTGAAACTCATCCACTCACTTTGAGTCCGATCATTAAAGAATTTGTCAGGATTACCTAATGAGTAGAATTTCTCGGCGGCTTTCTTCCAAAGCATAGCACTTGGTGCGTATTCCATATTTTCCTTAACAGGTGTGTCATAATCACCGATTGATGAACTATCAGTAATTGAACCATTAGTATCAAAGACTAGATCATTTTCAGCAACGTCGATATGACCTTCTTTGTTATCATTGTCGACTTCTTCATACTTGATTCCCGTTACGATAATATCATCTTGGAGTGGAGTATCTTTAAATTCTAATTCAGTAACTTTGCGGTTATTGATAAAGGTTACGCCACGGTCTTCCAAATACTTACGCATTGGTAAAATAATGCTTTCGTATTGGTTATATGGTGTTCTTGTTACACCTTCCAAAGTATTGATACGACTGAATTCAAGAATCATTCTGTTCATGTAACGACGTAGTTCCATGGCTGAACTAGCACGTTTGAAAGCAAAAGTTGTTTGCCACATGTACCAGAAATTAGTTGTGAAGAAGTGTGGTGTGCTTTCGAACCATTCAGCAATACTAATATTGTTGAGCATTTCTTCGTCTTTTTCGGGCATCAACATCAACTTACTTAACAAATAACGTTCCTTGTTAGTAAATTGCATATGTTTGTAATTATCTTTATTTGGTTTATTACGAGGTCCATCGTCATCCATCAAACGACCGACATCATGTGTTGGATGAGCGTGGTCAAAATTCAAAATGTCATCAGTAACAGTTTGACCAGGATGATCAAGTGATGGAACTGAACGTAATAAGTCCCAAAGGTTTTCATATGTTTCTTCGTTCAACATACGACCACCTTTGGCTAAGAAGCCTTTGCTGTTACTTAAAGCTTGGTTACTATATTCATCCTCATAATCTTTAACTGGGGCACCATCATTAGCACCATGTGTTTCTAGACCCATCATAGTGATTTGTTCACCATTAAAGCCACCATCACGAATTAAATAGATACCAGCAGCTAAATTTCCAATACCAGTACCAATCATGTAGGCTTTTCTTGTCATAATAACTAACCTCCATTCAAATCTTCCTATTTCATCTATACACCTTAAATATAGCAGTTCCACGCAAAAAGTAAAGGCTTTCATTTTTGATATATCGAAAATTTGTAATCTATTTTTTGGTACAAATTTGGGATTTTGTAGCATTAATTTGGGGATATGAAAATAGCCGGAGCAATCTTTTAGGATTGTTCTGGCTATTTTTCGTTAGTTATATGTATTTATCTTATTTAATTAAAAGCCCTGTTGGGCATGCAGTGGCTCTTAAACGGGCTGCGGACGACAGCTTCCAATGGTTTCTACACTTCCCAAATCGCACACAAAAGCAGTGTGCAATTCGTGAAGCTAGGAAACTCATTGAAAGCTAAGCGTCGTCCTCCGCCCTCTGTCTAAAACGGGTTACGACATGGCAACTCCTTCCGCTTTTCATAACTATGCAAATCACACGCAAGACCAGCGTGTAATTCACATAGTTACGAAAATGCTCGGGAGCTAACCGCCATGTCTGCACCCTCTGCCATTAATCACTATACTTAGTTAATCTAACAACATCTCTAACAATCATCAATTCCTCATCGGTTGGTACTACAAGGACTTTAACGGTTGAATCTTTGGCACTAATGACACGAGTGTCGTCGCCATTTTCATTGGCTTCTTTGTCAATTTTTACACCCATATAGTTAAAACTATTGGCAATATCAGCACGGATTTCAGCATTTTGTGCTCCTGTCCCTGCTGTAAAAATCAACACATCGACTCCGCTTAATAGGGCAATGTATGAACCAATATATTTAACAATTCGGTTGACATAAATTTTAATTGCTAGGTCTGAACGATCATTTTCATCTCTTGTTGCTAACAAATCACGCATATCGGGTGACACGCCAGAGATTCCGAGTAATCCTGACTTAGTATTCAAGATTTTAACCATTTCCGTAGGATCAGTAATCTTCATTTTTTGCATCAAATAAGCAACAAGTGATGGATCAATATCACCTGAACGTGTACTCATTGTGATACCTGCTAGTGGAGTGAATCCCATTGATGTATCGACAGACTTACCATCTTCAATTGCATCGATTGATGCACCACTGCCTAAGTGGCATGAAATAATTTTCAAATCATTTAATGGTTTATGCAAGTAATCGGCGGCAGCTTGTGAGACATATCTATGACTTGTTCCATGAGCTCCAAATTTACGAACGCCATATTTTCATAATATTCGTAAGGGATACTATACAAATAATTGACTGGGTCCATTGTTTGATGGAATGAAGTATCAAATACTGCCACTTGTGGTACATCAGGAAGAATTTTTTCAAATGCTTCGATACCGGCAGCTTGACCAGGGTTGTGTAATGGAGCGAATTCTGAAAGATTTTTAATTTGTTGAATCACACGTGGTGTCACAACAGCGGAATCTTTAAAAATACTACCACCAGCAACTACTCGATGACCAACACCTGTAATTTCATCGTAACTACCGATGATTTTCAAATCGATCAATTTATCGAGCATTTTGTTGACAGCAGTTGTGTGATCAGGAATATCGCCCATCTCACTGATCTTTTTACCATCAAACTCAACTTCAAAAACTGAGTCAGATAGTCCCAATCGATCAACCATCCCTTTTGCAACAACTTTCTCATCAGGTACTGTGTATAGTTTCCACTTCAATGTAGAGCTACCAGAATTAACGGCCATGATTTTAGACATTTAATCTCACCTAACCTTTAAAATTTTTCGCCCAGTCTTGCAACTGGTCCTTAAATCCTTCGAATAATTTTGGATTATTGGTATCTGGTATTGTGCCCATCAAAACATTTCCCACTTGCTTAGCATTGCCACCGTGTTTTTGCAAAACAACAATTGCTTTTTGAGCTTCTTTTGAAGCAAATAATGTAGCAGGTAAATCAAGTACAGCTTGTAAGTAAACACTTGAAACCATCCATTCAGATAGTTTCTTAGCTTGATCTGTTTGGAAAATTTGTGAAGGTACAATGAATATACCGATTCCACCATCATTTAAATTATTCATCGTCTGTTCAATTAACAAATGATGAGCGTAGGAATGGCCTTTGTCAGCTTTTGTCTTGAATTTTAGTGCATTATCATCGACTGGATAATAACCTACTGGTAAATCGGCAATTGCCATATCAATGTCAGTGATATCCCATTCTGCAATGCTATCTTGGTGATATGCATCTAAGTTAAGATTCATCACTTCACTGAAAGATTTGGCCAAAGCCACCAAAGTATCGTCATTATCAAGTGCTGCGGCATTGATCTTGAATTTATCTGTCATATTCAATTGCTCAATAAACTCAATCAATAAGTTCCCTGTTCCCACTGTTGGATCAACAATGTTAACGCTCGTCTTCTTTTGAACATTGAGTACCTCATAAGCAATGAGACTAGCAATCAAGCCAATTGCGTCCGGAGTCATTAATTTATTAACTTCGGTGTTGTCATCCTTTTGAGCTTTGATAATAGCAACAGTAATAGCTTGCTTTAATTGTAAAGGCGTTAAATTCAAGTTTTTTAATTCCTGATAAAGTGCCTCTAATTTACTGACTGTTTCCTTATCTGGAACATCATTTTCCACATAAACTTTTCCATCAGAAATGTTTGTCAAAGTTTCAGCAAGTGCATCAATGTTACCAACCTTCAAGGATTTCTTCAAAATCGAATTGACTTCATTTAGCTTCTCAAAATACGATTGCATATCTTTTTCAGACATAGTTAACCTCTTTGCTTAATAATAAAATTTTAACGTTGGAACCGATTTTATTCAAGGATTCCTAAATTGCTAATAGTCTATTTTATTACTTTTATTAATTTCTTTGTTGATTTGTTGCTTGTAAATTTTGTCCAACTGCCGGTAGTCATTGATTTGTTCACTAATGTAAGACGTACTATAACCGACAACCATAATTGAAACCATAAGTACTAATATACTATTTAACAGTACGGTTCCGCTATGTTTTTGATTGTCGAAGTGCCTTTTACGGATCATTGATGATACACATTTGTGACTTTTGACCGGCTTTGTTCTCTGTTGTAATGATAACTAAATTCTGGATTTTTTCAATGTTAATCTTGTTTAAATTTGTCATTATTGGCTCATGACCTTTGTTATCTGCTGTCTTTATTCTTAACATCCTTCCTCCGTACGCTTCAAGAACCATTCTTTTATTTGGGTCATTTTGATAAATTATAATATCCTCATCAAGCTTGATTATTTGGGCTTTACCTAAGACATCTTGAAGTTTCTCTTGAGTAATATGCCATCTTACTTGATCGCGAAACGATGTTTTTTGAATTGTTTTTAATAATTGAATCGATTCCTGTAAAGCTCCTAAAGTCATAATCGCAATCATTAACGATAAAATCGATTCATACAGTACAAATCCCCTATGCTTACTTTTTAAATTTATAATCATTTTTACCGACTTTTACGTGATAATAATCGTCTAGCTGGGTGAAATAATATTCTTGACCTTTTATAACTAGATTATTGGGTACATCTTTATTTTTGAGATGTAATAAGACGATTTTATCCGCATTAACTTTTCTTTCCCAAGAATTTAATAGTTTGAATTGCTCATTTATACAATAATTCAGTGTAAATATTATCAAAATTGAAATAGTTAGAGCCGTTAAAGATTCTAAAAGTAAATAGCCTTTACGTCGTGTATTTCTTTTCAATTATTTCTCCCCACCCAAGTTGAACCTTATAAGTATATTTTCTACGCGTTAGAGTAGAAACGAAGGTTATCGTAACAGCTGGTGCTGATCCAGTCCCATAAATAGTATATTTATGAGAATAGTTTTCAGTAATAGTTAATGTTTCAGGTAACTTTCTATACACAGACTTAGTTTTATTTCCCACGTCTGTATCAAATTCGACTAAATTCTTTTCAAAAATCATTGTCGTAGACTTATGATTTAGATAACTATAATTAAATTTACTTTTAAAGGTGTTCTTAAACCAATCTATAGCTTGTCGTTCTTCCACCTCAGCTCTATAATTTTTTAAACTATAAATAGATATCGATAGTATGGAACAAAAGATGACCAAACTAATCACTGTCTCCAATAAGGTAAATCCATCTCTATTCATTTCTAATTATTTTCTTTCAATTTAGCAAAAATATCATCGTCTGTCTTTATTCCCAAGCTTTCTTCTGCTTTTTTTTGTTGAGATTCGGAAATATATTTTTCTGTAACTAATTCATTAATAGTAACTTTTCCAGATTCATTGCTTTTATTTTCCATATATAGTTCTGCCTGTGTTTTTAACGTTGTTCTAAAGGCATCATTTGACCTTTCATTTGCATGATTCTTTTGTTCAACCAAATTAGGAATCATAATCAAAAGCAACAACGAAATAATAAACAACACAATAACCATTTCAATTAAAGTAAAACCTTTACGAATTTTTTTCATTAGGACATCCCTTTCATCATTCCGTAGATTGGTAGTAAAACCATCAAATAAGTCACAACTACTACGACTGCAATAATTCCAAATAATATCGGTTGGACTAGATTCAATAGTTTTTTCAAGTTGCGTTGTGTTTCATCAAATTTCAATTCAGACATTAATAACAAATCCGCTGCCAATTGCGGTCCACTTTCCCCTGCCTGTAGTAAAACTTTCAACTGCTTGGGTAATAATGGCTCTTTATCAATCAAATCTAATAAACTTTTTCCCGCTGTTAAATTCCGAACAAATTTATTAGCTAAATAAACTTGGATCGATCCTTTTTGAAAGCGGTTGTTCGATTCACAAATATCGAATAAATTCATCCCACTCCCAAGTTGCATTCCTAGTCCTTGTAAAATCAAAAATTGAAAAAAGCTCAGATAAATCTTTCCAATTGTTGGTAATTTCACAAGTGTTAAAGCTCTTTGATATTCAGCTTTCTTACGTAAATTACAACTAAAAATCAATCCCCAAACTATGATAATCACAAGCAATATCAACAATATTTGTAAAAACAGATCAATGTTCTTTCCACCGTTTGCAATTTCTAGCTGAGGAATAATATAAATTTTCATCCCTACTAACATCGTTAATAGAAACGCTAGTATAAAACATGGATAAGCTAATAATTCTTGTAATTTGGCTTTTTGTTTGGCCTGACTTTGCAATAATTGTCCTGTTTGCTCCAAAGCTTGTGCAATATTTCCATGTTCCTGAGCGATGACCAATTGATTGAAAATTACGGCTGGTAGCTGTAAATGATGCAACGATTGTGAAATCATTGCGCCACTTTGCAGGTCTCGATTGATATTTTCAAAAATTTTGTTACCTTCATCAAGTAAGCGTAAACAATTTATTGATTGACTTAGTGAAAATCCATTCTTCAATAACTTACTAATAACCAATAAATATTCAGCCTGCTGGCTTGTTTTAATCTTTTTATCCGAAAATAAACTCTTGATAGATATCTTCATTTATTTGACCCATTTGATATGACTTTTCTAATAAATTTTTCCAATTATTGTCCGTAACATTATTAGAAATAAAAGACTTAATCTCTTCATTTTCCATAACATCTAAAAACAACTTTAAATCGTATTCCGTCGGTACCAGTCGTTGATATGAAATATAATTGATTGCATTAACAATCTCGATATCATTGACACCAAACTGACGTAATCGCTGAATAACCGAATACTTAGATTTGCCATGTATCGTCGTCATAACTGTATATCCACAGATTGCTGCTTGAATGGCTTGTTGAGCGGTCTGGCTATCACGAATTTCTCCAATGATCAATACTTCAGGACGATGTCGTAAGCTCGTCTTAATCAACTCTTCGTATGTCATCCCCGCTTCATTGTTGACTTGTAACTGTAAAAAATTGTCCTCAACAATTTCAATCGGATCTTCAATACACATTACTTTCTTATCCCAACTTAATCGTCGACCTAACGCATACATCAAGGAAGTTTTCCCAGACCCCATTGGACCGGCAAAAATCATCATTCCTTTACGTTGTGAGATCGGTAGTAATTTTTCGATTACCGTCTCATCTATATTTGCCGTTAATTCAGGCGGATAAATCAATCGAACGACCATTGATTCCCGATTCTTGAAATCACCAACTGAAGAAATACGGATAAAAATATTGCGATTTTGATAAACAAAATTAAATGCTCCTTTTTGTGACCTTCTACGCTCTGAAACATCTAACCCCGAATTAAATTTCAAGTAATTCATAATTGCCAAAGTTTCCTCAATTGTTAAATCCGCTACCGTATAACTTTGTAAAGAATTACGAGCTTCCAAATGATAAAAGTTATCACGTGGAAAAAAATAAATGTCAGAAATTTTATTCGTACATGCTTCAGTTAACAAATTATTAACCATTGTTTCCGCAGTCATATCTCGACCTCCCTTCTTGAAAAATTACGAAAAAAAAGACTACCAACTAAAAAAGTTGATAGTCTTTTTGAAATCAATTATTCTTCATCGTCATCTGCAGCAGCAGTATAAACTTCAGAAACATCCTCATCATCTTCCAATTGGTCGATCATGTGTTGGAATTGTTCCTTCTTTTCTTCTGGTACTGGAGTTGTGTTTTGAGGGATCATTGTCAATTCTGAATCGGCAAGTTCATAGCCCTTTTCGATCAATCCATCACGTACTGCAGCAAATTCTTTTGCTTCAGTGTAGATTTCATAAGCGTCGTCAGATGTTTGAAGATCATCAGCGCCAAGATCCATGATATCCATTAAAACAGTATCTTCATCTTGAGAGTTCTTTGAACGGTCAAGCACGATATAACCTTTACGGTCAAACATGTAAGCAACTGAGCCACTTGAACCCATGCTTCCTCCGTTACGGGTAAATGCAACACGTACGGCAGAAGCAGTTCTGTTTTTGTTATCTGTCAAAGCTTCTACTAGAACTGCAACTCCACCTGGAGCGTAGCCTTCGTATGTAACTTCATCATAATGTTCATCACTACCGCCATCAGCCTTGTCTAAGGCACGTTTAATGTTGTCCTTTGGCATATTGGCTGCACGAGCTTTATCTACTATTAAACGAAGGGCAGCATTATCGTTAGGATCGGAGCCACCCGCCTTAGCTGCCATAAATAATTCACGAGACAGCTTTTGGAAGATTTTACCACGTTTGGCATCTTGGGCACTTTTTCTACCTTGGATGTTATGCCATTTTGAATGTCCTGACATTTCTGTTTCCTTCTTTCATGATTAATTGTAAACCGCATATTATTTTATCAAAGTAATAGTGTTATTTCAATATTTGCAGCATAAATAACCATGAAATATTAAGCGTTTTTACTCTAATGGTGAAGTTTTTTGATATCGATTACACCAAGCGTCAAAATACCGATCAAAACACCCAAAACTTGCATCCATACACCACTATCATTTCCTGTTTGTGGGAACGTAGCAACACTCGCTTTTTGATAAGTTGGTTGGTAACCAGTTTCTATCAAAATACCAGGTTTTTTACCATTAGTTTCCGGTACATAATAAACTCTACCAGCAGTTATCGGTTGTTTCTCTTGATTATTGCTTGATTGTGTTATTGGTACATTGGGAATCGCCGGATCGGTTGGTTTCGTTGGGTCCGTTGGATCTGTTGGGTCCGTTGGATCTGTTGGATCGGTTGGATCGGTTGGGTCCGTTGGATCTGTTGGGTCCGTTGGATCTGTTGGGTCCGTTGGGTCCGTTGGGTCCGTTGGATCTGTTGGGTCCGTTGGATCTGTTGGGTCCGTTGGATCTGTTGGGTCCGTTGGATCTGTTGGGTCCGTTGGATCTGTTGGGTCCGTTGGATCTGTTGGGTCCGTTGGATCTGTTGGGTCTGTTGGGTCCGTTGGATCTGTTGGGTCTGTTGGGTCCGTTGGATCTGTTGGGTCTGTTGGGTCCGTTGGATCTGTTGGGTCTGTTGGGTCCGTTGGATCTGTTGGATCTGTTGGATCTGTTGGATCTGTTGGGTCCGTTGGATCTGTTGGGTCCGTTGGATCTGTTTTACTTTGTACAATTAGATGAACTGTCGTACTTTGTCCATCACTAGCTTTTAAAACCACTTCGTATGTTCCAGCAGTATTTAAATCTGCTGTTCCTAAATCAACGGTAACTTCCAATGGATTTCCATCAACATCAGTCGCCGATGCATGAAAATCTGCTGCTGTTGGAGTAGCATCACCAATATTCATCGTAAAATCACTGCCAACAAGACTTTGTTTAGAAGTGGTAATAGTAAAGGTTCCTGGAACTACCTTTACAGTGTAATTGGGATTATCGCTTACTCCATTAACATTAATTTGATAATTCCCAACTTTTTCTCCAGAATCACGACTGACGGTATAGGTTGGATTATAACCATCATTAATATCGGGCTTTTCAACATTTGCTGTTAATTCAGGATCATCTGTTCCTGCAAACTTAGAAGCATTATTAACAGTAATTATTATTTGAGCTGGTGAAATAACGAAATCAGTTGTATCTCCTCCAGCCATCGTCCAATCATATAAATTATTCTGACCATTAGTCTGCAAATAATTTGCAAGATTATTTTTACCTTGTTGTGACAACCCAACTTGATAAGTACCCGCATTCACAGCCGAATCAGTTGATTCAAGTTCTAAATCCCCATTTTGTGGTGTGTAAATTGTTCCATTAGATAAATTAATTTGAAAGTTACCGCTATTAAACTGATTTTGACCATTGTATGTAACGTTTGCATTTGTTCCACTTAAGCTATAGGTACCTGAACGTTTATAAACTGAAACTGTAACTGTGGTACTTTCAGAACCATACGAATAAACAACTGTATGATTGCCAGCTTGAGTCGTATCGATTGAACCACTTTCAACCCCATCGACTGTAACCTTAATTTCGGAAAGTGGAATCGTAGTATCCCCATTATTTACCGAAGCACTAATAAAATTATCACTCGCTGACCAAGTCGTCCCAGCTGGAATATTTGAATTAACCGCTTTAATATCTGGATCATTTAAAACAGCATCATAAACACCACTATAACCTTGGTCAGAACCAGGATTAAGTGAAAGCGTCCAATTAAAGGTAAAGTCTTTCACGCCACTGGGAATCGTGAAAACTCCATTGCTATAAGTAACACCATTGCTTAAATTGCTAATCCCGAGAGCCTGTTCTGTAATACCACCAATATTAACGTTAAAGTACGTTGAAATATTGTTATGAGCGGAATCGGTAAAAATAGCCGCAAATTGATTAACAGCAGCATTAGGGTTATAACCATTAATCATCTCTGCCGTAACATTCGGAGCTAAAACGGTGGTGATTCGATTATTTGAAAAGGTATTTGTTCCAATTTTAAAATTAGAAGCTTCCGTTGATACTCCGGTTAATTGATTGCTAAGAAAAGCTTCAGTCCCAATATTTTGAATAGTACTTGGAATACTCACCATCCCAGTTAACTCATTATATGCAAAAGCTGAATCACCAATTGTATTCAAACCTTCATTTAAATCAAGCCCACTCAAATGCGAACCAGCAAAGGCCTGATTTCCAATTGTCTGTAAACTGGTTGGTGTCTTCAAAGTTCCAGTCAAACCAGTATAGACAAAGGCACCATCATCAATCATGGTTAATTTGTTTGCATTCGAAAGATCAACGCTTGTTAACGCTGTGTCATAAACAAAAGCTTGTTTACCAATGCTAGTAACATTTGGTCCTATAACAATATTTTGTAATTTCAAATTAGAGGCAAAGGCTTGATCACCAATCGTTTGTAAACTGTCTGGTAGCTTAACCTCATAAGTTCCACCATTATCATTTCCGTTATAAGCAAAAGCTAAGTTGCCTATACTTATTAGATTATTGTTGTTACTCAAATCAATCCCCAACGTATGAGAATCCCCAGAAAAAGCTTCATCTCCAATAGAGGTCAAAGCTGTATCTTTAGAAAAATCAATCTTTTGCAAATTGTTATCATTTAAAAAGGCTTGTGTTCCAATAGTTTGTAAATTAGCTGGTAGCGTTACTTCTGTTAAATTTCCATTAGCAGCAAAGGCCTGATAACCAATGGATTTCAAATTTGCTGGTAACGTTAATGAAGTCAGTGCTCCATTATAAGTAAATGCTTGGTCACCAATCGTTTGAACTGAATCAGGTAAATCAACTGTTTTAATTTGATCACTAACAAACGCTAAATTACCAATATTAGTTAAATTATTTGCATCAGTTAAATCAAGGTTTTGTAAATTAGAATAAGCAAAAGCTGCAGTATCAATATCAGTAACGCCACTATTAATTTTCACGCTGGTTACAGTCTTATTGCCTTGGAACGCTGACTCTCCGATACTCGTAACATTGTATTGTTTACTAGCATTAGTCGTATTATTAGTCACTGTAATCTGTGTAGGAATATTAATTGATGAGTCAGTCAGTTTATCAGTTGTACCGACCAAAGAAGCCTCACCACTGTCGTCATCAGTACTCCAAGTGAAGTTATCGGCGTTGGTATGGTCAGCATCAGAAGTAACTGTATTTGCTGTTGTATCAACTAAGTTAAAATTTGTGGAAGTTGTTGCAGCTGTTTTATCCTGTGATGCTGTATTAGCTGTCGTTACAGTTGTCCCACTAGGTGTAGCCGTCGCTGGAGTTGGCGTTTGAACTGCCGTTGTTGATTCTGCAGCAGGACTTACTTCTGCACTTGTTGATTTTGGATCCACTGTTGTTGTGGTAGAGGTGTTAGTAGCACTCGATACTGTATTTACCGTTGAACTGGGTACTGTCGAGCTAGAATCTATTTTTTCATTTTCTGAATTATTAGTGGAATCAGAACTGCCCGTAATTGAAGCTGAATTTTCTAAACTCGAGGCAGTAACACTATTTGTACTTGAATCACTATTTGAATCAGTATTTACGGCACTGCTTTGTGTCGAACTTTGAACTCCTGAATTGGTAGGAACTGTTGCAGTACTAGTTGTTGCAGTTTTTTCGGAAGGTGTTGTTGCAGAATTAGTATTATTGTCGGCATCTGCATGAACAACAACTTGCTGGCCTATGGTAGTTCCTAAGCCAAGCGTCATTGCCGTACCCGCAGCAAGCAATAATTGTCTCTTGCTTAACGTGATCTTCTTATTTGCCATAATAATAAACCGTCCTAACTGAGATGATTGCTCTCTGAATATGTTTAAACATATCTTGAGCGTATAATACAATATTTTTTTAGATTTTTTAAATATTTAGTCTTAAATATTTGCACTTTAAAAAAACAATAAAAAAAGAATGGTCATAAGATATAACAAAAAAGCCGACCGTTTTGGTCGACTTTTATAATTTATTTTATAAAAATATGAATCACATTAAACTTGAGATGTCTTGGTAGACTTCCGCTGGCGCCAAATAACAAAGTACAAGACAATCACAACAATTAAAGCACCAGTTAAACCACCCATACTATCTAAAATGACATCTGACACTGAGGGCGTCCTACCACCCGTTAGACCTTGATGAAATTCATCAAATGCAGCTAATCCGGTTGTCATCATCCATGGAACAAATATTTGAAGAAAATGATTGCGTTTAAAATACGTATACAACGCCAAGCATAAAAAGACACCCAGTATTAAATAAATTCCAAAATGAGCACCTTTACGGATAAAGAATTCAACGAAATGATAATAACCATCATTTGCAATGGACTGTTCTTTACCACCATAGTTAAAGTGAATTTTGCTTAAACTATCACGTAACGGTTTACCCTGAATATATTTTTCTAAAAAGGGTACTGAAGTTTGTTGTTTGTAAGTCATAGACGAACTGTAAAATAAAACCAATTCAATTAAAACAACTCCACTCCAAAACCATTTCTCTAACCTTTTTAATCTATCCATTATTCTTCATCCCAGTTCACAGTAGAATTAAGTCTTCTTGCGTCATCGAAATACCCTGAATGATAAGAAGAATTAATTGCCCAATAATAAATCACAGTTGAAAAAATAACAATCACTAAGAAATCAAGCGGATATTGAATTAAATTCATCCCACCAAAATGTTGACTTCCAATCCATGAAATAAGCGATAATCCAAACAAATGAACAATCAGCCACAAACTCGCATAAAATTTTTGCTTAAACTCTTTAAAGCCTCGGCGAAAATCATATACAAAATAAATTGGCAAACCAACAATAATAATTATTATAACTTCGACCGTCGTTGGAAACATTGACCAATAGATTGCTAAACTAATCAAGTCAAAAACAACCGGAGCCAAATATTTCATACCACGAATCTTGGTTGGTCGCTTGAAATCAGGGCCCATTTTCCGAAGGCTACCAGCCACAACCGGACCTGATAATAACGAAATCAACGTTGACGCAGCCACAACTCGTGACAACAACGCCCAATTTTTAAATAAAAGTATTAAGACTACACTGACAAAAAAATCAACCATCAGCGCGATTCTAGGAGTGTTGTAACTATTATTAGACTTACTCAAAATCTTTGGCAGGTGCTTATTTTTAGGCATTGACGACAATGATTTACTAGCTGAAGCTGAAAAGGCAATTCCACTTCCAATTGGTGAAATAAAGGCCGTAAAGTAAATCAAAGTTGACAACCAATAAATATTTAGCAAAATAGCCAAATCTGCAAATGGTGAATTGAAACTAATTTTTGACCAACCACCACTCACGATTGAGCTTGGTAAAGCACCAATAAAAACAATTTGTAAAGCAATATAAATTAACGCACTGATTAATAATGAATAAATAATTCCCCGACGAATATTAACTGCCGGCTTGATAATATCATTTCCAAGATTAATAACCGTTTGAAACGCCACATATGAATAAATAATTCCGGCACTACCTATGGCCACAAAAATCGACGACGTTCCATAAGGCATAAATTGATGCACCGTCGTTCCCATATTATTCAAATCGAAATGAGCTGAAACTAACAGTATCATCGTGACGATAGGAACAACAATTTTGAAGACTGATATAAAGTTATTAAATTTGGCCATGATCGTAACTGACCAATAATTTATTAATGTAAAGATTAACAACATGACTGTTGCCATCATAATCCCGCTAAATGATAATTGCCCTTTTTCCATAAAGCCATGTGTCCATTGAGCCCATTTCCAAGGCCAAGTACTCATATATTGTGTAGACGCCACTGCTTCAATGGGCAAAATAGCCAATAGCGATAACCAATTAGCCCACGAAAATACATGTCCTAATAGTGACCCATGTGTATACATCGTAAAACGACTCATTGCCCCATCTTCAGGAAACATCGTTCCAATTTCGACATAAACCATCGCTATCATTGCTACTAAAATTGCTCCCAAGATCCAAGCGATAATGGCTGCTGGTCCGGCAATCTTAGCTGCCTGACTGGAACCAAACATCCAACCTGAGCCAATGATAGCGCTCAAGCCAAACATCACTGTTGAGAACAAATTTAATTTTTTATCTCTCATAAAACCACCAATCTAAAATTTTCTTACTTCGAAACTTCCGGGCACAAACATTGAAACTATTTGTAAAACCGGCTAGTTTATTATTTTCACATAGTCCGTTGTATCATTCAATTATCTTTTCAAATTATTATTTATTAAAAAAATAATCAAAAATTCAACTGACACCACGAGTACTGTCATATACACCAACAAAAAAATAGCCCCTATGACAGAGGCTATTTTTTTAAATACTATAGTGTAGGTTACTCTACCGTAACACTTTTAGCAAGATTTCGAGGTTTGTCCACATCATTACCACGTGCCAAACTTGCGTAATATGCAATCAATTGTGCTGGTACAACACTGATAATTGATGAAATCAATTCATCAATTTCAGGGATAATAATTTGATCACCAGCTTCAGCATATTTTTGACTAGCGATTACTAGAACATGTGCTCCACGGGCTTGAACTTCTTGGATATTTCCACGTGTATGACTAGCACCAATTCCATCATTAACGTAAGCAATAACTGGCGTATCCTTTTCAATCAAAGCAATTGTTCCGTGTTTTAATTCCCCAGCGGCAAAGCCTTCAGCGTGAATATAAGAAATTTCTTTCAATTTCAAAGCAGCTTCTAGTGACAAGGCATAATCAATTCCACGGCCAATATAGAAGGCATCATTTTTATCAGTTAAAAAGTCTGCAGTTAATTTTTTAATTGTAGCCTTTTCATCCACAATAGTTTGAATTCCATTAGCGGCCAAAGCCAATTGTTTCTTAACATTGAAATCCTTAGCAGCGTCCACTCCTTGAGCTTGTCCTAATGCTTGGGCTAAAACTGCTTCAACAGCAATTTGAGCTGTGTAGGCTTTAGTTGAAGCAACAGCAATCTCTGGTCCAGCTAACAATTCCATTGTGAAAGTAGCTTCACGTGAAAGTGTTGAATTTGGAACATTAGTAATTGTCAAACTTGGTAAATTCATTTCATTAACTTTAACAAGCACTTGACGACTATCAGCCGTCTCACCACTTTGTGATAAGAAGATGAAGAATGGATGCTTTGAAAGTTTTGGCATATGATAACCAAACTCACTACCTAACTCAACATCGACTGGAATATCAGCAACCTTTTCAAAAATATTTTTACCAACTAAACCAGCATGATAACTTGTTCCGGCAGCTACGATATATAAACGATCAGCTTTTTTCATTTCATCTAACAACTTAGGATCAATGTTCATTGTGCCATCGTCATTTAGATAATGCTGAGAAATTTTTCTCATTACATTAGGTTGCTCATCAATTTCTTTAAGCATGTAGTGGTCGTATGTACCTTTAGAAATATCACTAGCATCAAGATCAACTGTATATGGATCTCTTTGAATAGCAGTTCCATCAAGCTTACTAATTTCAACGGAACCCTTCTTGAGAATCACTACTTCACCATCATGAATTTCAACAAATTGATGTGTCTGATCAAGCATTGCCATCGCATCTGAACAAATTACATTGAAGCCATCGCCTAAACCAATCAACAATGGACTCTTATTCTTAGCAACAAAGATACGATCAGGTTGTTCCTTATCAACCATAGCGAAAGCATATGAACCTTCAATCAAGCCAAGAGCCTTTCTAAAAGCAGCTTCTCCATCAAGCCCTTCTTTTGCAAAATGATCAACCAATTGTACAGCAACTTCAGTATCAGTTTGACTGCTAAATTTAACATCAGCTAAATATTTATTTTTCAATTCTTCATAATTTGTCAAAACACCATTGTGAACCAAGTAGAAACGATTATCTTCTGAAAAATGAGGATGAGCATTTTCAACAGTTGGTGTTCCATGAGTAGCCCATCTTGTGTGCCCGATACCAACAAGTCCTTGAACATCGTCTGACACCGCATTTTCCAATTTACTAATTTTGCCAACTTCTTTAACTAAATAATCTTTACCGTTTTGATCATTAACGTAAATACCGGCTGAATCGTAGCCACGGTATTCAAGTTTCTCTAATCCGTTTAATAAAATATCAGTAGTTTTCTTATTTCCAATAACTCCAACAATTCCACACATATTAATCAATGCCTTTCTAATATTGGTATAGTTCATTATATTTTAAATGGTATAGTTCAATCGAATTAATTTTATCACCTTGCGACAATGACTAGAATACTAATCTAGTCATTTTTTGTCAAGAAAAGATTGATATTTTATTAAATTGGTACGGTTGGTATGTACCGATATAAACGATATGGTATATATGCCGTCTCCAGATTCGGACAGTGGTCACTGGCGATGCGGAACGGCCCGAGCCAAGGTCTCGGACCTCGGTTTAAGCCTTGCAAGTTCGGCAAGTCTTAAACGCGTCCGGTGCTGTAAGAACGACAAAAGCGGTCGTCCTAACACCACTTTCACTGCCAGTGGCCACTGTCCGAATCTTCCGACTAGCTCTTTCTTAACTCAAGAATAGCTTGATATCTCAAATATTTTTCGTGACTTTTATTACTGTCTTGATAGGATTCTGGAACAACCATGCTCTTAAAATATTTATCCATCTCAGAATAATTTGAAGACAGACCCTGGTCTCCTGGAAAAAGAAATCTAATTAATAACTTCAATATAGAAAAAGAGATTGAGGATTTTCCTCAATCTCTTTTTAACAATCTAAAAAATTTTCTAGTTTAATTCGTTCTTTACAACTTCAACAATTTGGTCACAATATTCGTTAACCTTTTCTTCGGTTGAAGCTTCACACATAACACGTAGTAAGGCTTGTGTACCACTAGGACGTACTAGTACACGGCCATCGCCAGCCATTTCATCTTTGACTGCTTTAATTGAGTCTAAGATTGGTTGGTGTTGATCCCACGAGTTTTTATCTGCTACTGGTACATTAACTAGCTTTTGTGGATAAATCTTTACAGGTGAGCCTAATTCAGCCAATGACTTGCCTGTTTCTTTCATGACATGTAGCAAATGGATACCTGTTAGCATTCCATCCCCTGTATTCATGTATTCATACAAAACAACGTGTCCTGATTGTTCCCCACCAATGTTGTAGTTATTCTTACGAATCTCTTCAACAACGTGACGGTCACCAACGGCTGTTTGAACTGACTTCATTCCATTAGCTTCAATTGCTTTATACAAACCGAGATTACTCATAACAGTTGTTACGATTGTATCCTTCTTTAAACGGCCACCATCATGCAAATATTTACCAAGGATAAACATAATTTTATCCCCATCAACAATATTTCCGTCAGCGTCAACGGCAATACAACGATCTCCGTCACCGTCAAAAGCTAATCCAGCAACGGCATCTGATTCTTTTACACGCTTAGCTAATTCTTCTGGATGAGTTGAACCAACATTTTTGTTGATATTGATTCCGTCCGGATGTGAAGCCATGATTTCAAAATCAACGCCTAAATCAGCAAACAAGGTGCTTGCAAGACGACTTGTTGAACCATTAGCAGTATCCAAAACAATCTTCATGCCGCTTAAATCATCTGACAATGTTTGTTTCAAGAATTGTAGATACTTTTGAGCACCTTCTGGATAATCAGAAACACTACCTAAACCTTCAGCTGATGGTCTTGGCAAAGTATCTTCCTTAGCATCTAGTAACTCTTCAATTTCGTCTTCAACATCATCTGGCAACTTGTAACCATCTGAACCAAAGAACTTGATTCCGTTATCTTCAGCTGGATTATGAGATGCAGAGATCATAATTCCGGCATCAGCTGAAACGGCACGTATTAAATAAGCAACGGCTGGAGTTGTAATAACGTCAAGATTTAAAACTTCGATTCCGACTGAAAGTAGTCCAGAAATCAAACTTGATTGCAACATTTGACCTGAAATACGTGTATCTCTAGCAACTAAAACACGTGGACGTGAGTCACTATTTTCTGAATGTTGTGTTAGAACATAGCCACCAAAACGACCTAGCTTAAATGCTAATTCAGGACTTAATTCTTTATTTGCAATACCTCTTACTCCGTCTGTTCCAAAATATTTTGTCATGAAAACTTACCCCCAGCGTATTATTGTTCGCTATTATTATTATCTTCAGTCGAGTCGTTGTTAGTCGAACTCGAATTATTTGTGCTATTACTATTGTTGTTTGAATTATTTGTATTAGCACTATTGCTACTGCTATTGTTTGTCGATGAACTGGATGAACCCGTATTTATCGAAACACTAATAGTTTCTGGATCTGTAAAAGCCACTTTATTACCCAAAACATCACCTAAATCGATTGATTTCTTGGTATTTCCAGTCACATCGCTCACATCAACAGGGATATCTACAGAACTGTTGATAGCATCTATTTGCGATTGCGTCCCGAAAACTCTAATGTTTTTCACATCAGATTCAAGTGATAAATTTGAATTATTTGAATCTCCCTGTTGTTTCAAATTAATTGAAACTTGTTTACTTTGGATAGTAATTGGAATTTTAACGTGAACTGTTTGCGGATCCAATGTAACATTTACAGTTTTACCATTTTTATCGAGAGCTTGCACTAAAACTTCTTGATCAAACGTCGATTTTATTCCCTTAGGTAAAATTGGCTTTACAATTACTCTAGCAATTTTTTCAATTTCAGATGCAGCACCAGTAACTGTCACAGTGTCAGGAGAAACTTCAGTTTTCCCTGCCTCATAGCCAGTTGCCAATGATTCTTTATTATAATCAACATCAACTGCAAACTTCTTCGTCTCACGGCGTTGAATGTTAACAGTGACATACTTCGGTTTAATACTATAAGTTAATTCACTATTCAAACCAGATTCCTTAATTTGAACCCGATGCTGTCCAATCGATAAATCTTTTAAATTCAAATAGAGATTAAAGTTTTGTGTATTTTTGGTTGCTGTAACAAGAGCCGATGGACCTTCAATTGTTACTTTGACATTTTCAGGATAGCCAGTGATGTAATACTTATCAACATCAGCTTGTAATTGCAACGGCACCGTTAAAGTAGCCCGTTTCGTCACTGTTGATGTATTCGATTGATTAGAATCTCTCGTTGAGCCTACGCCTGGTGTACTTACAAAAAAGAACAACCATAAAGAACAGCAGAGGGCGATAAAGGCATAAAAATAGTTACTATTTATTATCTTCTTTATCATCTTGGCCCTCCTTCTTCTTTCGACCAATCTTAAAGAAATCGAGTAGAGAGTGATTATCATTCTCATTTGGATCCTTTAATTGTGCATGAAGATACTTCAGATAATCCTCACGGGAAAGATCAAGCATCATATGTCCATTGCGGGTAATCATTACCCCACCGGTTTCCTCAGAAACAACAATGGTGATTGCGTCAGTCACTTCACTAATACCCACCGCAGCTCGATGACGAGTTCCTAATTCCTTGGGAATAGTGTTACTTTCCGATAGTGGCAAATAAGCGGCGGCAACGGATATTCGATTATTACGAACGATAACCGCCCCATCATGCAATGGCGTATTAGGAATGAAAATATTGATCAACAAGGCACCAGTAACTTCGGCATCCAAATCAATCCCAGTTTCGACATATTCTTCCAAACCAGTATTCATTTCCAACGTGATCAATGCACCAATTCTACGCTTACTCATGTACTGAATCGCTTGATCCAAACTTTCAATCAAATGATTCTTAGTCTTACCTTCTTCATTACTTGTCGAACTAAACAGCGGCATGCGCCCTAAGTGCTCCAAGCCCCGACGGATTTCTGGTTGGAAAATAATCACAATAACGATAATTCCCCAATTAATCAGTTGATCCATCAAAAAAGAAACAGTGTGTAGATTCAAAGCCCAACTAACAAGCTTTATACCAAAAATTATCACGATTCCTTTTAGAAGCTGTACCGCTTTGGTTCCTCGTAACATTGACAGAACTTTATAAAGGAAATACCAGACTACCAAGATATCAACCAAGTTAGCCAAATTCTGCCACGTAAAAATATTGCTTGGTATAAAATTCATTTTCCTAGCTCCTTAGCAGTTCGAACTAATTATAACAAACAATAAAAATTATAAAAGTTCACTATTTTTTATATGTTACTCAACTCCTATATTAATAACCTCTTCACTGTAATTGATATTTTGACGCAACTCATTTGCAGTTTTCTTGCTAATTTTACCTTGTTCTAACATATCTTGAACAAAAGCACGTTGATAACTCAAAGCTTTTACTTCCAAAGCAGCTCGATCACCACTAAATTGCGGTGTCCGTCCACGATATTTTCCTTGTAGTAATTCTAAGCGGTCTTCATAATGCCGCTGGAAAATATAAATTAAATTATCAGTAAAATCATCATTATCAGAATGTGCCAATTCTTGCAATTTAACCAGAGCTCGCTTAGCTCCAGCAGTAGAAATTTTAATAGAGTCTTGGTTTATTTGTTGCATATCATCGTACTTAACGGAACGATAAAACCAACGTCTAATTTGTAAATAAGTTCTTCTAAAGTAACTTAGGAAAAACTCAACTGTTGAATTATAACGACGGTGAACAATCTCTTTTTTATACTTAGCAATCTTGCGATTAGCCAGATCATAGGCCTCATCGGAAATTTCATGGTTTGTATATAATTCGTCAATTGCTTCTAACTCACAGTTAAAACAAATGTCCCACAATTCAGCATCCTTCTTACCTTTGACCCGACGCTTACTAATTTGATGACTAGCAAGTTTCGGACTGCGATTACGAATACTTAAATTACGAATATCATACAAATATTCAGCAATGACGGATGAATAAACTGCAGTATCTCCGTCATCCATTTCACTACGCAATTTTTTGATTGTCTTATCCAAAATAATTCGATTAGCCTCAGCTTGTGTTAATTTCACAACAACTGGAGTTTCATCTTCATCGTCATTATCGTCATCTTCATCAGAAACAAAAGTATTACCACGATAAGCAACGGGTGCACTATTTTTAGTTAATAAAGGAATTAAAATTGTCGCCCCTAACAAACTAAAAATAATCACGGTACTTGCTAAGAATAAAAGTAATGTTCGCGAAGGAAATGGTGCTCCACCTTTAATGGTCATTGGTAATGACAAAACACCGACCATTGTAACGGCACCACGAACACCAGAAATTCCAGACATTATACAATCATCAAACCGAGTTTTCGACCACAAAACGATTTTATTATCGGCATTATTGGAGAAAGTAGTGTATACATAACTCCACACAGCTCTAATAACCACCAGCATAATCCAAATAATAAAGGCTAAAAAGACTGCCCCAATCGTATTAATGTTGTCATTATGAACTAATTCCTCCATCGCAAATGGTATCTCGATACCTAATAAGACAAAGACGATCCCGTTCAAGACATAAACGACCAAATCCCACGTTCTCGAAGTGACCATCTTAATTTCAGGCGTAAAACTGCTAAGATTACGGTTCGACGAGATATTTAGAATCCCCGCAATAACGACTGCAACTACACCAGATACATCGAAAACATCTTCCGCTATGTAATAAATAATAAACGGAATAATAATCTGAATAATGGCATGAAGAATTGAGTCATCAACACCTTGGTTCATCAAGTACAATCTAATCCCATTAAAAATCCAAATCATCACAGCACCAACTAGAGCACCGACAATTGAGATATGAAAGAAGTCAATCGTGGCATCTTTTAGGGAAAACATCCCGGTAACTGTGGCGGCAACACCATATTTAAAACAAATCAAACCAGACGCATCATTGATCAAACTTTCTCCACTGATCAAATGCATCAATTTATCAGGAATATGGGCTTTTTTAGCAATTGACTGTACAGCAATCGGATCAGTTGGCGACAATACCGCCACTAAAGTGAATGCTGTTGCCCAAGGTAAAGTCGGAATAAGCCATTTTACAAATACTCCACCGACCACAGTAGAAATGATAACTAGAACAATTGCATTTCCTAAAATAGGCCCCTTTAATTTCCACAGTTCACGTTTAGGAAAATTATTCCCATCATTGAACAAAATCGGGGCAATAAAAGCTAACAAAAACCACTCTGTATCAACATAAATTTTGACGTGCATAAATAGTGCAGCCAAAACGCCGGCAGCAATTTGTAACAAACTGGGCGGAATCGACACAAAGTAGTGACTTACAATATTGGCAACAATTAAAAGTGAAAGAATCAAAATGATTGATTCAAGTATCTCCACGGACAGCACCTACCATTCTTTTTTTATTTTATTAACTAAATGTGTAAATAATAATATGCCGCCTCCAGGAACAAGAAATCAGGTCGCTGTGGGGACCGCCTTGAGCCAAGGTCTCAAGGCTCGATTTTGAACCACGCAAGGTACGCGAGTTTCAAAACTCGTCCCGTGGCGTAAGTGCTAAAGCACTAACGCCACCTTCACAGCGACCTGATTTCTTGTTCCTTCCGGCTAATTTACTCTTTGTTTTCTTAATCTTAATAAAGAATAAATTTGAATATTTTCTTTCATAACTACTATTCTATTATTTCGAATTGTTTGAATATAACGTTAAACACAATTTAGAAATTTCATCATTTAGTACATTAACAAAAAAATGTTAAATTAATTTATTCTGTTGGTTCTTCACCAATAATACGAACTTCTGTATGTAAGGAAACGCCTGAATCTTCCTTAACAACCTTTTGAATTAAGTGAATCAAATTCATGTAATCTGTTGCGGTTGCGTGTTTGATATTAACGATAAAGCCGGCGTGCTTCATAGACACTTGGGCTCCACCGACCATCTTTCCTTGCAAACCAGCTTTAATAATTAATGGACCAGTAAAATGCCCTTTAGGACGTTTAAAGACGCTACCACAAGATGGGTATTCCAATGGCTGTTTTGAACGTCTCAATTCATTCAAACGGTCCATTTCTTCTTGAATAGCTTCCTTATTGCCACGTTTCAAGCTGAACGTAGCGCTTATAACGATGCCACCGTTATCCTGAACGATACTGTGACGATAACCAAAGTCCATATCTGAATGTGTCAAAATCGTTATACGTCCATCTGGCATCAAAACTTCAGCAGATTCAAAGCAATCCTTGATCTCACCACCATAAGCACCTGCATTCATGAAGACTGCTCCACCAACACTTCCAGGAATTCCAGCGGCAAATTCAATTCCGGTTAAACCAGCCTTTTGTGCTTCAATCGTCGTATTGATGATTGTTGCCCCAGCTTCTGCTGTAACGCTCGTATCGGAAACCTCAATTTTGTGGAAATTAGGCAAAATAATTACGATTCCGCGAATACCGCCATCTTTAATAATCAAATTACTGGCATTTCCAATAACAGTAATTGGCACTTGATTATCTCTAGCTGTATCAACGATTTCGACTAATTCTTTACGAGTCTTAGGAAAAGCCAATGTATCAGCCGGACCACCGGTTTTGGTAAAGGTATATTTACTTAAAGGTTCATTTAATTTAAATTCAATATTTGGTAACTTTTCAACTGGAAAATTCAACATTCATCATCCTTTTTATCACAAATACTTACCGTATAATTTTATCACATAGTTAGATACTTAACGAACTAACAAGCCTAACAATAATGCTATAATTGTGGCGAGGTGATTTTATGAAGCTTATATCTTGGAACGTCAATGGTTTACGTGCCGTGGTTAAAAAAGACTTTGCGGAAACATTCAATCAATTGGACGCTGATATCTTCAGTATTCAAGAAACTAAATTGCAAGAAGGACAAATTGATCTCGACTTACCGGGATACCATCAATACTTCTTTTACGCTAAGAAAAAGGGTTATTCCGGAACTGCCATTTTCACCAAACAAAAACCACTCAACGTTACACAAGGACTGGGAATCGACGAGTTTGACGACGAAGGTCGGACCATTACCTTAGAATTCCCTGACTTTTATTTAATCAACAGTTATACTCCTAATTCACAGCCAAAATTGAAACGTGTCGATTATCGGATGCGTTATGACGATACAATGCGGGCATATATGTTAAAATTATCAGCTGATAAACCAGCTATTCTCTGTGGCGACCTAAACGTTGCACATGAAGAAATTGATCTAAAAAATCCTAAAACAAATCACAAAAATCCTGGCTTTTCTGACCAAGAACGTGATAAATTTAGTGAACTATTAGATAGTGGTTTTATCGATAGTTTCAGATCACTTCATCCAGATGAGATTAAATACTCATGGTGGAGTTACCGTTTCAATGCCAGAAAAAATAACGCTGGTTGGAGAATTGATTACTTTGTCGTTTCAAAAAATGGCAAAGATTTAATCAAAAATGCCGATATTCTCAATGACATTTACGGATCTGATCACTGTCCAATTGAATTAGATTTAAATATTAAAGGAGAATAATTAATGAATTTTGTTTCCATGGATTTTGAAACTGCCAATGGTAAACGTAGCAGTGCTTGTTCACTTGCTCTAGTTTTAGTCCGTGACAGTAAAATTGTCGACAGCTTTTACACATTGATCAATCCACAAGAATATTTCAGTCCTCGAAATATTCAGATTCATCATATCCATCCTGAAGATGTTGCAGATGCACCGACCTTTGATCAAGTTTGGTCACATATCAGCCCACTCTTTGACAATAGTCATTTAGTTGCTGCTCATAACGCCAGTTTTGATAATAGTGTTTTGAAAAATACTTTGTCGAATTACAACATCATGGTTCCGAAGTATTTGACAATTGATACTTTGAGAACAAGTCGAAAATTTTATCCACAATTTCCTAATCACAAATTAAATACTGTTTCTGAAGGTCTGAATATTGATTTAAGAAATCACCACAATGCCTTAGCCGATAGTGTGGCTTGTGCTGAGATTCTTTTAAGAACTGAACAACAATTTGGAACAGAGCAACTTAAGAAAATGGTTAAGTTGACTAGCTAAACGGGCCTTGCCGCCTCCAGAATCAAGAAATTTAGGCCGCTGTGGGGACCGAAGAAAGCCAAGGTCTTTCGTCTCGCTTTTGAGCCTTGCATAAACCGCAAGTCTCAAAAGTCGTCCCGTGGTGTAGGGGCTAAAGCCCCAACGCCACCTTCACAACGGCCTAAATTCTTGATTCTTCCGGCTAATTAATCTTTTATAAGAAACAATATTAAAGCTTTTAATTTACATAAAAACACCCATGAAATCACAAAATAAATTTCATGGGTGTTTTTTTATTTTAAATATTTTCATACTTTTTTGAATATGTCACAAAATCTTTTTCATTAACAAAGTTTTTTCAGTTTCTGAATCGGTTGTAAATCCATACTTTTGATAAAGATGAATAGCAATTGAATTATTTTTATAAACTTCTAGAAATACTTCTTTCAATGGTGAATCAAAAGCCCAATTGATTGCGTCTTCTAATAAGTACGATCCAATTCCATTATTCCAAAACTCTTTATCCACAACTACGCCAAATTCGGCCTTACTATCGTCACTATTTTCTAAACGACTATAACCAACAATTTGATCATCAAAAATTGCAACGATCAGTTCATCATATTTTGATTGATAAATTGCATCTAGCGCAATTTTCTCATCAGCAACTGTGACATCTTTCATATCAGAAAATGATATAAAATCACTTTGTTGGCTAGCTTTCTTCAAAAAAGTCAGTAAGTTTGTAGCATCTTCTGGAATGGCTTCACGTAATTTTAATTCTTCACTCATACCAATTCTCCGAAACCACGATCATTGAAAGTGTCACCATGCAATTTGAAAGTAACTTCTCTTTCAGTATCGGACAAGCGTGTAATATTGATTGAGATATGGTCTGCTGGAATCTCATCTTTAATAAATTGAGGCCACTCGACAATGGTAATCCCGTCACCATTGAAGTACTCATCAAAGCCTAGATCTTCGTCAGGACTGCTTTCCAAACGATAAGCATCCATATGATATAGTGGCACCCGTCCGTCTTTATATTCACGAATCAACGTAAATGTAGGACTTTTGACATTTCGTTTGATACCTAAACCACGAGCTAATCCGCGCGTTAAGGTTGTCTTACCAACTCCAAGATCCCCATTTAAAACGACAACGTCACCAGCTTGCAACAAGTCGGCAATTTTTTCTCCTAGTTGTTCCGTTTTTTCATAGGAATCGGTTTTTAATTGATATTCAAGCATAAATTTCTCCTTAAAGTGCTAAAGCGGCAGTTAAAATGGCTGACTTATAAACGTCTTCTTCGTTACATCCACGTGATAAATCAGAAATTGGCTTAGCTAGTCCTTGTAAAATAGGTCCAATGGCTTCAAAGCCACCAAATCTTTGGGCAATTTTATAGCCGATATTTGCTGATTGTAGTTCTGGAAAGACGAAAACATTAGCATGACCAGCAACTTTTGAGCCAGGAGCCTTTTGCGCACCGACACTTGGCACAAATGCGGCATCGAATTGTAATTCTCCATCAATTGGTAAATCTGGTGCTAATTCATGCGCAATTTTAGTTGCTTCAGCTACTTTAGTAACATCGTCACTCTTTGCACTACCTTTAGTTGAGAAACTAAGCATAGCAACTTTAGGGTCAATATCAAACAATTTTGCATCATGAGCTGTTTGAACGGCAATTTCTGCTAATTCTTGAGCATTGGGATTAATATTAATGGCACAATCAGCAAACATGTAACGTTGTTCACCCTTTTGCATAATGAATGAACCACTGATTCTCGAATTACCTGGAGCAGTCTTAACAATTTGAAGTGCTGGACGAACAGTATCACCAGTTGAATGAATTGCGCCAGAGACCATCCCATCAGCTTTATCCATATAAACAAGCATCGTTCCAAAGTAGTTGTTATCTAATAACATCGTTTCAGCTTGCTCTTTTGTATTCTTACCCTTACGACGTTCAACAAATTTTTCGACCATTGCGTCAAAATCTGCATAATGTTTAGGGTCCAAAATTTCAATATCAGCTAAATCAAATGACTTTTCAGTAGCAATTTTTTTGATTTCAGCGACATCACCGATTAAAATTGGTTTCAAAATATTTTCTTTTGCTAGTCGAGTTGCGGCACCCAAAATTCTTGGATCTTCACCTTCTGGGAGTACAATTGTTAAATTTTTTCCATCAATTTTACTTTTTAGGCTTTCAAATAAATCCATTACTTTTCCTCCGTTTCATCGGCATGTTCAGGTAATTGCCAATTGATTTCCTCTTCATTATAGTTTA
This sequence comes from Companilactobacillus zhachilii, assembly GCF_003606365.2. Lineage (NCBI taxonomy): Bacteria > Bacillati > Bacillota > Bacilli > Lactobacillales > Lactobacillaceae > Companilactobacillus > Companilactobacillus zhachilii. Next base: position 1,971,667 of record NZ_CP031933.2, read on the forward strand.
AAAGTGCAGCGTTTGCTCTAGAAAATGGCTTTGAACCAAAGAACCCATAGCGAGCAGCGAATGGACTTGGGTGAGTTGATGAAATCACAGTATTTTTAGTTTCATCAATCAAAGGAATTTTACTTTTAGCAGCATTGCCCCATAATAAGAAGACAACTCCACCACGTTCAGATAAAGCATGAATAGCGTAATCAGTTAATTGTTCCCAACCTTGTCCCTTATGAGAATTAGCTTGACCACGTCTAACAGTCAAAACCGAGTTCAATAATAATACACCTTGTTTTGCCCAAGCCTTTAGGTAACCATGATTAACTGGTGTACATCCCAAATCATCTTGTAACTCCTTATAAACATTACGTAAAGATGGTGGAATTGTCACACCAGGTGCCACGGCAAAACTACAACCAATGGCCTGATTTGGTTCGTGATATGGATCTTGTCCCAAAATAACTACTTTTGTTTTTGAAAAGGGTGTCCAATCAAAAGCCTGGTAAATTTTGTGCATTTCTGGATAAATGGTTTGCGTATTGTACTCGTTTACAAGAAATTCACGTAGTTTTTCATAATACGGTTTGTCAAATTCACTATTTAAAACTTCCTGCCAATCATTGGTTATTAAGTTTTTCAAATTTACACCTACCTGTTTTGATATCAAAATACATAAAATATGGTAACATTCATTTATAGCATAACGCATTCGGAGGAAACTTTATGATTAAATTAATCGCATCCGACATGGATGGTACATTATTAAATGAGAAGATGGAGGTTTCAAGCCGCAATATCCAAGCAATTAAAGACGCTGAAAAAAATGGCATTGAATTCTTAATTGCAACTGGTCGCGGTTTGAGTGAAGCCAAACCATTTTTGAAAAATCATGTCCACCCTGGTTTCATCACCTTAAATGGTGCCGAAGTCTTTGACACTAAAGGTGATTTAATTTCAAGTAATCCTATTTCTAGAGAAGCTCAAAAACAAGTTATTGAAATTTTCAATAAATACAATGTCTACTTTGAAGTCATTACTGACAAAGGTATTTTTTCAAACGACCGTGAAGCTCGAGTTACTAATTTGGCTAACTTGCTCATGAAGTTGAATCCCGGAACATCTTTCAAACAAGCCCTTAAGGACACTCAAGAACGTGTCAAAATGATGCCCATGAATTTTGTTGATAACTACGATCACATTCTTGACAATGATTCGTATCAAATTATGAAACTAATTGGTTTCAATGAACATCAACACAAAGTTTTAGCTCCGTTAAAGAAGGAAATAACTAAGAAAATCAAAGATGTTGTTCCTACATCCTCTTCACCCAATAACGTAGAAGTTAACAGCATTCATGCTCAAAAAGGTATTGCCCTTTTGCAATATGCTGAAAACAAGAATATTTTACCAGAAGAAATCATGGCAATCGGTGATAATCTAAATGATTATTCAATGATTAGAGATGCCGGTGTCGGTGTTGCCATGGCTAATGCCATCCCTGCTATCAAAGAAATTGCTCAAATTGAAACTGAAAGTAATATTAACGATGGTGTTGCTAAAATAATTGAAAAAACCATCGCAGAAAACCAAAATCAAGGTTAATTGATGGAACTTTATATTCGAAAATCAGATTTGGCAGTTGGTAATATTCTTGTCATTGCAAATCAAAATAAAGAGACCACCTTCATCGCCTCACGTGATAAAGATAATCCCTTTTTGATTAAATTATATAATCGCTTAAATACGTTAATTGGTGAAATCAAACTTAAAAATAACTTTTTAAAAATTTATTCAATTGAAATCAACGGTGAAGAAAAAGCAACCATCAACGCTGTGCCAATGATCGACTTAAAGTACGTTTATCTCAGCAAAGCTAATTGGAACGTTGTTGGTAATCTGGTTACCGCCAAGTATCACGTGATCAAAGGTGGTAAGGAGATCATCAAAGTCCAACCGACGATTTTAAGCCAGGGACATCCCGGACTAGAATTGTCATTTGCAAACATGGATGACAGCCCTATGGGAACCTTGTTAGCAATCTTTTTGGATAAATACATCAAATTACCTACATTTGCTCCAAAAGCTGATTTAGATAATTTAGGCATGAAGTCGAAGATGTCTTATTTGAATAATTTTAAGAACAAGTGTGATTAAATATTCCGCCTCCAGGAGCAAAAAAATTAGGTCGCTGTGGGGACCGCCGAAAGCCAAGGTCTTTCGGCTCGACTTTGAACCTCGCAAAGTACACGAGTTTCAAAGCTCGTCCCGTGGTGTAATGGCTAAAGCCATAACGCCACCTTCACAGCGACCTAATTTTTTGCTCCTTCCGGCTAGTTTGTTTATGAAAAATGTTAAGTCATTGATGGCAATAGTATTAAGGATTGAGGTTGTTTTGGATTTTCGGTTAGAAATGTAAAAATAAATCATACTAAAAAATATATAGAAAAACATCTATGAGAAAGTGTGTAATTCTTTTTCTTAGGGTCTGTCTTCAAATTAGTCTGATAAGAATTTATTCTGTTACGGATAAATATTTTAAGAGCATGGTTGTCCCAGAATCCTATCAAGACGGTAAAAACATTTGAGGTATCAAGCTATTCTTGAGTTAATAAAGAACTAGTCGGAGGATTCGGACAGTGGTTACTGGCAGTGAAAGTGGTGTTAGGACGACCGCTTTTGTCGTTCTTACAGCACCTGGCGCGTTTAAGACTTGCCGAACTTGCAAGACTTAAACCGAGGTCCGAGACCGTGGCTCGGACCGTTCCGCACTGCCAGTGGACACTGTCCGAATCTGGAGATGGCATATTCAAATAAAAAATCAGTCACTGCAAAAATTGAATTTGCAATGACTGATTTTTTTATTTAAACAAAGTTAAAGGCCTAACATAATTCTGATAAAAAACAATCATAGTATATTTCTGTCATCATTTCCCAATCGCTCAATTTTAACCATTCATTCCCTTTGTGGGCAATGCCCTTTTGTCCAGGAAATGATGGTCCAAATGCTACTATATTTGGCATTGCTCGAGCATATGTCACTCCTGTAGTGGTCACAGGGGCACCATCCAATTTAGTATCTTCTGCATAAATTTTGGAGAATCGTTTAACAAAATCTGAATCTTTATGACGAATAATGGAAGGATAGTTGCGATTAATCGTCAAACTCATTGTCGTCGCCATCTGGGATTCTAATTGCGCTAAAACAATATGTTCTGAAATAGTCACTGGATAACGCATCGAAATACTTAGCTGTAATTTATTATCAACAATTTTCAATGAATAAAACGACAATTGCAGTTCACCTGACTCAAAATCTTGATAATTTAATCCTAAATTTTCTCCATTAGTCTGCTGACCTATCTTTTCATGAATCCACCGAAAGAAGTCACCAGTTTGCCCCTGTAAATCCCGACAATGTGCGACTAACTTTGGAAGGACATTATCAGCTAAATCTGGAGCATTGCTAGGTGATTTGTCACCTTTGAATATTGTTTGAATTCCATTTATCGTCACAGTTGCATAATCAGGCAAAAAACTATGGTTAAACTCACCGGTCAATTCATCAAGCTGATCCATCGATCCATCAGTAATTATTTTAGTAATCGTCAAGTCCACTAATCCACGTTCACCATACACAATCGGAAATTTACAATCAGGTGTTATTCCGGCATATGGAGGCTGTTCTACTTTTAAATAATGTGGAATATCTCGACTTCCCATTTCTTCATCAGTCCCGAACATTATTCGAATACGTTTTTTTAGTGGGACACCCTGCTTTTTAATTAAATAAAGTGCAAAGATCGCCGATATCATTGGACCCTTATTGTCTAATACACCCCGTCCATAAATATAACCATCTTCTATCGTCAAATCGAATGGATCATATTGCCAATCATTAACTACATCTACAACATCTAGATGACCTAAAACGCCAAAATATTCTTCAGATCTACTTGCCATCGGTCCAAATTCAGCCCAACCAACACAATTATCCACTTGGCCAGTTCTAAATCCTAGTTGACTAGACAATGCCAACATAAATTTCAGAGCCCTTCGCGGTCCAACTCCAAACGGAGCACCAAAAGTTTCGTTGCCATTGACACTTGGGATAGAAACAAGTTGCTGAAGATAACCTAAGAATTCATCTTTCGATTCTAAAAATAACGAATTAAAATCCTCTCTGACTTTTTTCAATTATTTACTCCTAATCATTTACGATTAATTAACCTCTAAATTGTTTTCCTTCAAAAGGTATTGTTTGTCCAGCGATTTAACAAATGGATAATATATTAACATCCCCACAACCAATTCAAATAACTGCAATACTGCCGCTAGCCAACTACCGGTTGAAAGCCAGCCTGATATTAATGGTGGCGTCGTCCATGGCAACATCACTCCGGTTGGATACGGAACCCAATGCATACTGAAAACTATGCCTGAGATAATTGTATTTACTACTGGTACCGCTACAAATGGTATCGCTATTTTCAAATTAAATATTACTGGTATACCAAAAACTACTGGTTCGTTGATACCAAAAATTCCTGGAACCAGAGCCAGTTTACCTAAGCCTTTTAATTGCTTTGATTTACACATTAAAACGACGATCAGTAGTAGAGATAAGGTACTACCTCCACCACCGTAAGTAGTAAAAATATCAATGAACTGTTGTGTATAAATATGAGGAATCTTATCCCCTATTTGAAAAGCACTCAAATTGTCTTGTGTCAGTGAAAACAAAATGGGCGACCAAAAGCTATTCGTCACGGTAGGTCCATTAATCCCAAAAATCCACAAAAAAGAAGCTAAAAAGTTATAAAGAATTACTGAGATTAACGAATCACCCAAATTCTTTAATGGTTCCTGAATCATTATAAAAATCAAATTGTGAATTGATTGGATACCAGTCATTCCAAGGACTATTTTTATAACTGCAAAGATTAAAACAACAAAACCAAACGGTAATAATTCTGTTAAGGAATCACCCACCGCCGGCGGAATAGATTCGGATAATTTTATTTTCCACTTTTTGTTAAAACTAAATTTATATAATTCAACGCTAATCACACCAACTAGAAGCCCTACAAAAATTCCATTTGGCCCAAAATATACTGTGGAAACATCGGCTCCAATTCGATTAGTCATTGGAATGAGAATTAAAAATGAAATCAAACCAACTAAACTGGGAATAATTCCTTTCAGGCCACTATTATTTCCATAGGTATGCGCGATAACTATACAAACTAATAAACCAATAAAATTAAAGACACCAACAAACGTTGAAGCAATAATTTCGGTTAGTTCATCTCCAAAAACACTCGTCCAAAAGCTTGACCAACCTGGAATGGGGAAATTTCCAATTAAAATAAATAAAGATAGGATCATTATTAACGGTGTAAGAAGTGAAAGTCCTTCACGTATTGACTTCAAAAAGACATTATTCGTGATTTTGGTGGAAATAGGAATTAAATATTTTTCAGCTTTCTCTTGCATCTATAACACCACTTCCTACTCAACAGGAGCTTTGATTCGTTTTGAATACGCATCTAACCATTCTTGTGTTATGGGCTCAATTTTAGTCTTGTCGTTATCATCTGGGTGAGCGATGAAAATAGCTGGTTTGTCATCGCTAGTTCCAGCGGCAAACGTAAATTCAACATTAGTTGCCACACCCCAATCACCGTGTTTATCTAAAGCTACTAACGAAAATTCACCAATCTTTCCATAGCGCTGCTTTAATTTTTTCGTAAACGAATAAACTGCTTGATCACATGCTGCCTGAGGTTTAACTCCTGTCCCCATTAATCGAACAATTTCATAACAGAGACATCCCTTCATAATATCTTCGCCAAGTCCCGTAGCTGCAGCACCACCAATTTCGCTATCGGCATAAAACCCATCACCTACTAATGCTGTATCACCGGTTCTACCTGGCTTTTTCATAAATAATCCGGAAGTTGATGTCCCAACTGCTATTGAACCTAATTGATCCAAACCAACCATTCCCACGGTATCATGACCGTCATATGGTGATAGATTTTTTTCAATAATTTCTTTCTTACGCTTTTCCCAGATCTTATGTGCACGTTCAGTTAACATATTTTTACGTTCAAAATTGTTGAGCGTGGCATATTGTGAGGCTCCCGCTCCGACCAAAACACTGTTAAAGTGCTCGTGACTTAAACTACGAGCTACTGAAATAGGATTTTTAACATCACTTATTCCCATAACCGCACCAACTTCAAAGGTGTCACCATTCATAAAACCAGCATCCATTTCAACTAGTCCATTTGCATTTGGCAGACCACCGTAGCCAACCGATTTAAAGAATGGATAGTCTTCAACTTCTTTAACGGCAGTTTCAATAGCATCAGCACTCTTTCCACCTTCACGTAACATATCAATTCCTTTAGATAATCCTTCATAAGCCATCCGCCAAGTTCCAATCATTGCATATGTCATTTCAAATACATCCCCTTTAAAAAAATTATTATAAATCGTTTCCAGCCCCAAAGGGGCACCCAAATGGATGCCCCTTTTTATGGCCTAACTAATCATTATTCTCGAGTTCTTTTACAGCTTTTAAATTATCAATTGAATTCATTGGGATACGACCAAGTCCATCTAAACCAACATTCAATAAGTAATTGATTCCTAAACCATTGAGATGTTTTTTATATTTATAAATATCTTCTGGTGCTTTCCAGTTTTGATCATGGTATGAAAAGCCCCATGAATCATTCATTGTTCCGGCTGTTTCATATAAACCATTTGGTGAAGGTTTCAAACCGTCAACCGCATTGTAATCAACTTCTGCACCATTTTCGGTAACTTCTGTCGTTTCAGGAATTTCATTGTCTCCTAAGGAAACATAATCATATTCTCCATTACCTAAACGGGAATTTATCAAACAATTTGGTTGTAATTTCTTCACAGTATCGTAAATACGTTTGCTTTGTGCTTCAGTCAAAGTCATTGGTACATCAAACCAAGCAGTAGAAATCTCCCCATAGTTAGTCATTAATTCTTCAATTTGTGGCATGATTTTATTTTCAAAACAGATGTCATAATCTTTTTCACCGGTAAAGTCCCAGCTATTATCCCAAGTTGTTCCAGCAGTTTCGATGTCATTGGACTTATATCCACCACCGTTATAATCGTGCCAGTCAAGATCTTGTGAGTAATAAATCCCAAACTTCAAGCCAGCTTTTTTACTAGCGTCCGCTAATTCCTTGATAATGTCACGATGAAATGGTGTTGAATCCACAATATTATATTTATCCACTTCAGATTTATACATTGCAAAACCATCGTGATGCTTTGTTGTAACAACTAAATAACTCATCCCTACATTCTTAGCTAAATTAACAATCTTATCAGCATCGAAATAAATTGGATTGAATGCTTCAGTTAACTTTTCATATTCGGCATTAGGGATTTGAAGCTTTGATTGAATCCATTCAGCATAATTGCTTGATGATCTTCCATCGTATTCGCCAGCCAGTAGTGAGTAAAGTCCCCAGTGAATCATCATCCCGTATTTTGCTTCTTTAAACCATTTCATATTTTCATTCATTATTTTGTACATCCTCCGACTAATTTAATTGATAATTTTATAGTGTAAGACGATCTCTTTTAACCGTATATACATCGTAAAGAGCTAACGCAACATAGAACAATCCTGAAACTAAAATGATAAATTGTGGTGTCGTATTTCCAAACACGCTTGAAATCAATTGGAAGGCGTATGGAGCTACTAAGAAACCAATATTGATACCGATAATAATAATTGATGTTGTTAAGTTCATTGAATTTTCTGGTGAATAATCAACCATTCTAGCCGTTAAAGCTGGATTAATTATTCCGTTACTAAAACCACAGATAAGAATTAAAACTAGCAATACTGGAATTGAAGTTGAAAGTGTTAAAGCAACCATGGCACCGGCAGTGATAACTTCGAAAATAACAACAGTCCACTTACCTAAAATCTTAGAAATTTTATCGAATAATAGTCCTGAGAAAATTGAACACAATGTCAAGAATCCGAAGATATATGTAGCTGTTGCAGCTGTACCAATTTTATTTTGAACAACATAGTTGGCAAACTTCAATGAAATGGCACTGTAAAACATGCACATGAATAAGAAAATTGCTGCTAATTTAATAACTTTAAGGTTAGTTGATGGCTTGACATTAGATGTTTTTTCGACAACTTCAGTTTCACCATTTTCATCAGTTATTGCTTCAAAATTGTCTAGTTCTTTTGGAACAAAGAAGATGATTAAAATAATAGGAATTAACAGGAAGAAGAAAACTAAGTAAGTTGTATTCCAACTAAATTTAATCAAGAACCCGGCAATAAATAACATAATCGAATCACCGATGGCACCAATAGCATTACGATAACCTAAGAGTCGATGACATTTTTCTTTTGAAAATGTATCAGTGATATATGAAACACTTAAAGGTGTAAAGATACCACATCCCACCCCAAACATTGCTCGGGATAGTAGGATCGTAAAATAATTAGCCCAAAAAGCTGGCAGTACCCCAGTTATTAGCGCAATCGTTAATCCTAAGAGCACCGTATACTTCTTACCAATGACATTTCCGATAGCTCCACTGATAACCGTACCTAAAAGTACCCCACCAGTTGGAATAACCACCAATAATTCAATATTAGAACTTGAGACATTTGAAAAATACTTCTGCATTAATGGAATCGTACCTGAAATAGCATTACTAACTGACATTAAAAATGAAATGGATAAAATACCCAGGGTAATTCTTTTTGAATTCTCTATATTTTGTCTATCCAAACTATTTTGCATTTTTCCCTCTCCTTAATATATGAAGTGTGTATTTTCGCTGATAATCCTTAAAAATTCACTTAACTTGTCCATAGTTTTCAAATTTTTTAGCCATCAAACTCATTTCCTCATCAGGTAAAATCACTGGATTTCCGATACTCTTAGCAATGCAATAAATTTTGGAACAATATTCAATTTCCTCAATAATATTAAATGTATTGGCTAGATTATAGGATCCAGCTAATAAACCGTGATTTGCCAAGAAAACGGCTTTTCTATCTTTCATTGCTTCAAATGAAGTCTCAGCCAATTCTTTACTTCCATAGGTTGCATATTGAGCGACACGGACATCTTTTCCAGCCACAGCAATCATGTAATGGGATGCTGGCAATGGTTCGTGTAAAACCGACAACACAGTTGCATATACTGTATGAGCGTGAATAATGGCATCAATATCATCACGTTCTTGATATTCTTTCAAGTGCATTTGCCATTCACTTGATGGAACCGTTTCGCCCTCAATAACCTCACCGTTAAGATTTAAAATTGTAATATCTGCTTTTTGAATTTTATAAAAATCGATTCCTGACGGTGTTATTGCTACATGACCATTTTGGCGATCATAAATACTTAAATTTCCACCAGTACCCTTCGTTAAATCTGTATCAACTAACTTTTTGCCATACTCAATTAACTGTTCGCGTTCCTTCTCCATCAACATCCGTGTCATCCCTCACTTATTAATTTTTATAAAATGGTCCTAACTTTTGACATGCTGCAAAATCGGCTGCTTCCAAATTTTTAGTTCCAAAGCCATCAAACATACTTGGTCTAAAAATTTTCTCTTTTGGAACATTATGTAAGGCAACGGGAATCCTTAACATACTAGCAATCGTAATTAAATCAGCTCCGATATGTCCCTGAACAAAGGCACAATGATTAGATCCCCAATGATTCATAACATCATAGGTGGTTTCAAAACCATTAGCCCCTAAGTTCGGAACAAACCAAGTTGTTGGCCAAGTTCTATCTGTTCGTTCATCTAAAATCTGATGTACATCGTCATCTAAAACGACGGTATATCCTTCAGCTATTTGAAGCGTTGGACCTACACCACGGACCAGATTCATTCTAATCAACGTCACAGGCAATTCGGCATTTGTCTTGAAATGAGAAGAGAAACCACCGCCACGGAAATATTCATAATTAGCTCGACACCAGTCTGTTTCAGCTAAGCACGCTGCTCGGTCATCCTCAGTCATATTCCAAAATTCTTTCATGGTTCGATTACCATCAACATCTTTTGCCGCAGCAGTTCCATCCAAGGCTGAAGCTCCAGAATTAATCAAATGTAGAAAACCATTAGCTGCACGTCCCGTTAATTTTTTCCCAGTAACTCGTTGGACTGCTTCTGGACTCCAATAGGTTCTAACATCAGAAAAAATAGGCGCTTTATTAGTCAACAATGTTCCCAAAAGCATCGATACACCGTTAAGAGTATCGTTTTCAGTGGCAAAAGCAGTCACTGGTCGAGGACCATTCCAATCAAAAGTTGATGCCATTATGGCTTCAGTGAAATCACCATTAGGTAACCAATCGGTCCACTGCCGTTGTCCTTGGAAACCACCGGCAATCGCATTGTGACCATGTGATTCTTCTTCCCAACCAATTTCAGCTAATTTCTTATTTCCAAATAAAATATCTCTAATAATAATTGCTTGTTTTGCAATGAATTCCCAATCTTTATCAGCTGGAATTACTTTTGATTTAGTAATTATTTCCGGTAAATCTTTACCTTGATTAATATCTAAACCTTCATGACAATTTTTCTTGATCCACGCAAGTGCCTTCTTATATTCATCCGGATCATAAATATTTAATGTGATTCGACGAAGGATTTCTGTCATGTCAACAAATTCTACTGGCATACCCAGATAATCTTTGAAGAAATTGCTATCAACTTGTGAACCAGCGATTCCCATTGAAGAAGCTCCCAGGTTCACATATGACTTTCCTTTCATCTGCCCAACTGCAATTGCACCTTTAGCAAAGGTCAAAATCTTTTTTGAACATCTTCTGGAATTGAATTATCATCCAAATCCTGCACATCATGCCCATAAATTTTAAATGCCGGATAACCTTTTTGAGCGTATCCACTCATCGCTGCAGCTAAATAAACTGCTCCCGGTCTTTCGGTACCATTGAAACCCCAGATTGCTTTAATGGTATTTGGCTCTAAATCCATTGTTTCAGTCCCATAACACCAACTAGGTGTGACAGATAAAGTGGCAATAATATTATGACCATCAAACTCTGTTTGAACGATTCCGGCATCACCACGACCACCAATAGTCCGACTGGCTAAAACACATTGAACAGGAGTACCATCGGCATATCTTAACGTGCTCTCGATTAAATTTTTTGCCGCTCTAGCCATGTCCATCGTTTTTTCTTCAAGTGACTCACGGACACCACCTTGACGTCCATCAATTGTTGGTCTAATACCAATTTTTGGATATGAATTCATGAAATTTATCACTCCACTAATTTTATTTTTAAAGGTGCAAACTTCTTGATTGTGACCGAATTACTAACAATTCTTCTAGCTTCTGACACATCACTGATTTCCCCTAATGAAATCAATTGTATTAACACATTTCCCATGGCTGTTGCCTCAGCAGGTCCCGCCAAAACATTTCTCTTAGTCACGTTAGCAATCAATTGACAGAAATAATCTGACTTAGATCCTCCGCCAACAACATGAATCTCTTGATACGATTCTCCTGTAGCATCCTCTATTTCATCAATTGTCTCGGCATACTTCTGTGCTAAACTCTCATAAGCACATTTAAAGAATTCGCCGGGATGTTCTGGAATTGCCTGTTGGGTTGCTTTGGAATATTGCACAATTCTTTGACGCATATCACCAGGTTCATTAAATAAATCGTCATCGGTGTCAATAAGACAAGTCTTATTAGTGGTTTCTTCAACCATTTTTGTTATTTGTTCATATGACCAAGCCATTCCATCTGCTTGATAATTGCGTTTCAATTCTTGAACGATCCATAGTCCCGTACAATTTTTCAAAAATTCAGTTGTCTTATCAAAACCACTTTCATTTGTTAAGTTATATTCCAATGCCTTTTTATTCAAAATGGGATGGTCTAATTCGGTTCCAACCAATGACCAAGTTCCACAAGAAATAAATAAAAATGGCTTTTGAGCGGGAATACTAAGCACGGCACTAGCAGTATCATGCTGACAAACGTTAATCACTTTAATATCACCAAAATTCAAACTTTTTCGAATGGACCCTAGTTGAGTCCCTTCATTGACAATCGGCGGTAACATCTGTGCGTTAAGATTAAAGTTTTCAATTATCTTCTTAGACCAATCTTTCGAATAAGGATTAGTTAGCTGAGTAGTCGAAGCAATACTCCGTTCACTTGCCATTCTTCCCGTCAACATATAATTGAATAAGTCCGAAATCATTAAAATCTTTCTAGTCTTAAAATATTGGTCTGGATAATATTCGCGAATTGATAACAATTGAAACAACGTATTAATCTTCATAATTTGATTACCAGTGCTGTCGTACAAATCTTGTAACGAAATAAAGTCAGAGATTCTTGTTAAAATTTTTTCAGTTTTAACACCTCGGTAATGCATTGGCATCCCTATCAAATCTCCGTATTCATCAATCAACCCAAAATCTACACCCCATGTATCAACTCCTAAACTAGTAATTTCATACTTTGCTAGTGAATTTTTTAACCCCACTTTTATTTGTGAAAACAATTGGTCAATATCCCAAGATAATTTATCTTCAAAATAAATTGGATCATTCGCAAATCTGTGTGTTTCAACCAGATTGATTTTTCCATTCTCAAAACAACCAACAATTGCTCGTCCAGATGAAGCTCCAAAATCCATTGCTAAAACATTTGTCATATTCTCCCTCCATTCCTTGCTTTGAATTTCCATAAAAAATATATCATCATTTCGTAAGCGGTTACATGATATGAACGAAGAATGAATTTTGTTCACCATCATGATGGTTATTTGTTCACTATCGTTCAAAAACTTGCTATCCTGTTAGAGGAATTTCTATTTATTTTGAGGAGGAGTTTCTTTGGATAGACAAGACAGAATCATGCAAATCACCGAAATTGTTCAAAAAAGAAGAAGAGTAAGTACCACTGATTTAGCAAATGAAACATTCTGCAGTATATCGACCTTAAGAAGGGATTTAATATATTTGGAGAAACAGGGATTAATTAGACGAGAGCGAGGTGAAGTTATTCTAAATACCTTTAATACTGCCGAACAAAATATTTGGTTACGCGAAAAGCAACATTTAGACGAAAAAAAATCCCTAGCTAAAATTGCTAGAGATTTCATCGGTCCTGGTATGTGTATTTATTTAGATTCAAGTTCGACTGTGTTTCAACTTTGCAAGTATATCAAAAATATCGACAACTTAATTGTCGTAACCAATAGTCTAAATGTAGCTAATACCTTGGCTGCCAATGGCAACGATACCATTAGAACTTTCATTACCAGCGGCGAAATTCAACATAATTCTTGTTCCGTTTTAAATAGTGAGTTTGAAAACCCCATCATTAATTATTTCAATATTGATTTGGCCTTCTGTTCCGCAAGTGGAATTGATCAGACTAGCGTTTACGAATCAAATATGAATCAAGCATTTTCGAAAAAAAGTATTATAGATAAATCTAAGGAGACAATTCTCTTGGTTGATAAATCTAAATTTTTCAAAACTAGTTTTTTTAAAATGAATACATTGACTAAATATAAAGTTATTATTTCGGACGCTCTACCAGTTGATCCTATTTCCCAAACAGTCAAAGAGAACGATATCGAATGGATATCTTCCAATTATTTACATTAAGCAACATTGGTTCGACCCCGACCACCAGTATTAATAATAAACAAATGAGAGTAGTAATCCGTTTTAGGTTACTACTCTCATTTGTTTTAAACGAAAAAATTTTCTTAAAAATATGATTTATTTACCTTCACTTGTTATTAAGCCACCATGCGATTAACCCAATCACCAATACCCACGCCATAATATCCTTTAATTTAGGTTTAGTCGTTTCAATTGTTAACTTTGAATTTTTAGTTTTGAAAAGTGTCTTTTCCATAAGATACTCCCTTTAACTTTATTCGATTTCACGATTAAGTATATAATAATTTTCAAAAAAAAGTGGGCTAATATTTCTAAAAAAAATCAATATTTTCTTTACAAAAAAACAGCAAATACTCAAATCCCCTAAGTATTTACTGTTAATTTATTTTGTTAAATCATATTGCATATGATCGTACAAATGACTACCAATATAAAGTTGACCTACTTTTTTAAAACCAGTCTTAACGTAGACATGTTTAGCAGGTTCATTATTTACATCAACGTTTAAACTCAAAATCTTTTCTCCACGATCTCGAATTACGTCAATAAAGTGTTCCATCGTTTTAGTACCAATCCCCTTGCCTTGGAATTCAGGAGCAACAGCAAATGAATCTAAATACCATTCACCAGGCCAAGCTTCTTTATCTCCAAACAAGTTCTTTTCTTTGATACCATAATTATGCATAATTTTGATCAATGGTTCATCGATCGTATCCTCTAATTCTTCTGGATAACCAACCATAATGGCTGCAATTTTACCATCAATCTCATTTACAAGAATATTTCCAAGGCCATAACGATAACCCGGTTGGAAGAAACCTTCCTTAATAACCTGAGCCATCTTTTCGTCGCCAACTTCTTTAAAAACATCTAATTCCATCTCATCGAAGATTTGGAACAAAATTGGCAATATCTGATCTGCATCTTCTTCTTTTGCATTTCTAAACATTTTTTCACCTCAATTATATATAATACAGTATTTAATAAATTTCTCAAATATAGGATGGAAATAGAAAAAGGCATCCCAATTTTGAGATACCCACTTTTGATTAAGGGAAGAAATTATTGTCCGTAATTCTCCTCTTTATGTTATTTTTTTGTTGTTCTTACTCAAAAGTTTTTCTATGGTAATCTAATACTCTCTTACGTATACCTTCACATTCTGAAGTGAGTTCTTCTTGAAACCATTCTTGCAGTACTCCGATATACATGGTAATCAAATTTACTCTAACTATTGCAGTGCATCCGTTCAAGTATCTTAATAACAAATTGTTCATTAATTCAATAACAGTTTCATATCTTAATGTTTGGAGAGTTTGATAATACAAATTTAAGCAAAAACTTTTGTTGGTGGAGACAAAATCAAAGAAATGATTGATCAAATCTTCAATTGTGGAACAATCTCTAATAATCTTTTTAAACATCACTTCTTCAAATAATACCGTATAAAGATCATCCAATGAGTTGAACATATCACGGATACTATTTGAATCTAACTCGGAAATCTTAGCCAGTTCGATAAACGTTAAACGGTGGTCAACTACTGTTGTCGCAAATTCGTTATGTATAGATCGAATTACACTATCTATGGTTTCCTCCATAATGTTTTTCTCCATTTATTTTTGCACTAAAGAAAAAATATGATAATCGGTACTATTTCTTTGGTGCAAAATTATAGTAACAAATGCATATGAAATTAGATAGTCTTTTTTGAAGATTTTTTAATTTACTTTATTATTAAAAAACGATTATTCCATAAATATAAAGTTTAATTTTATCAATATTTAGTTATGCACTTTCCTAGTAGTTTAAAGATACATGGAATTATAATTAACTAGTCAACTTTGAGGAGGTTTTTAAATGAATCGCAAAAGAATTGCTTTATTAACTGGTCTAACGATTTTAATGACTGCTGCCGTCAATACAACTAATCCTTTACGAAATGCTCTAAAAAACGATGCTGAAGCCGCACGAATCAAAACAAATTTAAAACCTAATTCTAAATATCCAGATATAGCAAATAAACTTGATTTAACGTCAATGGAACAATATAGTAGCGTCCATCTGTTTATGAACGTAACCTTAAAAGATTTTTACGTTAAAGAATCGACTATTGATAACTATGGCCAGTATCATCTCCTACTAGCCCCTATTAAGACGAGTGATCAATATTTCTTAGTTGTTACCAAATCTAAGGCCGCTATAAAAAAGGGCCATAAAATCACTGTACAGGGATTTCTAAATGGTAAAACAAAAATTGATGATACTCAATTAAATGCTGGTATAAATTCAAAATACTCTAATAAAAAAGTTGTTTCTATTTTAGCTGATAATATTGAAATTTGATTGTATTCGAGACCATGAAGATGGATTGGTCAATGAAGACCCTAAAAAGGTGCCCGAAAAGTGCCCTAAAAAGCAATTTCTCTTCACAAATAGTGATAACTTGGATAAATAAAAAAAGCCCTGAACATTGTTAGATCAACATTCAGAACTAATCGATAACTTGTTTTTATATAGTTTAACTATATCTTTTAATACCGGTGATCGGGGTCGAACCGATACTCCCTACTGGGAACAGGATTTTGAATCCTGCGCGTCTGCCAATTCCGCCACACCGGCATGATTGCGAAACCTCATGCCTGACTACTTAAGCATAACCAAAGGCGGTAACCGGATTTGAACCGGTGATGAAGGTTTTGCAGACCTCTGCCTTACCACTTGGCTATACCGCCATATTCAATTATTACAGCAATTGGGTTAGCTGGATTCGAACCAGCGCATGATGGAGTCAAAGTCCATTGCCTTACCGCTTGGCTATAACCCAATAAAAAGGGCGGTATGTGGGAGTCGAACCCACGTGTGCCGGTGCCACAAACCGGTGTGTTAACCACTTCACCAATACCGCCATGATAAAAGGTAGAAACAGGGATAGTAGGAATTGAACCCACACTGACGGTTTTGGAGACCGTAGTTCTACCTTTAAACTATATCCCTAAACTATGGAGGGGAGTGGATTCGAACCACCGAACCCGAAGGAGCGGATTTACAGTCCGCCGCGTTTAGCCAGACTTCGCTACCCCTCCAAAATGGCGCGGGACGGAATCGAACCGCCGACACATGGAGCTTCAATCCATTGCTCTACCAACTGAGCTACCGAGCCATTTAACGGTCCCTGCGGGAATCGAACCCGCGATCTCCTGCGTGACAGGCAGGCGTCCTAACCAACTAGACCAAGGAACCAAATTTAATTATTTAGAGCTAATTGCGGGAGCAGGATTTGAACCTACGACCTTCGGGTTATGAGCCCGACGAGCTACCAGACTGCTCCATCCCGCGATAATAAAAAGTAAATCAACTGACACCCACTAAGGAGGATGTGGGATTCGAACCCACGCGCCGCTTTCGCGACCTGACGGTTTTCAAGACCGTTCCCTTAAGCCGGACTTGGGTAATCCTCCATTGCTTAAAAAGTTAATCTATAATACTAAATGACGCATACACGTCAATGACCCCTACGGGATTTGAAC
The DNA here is from genome assembly GCF_003606365.2 of Companilactobacillus zhachilii. Taxonomy (NCBI): domain Bacteria; kingdom Bacillati; phylum Bacillota; class Bacilli; order Lactobacillales; family Lactobacillaceae; genus Companilactobacillus; species Companilactobacillus zhachilii. The sequence goes on from NZ_CP031933.2 coordinate 1,988,928, forward strand.
CCATGTTACTGCCGTGAAAGGGCAGTGTCTTAACCACTTGACCAAGGGGTCATATTTAACGGAGAAGGAGGGATTTGAACCCTCGCGCCGCTTACGCGACCTACACCCTTAGCAGGGGCGCCTCTTCAGCCACTTGAGTACTTCTCCAGATATAGTGGGCCTAAATGGACTTGAACCATCGACCTCACGCTTATCAGGCGTGCGCTCTAAACCAGCTGAGCTATAGGCCCATAAAAGTGGCAAAGCGGGTGACGAGAATCGAACTCGCGACAACAGCTTGGAAGGCTGTGGTTTTACCACTAAACTACACCCGCATCTTACCTTGCGACTACTTCTACCTTAGCAAACATATCGATTTGCTAACGGTCCCTGCGGGAATCGAACCCGCGATCTCCTGCGTGACAGGCAGGCGTCCTAACCAACTAGACCAAGGAACCAAATTTAATTATTTGAAACTAATTGCGGGAGCAGGATTTGAACCTACGACCTTCGGGTTATGAGCCCGACGAGCTACCAGACTGCTCCATCCCGCGATAATATTAATAAAATGCAAGGTCCGTACTGAAGATGGACCTTGTAGGACTCGAACCTACGACCGAACGGTTATGAGCCGTTTGCTCTAACCAACTGAGCTAAAGGTCCGGAATGAATAGCGGCGAAGGGGATCGAACCCCCGACCTCCCGGGTATGAACCGGACGCTCTAGCCAGCTGAGCTACACCGCCAAAAACTATGTTACATTGAAACTGACAATTAATATTGTCTATCGGGAAGACAGGATTCGAACCTGCGACCCCCTGGTCCCAAACCAGGTGCTCTACCAAGCTGAGCCACTTCCCGAAAATAAAACTAATGCACCTAGTAGGAGTCGAACCTACAACCTTCTGATTCGTAGTCAGACACTCTATCCAATTGCGCTATAGGTGCATATTCATTATAGTGCCGAGGACCGGAATCGAACCGGTACGGTAATTACTTACCGCAGGATTTTAAGTCCTGTGCGTCTGCCAGTTCCGCCACCCCGGCGTTACTATAATGAAAGCGGAAGACGGGATTCGAACCCGCGACCCCCACCATGGCAAGGTGATGTTCTACCACTGAACTACTTCCGCATTATGCCGACTAGAGGATTCGAACCTCCGACCCCCTGTTTACAAGACAGGTGCTCTGCCAACTGAGCTAAGTCGGCATAAAACGATACTTTCATATTTTACTAAATGAAACTCAATATTGCAACAACAATATTGAATACGGGTGAAAGGACTTGAACCTTCATGTCCACTGGACACTAGAACCTAAATCTAGCGCGTCTGCCAATTCCGCCACACCCGCATGATGTGTATATATGTTGCAAATGAGCCGTGACAGGTTCGAACTGTCGACCCTCTGATTAAAAGTCAGATGCTCTACCGACTGAGCTAACGGCTCATGATATGGAGGATACAGGGATCGAACCTGTGACCTCCTGCTTGTAAGGCAGATGCTCTCCCAGCTGAGCTAATCCTCCATCATGAGACAGCGTAGCGACTCTCTATCCTCGCGGGTAGTTTCCCACCAACTACTTTCGACGCGGAGAAGCTTAACTTCTGTGTTCGGCATGGGAACAGGTGTATCCTTCTCACTATCGTCACTACACTGTATGATACTCGTACCTTCAAAACTAGATATTAAGTTAATGAATTAAATCTGAATCACTTCAAACTGCTGTAAACTCTTACTCGATTAAGTCCTCGATCTATTAGTACTGCTCAGCTCCATGTATCGCTACACTTCCACCCGCAGCCTATCTACGTCATATTCTCTAACGGATCTTACTTCCTTAACGGAATGGGAAATCTCATCTCGAGGGGGGCTTCACACTTAGATGCTTTCAGCGTTTATCCCGTCCATACGTAGCTACCCAGCGATGCGCCTGGCGGCACAACTGGTACACCAGAGGTATGTCCATCCCGGTCCTCTCGTACTAAGGACAGCTCCTCTCAAATTTCCTACGCCCGCGACGGATAGGGACCGAACTGTCTCACGACGTTCTGAACCCAGCTCGCGTACCGCTTTAATGGGCGAACAGCCCAACCCTTGGGACCGACTACAGCCCCAGGATGCGATGAGCCGACATCGAGGTGCCAAACCTCCCCGTCGATGTGAACTCTTGGGGGAGATAAGCCTGTTATCCCCAGGGTAGCTTTTATCCGTTGAGCGATGGCCCTTCCATATGGTACCACCGGATCACTAACTCCGACTTTCGTCCCTGCTCGACTTGTCAGTCTCGCAGTCAAGCTCGCTTGTACGTTTACACTCTGCGAATGATTTCCAACCATTCTGAGCGAACCTTTGAGCGCCTCCGTTACATTTTAGGAGGCGACCGCCCCAGTCAAACTGCCCACCAGACACTGTCCCCCACCGCGCTGAGCGGCGTGGGTTAGAGTTTTCATATAACAAGGGTAGTATCCCACCAATGCCTCCTTCGAAACTAGCGTTCCGAAATCAACGGCTCCTACCTATCCTGTACATGTCACACAAAAACTCAATATCAAGCTACAGTAAAGCTCCATGGGGTCTTTCCGTCCTGTCGCGGGTAACCCGCATCTTCACGGGTATTATAATTTCACCGAGTCTCTCGTTGAGACAGTGCCCAAATCATTACGCCTTTCGTGCGGGTCGGAACTTACCCGACAAGGAATTTCGCTACCTTAGGACCGTTATAGTTACGGCCGCCGTTTACTGGGGCTTCAATTCTCAGCTTCGCAAAAGCTAACTGATCCTCTTAACCTTCCAGCACCGGGCAGGCGTCAGCCCATATACGTCATCTTACGATTTAGCATAGACCTGTGTTTTTGATAAACAGTTGTTTGGGCCTATTCACTGCGGCTGGCTGTTACACCAGCACCCCTTCTCCCGAAGTTACGGGGTCATTTTGCCGAGTTCCTTAACGAGAGTTCACTCGCTGACCTTAGGATACTCTCCTCGACTACCTGTGTCGGTTTGCGGTACGGGTAGTTTATTTCTAACTAGAAACTTTTCTCGGCAGTGTGAGTTACTGTGCTTCGCTACTAAAATTTCACTCCCCATCACAGCTTGTCCTTAGAGATAAAAGCATTTGACTCTTATCAAGACTTACTGCTTGGACGCGCATATCCATCAGCGCGCACACATCATCCTCCTGCGTCCTTCCATCGTTCAAACAAAATAAACTAGTACAGGAATATCAACCTGTTATCCATCGATTACACCTCTCGGTCTCATCTTAGGCCCCGACTAACCCTGGGAGGACGAGCCTTCCCCAGGAAACCTTAGTCTTTCGGCCGACCAGATTCTCACTGGTCTTTCGTTACTCATACCGGCATTCTCACTTCTAAGAACTCCACTGCTCCTCACGGTACAGCTTCAATGCTCTTACAACGCTCTCCTACCACGTGTCTTACGACACATCCACAGTTTCGGTATCATGCTTAGCCCCGGTACATTTTCGGCGCAGAATCACTCGACTAGTGAGCTATTACGCACTCTTTGAATGAATGGCTGCTTCTAAGCCAACATCCTAGTTGTCTATGCGTTTCCACATCCTTTTCCACTTAGCATGAATTTTGGGACCTTAACTGGTGATCTGGGCTGTTTCCCTTTCGACGGTGGATCTTATCACTCATCGTCTGACTCCCGGGTATAGATTGATGGTATTCGGAGTTTATCTGAATTCAGTAACCCAAGACGGGCCCCTAGTCCAAACAGTGCTCTACCTCCATAATCCTAATCCCCGAGGCTAACCCTAAAGCTATTTCGGAGAGAACCAGCTATCTCCAAGTTCGTTTGGAATTTCACCGCTACCCACAACTCATCCCAGCATTTTTCAACATACACGGGTTCGGTCCTCCAATGCGTTTTACCGCATCTTCAACCTGGTCATGGGTAGGTCACTTGGTTTCGGGTCTACATCAACATACTAGATCGCCCTATTCAGACTTGCTTTCGCTACGGCTCCGACTTTTCATCTTAACCTTGCATGTTAACGTAACTCGCCGGTTCATTCTACAAAAGGCACGCCATCACCCATTAACGGGCTCTGACTACTTGTAGGCACACGGTTTCAGGATCTATTTCACTCCCCTTCCGGGGTACTTTTCACCTTTCCCTCACGGTACTGGTTCACTATCGATCACTAGGGAGTATTTAGCCTTGGGAGATGGTCCTCCCAGATTCCGACGGAGTTTCTCGTGTTCCGCCGTACTCAGGATACTGAATGGAGTGGGTCAGATTTCGTTTACGAGGCTTTCACTCTCTTTGGCCAAGCTTTCCAGCTTGTTCAACTATCGTCACCTTTTGTTCTCACAACATCAGTCCTACAACCCTAAAGAGCAAGCTCTTTAGTTTGGGCTATTCCCGTTTCGCTCGCCGCTACTCAGGGAATCGAATTTTCTTTCTCTTCCTGCAACTACTTAGATGTTTCAGTTCATTGCGTGTACCTCTTGATTGCTATGTATTCACAAACAAGTAAATATCCATTACGATATTTGGGTTCCCCCATTCGGAAATCCCCGGATCAAAGCTTACTTACAGCTCCCCGAGGCGTATCGTCGTTAGTTACGTCCTTCATCGGCTCCTAGTGTCTAGGCATCCACCGTGCGCCCTTTATAACTTAATCTTGACAAAATATGAAATTAATCATTTTTATCGCGCAGTTTTCGGTGTTTCTTTAATTCATTAATTCTTAATATCCAGTTTTCAAGGTACGAGTTTTTTGAGGGTAGACCCCTCAAAACTAAACAAAGTTTTAACAATTGTGTATTTCCGTTGATGCATAAGCATCATATCCTTAGAAAGGAGGTGATCCAGCCGCAGGTTCTCCTACGGCTACCTTGTTACGACTTCACCCTAATCATTTGTCCCACCTTAGACGGTTAGCTCCCCGAAGGGTTACCCCACCGGCTTTGGGTGTTACAAACTCTCATGGTGTGACGGGCGGTGTGTACAAGGCCCGGGAACGTATTCACCGCGGCATGCTGATCCGCGATTACTAGCGATTCCAGCTTCATGTAGGCGAGTTGCAGCCTACAATCCGAACTGAGATCGGTTTTAAGTGATTTGCTTGCCCTCGCGAGTTCGCAACACGTTGTACCGACCATTGTAGCACGTGTGTAGCCCAGGTCATAAGGGGCATGATGATTTGACGTCGTCCCCACCTTCCTCCGGTTTGTCACCGGCAGTCTCACCAGAGTGCCCAACTGAATGCTGGCAACTGATAATAAGGGTTGCGCTCGTTGCGGGACTTAACCCAACATCTCACGACACGAGCTGACGACAACCATGCACCACCTGTATCCATGTCCCCGAAGGGAAAGACTTATCTCTAAGCTTTTCATGGTATGTCAAGACCTGGTAAGGTTCTTCGCGTTGCTTCGAATTAAACCACATGCTCCACCGCTTGTGCGGGCCCCCGTCAATTCCTTTGAGTTTCAACCTTGCGGTCGTACTCCCCAGGCGGAGTGCTTAATGCGTTAGCTGCAGCACTGAAGGGCGGAAACCCTCCAACACTTAGCACTCATCGTTTACGGCATGGACTACCAGGGTATCTAATCCTGTTTGCTACCCATGCTTTCGAATCTCAGCGTCAGTTACAGACCAGAAAGCCGCCTTCGCCACTGGTGTTCTTCCATATATCTACGCATTCCACCGCTACACATGGAGTTCCACTTTCCTCTTCTGCACTCAAGTTTACCAGTTTTCGAAGCACTTCCTCGGTTGAGCCGAGGGCTTTCACTTCAAACTTAATAAACCGCCTACATTCTCTTTACGCCCAATAAATCCGGACAACGCTTGCCACCTACGTATTACCGCGGCTGCTGGCACGTAGTTAGCCGTGGCTTTCTGGTTGAATACCGTCAGTACGTGAACAGTTACTCTCACGCATGTTCTTCTTCAACAACAGAGTTTTACGATCCGAAAACCTTCTTCACTCACGCGGCATTGCTCCATCAGGCTTTCGCCCATTGTGGAAGATTCCCTACTGCTGCCTCCCGTAGGAGTTTGGGCCGTGTCTCAGTCCCAATGTGGCCGATTACCCTCTCAGGTCGGCTACGTATCATTGCCTTGGTGAGCTATTACCTCACCAACTAGCTAATACGCCGCGGGTCCATCCAAAAGCGATAGCAGAGCCATCTTTCAAGCTACGATCATGTGAAAGTAGTTGTTATGCGGTATTAGCACTTGTTTCCAAATGTTATCCCCCACTTTTGGGCAGGTTACCCACGTGTTACTCACCCGTCCGCCACTCACTCAAAACTGATTCATGAAGCAAGCTTCAATCATCAGCAGAGTTCGTTCGACTTGCATGTATTAGGCATGCCGCCAGCGTTCGTCCTGAGCCAGGATCAAACTCTCATATTAAAAGTTTGTGACTCATAAAAAATTATACTAGCGAATTGACTTCGTTGTAAATCCAACAAATAAATGTTGGCCTACACAATTTAGTGTTAAAACTTTGTTCAGTTTTCAAAGGTCTACCAGCTGATTAAGCGCTTACGCTCATCAGCGACTTAATTATTTTATCAAGCTGACAAATGAATGTCAAGAACTTTTTAAAATAATTTTTCTAACAAATTATCAATGAAATGATGATTTGTTAGAAGTTATCTCAACAGACAACTTAATTATCATATCGAAGTTACAAGACCAAGTCAAGAACTTTTTTAAAATAATTAATGGCGTTTGGAGAAGCGATAAAGCTTCAAACCGTTGACGCCGTTGCTCTGTCGCAACAACAAGATATATATTACCAATTAGATTAAGTGTGCGCAACCCTTTTTTACAAAAAAGTTGAATTTTTTTCATTTTTTTCTGAAATATGCTTCATTGCGGCCTTTACCCACTCATTTTTGTGCTCTGCAATCGTCTTATAACCAATATGATTACGATAATCAGTCCAAAAATGCTTATGTAAAATTGGTCTGCCGATCTTCTCTGGTTGCAATGCCCGCATTGATAAACTGATTTTTTGATTATATTCATCAATTCCCATTACAATAACATCTACTTTGTCACCGACTTTATACTTACTATTAAGATCAGACACAAAGCCATGCTTTAATTCTGAGATATGAATCAACCCTTGATGGTCATCATCTAGCTTTACAAAGACCCCATATGATTGAATCCCAGATATGGTTCCAGATAGTCTATCTCCAATTCGCATTGCTTTTCCTCCCTTTTTGGATTTCATTTGTGTAACAATGTATCTATAGATTATATAACAGAAAATGGTGATTAAGATTATGAATGACAAAATTTACGACATTTCTATTATCGGTGGTGGCCCTGCTGGTATGTTTGCTGCCTACTTTGCTCGCTTACGAAATCTGAAAGTAGCATTAATAGAAAGTTTACCAAAGCTTGGTGGTCAGCCTGAAACGCTTTACGCACAAAAACATATTTACGATGTTGCTGCTTTACCCAAAGTATCAGGAACTGACTTAACTAAACAGCTTAACGATCAGTTAAACATTATGAACTGTGATCAATACCTCAACACTTCCGTTTCTTCTATAGAAAGAAAAGATGATCTCTGGTTACTAACTACTAATAAGGAAACTATCTATACTAAAACTATTATCATCGCAATCGGTAATGGAGCATTTAAACCACGCAAGTTAACATTCGATTACGACCCTATAATAGAAGAAAAGAATCTCGACTACTTCGTTAATGACCTTAATGACTATCAAGATAAAGACGTTGTTGTTGCTGGTGGCGGTGATTCCGCTGTGGATTGGTCAATTGATTTATCTAAGGTAGCATCACATACATCCCTAGTACACCGTCGCAATAAATATCGAGCAATGGAGTCTAGTGTAGAAAAACTAAATCAATCAAACGTCGAACAACTCAATCCTTACATTATCAAAGAACTTAATTTCAATGCCCATGATAATTCTAAAGTAGACGTAACTCTAAAAATGATTAAGTCTAATGAAATTAAGATTGTGACAACCGACAAACTATTAGTTAACTATGGCTTTGTTTCTGATTCTAAAATTCTCCGTGATTGGAACGTTGAGCTCAATGGTCCTTTCATCAAAGTTACTCAAGAAATGGAAACTAACCTACCGAATGTCTTTGCCATTGGTGATATTGTGACCTATCCTGGCAAACTCCAACTAATTGCAACAGCTTTTGCTGAAGGACCCATCGCTGTAACTAAAGCTTTACGAAACCTTTATCCGGAAAAGGATTACTTCGAACACAGTACATCCCTCTTTGAAAAATAATCTTTAATTTCCATTAATTTTAAAGTTATTTTAAGTTATGCTGGTATAATGAAGTTTAATTTGAATTCTGGAGTTGATTGATTGAGTTACATAATGGGTTTGGTTGATTTTATCTTGCACATTGATCATCATATGGTCAATATCGTAAATAACTTCGGCCTTTGGACATATTTAATACTGTTTCTGATTATCTTTATTGAAACCGGAGTTGTTATTCTACCATTCCTACCGGGAGATTCACTAATCTTTGCGGCAATGGCTTTGGCAGCTAATCCAAAATACGGACTACTTGCTTGGCTAATGTTTATCATCTTCCTTGCGGCCGCCGTCTTAGGTGACTCCATGAACTATGAAATTGGTGAACATTTTGGAGAATACGCGACGAGGAATAAATACCTCAGTAAACTTATCAATAAGGATCATTTAGATGAAGCACATCATTTCTTTGAAAAACACGGTGGTAAAACAATTGCCATTGGTCGTTTCATTCCTTTAATTAGAACTTTCGTACCATTCGTTGCTGGTAGTGGAACAATGCACTACGGAACTTTCCTGAAATACAATTTCATCGGAGCATTCCTTTGGGTGTTAGTTTGTTCAGCTGCTGGTTATCTCTTTGGTAATATTCCAGTTGTACAAGAACACTTCTCAATGATTATCATTGGTATCGTCTTAGTATCATTGGTTCCAGTTCTAATCACCGCCATCAAAAATAGCAAAAAGAAAAAAGCTTAGGAAATTTTTCCTAGGCTTTTTTTGTACGTGCTTTCCAAAAGTTCAATCCTTCAAACATTACGAAAAATAAGATAAAGCATTGGGTAAAGAACTCTTCTGGCAAAACATTGATAATTGGGTCCTTATCCGGATCAAATAACCAATCGCTATTACGAAAGAGCATTTCATGAAAGACGACGAAGAATTCATCGAAATTCAGCATCATTAAAATTGCTAAGATTATCCCAACGATTCCAATCCAGAAAAAGACTCGATTAAAATGCGCTCGAACTTTATGAAACTTAGCAACAATAATTCCCGTCCCGATGAAAACTGCAAAATTCAACAAGAAAAGTTTTTTTACATCATAAAAATGCAAGCGACCACCAGCTGACGAGGCAAAATCACTCAAATGCCAATGCCAATTGAACGGATTAATCAAAAAATCCATCATCTGTGCATAGTTCTTCATAATCGTTCCATATTTCATCCCTACGGCATTTTCTAGATAGTAATGCTTAATAGCAAAGGCAAATAAGGGATAACTGGCAAATATCGTCACCGTGATAGCTAACGTCAACAAAAAGAATGCTAATGCAATAGTATACAAAAGGTCCTTTTGTGAATTAGACATCCCACTGATCCAGACTTTCTACTTGATGAGTGGGCTTGATAGGTGCATTGTCGATATCTTCATGGGTACTGACACCAGTATTGACCCACAACGTATCAACGTCAGCATTAATTCCACACTTGATATCCGTATTGTAATTGTCACCAACCATGACGGCTGTTTTCGGATCAAAATTACGTGCCTTGACTGCAAAGTCAATAATGTTACGTTCTGGTTTACCAATATAATGAGCCTTTTGTTGAGTTGATGTTTCAACTAATGAGATAACTGAACCAGCACCTGGTACTAAACCTCTCTCGTTAGGCAAGTTAGTATCAGCATTAGTACCGATAAAGAAGGCCCCACGTTTGATAGCCAAAGTGGCCAATTCAAATTTATGGTACGTCACATCATAATCTAACCCAACGATAACAACATCAGGATCTACTTCATTCAATTTGATACCTGTACCAAAAACAGCACTCTTTAAACCGTACTCACCGATTACATAAGCACTATGATTTTCAATATCATCACCAAACATATTTTTAATATAAGCCGCTGTGGCTAATGATGGTGTCAAAACTTGCTCAGCTTGGGCCGTGATCTGATGGTTATTTGTCAAATTATCAGCCACTTGCTGTGGAGTTTTCGTTGTATTGTTTGTTAAGAAATAATAATCAATTCCTGCTTTGTTCAAATTATCGATGAAAACTTTAGCTTCAGGAATCTTATCCTTACCACGATACATTGTTCCATCTAAATCTATTAAATATGTTTGATACTTCATTTATTCTTTTCACCTATTTTTCTAATTTTGAAGGTCTTCTTAGTCGAAGCTGTAGTCTTTTTCGTCACTCGACGTTTGGAGACTTTGTTCTTCCGACGCTGATTATTATGTGGCCTATTAGATTTATTCTCAGCCTTAGCATGCGTAGTCCGCGTGCGGAATTTATGAGTATGATTGCTGTGATTGTTATTTCGATGATGGTTGTTTTTCAAAGGAGCCTTTTGAACTTTCTCAAGTACAAAATAAGCACAACCAAAATTACAATATTCCAACAAATAATCTTCCAAATGCGAAATGCGATTATCTAAGGTACTTTCTTTACGTTCATCTTCATAAAAACCCTTAAAACGCAATTGATCGTAACCCCAGTCACCAACAATATAATCATATTTTTCTAAAACATTGTTATAACGTTCTTCAATACGCTCTTCACTAAAACCATTATCATGATTTTCTACTAAGCGATACTTCTTCTTATCAATGGAAATCAAATTATCATCTAACTTAATGACATCGACCAACTTAGTAGTAGCAGTATTATCCTCAATTTCTTGCAAGTAATCACCTCAAATCGGATATTTTTTACTCAAGTAATCAGCGAATACACCACGCAAAAACTTAGGATACATAATTTCATTGTTACCCGAAATCTCAATTGATGGGAAATACGGTACAAACAAATAATGATCCAATAATGCTAGGGTGTATTCTTGATTCTTGTCTAATTCTTTACCGTTTATGTAAACATTTCGTTTGTTATCAATCGTAATGCCCCGATAAACTAGTTCGCCAAATATCTTACCACGAAAACCCATTCCTTTTTGCATATGATTGCATAAAAAGAGTCGATTCTTTTCCATTTCCATAACTAAACGCCAAACATTGTCACCCGTCATTGTTGTTTTCATAACATGAATCGCATGAGGTAAGCAATCATGCAAATTTTTCTCAGTCACAATACCTTTTGGCAAATTTTCCAAAAACAAACCTGAACTCAAAACTGCCACATCTGACTGTGCAAAGTCTTGGACAGCAGTCAAAGCCTCTTGCATGATCGAATTGTCAGCTTGATAATCTGTACTCAAGGTGTTTGGTAAATTGGCAACTTGCTTTTGATCTAGCAATTGTTCGCCACGGTTATATTGATGTTCAATCCAATTTTTATCAGTAGGCAATTCCTCTAGCGTGGCAGTTTTCACAGTAAAGGCTGACTTTTGGACAACTTGCTTTTGTTCATCAAGTTCCAAATTAATCGTTCCGATATGCTGACCATATTTTCCGGCTGCCGCCAACAAAACGCCATTATCAACTTCCCCTTTAGGAAAGAGATGATGTGTATGAGCTCCAATAATAACATCGATTTCCGGATGCTTTTTGGCAATCAAACGGTCCATTGAAACACCTAAATGAGAAAGTAAGATAATCACATCACAATCTTTAACTAATTCCAAAGATTTAGGTAGCATTTCTTGAATTAACTTAATATCCCAATCTAGCAATGGATAAGTCAAAATATACGGTGCCGTCAAGCCCATGAGTCCAATCTTGGTTCCCTGCTTAGTAGTGATAACTTTAGCCGGTTGAGCAAAATCAGCTAATCGTGAAGGATTATTTTCGTAAAGATTGTTCAAAATCACTGGAAAATTAGCATGATCATACAGATGTTCCAAATGCTCATGACTGTTACCTAAACCTTCATTATTACCAATCGTAGCAGCGTCATAATGAAGTGGATTCATCCATTCAATATTTGCTTGCCCATTAGTTGCTTCACTCAGCGGATGTGCCCGGTCCATAGCATCCCCAATATCAAACAAATAAAAATCATCGGCGGTACTTTCTTGACGTGATTGATTAATGAACCGCTCAACACGTGGAAAGTTTTCGAAGTGAGAATGTAAATCATTCGTATGAACTATTTGAATTTTTTCCATAATATCCTACTTTCTCTGTAATCTAGCCAAATCTTCTTTCTTCTTATCATACATCTCTAAAATTTCTTCACCACGTAAAGGTGAACCCCAGGGCAAATTCTCTGATAAATAGTCACGTTCTGGGGCATCCACACCTACGTTAATATTTTCAGGAATTGGAACAGCGTAGTGATGAATATGACCATGCAAATTAATAATCTTATCAACCTTACCCAACAACAAAGGATAGTGTGTGCAATAAAATTGATGATGATCAAATTTCAATAACGCACCAACATCTTCAAATTCAAATCTAGGTTTACCATCAGACATCGTTTCATTATGCTTATCCAAAAATTTGAATAATGAACGATAGTCATGATTTCCCTTAATCAAAGTCATATGTCCATTCAATTGACGCAACATATCATAAGTTTCTTCATCCGTCGGTGTGTTCTGGGGCCGCATCGAAATATCCCCCAAGTGGTACACGCGGTCATTCTCATCTACCCGAGCATTCCAGGCATCAATCATTGCTTGATTCATCTCGTCAACATTACCAAAATGACGAGGAGCAAAATTATTTGGTTCTAGTAATTGATAATGATAAAAATGTGTATCAGCTATAAAGTAATTCATTAGTCAGCATCGTCTTCCCTTGAAATAATACCGTTAGCTTTTAAAATTTCATTGAAAGCATCGCGGACCTTGCCCTTAGGCTTATCGTACTCAACCCATTCTTTTAAATTCATTGGTGGAACTGTATAATTTGCGTTGACATAATCCTCATAAACACTAACAGCTGAAGAATGTGGGATATTAAGTTTCAAAATACGGACCTCTTTGATCATCCCCAATTCAGCCGCCTTCTCAGCGCGACCATTCATAACGATATTAGCAAGTTCATAGTATTTCGTACCATCGTTACGCGTAATTTGTTCAATAATATCTAAAATTTGTTTCTCGTTATCCATTTATAAAACCTCACATTTAAATGTTTTATTGCCTTTTTGACTAGGATGTGTCTTAGAGTAATGCCGTCTCCAGAGTTGGACAGTGGTTACTGGCAGTGCGGAACGGTCCGAGCCAAGGTCTCGGGCCTCGGTTTAAGCCTTGCAAGTTCGGCAAGTCTTAAACGCGTCCGGTGCTGTAAGAACGACAAAAGCGGTCGCCCTAACAGCACTTTCACTGCCAGTAACCACTGTCCAACTCTTCCGACTAGTTCTTTATTAATTTGAGAATAATTTGATAACTCAAGTATTTCTCTAATAATCTTTAATGCCAAAATAATTCTTTTCTTAAAATAATTATGCTCATTAGCACAAATACTTATTCGACAATTTGAAGATAGAACCTAGTTGCCTCGTAATTAATGACTTTATTTTCACAAAATTGAAACTAATTATGCGTCTGTACCAACCAACTAGCCGGAAAGAGTAAGAAATTTAGGTCGCTGTGAAGGTGGCGTTAGTGCTTTAGCACTTACACCATGGGACGAGTTTTGAAACTCGCGGTCTGTGCGAGGTTCAAAATCGAGATTCGAGACCGCCCCTTGGCTCGAATCGATCCCCATAGCGACCTAAATTTCTTACTCTTGGAGGCGGCATATTTAAATAGCATTTTTAAATAAATACATAATAATATATACTCATCTCATATAACTAATACACTAATCATGAAAGTAGCAGTATTTATTCTTTACATCTAGTATATAATATCTCAAAAATTAGGGAGTTAATTATGGTCTCAAAACGTTTTAATCTTCTCAAGTTATCATTAGCATGTCTGATTTTTTTCTTTGCTAGTGGTTTTACGGTTATCGGTCATCGTGGTGATCCTATTAATGCACCCGAAGAAACTTTTGAAAGTTTTGATAAAGCCTTCTCTGAGGGAGCCGATTATGTGGAACTTGATCTACATGTTTCAAAAGATAATGTCCTAGTCGTCTCCCATGATCGTGATCTCGAACGTGTTACTGGTACCTCAGAAATTGTCTCAGAACATAACTTTTCTGATTTAGCTCAATTACATCAAAAAAATGGTGAACCTATTCATAGTTTGAACCAAATTTTTGAACATTACAAAAATAATCCTAAAGCTAAGTTCTTAATTGAAACTAAGAAAACTAAAAAAGGTAATCCTCAAAATATGGAAGCCTTATTGAAGCAAGTTATCGAAACATATGGCATGCAAAATCGGGTCATGTTCCACTCGTTCTCAACTAAGAGTCTAGAAAACGAAGCGCAATTGATGCCAGACATCCCTCGGATTTTTATTGCTGGGACAACTAAGCGAATCAATTTTGATATTTTGCAATATGTGACTGGTGTGAACCTCTCCTCAAACATCATAACGCCACAAATCATCGACACCATGCACTTCATGGGCAAAAGTATTTACGCTTGGGACGAGATGAACGAAAGTCCTAAAAAGTGGAATACATTAATCAATATGCCAATTGACGGTGTGGTCACCAACTATCCAGCCACTGGTAACGAATATCGCGAATTAAAGGATCAATCGAAGTCGGAAGCACTTAACCAAAACGTCTACTATATGAGTAGTCAAAAGGAAACTATTTACGAAAACCCTTATCGGCTAATCAAAACTGGCAAGAAAGTTAATCCGTTAGATGGTTATCACATCACTAACATTATCAAATTTAATGGCGAAAAGTATGTTCAATTAGGTGAAAATAAGTTTGCTAATGCCACCGGCTTTAATTCTGAATATGCTCTCCGTGATCTACGCCAATATTTTGGTTCCAAAGCTATTTTCCGTAACCAACAACCAAATAACTTCCTATATAGTGACCCAACTGATTCCAGCTCGATTGTTAATCGCATGGAAATCAACAAGCCTCAACAAATTATTACGATTCAAAAGTATGGTACCCAAACATGGCTCAAGCTAAAAAACGGTTGGGTCAATGCGCACAATGTCTTAATTCAATTGAATCCTGAATCTTACTTTGGAAATAATTCTCTTGATGGTTATCAAGATTTACCTCGTGGTCAAAGAATCAAAAATATTGATTTATTACAAAATTTAGCAATTACTAGACCAACCAGTGATCAGACTTTGCAAAATGCTGATTTAATTAAGGATTTCAACAATTTTTATGTTGATTTTTCCCTTACCAATGACAACGATTCCATAAATAAGATTTAGGTAAATTAGCCTTTAAGGGCAACCTTTGGTAAAATATAAAAAACTCATGTGGAGGTCAGAGATATATGTCTATAGATTGGGAGAAGGAAGTTTCACATCGTTCAGACGAACTGATAAATGATCTTTCTGAATTAGTAAGTATTGATAGTTCTAGAGATACAGAACACAAGACTAGCGATTATCCACTAGGCCCTGGACCAGCAAAAGCTTTACAAACCTTTTTACACTTTGCAGATCGTGACGGTTTTAATACAAAAAACGTTGACAATCTTGCCGGAAGAATTGAATTTGGGGACAACGACGATGCCATTGCCATCTTAGGTCACGTGGACGTGGTTCCTGAAGGACCAGGTTGGAATACTAATCCATTTGAACCAGTTATCAAAGATGGTAACTTCTATGCTCGTGGAGCTTCTGATGATAAAGGACCTAGTTTAGCAGCTTACTACGCTATGAAAATTATCAAAGAACTCAACTTGCCAGTTAAGAAGAATGTTCAATTAATTCTTGGAACTGATGAAGAGAGCGAATGGGTCGGCATTAACCATTATATGGAAAAAGAAACCATGCCAGAAACTGGTTTCTCACCTGATGCTGAATTCCCTGCTATCAATGGTGAAAAAGGAATCGTTTCATTCCGAGTTAATTTCCCAACACCAACAATCAGTCTAGTTAAATCATTCGTTGCCGGAATCAGACCTAACATGGTTCCTCAAAACGCTGATGCTGAATTGAACATTGATGTCGTTTCAGCTGATGATATTAAAGCTAAGCTAAATGACTTTTTAGCTGACAATACTGAAGTTACAGGTAGTGTCACAGTTGATGATCAAACAGCTTCCGTTAAAATTATTGGTAAAGGTGCTCATGCTATGGAGCCATTCAATGGTATCAATGCTGCTACCTACTTAGCCAAATTTCTAACTACCTTAACTTTAAATGATAGCGAAAAATTATACTTCTCATTCATCGCTAATGACTTACATCTTGATTTTGCCGGTAAACACCTTGGCATTGCCAATCAAGACGACGTTATGGGTGAATTAACGCTATCACCTAACATTTACGAATATGATGCAGACAAAGCTAATATTTTGTTAAACATCCGCTACCCTAAGGGGGACACCGGTGATACTCTAACTGAAAAAATTAATAAAGCTTTGCCAGCAAATGTTTCAGCCGTGATAGAAGGACATAACCAATTACCTCATTTTGTCGACGCTGATGATCCATTGGTTCAAGCTCTTGTTGGAGCTTATCGTGATCACACTGATGACAACACTGAGCCATTCACTGTCGGTGGTGGTACTTATGGCCGTATTTTAAAACATGGAATTGCCTATGGTGCAATGTTCCCTGGTGACGAAAACGTCATGCATCAACCTAACGAATATATTAATATCGAAAAACTATTGAAATCGGCTGCTATTTACGCAGATGCTATTTACCGCTTGATTAAGTAGTTGTGTAATTAAAATAATAAATATGTGATGACTAGTTCTCAACTCCGGAGACGGAATATACAAATGACTTTTGAAGTTCTGTGGAAGTTCTTTTCTACAGAACTTTTTTTGTTTTTGCACTTCTAAATCGATTTTATTATATAATTACGGTATGTAACTTTTTAAGGGAGCTTATTTAAAAGTGAAAAATTTATGGAATAGCATTGTCAACAGCTTTAAAAGTATCAAGAGCTGGTCTGATTTTGCTAAAAAAGCTAATTTAACGATTGAAGTTATTCGAAGGATCGTGCTCTACTCAATTGCTGGGCTGGCCATTATCCTTAGTTTAGCTATCGGTTTAGGGATGGGTTACGTCTCTGCCTTAACTAATCAGGTCGATGTCCCTTCTAAACATCAGATGCAAACTGAACTTCAAGATGTTAACAATTCAGCTACTTTATATTTTGCCAATGGCGAAAAAGTTGAAAGTCTCCAAAAGGACCTTGAAGGTAAGAAAATTCCCCTTTCTGAGATGTCACCTTACTTAAAGAAAGCTATCGTCTCTACCGAAGATAGCGACTTTTACCGTCACAAGGGTGTCGTACCAAAATCAATTTTTAGAGCTATTATCTCTGATATAACTGGTATCGGTGCACAAACTGGTGGATCGACTCTGACTCAGCAAACTGTCAAAATGCAAATGTTGTCTTCAGAAACGACTTGGAAACGTAAAGCGGTCGAAATCTTCTTGGCTATGCGAGTGGATAAGTATTTCAGTAAAGATCAAATTTTGGAAGACTATCTAAACGCTGCTACTTTTGGTCGTAATAACAAGGGACAAAATATCCAAGGTGTGCAAGCTGCTTCAAAAGGATTATTTGGTAAAAATGCTAGTGAATTGAATCTAGCCGAATCAGCCTTTATTGCTGGTCTGCCACAAAGTCCTTCAATCTACACACCATACGACTATCGAGGTCGACTTAATGATGACCTCAGTCTAGGCATGAAACGGAAAGATATCGTTTTGTATCGGATGTATCGTGATAATCAAATTACTGAATCACAATACAATTCAGCTCGTAAATTTGATCTCAAGAACGATTTCCAAAAGACAGCCAAAGCAAGTACCAAGAAAATTAAATATGGTTATGTTTATAATTTATTGACTGAACAAGCTAGAAATATCTTAATCAAACGTTTGGTTAAGAGTGATGGTCTCAAGTATAGCGACGTTGCCAAAGATGAAAATCTTTATAAGAACTATTCAACACAAGCTGACAATGAATTACATAACAAGAATTACAAAATTCACAGTACCATCGATAAAAAGATGTATATTGCAATGAATCAACAGGCTCAACAATTCAAGGGCAACCTGGGAACGGTTCATACCGATAACGCTACCGATCCTACAACTGGTAAGCCGGTCAAGATATCAGAGCCGGTTCAAAATGGTTCAGTTATGCTAGATAATAGTACCGGCCAAGTTCTTGCTTTTGTCGGTGGAGTTAACTTTAAGAAATCGCAAAATAACCATGCCTTTAATACTAAGCGTTCTCCTGGTTCCTCAATTAAACCATTGATTACTTTTGCACCTGCCATTGAAAATGGTGTCATCGGTTCTCAAACAATGCTAGCTGATTTCAAGACTTCATTTCATGGCTACTCACCTACTGACTACGGACAAACAATTCAAAATCGTTTTGTATCAGCTCGTGAAACTTTGGAAGAATCATATAATATTCCATCAGTTAATTTGTATAACGAACTAATTAATCGTGACATTAGTTCCAAGAAATACATGTCTAAGATGGGAATCAACTTATCTAATAAAGAATACAAACAATTGGGAATTACCTTGGGTGGTACTGCCAATGGTGTGACTGTTCTTCAACAAGCCAGTGCCTTTTCAACCTTTGCCAACAAAGGTGTTCACGTCGATCCATACGTTGTAACAGACGTACAAGATCCCGCGGGTAAAACAATTTACAAACATAAAGGTTCAAGTAAACGTGTCTTCAGCAAACAGACATCTTACATCATTAAAAATATGCTACACGGTGTTGTTACCAAAGGTACTGCTTCAGCATTATCATACGAAGCTAACTTCAGTACAAAGAATCTCTTTGGTAAGACTGGTACTTCAAATGATTACCGTGATAACTGGTTTATCGGAAGTACTCAAGGTGTCACAATTGCTTCATGGATTGGTTACGATAACTTCTATGGAAATAATTACAACTTAGCAAGTAATTCAACCGACCTTAACCAAGAGCTATGGGCCAATATGGCCAATGCCCTTTATAAAGAAGACCAAGATGCCTTCAGAGTTAAAGAAAGCTTTGAGCGACCTGCAGGAGTTAAATCCTATAAAGTTGATAAAGAAACTGGTACTTACACTGGTTCTATTGGCTACAATGGGATTACAACTAAGGTCAACCAACATACAACTAATTCCTTATATTACAAAGGTAGCCCTAAAGAAATGTCTTACAGTGATTTTGCTATCGGTGGCAAAGATAAAAACTATAAGCTATTCTGGGATAACTACTTTGGTCGTGATAATGGCTACTCTGTTGTTAAACAACTCGGTTCCAATACAAAATCGGCTGACGAATTAGCTAATGAAAATGGTAGTGGCCGAACTTCTGGATTTAGTAATAGTACTAATAGCAATCAATCTTCCGAAGTAACTACTAATAGTAATACCACGACAAATTCTAGTGGTAACCGAACAAATTCAACGACTTCAAATGGTACATCAGAAACAGGTACCGGATCTGGTGCTGGTGCTGGGTCAGGTTCAGGTGCTGGATCTGGTAATGAATCCAGTTCAAACGGTTCAGACAGTTCCTCATCGTCAACTGGATCAGAAAGCGATACTTCTACTGGAGATACCGTTTCAACTAGTCCTGAAACAGGCAATACACCAACTGAATAGTCCATATAAGCTTTCGAGCATTATGGCAAAAAAAATACTAGTAATCCGATTTCTGGGATTGCTAGTATTTTTTATTTTAAGCAGAATAGTGATATTTTGTTGCACATTTATGCTTGCCATATTTAAAACAAAAATAGTTATGTCACAGCTCCCGTTCTTCTATGATAGAATAACAGTATTGTTTTGACTAAAGGTTGAAAGATTCTAGGTTATTGTGCTCTAATTTTTCAGAGTATAAAGAAACCAGCCGGAAGGAGCATTGCAATGTTCCTGGAGGAGACCAACCTTCAGTTACTTTGATTTAAGGAGACTTCAAATGTACTTCAGTCCAGAATTTTTACAAAATACACTTTATATCGTCGCTACGATTTTAATCATCTTTATGATTATCGTTATCGGCTACAAATTTAAACATAATATCAAAATCTGGGATAAATCACTCACTTTAGCAGTGATTGTCCTTATTAATACGTTATATTCCATTCTTGGTGGCTTTATTGACCTTCCCTATGAATTAAGTTCTGTAGTTACGGGGGCCTCTCACTGGTCGCATTTGGATATATCGTTGTTATTATTTGGGAATTACACAAACAACGTAAAACTAATTAGAAAATAATCAAAATAGGCATTTTTCCATCTATAATAAAGAAGACTCGCAATCCAATTTTGGGTTCTTTCTTAACTTTGGTTAGTTGCCGTCTCTGGGTGCAAGAAATGTTGGCGCTGTGGGGACCGACCTGAGCCAAGGTCTCAGGTCTCGATTTTGAACTTCGCAGAGTACGCGAATTTCAAAACTCGTCCCGTGGTGTAATGGCTAAAGCCATAACGCCACCTTCACTGCTGCCAACATTTCTTGCACCCAGAGACTAATACTTTTATTATTTTTAATACGATGTAACCAACTAATTCGATAAACAAGTGCTATATTATTTGAAATTGAACATAAGCAAAAGGCTAGATATCTTTCTGGATTTATACCCAGAGATACCTAGCCTTTTTTATTTTCTATTCTATAACCAAAATTAAGAAAGAACCCAGTTTTTGATTACGAGTCTTCTTTATTATAGACGCTCAAAAATTGAACATCTTTGTCATACTCTTGCTAATTATTTAGTTGAACCACGTTTTACAATGCTGTATGGCAACTTAATTGTATTGTCATCAATTTGTTCTTGATTCATCATCTTTGTCAAAAGACGCATAGCAACAGCACCGATATCGTACAATGGCTCTTCGATTGAACTCATCTTAGGGCGAGTTACTTCACAAAGAATTGTGTCATTACTTGTAACCATTTCGAATTCATCAGGAATCTTCACTCCAGCTTTAACTGCAGAATTTAAAATTCCTGAAGCTAATAAGTCATCAGTTACATAAGCGGCTGTAGCACCACTACTGTGAACTGCATCCCAGATAGCTTCGCCGGCACGAACAGAATATTCAGCTTCAAATACCAAGTTTGATGAGAAGTTCAAGTGAGCTTTCTTCAAAGCCTTCTTGTATCCATCAAGACGATATTTACCATCAATAGGGTTTTCAAGACTGCCACCCACAAAAGCAATCTTCTTGTGACCATTTTGTGTTAATTGACCAACAACACTAGCAACAGCATCTGTAAAATCAATATTTACACTGGCACTTTCATTATTCTTATCAACTGAACCAGCCAAAACGATTGGTGTCTTTGAGTTTGACAAGATTCGCTTTAATTTCTTAGACAATTGCTTGCCCATGTAAATAAGGCCATCAACTTGCTTTGATAACAAATTATTCAAGATTTGTTCTTCATCGCCAACTGATTCTTGCAAACTAGTTAGAATGATATTGTATTTGTACATTGAAGCAACATCATCAATCCCCTTAGCTAATGATGCATAATACAAGTTAGTGATATCAGGTAGAATTACACCAATTGTTGTACTCTTTTTACTTGCTAGACCACGAGCAACCGCATTAGGACGGTAATTCAAACGATCGATTACTTCCAAAACACGCTTTCTAGTTTCTTCCTTTACATTGGCGTTACCGTTAACTACACGAGAAATAGTTGCCATTGAAACATTGGCAGCCTCGGCTACGTCATAAATTGTTACTACTTTTTTCTCCATTAATATTCACTCTCTCAAACAATATTTTCATTAATTATCTCTAATTTATCAAACATTTTTACATTTTGCAAGCGGTTTCTGTATCATTGGCATATGTTTTCACATTTTTTCAAAAAGAAAATCATTTTCAGTGATATACTACATATAAATATCATCATAAAGGAGTGTTTTCATGAAGAAACAATTAATCGCACTACAAGAGTATTTAGCACAAAATGGACTTGATGCTGCTTATATTTCAAATCCAACAGATATTAACTATTTTACCGGATTTTATAGTGATCCGGTAGAGCGTATTCTTGCTCTTCTTGTTTTCCCTGACAAAGCCCCATTTATGTTTGCCCCTCAACTTGAAGTTGAAGCTGCCAAAGAAGCTGGTTGGGACCAAGATGTCTTTGGTTATCTCGATCATGAAGACCCATTTGCTCTAATGGCTGGTCACATTAAAGACGTTGCTGGTTCACCTGTCAATTGGGGTATTGAAAAAGATGACATGTCAGTTCAAAAGCTTGAGGCTTTAACACAACAATTTCCAAATGCCAAATTTCCAGTTAACCTTTCACGTTACATGGAAAATGCTAAACTTATCAAAACACCTGAAGAAATCGCTGAATTAAAAGCCGCTGGTGATGAAGCAGATTATGCCTTCTCAGTTGCTTTCAACGCTATCAAAGAAGGACGCACTGAACAAGAGATCGTTGCTGAAATCGAATATGCGATGATGAAAAAGGGTGTCATGCATATGAGCTTTGATACCATCGTTCAAGCCGGTGCTAATGCCGCTAATCCACATGGTGGACCCGAAAAGAACCCTATTAAAAAAGATGAATTAATCTTATTTGACCTTGGTACTGTTCACAACGGTTATATCAGTGATGCTTCAAGAACAGTTGCTTTCGGTCAACCAGATGAAAAATCACTTGATATCTACAAAGTAGATCTTGAAGCACAATACGCTGCTATGGATGCCGCTAAACCCGGTATTACAGCCGCTGAACTTGATAAAGTAGCCCGTGACGTCATTACAAAAGCTGGTTATGGCGAATATTTCATTCACCGTCTCGGACATGGTATGGGTACTTCAGAACATGAATTCCCATCAATCATGGAAGGCAATGATATGGAACTTAAACCAGGTATGTGCTTCTCAATTGAACCTGGAATTTATATTCCAAACGTAGCTGGTGTCAGAATTGAAGACTGTGTCTACATTACTGAAGATGGCTGCGAACCATTCACACATACAAGTAAAGAACTTAAATATATCAAATAAAATAACGTTCACTCATAAAATACCAAAAAACTCTCGATTGATTTAATTGAGTCTTTCTCAATTTTGGTTATAGAATCGAATATAAAAAGGCTAGACACATTTTCACTGGAATAAATCCAGGAAAAGCATCTAGCCTTTTTCTCATATTCAATTTCAAATAATGCGGAACTCTTTCATTGAATTAATTAGTTATATCATACAAAAAACAACGAATATATTAGTCTCTGGGCGCAAGAAATATTGACAGCAGTGAAGGTGGTGTTGTGGCTTTAGCCATTACACCACGGGACGAGCTTTGAAACTCGCGACTTTTGCGAGGTTCAAAGTCGAGATTTGAGACCGCCCTTCGGCTCGAATCGGTCCCCTCAGCGCCAACATTTCTTACACCCAGAGACGGCAACCATTTAGGCTTTTTAATCTTAATTATCGTTTAAAGAACTTTTATCATCCAAATCATCTTCATCAAAGACAATATCTGATGTATCTTCGTCTTCCTTAATCTTTGACATATGATCTTTCAAGGCATCTGTCTTTTCGTTAAAGGAATCAACTAAATCATTGTTTGTATTCAAGCCAACGCCACCGTTGTTGAAATCGCCACGAATAGTTTTGATGTTCTCTATGACCTTTTGACCTGATTCACTTGTTAAATACTTAGAAGCAGCATATCCTGATGCACAGCCTAAGATTAGGCCCAAAATAAAATGATTATTTTTCATAATTAATTATTCTTCTTTCTTGGCCAAATCTTCGAAGCCACTTTAGCAGCTGTTGCGAGATTACCTATTGTCATCAAACTTTGGAAATTAAAACCACTGTTAGGCTTTTCTTCTGTAGCCTTAGCTGACTTCTTACCAAGATTCTCAACTGTATCAAACAATGGGTTTAACTTACTTGATTTACTGTTAACATCATCCATCAAAGTATTTGTCTTGTCGACCAACTTAGTGCTTTGATCCATGATTTGTTCAGTATTCTTTGAAAGAACTTCAACCATCTTTGTAGTTTCCTTCATTGTTTCCTGTAATTCTTGAAGCAATTTAGCAGTTTGTACTAATGTTCTGGCTAAATATACAACCAATACTACAAAAGCAACTGCTGCGATTAATCCTGCAATTTGTCCACCAGTCATAATATTACCCTCCTGTATTTTAATAGCACTTTCATACTAGCATTTTATTAATTTAACGGCAATCAATTACCAATTAATCCAATCTTCCCATTGTGTTTCAAGTTTTCTAATGGCATTGCCTCGATGACTGATTTTATTTTTTTCATCAATCGTCAATTGGGCCATTGTCTTATCTAACTCAGGAAGGTAAAATAGCGGGTCATAACCAAAACCATCATCTCCGGCAGGAAATAATCCAATCAATCCCTTAACATCGCCTTCAACTACCAAATCATGGTCATTTTTAGGATTAGCAAAAACTAACGTTGAAACGAAACGGGCCGTTCTCTTTTCACGAGGAACACCGCCTAATTCACTCAAAACTTTGGCATTATTTGCGGCATCATTGTGGTCTCCAGCATAACGAGCTGAATACACTCCAGGTCGTCCGTACAATGCATCAATTTGCAAACCTGAGTCGTCAGCAATCGTTGGTAAATTAAAACGTTCCATCACTGCATGAGCTTTAATAGTCGCATTCTCCTCAAATGTCTGACCAGTTTCTCTTATTTCAGGAAAAGCTGGCAAATCTAATAAGGTCTTCAAAGTAAAATCTTCCTCATTGAAGATTCGCTTGAATTCGCGAGCCTTGCCGGGATTCTTAGTTGCTATGATTATTTCCTTCATCACTGCCTCCAATATTTACTAAACTAATTTCATCAATATCTGTTTGTAGCCAACGTTTTGCTAGCTTTGAAAATTCATCGATACTACCAGTAGCATACAATTTCAAACTATGGTCAACCTTGTCAGTCAAAAGATTATTTTCAGCTAAATATTTTTTAGTTACATCGACGGTACTGACTGCGGGATCAACTAAAGTAGTAGTTGGTAAATAATCGTTGATCTGCTTTTTCAACATTGGAAAATGGGTACAACCTAAAATTAAAGTATCATAATTGCTATCTTTAAAAGGTAATAACGTTTCAGCAATACTATCTTTTGTAGCTTGCGTATTAGTTTTATCACCTTCTACAAAGGCAACAAACTTCTGTGCAGCAACTCCCAAAACATTAACTTTAGGATTGATTTCTGCAATCGTTTGATTATAACTTTTAGAATTAACAGTTGATTCCGTTCCAATGATTCCAATGTTACCGGTCTTAGTAGTTTTAACAGCTTCTTCAGAACCTGGTTGAATCACACCAATCATTGGAATGGTAAATTCAGTTCTCATTTCCGCCAAAGCATTAGCGGTGGCTGTATTACATCCATAAATGATTAATTTTACATTTTTACTAATTAAATACTGTACCATTTCGCGCGTATAAGATATGATTTGTTCATGAGTCTTTACCCCGTAAGGCATTCGTGCTTCATCACCAATAAAAACGACATCCTCATTTGGCAACTGACGAATTACTTCCTTAACGACTGTCAATCCGCCTAGTCCAGAATCTAGCACTCCAATTGGTCTTTGATCACTCATAATGTTACCCCTGCCTTCATTTAAGTGAATTACTTGTATTTTATGAAAATATTTATGTCCTATCTTTTACAATGACTTAAAAAGCAATTATTCTAATGATATAATGAATTGTCTGAAAAAAGGAGCTATAGCAATGGCCGCAAAATCAAAAGATCTTAACAAACCAACGTTAACTGATGCATTACATAACAGCGAATCAAGCGAAAGTACAGACACGCTAACTGAAAACTACTTTGCAGTTTCAGTTCTTCGTGATTTTATTCTTCCCGATTTGCTTGATAAAGATACTGTCGAACTACTTTACTGGGCTGGTAAAAACCTCAGTCGTCAATTAATTCTCGATATGGAAAGCTTACCAGAACTATTTGCCAAAGCCGGCTTTGGTAAACTAGAAATAGTTAAACAAACTAAAAGTAGCTATACATATAAATTAAACGGCCCAGAAGTTGAACAACGTTTTGATACGAATAATGATGATCCAGAGTTTTCATTAGAAACTGGAATAATCGCTGAAACTGTTGAAAAAACAATCGCAGCATATTGTTTGGGAACATATACTGTAAACAGTAAAGCCAAAAGCGTGACAATTAAAATACAAATTGATCGAAACTAAAGTATACACCAAAAAACGATTAATGTGGCTTTGTTTATTACTTAAAAACGATAATTATGATAAAAGAGAGAACTATCAATCCTGATTTAGCAAGGTTTGTAGCTCTCTCTTTTTGTTTCCAGATATCATCCTTTCTTGAATATACACAAGAAAACTAGATTGTTTTAATATTACAAAGTTGAAGGTTAGTTTCATCTTTCCAAGTCAAAGTCCAAATTTCCTGAAATCGCTCAATATTGGTATCTTCCTGAATCTGTTGATTATATTCAGTCGTTTTATTATCGTATTGAAAATAATCTCGAGCTTGGGCAGTAACAATAACCTGCATCTTTTGGTCAGATGATGTAACAACCTGTTGTAAGTCAATTATAACTAAACCATCCAGTTGATCAATTTTATGGTGCCGAATATAGCCATTTATAATTCTTTTTTGCTTGGTGAAGTAAAAGGGCGACATTAATTCCCTCAAAGTAGCCAAATCATTTTTCGTCCAAGCGTCTTCAACTTGATAAAAAAAAGGCTCAAAGCAATCATTCAGTTCGGGGGTCAATTCATCATATGTCTCTGGCAATTTAAAATTCTTTCGTCGATTACGTCTAACAGATGTTAAAAATGAGAAACCGATAAAACCTATTATGACAACATCCATCATTGAAAATCTATTATTACCGTAATTGTTGTAACCACGGTATCCACGATAATTATCATAACCACTATCAGAAGTATCACTGCTACTTGTAGTTGACCCACTACTCCCCATACTGCCACCGGCACGAGCCATTGTTGTCGTAGGCGTTAGAAAAAACAGTAGTGATAAATTAATGGCTACAAGTATTAATATTATTCTTTTCACGATTTATTCCCCAATGTATTCTCATCAAAATAGATATCAGCACCAAATGTTAACTATGTATTGCACTTAATATGATATCAATAGTTCAGTAAAAATGTTTGCCTCTTTGAAATTTTTTCAATGCTTTGATTGGCTGCCGCATCTGGGTATAAGAAATGTTGGCGCTATGGGGACCAAAATTTCTTGCTCTTGGAGGCGGCATATCCCCATATCATTTGAAATACAACAAAAAAAGGACTAGACAAATATCTAATCCTTTTGACATTCGATTCTATAAACAAAGAAAGAACCCAATATTAGATTACTGAAACCATTTGCTTCAACGACTAGTCTGAATAGCCGTCAAGAATCTTTGTAAGTTGAGCTTTGTTATGGAAACCAGTTAATTTTTCTACAACTTCACCATCTTTTTTGATAACAAGTGTAGGAATTGCCATGATACCAAATTCCTTAGGTGTATCTGGATTAGCATCTACATCCATCTTCAAGAACTTAACTGAATCATCGTTTTCTGACAATTCTTCAATGACAGGTGATTGCATACGACATGGACCACACCATGTTGCCCAAAAATCAACTAATACAACACCATCTTTAGTTTCTTCAGCAAAATCTTTATCTGTTACTTCATCAACCATTTTATTCACTCCTTTTGACAAATTAAATACTATCATTATTGCCTACCCTTTAGGAAATATTTACTCTCTAAAGGTCAACAATTGTGGCACCCGACCCACCAGAGCTTGCTGGAGCGTATCCGAATGATTTAACACGAGGATTTCTCTGGAGGTAATTCGTGACACCTTTTCTAATTACGCCGGTTCCGAATCCGTGAACGATTGTGACTTGATTATAACCAGCTAACAAGGCTGAATCAATATATTGATCCAAGTCTGACATCGCTTCTTCATAACGTTTACCACGTAGATCAAGTTTACTTGAAAGGCCAGAACTCTTCGTCCGACGAACCATCGTTGGCTTCTTCTCTGGTTCAGGCTCAACGTTTTGAACTTTCTCAAGTTCATCAGCGCTGAACTTCATCTTCAAAATACCTAGTTGAACTTCATATTGATCATTTTTATCTTTACGAATAATCGTTCCAATTTGGTCATAAGTCAACGCCTTAACGTCATCCCCGACCTTCAAGGCTTGACGACGTTTATTCCGACGCAATACTTTGTTCTTCTTGATTGCTTCATCTTGATGAAGATTTTTCAAATTAGTCTTTGCTGAAATAATTTGATCTTCCTTGATAGCAACGCCATCTTGTTCCATCTTATGAAGTTTTTCAATAATCTTATCCGACTCTTTTTTAGCCTTAGCAACGATTTGATTAGCTCGTACTTTGGCAGCTTGTATTTCAGAATTTTTCGATTTATCAAGCGCATCGCTCTTCTTCTCGAAATCCTTTTGAACATCTTTATTCTTAGCCAATTGAATTTTCAATTGGTCATTCTTTTGTTCAAATTCTTTACGACGGTTCTCAAGATCAGCAATCATATTGTTCAAATCTTGACTTTCACCATCCATCAAAGCTTGACCACGGTCGACCACGCTCTTATCCATCCCTAAACGAGCAGCAATATTAAAGGCATTACTTGCTCCAGGAATACCAATCAACAAGCGATACGTTGGTTTCAATGACTTATCATCAAACTCCATACTAGCATTGATAGTTTCCGGAGTATTATATGCAAAAATCTTCAATTCTGGATAGTGAGTTGTTGCCATGATATCGCAACTTGACTTAGCAAGCTTTTCCAAAATAGCAATCGCAATAGCGGCCCCTTCTTGAGGATCAGTTCCGGCACCAAGTTCATCGATTAAGACCAAACTGTGTTCAGATACTTTATGAATGATATTAATAATATTATCCATATGTGACGAGAAAGTACTTAAGTTTTGCTCAATTGATTGTTCATCACCGATATCGACAAAGACTTCATCGAAAACGGCGACTTCACTAGCTTCACGAGCAGGAATAAACAAACCTGCTTGAGCCATCAACTGAATCAATCCTAAAGTTTTCATGGTAATAGTTTTACCACCGGTATTGGGACCAGTGATCAACATGGTCTTATAGCCGTCACCTAATTTAATATCATTAGCTATAACTTTGTCTGGGTCGATTAGAGGGTGTTTTGCCTGTTCCAAATCAACGACATGGTTATCGGAAATAATTGGCTCTGTGGCCTTAATTTCTTTAGCATACTTAGCTTTAGCATTAATTAAGTCAAATTGTGCCAAAACTTCGTTATTTTTAACAATTTCATCAATTTCTGGACGAACCATATCTGATAAATTATTCAAAATACGAATCTCTTCAGATTTCTCTGACAATTTGGCTTCATGAAGTTGATTGTTCATCCCAACAACAGCTTGAGGCTCAATATAAAATGTTTGCCCACTGGCACTTTGATCGTGCACTACACCACCAAATTTTGCTTTATACTCTGCTTTAACTGGAATAACAAATCTGTCATCACGCAAGGTTACCAATGCTTCAGTCAAATACTTAGTATTCTTACCACGGGTAAATTGAGACATTGTTTGACGAATATTATCGTTTAACTTACTAATATGACCACGAATATACTTCAAATCATCTGAAGCAGTATCTAATACCCGACCAGTATCATCTAGTGAACGCGCGATTCGACGTGTCAATTCTGGATTATCAATCAAATTATCATTCAAGTCATACAGTTGTCTTAACTCGACTTGATTATCTTTTAAATCTTCGAAAAATTCTTTTAATTCACTCGTATTTTGTAGGACTTGACCAATTGCGGCCAACTCAGTCCCATTTAAGTTACCATCTTTTTTCAAACGGTTAGCTTGATCATGTAGATCAGCTAACTTTCGAACCGGGATTTCACCCTTAATACGGACAATGTCAGCACCATCTTTTGTTTGGTCAATCAATCTTTGAACAATTGATTCCACTGACATCGGCATTAATTTCTTTAAGAGAGTTTTCCCGCGCGTTGTTATTAGATATTTGGCAATTTCATCTTTGATCTTGTCAAACTCCAATACTTTCAAAGCTTTATTGTTCATAAATCTCTCCCTATTACAAAATAAGACTGAAACAAATTGTCTCAGCCTTAAAGTTTAGATAGCTCCAATCCAAAGATGACTAAGCATGGCTGTTAAAACAGGCGTACTTTTAATCATGGCTGAAGCCACAAATGAATGTTGCAAAGCATGTTGAAAACCGGGAACTGGAATCATTGCCACTAACAAAAGCACCATAAAGATGCTGACATAAGTAACAACAAAACCAATAATTCCTCCGCTCAATAAATTTACATCACTGTACATTGGAAAATACGTTAGACGTTTAAAATACAAACCAACGAATCTTACAATAATCCATCCAATGAAACAAATAAAGATAAAGGCAAAGGCACGGTAAAATGCATCGTCTAGTTCCATACCAACTTTTGTTGAGAAAAAGGCAAATTCACTGCCCAAATTAGCTGATGGATATGGAACAATCATCTCAAATTTAGGTCCTAGCCACTTGAAAGAAACTAGCGCTAAACAAAAGAACAGTACATATCCAACTGCATAAAATGCCTCCATGGCTAAACCACGGCGAGCACCAATATAAAAACCATAAATCAAAAGTAAAATAAGTAACAGACTAAGCATTATTTCCCCTTACTTCAACCTTGCTAAAAAAGCGAATTTATAAATCATATTTCAAATTGAATTGTTCGATCTTTAAACAACCAAACGATTGGCTTACGCCAATCGTCACTTGTTTAAGAATCTATTCATCTTCGTCACTTGTGAAGGTGTTCAAAACCTCTTGAACCATATCCCATTCCTCAGGATCATCAATTGGATCTAAATCTCCGGCATCAACATCACCATTTTCGTCTGGTGTAAATGAAAATGCTTGGATTTCAATTTCGTCTGAATCTTCATCAGCCTTAGGATATAAGAATACGTATGATTTACCATAATCATCTGAATCGAAAGTAAAAAGAATCTTGTATACTTCTTCATTACCTTGGTCATCACTTAAAATAACTTCATTTAAATCTTTTGGTGGTTGTTTTTCACTCATAATTATCACCTTAATTTCGTGTTAGTTTACCTTTAGCATCAAGATAATTCTGTAGAATCATCTCAGCGGCAATCTTATCGATAACTTTCTTACGTTTTTTTCGAGACACATCGGCCTCATCAATCAACATTCTTTCGGCTTGAACAGTCGTCAGACGCTCATCAATAAAATCGGTTGGCAAATGAAACCTATCTTCGACCATTTTGCCATATTCACGAGATTTTTCTACTCTTGGTCCT
Source organism: Companilactobacillus zhachilii (assembly GCF_003606365.2). Classification (NCBI taxonomy): domain Bacteria; kingdom Bacillati; phylum Bacillota; class Bacilli; order Lactobacillales; family Lactobacillaceae; genus Companilactobacillus; species Companilactobacillus zhachilii. The sequence goes on from NZ_CP031933.2 coordinate 2,020,530, forward strand.
TCAGTATTATTCATATTTTTAGGCAATCCCAAAACGATACCTGTGGGTTGTTTTTCTTTAATAATTTCGCCTAAACGATCTAAGCCAAATTCTTCTTTGTCCTCATTAATACGAATAATTTCAACTCCTTGAGCTGTCCAGCCTAACAAATCACTGCAAGCAACTCCAACAGTTCGCGAACCAACATCTAAACCTAATAATCTCATTTATTTACCTTGATTGAGATAACTCTTAACTAATTCTTCAATTATCTCGTCTCTTTCATGTTTCAAAATCAAATTACGGGCGTCATTGTGACGTGGAATGTATGCAGGGTCACCAGAAAGTAAATAACCAACAATTTGGTTAATTGGATTATATCCCTTTTCTTCTAGTGATTGGTAAACACTTTGCAATGTTTCTTTAACATCCTTGCCCTTATTCTCATTAAAGTCAAAACTCATAGTTTTATCAAGTGAACTCATGGCAAACCTCCATATAACTAAAATTTAAGTGACCGAAAAGCTTCATTTCAATTATAGCCCACTTTAATAAGATTTAATAATATCTTTAGCTAATTGTAACGCATTTGTTAAACCAGCCGGATTCTTACCACCAGCTTGCGCCATATCTGGACGACCACCGCCGCCACCTTGAATTTCCTTAGATATTTTCTTAATTAAATCTCCAGCTTTAACACCTTTAGCTTGAGCATCCTTGTTAACAGCTACGACTAGACTAGCTTTGTCATCACCACTGGCACCAAGAACTAAGATATCAGACTTGTTATCATTCTTCCAATTATCAGCCAATTGTCTAAGGGCTGACATATCTGTAGATAAGATATTTGAAATAACTTTGAAACCATTGATATCTTCAACATTGTCAAAGACTTCGGCAGACTTTTGACTTGTAAGTTGTGTCTTCAAGTTTTGGTTATCACGCTTGAGGGCTTTAATTTCATCGGCCATTTGTGCAGCACGACTAGGTACATCTTTTAATTGGTTAACTTTAATATTTTTGGCTGTTTCTTGCAATGTTTGTAATTGTTCATTGAAGTATTCAAAGGCTTCTTCACCTGTTACAGCTTCAATTCTTCTTGTACCAGAACCAATAGCAGATTCAGAAGTAATCTTGAATAGTCCTAGTTCAGAAGTATTTCTGGCATGTGTACCACCACAGAATTCTGTTGAGAAATCATCAATTTCAACAACACGCACAGTGTCACCATATTTTTCACTGAAAAGGGCAATGGCACCCTTCTTCTTTTTAGCTTCTTCAATAGGCAAGACTTCTGTTTTCACTGGAATAGCAGCCCAGATCTTTTCGTTAACGATTTTTTCAAGGTCAGCAATTTGTTGATCTGTCAAAGCGGTATTACTGTTGAAATCAAATCGTAAGTAGTCTGGTTCAACTAGTGAGCCAGCTTGATGTGTTCTTGAACTAACAACATCACGTAAAGCTTGATCTAACAAGTGAGTAGCCGTGTGATTGTGACGAACTTTCTCACGGAAGTTAACGTCAATCTTTAATTTGTATTGTGTATCAGCAGAAATAGCTGACATAACATTAACTAAGTGAATATTTTGACCATTTGGAGCATGTTGAACATCAACAACCTCAGCAACTTGGTTACCTTTTAGATCGTAAATGTTACCAACATCAGCAACTTGACCACCCATTTCAGCATAAAAAGGAGTAGTGTCAAAGATCAATTGTGCTTGACCTTCAGCAACGTTTTTAACTTCTTTATCATCAACCACAATATTTTTTAAAGTACTTTCAGTTTCATTGTGATCATAACCAATAAATTCACTAGGCGTCTTGATTTCCATCAAAGTTTCATCTTGCATACCCATTGATTGTAAGTTTCCACGGGCTTCACGAGCACGTTGTTTTTGTGCTTCCATGTTTTCCTTGAAACCAGCTTCATCAACTGTCAAGCCTTCATCGTTAGCATATTCACGAGTAAGTTCCATTGGGAAACCGTAAGTATCGTAAAGTTTGAAAGCATTGGCACCATCAATAACAGTTTCATTCTTCTTACGAAGATCAGCGATAACACCATTAAGTAGTGCAAGACCAGCATCAAGTGTTTCTGAAAATCGTTTTTCTTCTTGTTTAATTGTTTTAGCGATAAATTCTTGTTGTTCACTAACTTCTGGATAGTAACTATCCATGATACGACCAACGATTGGCACAAGTCTGTACAAGAATGGTCCATTAACACCAAGCTTTTTACCATTTAGAACCGCACGTCTGATCAAACGTCTAATAACATAGCCACGACCTTCATTTGAAGGCAACGCACCATCACCAATGGCGAAAGATACTGAACGAGCATGGTCAGCAATAATCTTAAATGAAATATCATCTTCAGCATTATCACCATATTTCTTATCAACAAGTGAACCAACATCTTCAATCAAAGGCATGAATAAATCAGTTTCAAAGTTAGTCTTTGTTCCTTGAATAACGGAAACTAGACGTTCAAGACCTAAGCCCGTATCAATATTTTTATGTGGTTGTTCAACATATTTACCGTTTGGCAAGTGGTTCAATTCTGAGAACACGATGTTCCAAACTTCAAGGTAACGTTCATTTTCGCCACCAGGATAATTTTGAGGATCATCTTCTGCCAAGTTATTGAACTCTTGACCACGGTCATAGAAAATTTCTGAATCGGGACCACAAGGACCTTCACCAATATCCCAGAAGTTATCTTCATCTTTTAAGATATGATCTGGAGCAATTCCGACTTCAGCCCAAAGTTTTTGAGTTTCAGTATCTTTAGGATAAGTTGTGATATACAAATTATCCTTATCCATACCAATCCAGTCAGGACTTGTTAAAAATTCAAACGCCCAAGGAATAACTTCTTTCTTGAAATAATCACCAACTGAAAAGTTACCCATCATTTCAAAGAAAGTTTGGTGACGAGCAGTTTTACCAACATTTTCAATATCATTTGTTCGAATACACTTTTGGGCACTAGTGATACGAGGATTGTTTGGTACAACAGTTCCATCAAAATACTTCTTCATTGTGGCAACACCGGAGTTGATCCAAAGTAAAGTTGGATCGTCATGTGGTACCAAAGATGCACTAGGTTCAATCATGTGACCCTTTGTTTCGAAAAAGTCTAAAAACATTCTTCTTATTTCAGCACTTGATAAATTTTTCATTTTATCTCCCTAAAAAAACGAAAAATCGCTGCAATTCCAAGGACGCCACTGCGCGGTACCACCTTGTTTGCAACGATTTTCGTTAGCCTCTCAACATTAATATATACAATTTAAATTGGCAGCATCTCTATACCAAATAATTAGGCTTTCTCACCAACTAGCCTTCTCTTAAAATATCTGGCACGAAATATATCCAAGGAAAATATTAACCATCAACTTAAAAATTGTCAATGTTTAAAGAGTCTAACTGTTTAAAATTTCAAATTGTCTTTTTTGTTTGCCGCCTACGGGAGCAAGAAATTTAGGTCGCTATGGGGACCGACTTGAGCCGAAGAGCGGTCTCAAGTCTCGATTTTGAACTTCGCAAGGTACGCGAATTTCAAAAGTCGTCCCGTGGTGTAATGGCTAAAGCCATAACGCCACCTGCACAGCGACCTAAATTCTTGCTCCCTCCGGCTAGTTTATCTGTTGATTTAGAATTATTGTTTCTAATCAATCAAACATATTAAAAGTAATTTAAAAACAATTCAGTAACAGAATCTAAATTAACTCTAAAACCAATTTAGATAGCTTAAATTTACTATTACTTATTAATTACCAATAATCAAATCCAACCAACACATTAGTCGGAAGAGCTGAGAATATTTATCTGCTGTGAAAGTGGCGTTAGAGCTTTAGCTCTTACACCACCGGGCGTGTTTGGAGCCTCGCGTTCTTTGCGAGGCTTCAAACCGAGGCCTGAGACCTTGGCTCAGGCCGGTCCGCATAGCAGATGAATGTTCTCAGTTCTGGAGACGGCAAACTACTAATTATTCTTGTTTTTTCTAGCTTCTCGTTCTTGTCGTCTATTTTGTCTAATTTGAATCTTTCTTTGTTGACGATGCTCTTCATTAATTGCTTGCTTGATCTTCTTCTTGTAACCAGGCTTCTTCTTGGTCTTTTGTTTTTTAACATAACCAACTAGCTTAGTATCAAGTTTCTCTTGTGTGGCACGTCTATGTACTCGACGATCACGTTCCACGGCATCAACGATTTCACCATGTTTGATATCTTTTGGCTCAAACTTGATTCCCATGTGTTCAATTTCATCAACCTTGTGTTCTTCACCAGGTTCATAAATTGTAATGGCTGTACCTGACATCTTATTACGACCAGTTCTACCTACACGATGAATGAAGAAGTCCAAATCATCAGGGATTTCAGCGTTGATTACATGAGAAACTCCGTTAATATCAATTCCACGTGCAGCTAAATCGGTTGCTACTACGTATTGATATTCCATATTTTCAACTTGTTTCATGGCACGTTTTCTCTCACGGGGTGTTAGTCCACCATGAATACGTGCGACTTTCAAACCTTGACTCCGAAGATAGTTATAAATTTCATCGACACTCTTCTTGGTATTGGCGAAAATTAATACCAAGTATGGTTCACCTAAAGTAATCAATTGGTAAATCAATTGTTTCTTATCACGGCCGTGACTTGACATTAACCAATTATCAACGTTCTTAGGAATAATACTACTATTCTTAATTTCCACACGTTGTGGACCAGTCATGTATTTCTTCAAGAATGGTTCTAGTTTTTGTGGGATTGTGGCTGAGAAAACCATCATTTCACGGTTTTCTGGCAACTTATCAGTAATGTGATCAACATCATCCAAAAAGCCCATGTCCAATGTCATATCAGCCTCATCTACAACGAAACGTTCAACATTTTCGATATGTAGGTCATTCTCACGAATCAAATCCCATAAACGACCTGGTGTTCCGATAGCAATTTGTGGTTGGTGAGCTTCAAGTTTTCTCTTTTGACGATCACGATCAGAACCACCGACGAAAATAAAGGCATTATATTCTTCCGGATAGTTCTTCAAAATTGCTTGGGTATCTTCATAAATTTGATAAGCCAACTCACGACTTGGTGTCGCAATCAACAACTGTACTTCTTGCTTATTTGTCAAAGCATTCATTGATGGCAACAAGAAAGCATGTGTTTTACCAGAACCTGTTTCTGATTGAACAATAATATCCTTCTTCTTATTTACTAAGGAAATTACTGCCTCTTGTACTGGTGTTGGTTCATCGAAATGTATTTCTTTTAATGATTTATTAATTGAATCATTGAAATTGTATTGTGAAAATTTAGTCATCTATTCACCCTTCTGGTTATATTCAGTAACTAACTCTTTAAGCTCTTCAAACATTTGTTCCACTTCAGCACGGTCTTTAGCAGTGGCACCACTCGCTAATGGATGTCCACCACCATCATGATTTTTAGCTAATCCATTGATAACTGGTCCTTGAGAACGCAAGTGCATTCTAAATGTACCGTCATCTTTTTGAACAGCTTCCATCCATGTGCAAACTTCCTTCAAACGACCTGGTGTTGAAACAACTGAATTGGCTTGTTCTTGATTGATACCTAATTTCTTCATTAAATCTAGATCGATTACCGCATAAGCAGCTCCTGAAGCATCTATTTGTAAGTTATCAAATAGAACGCCTTGAAGTTTAGCTTGCTGTAAAGTAATTTCATTCATCTTATTATTGATTGCTGCTGTATCAACACCCAAAGCAATGAATTTTCCACCGACTTCCATTGTATGTTGCGTCGTTGATGGATATAAGAATCTTCCTGTATCTCCCACGATTCCGGCATAGAGATAGTAAGCAACTTCTTTCGTTAATTGTAGTTCATCACTGCTATCAATCAAATCAGCAATAATTTCTGAACATGAACTAGCATCAGTATTAACAAAAAGTTGATCTCCATAAGCATCATCATTAGGATGGTGATCGATCTTAATTAAGAAATCTCCATCATCAAAACGTTGATCGTCAATTCTTGGTTGATTAGCAGTATCAGTGACGATAACTAATGCCCCTTGGTAATCTGCATCAGTTACTTCCTCTGCAGTTGATAGCCATTTGAGACCTTCAGTATCGTTACCACCAATCAAAACTTTCTTGTCTGGAAATGCTTGGCGAAGTGTAGTTGCCAAACCAGCTTGTGACCCCAATGCATCAGGATCTGGATTTTGATGACGTAGAATGATAATTCTATCATATTTTTTAATTGTTGCAATTATTTCGGCAAAGCTATTCATTAAGATTGTCCCCCTTGTAAGACAAGTTCAAAGAAACCTCTTCGTATGACAATGGATCCAAATTAGTCACAGTGATTCCTAATAAACGAATCTTTTGATCTGTCACCTTTAATTTATCATAAATATCCTTGGCAACACGATAAATATCTGTTTTTGTTTGTACATAGTCTTGAAAACTCTCACGTTTGGTAATTGTTTCAAACTCTGAATTACGTAACTTCAAAACGACTGTTTTTCCATGTTGGCGCTGTTTCTTTAAATCTTTGCTGACTAATCCAGCTAAAAAATGTAGTTCATCAGTTATTTGTTCATCCGTTACCAGATTACGATTATAAGTGCGTTCTCGACCAATCGATTTGCGTTTGCGATGACCTTCAACTGGGGCGTCGTCAATTCCGTGAACTCGTTTATAAATTACGTAACCCATTTTACCAAACTTCCTTAAAAACTCGTCTTGATCAATATTTTGTAAGTCTTCCCCAGTATACACGTTCATGTCATGTAATTTCTGTTGCATGGCTTTTCCAATCCCATTAAATTTTTCAATCGGAATTGGTTTGAGAAATTCTTTAGCATACTTACCCAAAATAATCGTTCGCCCAAATGGTTTTCGATAATCAGATGCCATCTTGGCCAAAAACTTATTATAAGAAATCCCTACGGAACAAGTTAAACGTGTCTCTTTAACAATTCTTTGTTGGATATAATTAGCAATTTTTATCGTATTAACTTCACCCAACTTATTTTCAGTCACATCTAAGTAGGCTTCATCCAGGGCTACAGTTTGATAATTATCGGTCACATCACCAAAAATATTGTGAATTTGGTCCGAAACACTTCGATATAACTCAAAATTAGGTGGCGTAATAACTAGTTTTTCCTTCGGAATCAAATCGACTGCTTGTTGTGCTGGCATGGCCGAGTGAGCACCGTATTTCCGAGCATTATAATTTGCGGTTGTTACAACACCATGATGATTGTGTTTTCGAGGATCTTGAGCAACAATCAGACATTTCTTCTTATATTCTGGATGTTCCCGTTCTTCCACAGAAGCGAAAAAATCATCCATGTCAACATGGATGATTTTTCGATTTTCTTCAATTTTAATTGGTATTTTTAAAAAGATGAAACAACACCACCTTTAGCTCCAAATCCAAGAATTTCCGTCACGTTCCAAAAGCATTTCTGAAGAATCTGGACCCATACTACCACTGATATAATTAGGAAAATCAGCCGTTTGACTGTCCCAACGTTGTCTAATGGCATCAATATATTTCCAAGTACTTCTTAATTCGTCCCAAAGGGTAAAGTGAATTCTATTGCCAGCTAGAATATCAATAATCAAGCTTTCATAAGCTTCACGTGAATTGTCAGCTGATTCTGCAGTTGGTAATTCAATAAAGTCTTGGTCAAGTTCTCGATAGTCGATCCCGTTGATCAAAATACTTTGACCATCAACCTTTTCAATCAACAATGTTACAACGGTATTTGGTCTAACCCCAAAGTCGGTTACTTTATCGTTAAAAACAATGTCGATTCGTGAAGACTTATCTGGCATTCTCTTACCTGAACGGACGTAGAATGGCACTCCGCTCCAACGATCTGAATCAAATGAAATCTTACCAGCTGTAAATGTTTCGATTTGTGAATCAGAAGCCACATTATCTTCTTGACGATAAGCTTTTTGCTCACCTAAATCATCAGTATCATATTGACCACGAACAAAGTCTTTATCAACTTCTTCTGGAGACAATACTTTTAGACTGTTAAACAAGGCGGTGCGATTCTTGTGAATAACTTTGGCCTCAGTAGCTTCAGGTTCATCACTAGCAACTGCCCCAATAATTTGCATAATGTGATTTTGAACCATGTCACGTAAAACACCGGCAGTTTCGTAATAGCCACCACGATCTTCAACGCCCAACGATTCAGCTAAAGTAACTTGAATATTTGAAACATATTTACTATTTAAAGCATCCTCAAACTTACTGTTGTTAGCACGAATTCTTGGAATAGCTTGAATCATTTCCTTACCTAAATAGTGATCGATACGGTAAATATCATCTTCTGGGAAGGCTTTAGAAATATTGCCATTTAATTCACAGGCAGAATCGAGATCACGACCGAATGGCTTTTCAATAACTAGACGGTTGTAACCATCAGCTTTCAAACCTTCAGAATTGATATGTTCAGCAACGGTACCAAAGAATCTTGGTGCAATAGCCATGTAATAAACGCGATTATGACCAGCATCGAACTGATCATCTAGTTTTGCAGCTAAGTTCTTCAAAGCAATGTAATGTTCCGAATCATTGACATCATGTGATTGATAGAAGAAATGTTGTGCAAAATCTTCCATAATCTTCTCGTCATCTTTAAATGATTCTTTTAAGGAAGTAACAACAGTTTCACGGAAATAATCATCACTCCATGGACGACGGGCAGTTCCAATCACGGCAAAATGATCCTTCAAATAGCCTGATTTATACAAACGGAATAATGAAGGATAAAGTTTACGGTGAGCTAGGTCACCAGAACCCCAAAAATAATAAAAATTGCTGATCTCTCTTTAACCATTTTAAACTCCTTTTGACAGTCTCATGTACTTATATTTTACATCATGAATTATTAAACATCTGCATTATTGACTTATTATTTTTTTGTTTGTGGTATTTTAGTATGCCGCCTCCAGGAGTAAGAAAAATTAGGTCGCTGTGGGGACCGCCTGGAGCCAAGGTCTCCAGGCTCGATTTTGAACCTCGCAAAGTACGCGAGTTTCAAAAGTCGTCCCGTGGTGTAAGCACTAAAGTGCTAACGCCACCTTCACAGCGACCTAATTTTTCTTACTCCTTCCGGCTAGTTCATTCGTTGATTTTTAATAAAATGTAATATCGATAATTTGATATGTTAATTACTATTTTTGCAATAATAAGTTACATCGTAAATTTTAAAACTTAGAGTATACTTTAAGGCAAGCTTTTACCCTTATATTTTTAAATTAAATATTTACTTCTTAAGGAAGCCTGTTAAATAATCAATTGCTTCATCGGTGGTTTTGAAACCTTGTTTCTTTTTGATTTCTTCTAACTTTTCTTGAGATTTCTTACTTAAATCTGAAGCCTTTACATGCTTGGAATCTTTTTCTTTATCGGTCATCTTATTTACTCCTAATATTTCAATATTATTCTTATTTAAAAGAGTGAAAATAATCAAGTTAAACATTATCGCTTGTATCTATTTGAATCAATCAAAAAACCTCAAAATAAATAATCTAATAATTAAAAGTTTCAAGACATCTCTCAATTATTATCGTGCTAGTTCATATAATCCATATATTTAACAATTTGATTACCACTATTTCTAAGTTATTAATACACCGTTCCAACCAAATGCTAGCATATATCAAAAAAACTAGCTGGAAAGAGCAAGAAATTTAGGTCGCTGTGCAAGTGGCGTTGGCACTTCAGCGCTTACACCACGGGACGACTTTTGAAACTCGCGGTCTTTGCGAGGTTCAAAAGCGAGATTCGAGACCGCCTTATGGCTCGAATTGGTCCCCATAGCGACCTAAATTTCTTGCTATTGGAAGCGGCCATATCCAATTTTTAACAATAAAAAAGATTGAAACCTTAAAGTTTCAATCTTTTTTTAAACACTATTTTGTTTCTTCTTTTGTATCATCTTTAGCAGCATCATCTGTCTTATCTGCTGTATCTGTTTCTTTATCAGCAGCTTTATCTTCAACTGGTGCTTCTTCTTTATCATCTTTTGTTTCAGTAGCTTCTTCAACCTTAGCTGGTTTAGCATCCTTAACAGCATCAGTAGTAGCAACATCAGCAGGTGTTGTACGACGAATGAAGTTTAAATCAAATGTTAGATAAATTCCATCACAGTCTACAACAACTTCTTTGTTTTCGCGATCGATTGATGCGATTTTACCTTTAATACCACCAAGTGTAACAACTTTGTCGCCTTTGCTCATTTCTTTAAGCATTTCTTGACGTTTTTGTTGTTGTTTCTTTTGGGGACGAATTGACAAGAAATACATACCAACGAACATAATAACAACGAAGATAATAAGTGTCATTGATCCACCAGCACCTGCGGCGCCTAATGTAAGCATATTCAAATTTTCCACCTCTTAATAATTTACATAAGTATAGAGTAACAAAGATTTTCATTCGTTTCCATACTAGTAGGTTTTTCTTATCAAAATATTCTAAAAATTCTTAGCATTTTCCTTGTTAAAACCATAATCTTCAAAAACATGTTCTCTAAATTCTAATAGATTATCATCCCTAATAGCTTGGCGAACACCCTTCATCAAGTTCAACAAGAAGTATAGATTATGATAACTAGTTAAATGTGTACCGAATAATTCATTTGCATTGATCAAATGACGAATGTAAGCTCGTGAATAATTACGACATACATAGCAATCACAATTGTCATCTAATGGGCCGAAGTCACGCGCATACTTGGCATTCTTAATAACTAAACGACCGTGGCTTGTCATACATGTACCATTTCTGGCAATTCTCGTTGGCAAGACACAATCAAACATATCGATACCACGGATAACACCATCAATCAATGAGTCCGCTGTACCAACGCCCATTAGGTAACGTGGCTTGTTTTCTGGCAACATTGGTGTTGTAAAATCAAGGACACGATTCATTTCGCTCTTTGATTCACCAACTGAAAGTCCACCGATTGAATAACCAGGGAAATCCATACTAACAAGATCTTGGGCACTTTGTTTACGTAAATCTTCAAAACCAGCACCTTGAACGATTCCAAAGAGTGCTTGCCAATCAGGATTACGATGAGCTTTGAGTCCTCGCTCAGCCCAACGACTCGTTCTAGCAACAGATTTTTTGATGTAGTCATAGCTTTCAAAGAATGGTGGACATTCATCCAAACTCATCATAATATCTGGTCCCAAATAGTTTTCAATCTTGATAGCTTTTTCAGGTGACAAGAATTCACGACGACCATTCAAATGATTCTTAAAATGAACGCCGGCTTCAGTAATATCACGAGTATTAGCCAATGAGAAAACTTGGAAACCACCAGAATCAGTAAGGATACCTTTATCCCAGTTCATAAATTTATGTAAGCCGCCAGCTTCTTTAACAATATCTTCACCAGGACGTAACCATAAGTGATAAGTATTTGCTAAAACAATTGTGGCTCCAATTTTTTCCAAATCTTCAGGTGCCATATTTTTAACTGACGCTTCAGTACCAACCGGCATGAAAATAGGTGTTTCAAATGTTCCATGCGGTGTTTCTAGCAATCCTAGACGTGCACCAGTATGCTTTTCTTTCTTTAATAACGTATATTTAACAGCTGGTTCCATAAATTCCCTCTACTTAATGAACATTGCATCACCGAAACTGAAGAAACGATATTTTTCCTCAACAGCATGGTGATAAGCGTTCAAAATATTTTCACGACCAGTAAATGCGGCTACAAGCATAACTAAAGTTGATTTTGGCAAATGGAAGTTAGTAATAAATTCATCAACTACTTTCCATTCATAACCAGGTTTGATAAAGATATCTGTCCAACCAGAGTCAGCCTTGATTTCGCCATTAAACTTAGTTCCGATTGTTTCCAAAGTTCTAATTGATGTTGTACCGGTGGCCACAATTTTGCCACCGTTTTTCTTAACATCATTTAGTGTTTTAGCTGATTCCTCATCCAAACGATAGAACTCAGAATGCATTACATGCTTATCAACATCAGTTTCAGTTACTGGTCTAAATGTTCCTAATCCCACGTGCAAAGTAACATAAACTAACTTAACACCTTTATCTTCAACCTTCTTCAACAAGTCCTTTGTCCAGTGAAGACCAGCAGTTGGAGCAGCAGCAGAACCATTTTCTTTAGCATAGACAGTTTGATAACGGTCAGGATCATCAAGTTTTTCTTTAATGTATGGAGGCAAAGGCATTTCACCTAATTGTTCCAAAATTTCCATAAAGATACCTTGATAATGGAATTCAATGATTTTGCCACCGTGTTCCAAATCTTCCAAAACTTCGGCTTCAAGTTGACCATCTTCACCAAATTGAACTTTAGTACCCACTTTGGCACGACGGGCTGGCTTCATCAAAACTTCCCACTTGTCACCTTCAATATTGTTCAATAACAATACTTCTTCGTGACCATCAGTGTCTTCTTTAGTTCCGTACAAACGGGCTGGCAAAACACGGGAGTTGTTCATTACCAAGGCATCCCCAGGATTTAAATAATCCAAAATATCGTAGAAATGTTTGTCTTGATACTCACCCGTTTTATGATCAAGCACCAAAAGTCTTGATTGGTCTCGGTTCTTGATAGGTGTTTGTGCGATTAGTTCTTCAGGTAAATCGTAATCAAAATCTTCTGTTGATAGTGACATGTAAAAAATCTCCTTTAATAACTGGTTTAACGACATTCTTTAGAAACGCCAAGAATGTGACAAAACATGGTCAGCTTTCGAGCATTAAGTCAAATACAACTAGTAATCCGATTTTGGATTGCTAGTTGTATTTATTTTGAGCAAAAAAAGCTATGTTACTGTCCATTTTCAGGATATGGTAGCCCTAAGTGTTCATAACCTTTTCTTGTTACAACACGACCCTTGGCAGTTCTCTTTAAGAATCCCATCTGCATAAGATATGGTTCATAAACTTCTTCAATTGTTTCTTGTTCTTCACCGATGTTTGCGGCAATAACTTTTAGGCCGACGGGACCACCGTTATACAGTTCAATAATCATTTCCAAAATCCGCCGATCAATATGATCCAAGCCAGCATCATCAACTTGTAATTGGTTCAAAGCCGATTCTGCCATATCGTAATCAATCGTATCTTTATTGGCAACTTGAGCAAAGTCACGAACTCGTTTTAACAAGCGGTTGGCAATTCTTGGTGTTCCTCGAGATCTTCGTGCAATCTCATGAGCACCTTCCTCATCGACATTAATATTTAAGACATTCGCAGAACGGAAAACAATCTTAGACAATTCATCTATGGTATAGTACTCCATTCTCTCAACAATTCCAAACCGATCTCTTAAAGGAGCTGAAAGTTTTCCGGCGGCAGTCGTGGCACCAATCAATGTATAAGGAACTAATTGGTGATGTAGTGAACGAGACTCACTACCTTGGCCCACAATAATATCAATGTAAAAATCTTCCATCGCCGAATACAAAACTTCTTCGACTGCTCGAGGCATACGGTGGATTTCATCAATAAATAACACATCACCGGGTTCCAATTCATCCAAGACGGCTACTAAATCTCCAGATTTTTCAATTGAAGGACCGGTCGTTGTGTGAATATTAACCCCCATTTCGTTAGCAATAATCATTGCCAAAGTGGTTTTACCTAACCCGGGAGGTCCATAAAGCAAGACATGGTCAAGCGTTTGTTGGCGTTGTTTAGCCGCTTTGATATAGACATCAAGTTCCTTCTTGGCTTTCTCTTGACCTAAATATTGGTCAAAGCTTTGGGGACGTAATGTTTGTTCGACAATATCTTCAATATTATCAAGCGAGTCAGCATCGGTTAAACGTTCGTCTTCATTCTCATTATTTTCGATTGTTAACACTCCCTTCATTTCAATTCCATAATCAAAAAATCAACTAGCACCACGAGTTTACTTACTCAACAGTTTCAATCCAGCACGTAGGTATTCATCGGCGCTCTTGAGGTGTTCTTTCTCAAGTTGCGACTTAACTTTTCCAATTTCTCTAGTTGAATAACCTAGTGATTCAAGTGCTGCCAAGCCGTCTTCTAATTCTTGATTACCACCAGTACTGAATTCAACTGGTGTCTCACCAAGGGTCATTTGACCTTCAGCGGTAAATTTACCTGACAAATCCAAAATAATTTGTTGGGCAGTCTTCTTACCGATTTTAGGAAATTTTGTTAAATATTTAACATCATCATTTTCAATCGCATGAATCAAGCCCTGTAAATCTTGACCGGCCAAAATCGCTAAAGCACTCTTAGGGCCGATACCGGAAACGCTAATTAGGTGTAAAAAGATATTTTTTTCATTCAAATCATAAAAGCCATACAACGATTGCTCATTATCACGAACAACTTGTTCAACATAAACACAGGCTTCTTGTTTTTCTTCATAACGATAAGGGTTGGCCACTTGCACCTTATAGCCCACACCTTTAACATCCACCACAATATATGAAGGGGTAACGGTTGCTATTAATCCATTTAAATATTCAAACATAATTTACTCACTCTCTCTAGTATCGTGTGGATCTTGAATTCGCTTAAACATTTTTTCGAGATCTTTATTACTAAATTCTACCAAGACTGGACGTCCATGGGGACAATTATATGGATTTTCAGCTTTAGTCAAATTATGAAGCAATTGTGCGGCCTCGCGGTCATCAATATGATGATTAGCCTTGATTGCTCGTTTACAACTCATCATAATCGCATTTTTTTCACGAAAAGCTGCCACACTGATTTTAGAATCATTTAAGACATAGTCAACCATCTCTTTAATCGTTGACTCCTCTTGTCCGGGAACAAACCAAGTCGGATGCGTGTTGACCACAAAACTATTCTGTCCAAAATCTTCCAAATACAAACCAATACTTTCTAGGACTGGTTTCTTTTCTTTAATTAAAATACTCTCTGAATTAGGATAATCCAAAACAATTGGTACGAGTAATTTTTGCTGGTCATTGGAAACTTTACCAATTTCTTGACGATAATATTCGTAATTTACTCGTTCTTGAGCCGCGTGCTGATCAATCAAGTAGAAACCACTCTGACTTTCAGCTACCAAGTAAGTCCCATGAATTTGACCAATATAACGTAAATCTGGGAAGTCAGATTCTGGTGCTGGAGTAGCTTCATGACCGTCAGTATCAATAACATTAACTTTTTCAGCTTTTTCCTGCTTCATTCGCTCATCCCAAGCATGCAAATGCTCTGGATCATCAAAAATTGGCATTCCCGTCATTGGCGTCTCGACACGTTTTTCTAACGAGTTATCTGGCTCATAACTTTCAGGCTCTGGTTCAACCGTTGCTGTATTTCCCAGAGGTTCATTAATTTTATCAATTGATTTGATGTCATCAAAACTAATTTGTTCCGGCTTATACGTATCAACCTTAGGTGTAGCTTCTTTACGCCCAAGATTCTTAACGGCATCAGGTATCAAGTTTTGATTAGATAAACGATTTCTAATTCCATCACTAATCAAATCTCCAATATGACCTTCATTAGACAAACGAACCTCTTGCTTAGTTGGATGAACGTTAATATCCACCAAACTTGGATCCATCTTGATATTAATTACCGCAATTGGAAAACGTGCCACCATCAATTTTGAACCATAGCCACGAATAACAGCATTCGTTAATTGAAAATTACGAATATAACGACCATTCAAAATCAAT